>CAJNCL010000001.1:0-645483 GCA_905221255.1 bacterium
CCAAGCGAAGACGGCGAACAACCTAAGAAAGATATTCCAGGTTACCGCTTCGTAGAGACTAAGAAACTTCCAAACGGCGACACAGAACACGTTTATGAGAAGGTTAAGACTAGTCATAAGGATAAGGAAGGCAATGAAATTCCAGGCCACCCAACCGAAGACGGCCAACAACCTAAGAAAGATATTCCAGGTTACCGCTTCGTAGAGACTAAGAAACTTCCAAACGGTGACACAGAACACGTTTATGAGAAGGTTAAGACTAGTCATAAGGATAAGGAAGGCAATGAAATTCCAGGTTATCCAACCGAAGACGGCCAACAACCGAAGAAAGATATCCCAGGTTACCGCTTCGTAGAGACTAAGAAGCTTCCAAACGGTGACACAGAACATGTCTACGAAAAAGTTGTTACTGCTCCTCAACAAAAACCGACTGAGCAATCTCCAACTACTAAAGCAACCAAAGAATTACCTAATACTGGTACGGAAGATCATGCAGCTTTGGCAACTCTAGGAGTACTTGGTTTGATGAGTGGATTTGGACTTGTGTCTCGCAAGAAAAAAGAAGACTAATTCTATACTCAAGATTCTAACTAGTATCCATTAGTTTCTTAAACAAAAAACCAACTAACCATTAGGTTAGTTGGTTTTTGTCTATTCTCGATTTTTCCAAGCTTGGTAGCGGGTGTCGATCAGGAGTTGGGTTAGTCGTCCCATGGTTTCTCTTTCTTCGGGAGTGAGGGATTGGGCTTGGACAAAGAGATGATGAATGTGTTCAATGACCTTGAAGGAAGAAAGGTCGTTGATAGAAGAGATGCCTGCATCGAGAATGATTCCAAAAAAGAGGTCAAAGTAGAGCTGCAGTTCTTCGTCAGGAACGGTTTCAACCCATTCCTTGAAAGTAGTGTCAACTTGTTGGCTGTCGCTATTAGTTTCGTCTAGTTGGACAAAGTGCTTGTCTTTAACCTGCCAACTAAAGGTATCGTGCTGGGCGATACCACCCAAGGCAGTGCTTCGAACAACAATTTTTTTATCCGGAATTTCCAGCATCATCCCGATGATAGAACCTTGTGGAACAAATACTTTCGTTCTTTCCATCATGTTTTGATAGCCAGGTGTTTCGGTTAGTTCCTTGTGAAGCCCAGGGGCATCAAAAGTATAGACAGCGACAATGTTTTTTTGTAAGACTGGATCGAGCTGACTAGCAGCATAGACAGCTAGATTACCCCCTTTTGAGTGTCCTGCTAGAATAACCTTTTGGTTAGGATGTTGGGAAAAAAAGTCCTCTAAATACTGGAGGGCATGTTTTTGAGCAGGGATTTCCTTCATATAGGTCATATGGAAATCTTCTTTCCAACCAATGATACTATCATCTGTTCCGCGAAAAACAAGCAAATAAGTATCGAGACTGATACGATAAGTCATGGCTGCAAACTGTTTTTGCAATTCAGGATCGATATCATTGATAAAGTCTGAGAGCTTGCAATTTTTAAAGCGTTTGTGTTGAGCGAGCTGATCTAACAATTGGAGACGGTTCTTATTGGTCAGCATCGTCGTTTCTCTAGGGATTTGAGATGCAAGATCTATGAGACGCTTTGGTTCTTGGGTAACTACATCATCAAAAGGAAGATAGGTTAATTCAGTCAGGGCAAGAATATCTAACTCATTCACGGGGAGGTCATAAAAGGAATCGTATGCTACATCATTTAAGTAGTCAAAAATATTGGCCATAAAAGCTCCTTTCTCAATGTTTATATTACCACATTTACCTAGAATTAGCTAGTAGGGTTGTTAGATTTTGCTATACTGCTAGCGAGATGGTTTAAATACAGGTTTGCGTTTTATCCATAGGGAAAATCTGTTATAATAAGAACAAAGGAGGAGCGCATGCACAAGATTTTACTAGTAGAAGATGACCAAGTTATTCGGCAACAAGTGGGGAAACTGCTCTCTGAGTGGGGTTTTGAGGTCGTTTTGGTAGAAGATTTTATGGAAGTATTGAGCCTTTTTGTTCAGTCAGAACCTCATTTGGTCCTCATGGATATTGGTCTGCCTCTTTTTAATGGTTACCACTGGTGTCAGGAGATTCGCAAGATTTCCAAGGTGCCCATCATGTTTCTGTCTTCGAGAGACCAGGCGATGGATATTGTCATGGCGATCAATATGGGGGCAGATGACTTTGTGACCAAGCCTTTTGACCAGCAGGTGCTCCTTGCCAAGGTTCAAGGCTTGTTGCGCCGTTCCTATGAATTTGGGCGGGATGAAAGTCTGCTGGAGTATGCGGGTGTGATCCTCAATACCAAGTCTATGGACTTGCACTATCAGGGGGAAGTTCTGAGTTTGACCAAGAATGAATTTCAAATTTTGCGGGTCTTGTTTGAACATGCTGGCAATATCGTAGCGCGTGATGACTTGATGAGAGAACTCTGGAATAGCGACTTTTTCATCGATGACAATACCTTGTCCGTCAATGTTGCTCGCTTGCGTAAAAAGTTGGAGGAGCAAGGTTTAGCAGGCTTTATCGAAACCAAGAAAGGGATAGGATACGGACTGAAACATGCTTGATTGGAAATCATTTTTTCTAGCCTATCTGCGTTCTCGCAGTCGCATCTTTGTCTATATTTTTTCATTAGGCTCTCTTGTCCTTCTCTTTCAGTTTTTATTTGCTAGTCTAGGAACTTATTTTCTTTATTTCTTTCTACTCAGTAGTTTTTTGACCTTCTTATTTTTGGCTTGGGATATTTTTGCAGAAGCTCAGGTTTACCGTCAGGAAGTACTTTATGCCGAGAGAGACCCCAAGTCTCCTCTGGAATGTGCGCTAGCAGAAAAGCTCGAAGAGCGTGAGTCTGAATTGTATCAAAAGAAGTCAGAAGCGCAGAGCAAGCTGACGGATTTGCTTGATTACTACACCTTGTGGGTTCATCAAATCAAGACCCCCATTGCAGCGAGTCGTCTCTTGGTAGCAGAAGTCTCTGATCGTGAGGTCAAGCAGCAACTGGAACAGGAAATCTTTAAGACTGACTCCTATACCAATCTAGTGTTGCAGTATCTTCGTTTGGAAAGCTTCCACGATGACTTGGTATTTGAAAAGGTTCAAGTGGAGGATCTGGTGAAGGAAGTGGTTCGTAAGTATGCCCTTTTCTTTATCCAAAAAGGACTGGCGCTCAATCTCCATGACCTTGACAAAATCATCGTGACTGATAAGAAATGGCTGTTGGTCGTCATTGAACAAATCCTCTCAAACAGTCTCAAATACACCAAGGAAGGTGGGCTAGAGATTTATATGGAAGGTCAGGAGCTTTGTATCAAGGATACGGGAATTGGGATAAAAAATAGTGATGTGCTCCGAGTCTTTGAACGTGGCTTTTCAGGCTATAATGGTCGCCTAACCCAGCAGTCATCTGGACTTGGACTTTACCTATCTAAGAAAATTTCTGAAGAACTGGGGCATCAGATCCGCATTGAATCTGAAGTTGGAAAAGGAACGACAGTAAGAATCAAGTTTGCCGATGTGAATCTGAGAATTGAGTGAGTATAGTTGATGATAACCTTATCTATCTGTGGAATTTTTGTTCTAGTCTATATCTCTATTTTCATGATAATGTCTAGAAGTTACCGTAAGATTGTCCAGATGTTAAAAATGTTACACTAGGAAACGACTAGAATATAGTCAAAAAATAAAAGAGGCAAAATGAAAGAAAGTTATTTTGACGGAGGAATCCTAGATTATATTGGATACTCTATCTTAGTAGCCATAATTTTTGGGCATACCTTGGGGATTGCAACACCTTGGGCAGTTTGCATGATGCAAAATTGGGAAACCAAACACACGGTAGTAGATGGTCAGCATCTATACTTTGACGGGACTGGAGCACAACTATTCGGCTACTGGATCAAGTGGTTTCTTCTAACCATCATCACGTTTGGGATCTATGGCTTCTGGTTGAAAATAAAAATGGAGCAATGGAATGTCAAACACATTCATCATGTTTAAACATTAAAACGGCACCTTCTTTCAGAGGATATACCGTTTTTTCTTTTTCGGATAAGGAAACAAAAATTTCTTCCGTCCTCTATCTTTTAAATTGATTGAGTTCTTCAGAGAAAGGTTGTAAAATTTTTGATATAATATCAAGGATGGACTGATGGATATTTAAAGGATTATTTTCAAAAGAATGACAGGTGAGAATTAAAAATATGTAAGATTGGATAGAGATCTCTCTACCATCGTCTATGCAGAAACAAGATTATATGAAATAAAAGGAGTAACCAATGACTGGAAATTATTCAACACGTGAATATCGTGAGAAATTATATGATGATCTTCATGTTCGATTAAGAGATACAGTGATTTTGATGTGTGCGATTTTTATTGCCTCTATAGGTTTAAATATGAATTCAACAGCTGTCATTATTGGAGCCATGTTGATTTCCCCTCTTATGACATCGATTGTTGGACTAGGATTCGGTTTAGCTATTTTTGATACGCGTTTAATCAAGCAATCTTTAGAGGTTTTATTTACTCAAGTATTGGTCAGCTTGCTTGTTTCGACTCTGTATTTCTGGATTTCTCCCTTATCTTATGCAAGTAGCGAATTGATTGCACGAACCTCTCCAACCATTTGGGATGTTCTCATTGCTATTGCTGGTGGGATAGCAGGTGTAATTGGTTCAAGGAAAAAAGAAGCAAACAATATCGTGCCTGGCGTAGCCATTGCAACAGCTCTGATGCCACCTATCTGTACTGCAGGCTATGGTTTAGCTAATGGAAATGTGCGATTTTTATTCGGGGCTCTCTATCTTTTCTTGATTAACTGTGTCTTTATCATGCTAACCAATATTGTTGGAACAAGAATTTTAATGAGAAAATCTCCTTTAAGTTCATTTAAAGAGCTAGACATTAAAATGAGAATTGGCTTGATATCCTTGATTGTATTATTGGTTCTTCCAGCAAGCTATTCAGCAGTCACTCTGACGATGGATCAAGCACGAAAAGAAGGGATCAAACAGTTTGTAGGAAAAGAGTTCTCTAATCATACGGTCATTAATCAAGTCTACAAGTCAAGTAACAATGAATTAGTCTTGACAGTTGTTGGAGATCCGATTTCAGAAGAAGAATTAGAAACAATCCGCCAAAAACAAGCCTCTTACGGTATTCAATCTGTTCAATTGAAAGTCAATCAAGTCCATAATTCGATAAAATTAGATAGTGAGATGACCAAGGAATTTTATGAAAACATTAACAAGTATATCGATCAAAAACTCTCTGAAAAAGATTCACAAAAAGATCTCGTAAAAGAAAATGAAGCAGACAAGGATTGAGGATATTGAACTTATCTAACTCATGGAAGCAAATGTTGGGAGGATATCCTATATCCAACAGTTAGTGGATAGAAAGGATTGTTGATGAGGATACCATTTGTGGTGGTTTGAACAATCACGACTAGCTCAGGTTAAATAAAATATAAAAAAGCAACAACTATTTCAGTTGTTGCTTTTTCTTACTGAAAAATGTTTCTCAGACAGTGATCGTTTTATTTTTCCACACGTGATTTGTTGGCGATATCAGCAAGGATAGCTTGCACAAAGTCATCTACTGAGACAGTTTGTGTTTCTTTTTGGCCGTAGCGACGAACATTGACTGTTCCGTCTTCCATTTCCTTGTCACCAACGATCAATTGGTAAGGAATCTTGCTGGTTTGTGAAGCACGGATCTTGAACTGCATTTTTTCATTGCGTTCATCCACATCAGCACGGACACCACCGTCACGGAGTTTCTTAGCCACTTCCCATGCGTAGTCCACATGTTTTTCGTTAGAAACTGGGATGAGAGTTACTTGGTGTGGGGCAAGCCATGTTGGGAAGGCACCCTTGTAGTTCTCAATCAAGATAGCTGTGAAGCGTTCCATAGTTGAAATAACCCCACGGTGAATCATAACTGGACGGTGTTCTTCCCCGTCAGCTCCGATGTATTTAAGGTCGAAGCGTTCTGGCAACAAGAAGTCAAGCTGGATAGTCGAAAGGGTTTCTTCTTTTCCGAGAGCTGTCTTAACTTGGATATCCAATTTTGGTCCGTAGAAGGCTGCTTCACCTTCAGCTTCAAAGTAGTCCACGCCCATTTCATCAAGGGCTGCACGAAGCATAGTTTGGGCATTTTCCCACATCTCATCGTTGTCAAAGTACTTGTGAGTATCTTGAGGGTCACGAAGAGAGAGACGGAAGCGGTATTCTGTTAAGTTGAAGTCTTCATAAACATCGATAATCAACTGAAGGGCACGTTGGAATTCTTCTTGGATTTGTTCAGGAGTGACAAAGAGGTGACCGTCGTTGAGGGACATTTCACGTACACGTTGAAGACCAGTGAGGGCACCAGATTTCTCGTAGCGGTGCATCATACCGATTTCAGCGATACGGATTGGCAATTCGCGGTATGAGTGAACATGGTGTTTGAAGACTTGGATGTGGTGTGGGCAGTTCATTGGACGAAGGACAAATTCTTCCCCGTCCCCCATGTCCATGGTTGGGAACATATCTTCTTGGTAATGATCCCAGTGGCCAGAAGTCTTGTAAAGCTCTACAGAAGCAAGTGGTGGAGTGTAAACGTGTTGGTAGCCAGAAGCCAACTCTTTGTCGACAATGTAGCGTTCCAATTCACGGCGGATAGTCGCACCGTTTGGCAACCAGAATGGAAGTCCTTGTCCGACTTCTTGTGAAATCATGAAGAGGTCAAGCTCTTTACCAAGTTTACGGTGGTCACGTTCTTTGGCTTCTTCACGCATTTGGAGGTAGTTTTTCAAGTCTTTCTTGTCAAACCAAGCTGTACCGTAGATACGTTGCATCATGGCATTGTCGCTATTTCCGCGCCAGTAAGCACCTGCTACATGAAGAAGGTGGAAGATTTGGATACGGCCTGTTGATGGAACGTGCGGGCCACGGCAAAGGTCCACGTATTCACCCTGACGGTAGATAGTCAAACCACCCTCGTCTTCTGAGTGTTCTTCGATCAATTCCAACTTGTAAGGATCATTTTTAAAGATTTCACGAGCTTGGTCTTTGGTCACTTCCTCACGAATAGATGGGAAGTTTTCTTTAACGATTTTTTTCATTTCTTCTTCGATACGAGGAAGGTCTTCGTTGGAGATTTGACCAGCTTGATTGTCTGTATCGTAGTAGAAGCCATCTTCAATAGCTGGACCAACTCCCAAGTGAATGTCTGGGAAAAGGCGACGAGCTGCTTGGGCGAACAAGTGGGCAGCTGAGTGACGCAAGATTGGAAGGGCATCTTCGTGATCCGGTGTCACGATTTCAATGCTTCCATCTTCAGTGATAGCACGAGTCGTGTCGATGAGTTTGCCGTTGAATTTACCAGCCAAGGCTTTTTTAGCTAGGGAATTGCTGATAGATTGGGCAATTTCAAAAGTTGTCACGCCAGATTCGAATTTACGAACAGCGCCATCTGGGAAAGTAATCTTAATCATGGTTTTCTCCTTAAATATTTATTCTATTTTTGTTGGACAATTTTAAGAGCCGAGCAACTTCTTCCGCAGTCTGATTCTCTGATTGACTACCATCTGTTACGAGGCTAGGATAGCCTAATTTCACCGCTTCCTTACGAACCATTTGAGCAAAAAGAATGTCTCGTTGCATCCAGTTTTCAAAAGCTTGATCAGGGTTGGTTGTACCCTCTAAGACATAAGGAACCCATTCTCTCTGTATATAATGCTTTTTTTGAAAATCAGCTGTCGGAGTCAAGCATAGATAGGATGATACTTGACATTCAAGCTCCTTTACCAAGTGAGGCAAAAGTCCTGCTCCCTCCACCAAGAGAGGTCTGTTTTGATTTTTTATCAAGTAAGATTTTACATAAGGAAAAATCTCTTCATAAAAGCACCATTCTTCATCTGCCATCTCTTCTGGCTTTCTCATCCAGATTTGTTCTGGATTTCTATCCTTCCTAAGAAGGCAAATTGGCTGTGAGTCTGCACTTGCTTGACTCATCATCTCTTCTACCAAATCATCCAGTTTGATATGAAGTAGTTGATACTGTCTAGCAAGAAGTGAGGCAATTGTTGACTTTCCACTACAAGGCGATCCGCCAATCATATAAAGCATCGTTCTTCCTCCTTCTGACAAAACAAAAAACGACATCCTAAAAGGACGTCGCAACGTGGTTCCACCTTCATTTATGTTCCTCAAAAAAGAGGGACACCTCTGATTGGCTCTAACGTAGCCACCGTTTTATGTTTTCATAAAAGTCAGTAGAGTAGTATCAGTTTAGGCTTTCTATGCGTTTCCAGCAACCACGCACTCTCTAGTAGAAAGGGACTAAGTGACTTGTCTCTATGCATTATTATAGCATGATTGCGAGAATTTTCAAGGTTTTTGTATAATTTTTTTTGTTTTTCTCTCTTTGGAGGAGATGCTTGATCCCCACACCAGCAGCCAACCCAAGTAGGGCAAAGAGCTCATAGGCTAGGAAGTAAAGCAGGATGAACTCGCCAAAGGTGATGATGGTAAAGCAATAGAGCAGACCGATACCGAGTAGCCACCAAAGTGAGAAATGAAATCGATAGCTATAAAGTAGCGATATGATAAAGGTTACCAGAGGTGAAAAGAGGATGATGTTGTAAATGTAGAGTCCCTTCAGTGTATACGGGTCAGAGATGAGTAGAGAGAGGAGTTCATAGAGTGGCCAGAAAAAAAAGAAAATGACAAGGTAGTATGGGATATACTTAAGATAATTTCGCATGGCAATAGTCCTCCAATCTGGAAAAATTGAGAGATATTGTAGACCACATAATCCTAAATGAAGGGGAACTCTCTACCTATATTATAGCACATCTTGGAAGCCTTTACAAGTCAATCCAGTGAGTAGTGATAGTGCTCTTTTTGAGTGTTTTCTGCTATAATACTAACAAAAGAAGTAAGAGGAAATGAGGAGAAAGAATGACGAAAATAGCAGTTCTTTCAGACATACATGGAAATATGACAGCTTTGGAAGCTGTACTGGCTGATGCTAAAAAGGCAAAGGTAGATGAGTACTGGCTTTTGGGGGATATTCTTATGCCGGGAACGGGACGTAGAAGGATTTTGGACCTCTTAGCTAGCTTGCCTATTACAGTAAGAGTTCTGGGAAATTGGGAGAATAGTCTCTGGCGAGGCCTGCATCGCAAGTTAGATCCTGCAATAGCGAGTCATCGTTATCTCCTGCGCCAAAGTCAGTACATCTTAGAGGAGGTCAGCCCTGAAGAAATCGAAGACCTCAATAATCAACCCATGCAAGTTCATCGTCAGTTTGGTGATTTGATGGTGGGAATCACACACCATCTCCCTGATAAAAACTGGGGTAGAGAGTTGATTCATACGGGAAAACAAGAAGATTTTGATAGATTGGTGACGGAGCCACATGCTTCTATTGCAGTGTATGGTCATATTCATCAACAGTTGCTTCGTTACGGAAGTGATGGACAGTTGATTCTTAATCCAGGTTCCATTGGACAACCTTTCTTTCTAGACGCGAAGTTGCGTAAGGACCTGCGGGCCCAGTATATGATCTTAGAGTTTGATGAGGCAGGTTTGTCTGATGTTGATTTTCGTCGAGTGGATTATGATATGGAAGCTGAATTGCAGTTGGCTAAGGATTTGAAGCTCCCCTATTTTCAGGTCTACTATGAAAGTTTGGTAAATGGGATTCACCATACTCATAATCAAGAACTTCTCCAGAAAATAGCTCAGGAGCAGGGACACGATGCGGAATTGAATGCTTGGCTTGTTGGTGGTAATGATTGACATTACACCTGAAGTAGGTATAATAGAAATGAGCGAAAAGCTAACAAGTGTTTCAGTTGAAGGGAGAAGAATATGCAAATTTCAAGTCGATTTACCATTGCGACACATATGCTGATTATCATTGCACTCAAGGGCAAAGAAGTGAAGGTGACGAGTGATTTTCTAGCGAATAGCGTTGGAGTTAATCCAGTCATTATCCGAAAAACCTTGTCTCAACTCAAGAAGGCTGAGTTTATCTCGGTAGCGCGTGGAACAGGTGGTGCAGAGATTGTTAAAGACCTTAATGACATTAGCCTTCTGGATGTGTATCGGGCGGTAGAATGTCTCGGAAAGTCTGGTCAGCTCTTTAGTTTTCATTACAATCCCAACCCTGACTGTCCTGTCGGTGCGAATATCCATGAGATCTTGGATCATAAGTTAATCGAAATCCAGCAGGCTATGGAAAAACAACTGAGTCAGACCAATCTCGCTGAAGTTGCAGCAGATGCGGAAAAATGCAAGGAGACTTAAGAGATTTGATTCTCAACTAAAAAACTCAAGGATAACTAGAATAACCTAGCTTTCCTTGAGTTTTTATTCTTATCTACTGATGTAGTCACAAACGGTATCAATCTGTTGGCTAAAATCAGTGCCAAACTTTTCTTCGAAAAATGCACTTCCAATAGTGAAGGCCCAAGGATTTGTAGCAATCACTTCATCCAGACGTTGATAACAGTCAATATTTCCAGCCAGACAAACTGGAGCCTGGATAGCTCTTACAAAGGCTCTATTTAGTTCGACTGGATCACCCGTATAACGATAGCCAAGTAAGTCAATCCCATAAACTCCTTTTGCTAGATACTCTTGTGCTTGGGCAATCATATCGTCTATATTTCCCTCAAGAATAGAAGGTCGTCCAGTAATTTGACCAACGAAAGGCATGTATTTAATTTGATTTTCTTTGCAAAATTGATTGATGGAATCAAAGAAAATCGTTCCCATCAAGATATCGCATCCACACTCTTTGGCAATTTGAGCACCTTGAAGTCCAGCCTCTTCATCATACTCAACAACTTCGAGGAAGGTGGTCTTACCACAAGCTTTCATTTCTGCAAATAGTGACTTCATTTCTTCGATAGGAATTGGTTTTTCTTTAAATCCCCAATACTTAGCTTTTGATTTTTTACAAGATTCAAAGATTTCACGAGCGTTTTCGACTGTATGATCATTGTGAGTTAGCATAACGATTAGTTTAGAAGTATCCATAAAAGTTCCTTTTGCATATCACATCAATCCTCTATGCCAAAAAAGATAAATGACTTCCATTATTGTTGAATCATTTCTTTCGGGATTAGGTTAGGATCGTACATGACTTTTGAATGATTTTTTAGTATTAGTTCTTTTTCCAAAGTTTGCTCAGTTAGTCGGTCCAGCTTTTCACGATAAATCATAGAGTTACGATAGTAGTGTTCCCCTTCTTTTTTAAAGTGATGATTTTCTTCGACTATTTGATAAGTGAAAGGGAATTCAGATTCGCTGCGTAATTCTCCGAAAAGAATTTCATTTTCTATCCATGTTCGTAATTGGATGATTTGATCCGTATTGTTTTTGAAGCGGTAGTCTTGATGATTGTATTGCACTGAGGTTCCGTTAGCAAAGGGTTTTCGTTGTCCATTGTCAGGATCAAGTGCATCTGAGTGAGCATGAAATTCAGTAATGTCCATTGGACTATGAACAATTAAAAGATGGAGGAGGTTAGCTAAATTACATAAACCACCACCAATTCCAGGTTGTACCTTGCCATTGATAATAACGCGTCCCTCTAAGTATCCTTTTTTCTTAGTGGTATTCCCAACTAAACTCCAAAAAGAAAACTCCTCTCCAGGGTATATCAGAATATTATTGAGAGCGTGGGTAGCGATTTGGATATTAGTTGCTTTGCCTTTTTGAAGATTGATGTCAATACCAGGTCCACGCTTGATCAACTGAGTAGAGTATGAGGACACCAAGTTGGGAAGTGATTTTTCTTGTTTTATTTTAGAGAATTTCTTTCCTAATTTGAAATTTTGAAAATGACGCTTTAGATTTTCTTTCTTTAAGGAAATTTTGTATGTAGTAGGGCTAATTTCACAAAATAACAGATTTTTATTCCAAAAAACCATGATGATTCTCCTTCTTGATAGCATCTAGATGTTTATTTTTTTGTCTCAAAAGTGGGTAAGATGTGAGGATGATTTTTTCAACCCAACGTTTTTTCCCGATTCCTCCCTCTTGGGGATCGTATAAAAAATCCACCAAAATCGTAGATATATTTGCCCGACTAGCACCAAGAACATCTGTAAACAGTTGATCACCAATCATTAAAGTTTCGGAAGGTGCGAGATTCATGATTTCTAGAGCTTTTAGAAAGTTTTTAGGATGAGGTTTGTCTGACAGAGGAATAAAAGGAACAGCTAAGTCTTGATTGAACTCAGCGATTCTTTCTTCAGTATTGTTTGATAAGAGAAACAGTTGAAACCCTAGTTCCTCGAGTTTCTGGAAGAGTTCAATAATCTGATCTGTTACAGGGGCACCGTGCATAACCAATGTTTGATCAATGTCGAATATCAATCCTTTAAATCCAGTTTGATAGAGACTTTGGTAGGGGAGGTCAAAAACTGTTTTTGTACGTGCCGCAGGAATGAATGGTAACATGTTGGATGTAGCCTTTCCTTATAAATATATCAATAGTTTTTATTCTAGCATATATAGAGATTATGGTCAACCAGGCCAGTTATTAACAGTTTAGAGGAATTTGTGATGACTATGTCAAGTGAAACGAATAAGTAAGGGTCCGAGTTCCTCTTTTTTGTCCTACTTTTTCTGATTTCTTTTTTAGGGACAATCGCAGTCTCTGGAATCTTACCTATCTATTGCCAATCTTTTTTACGAGACTGGACAAGAAGAATTGCACATGATTTTCTTTGCAGTGATTTTTTTCTTGCTTCCATTTTTAGTTTTTCTAAGTGGCTTTTTCCTTATTTATAATGGATTTGTGTTATTGAAGAAAGAAGGGAAATCTAAGGCAAATTATTTGTCTCTGGGACTAGGGTGTGCGATTCTGTTCTTTTTTGTGATTATGGCGATTCGAATGAGTGATACCAATGATTTATTCTATACTAATCATCTAATCAATCTAATCTTTCTATTCATTCTTTATTCCTATTTTATCTTTGGTTTTGCCTTTGCAGAATTTCTGCTATATTCTATCTTGTATCTTTTTGTTCCTAAGAAAAAACACTATGATTTTATCATCATTCACGGGGCTGGTTTGTTGGATGGAGAAAGGGTAACTCCTTTGCTCAAGCCTAGGATTGACAAGGCAGTCGAGGCTTACCACGAGTTGAAAAATCAAGATTTTAAATTGATTGCCAGTGGAGGTCAAGGTGGGGATGAGAAGATTTCTGAAGCTCAAGCGATTTGTAATTATTTACTGGAAGAAACGGATGTTCCGAGAGAAGCCATTCTCCTAGAGGAAAGCTCGACAATGACTTATGAGAATTTTCTCTTTTCAAAAGAAATGGGGAAGAGGCTGGTGGCAAGTCCACGTTTTCTCTTTGTGACCAATGACTACCATGTTTTTCGGACCAGTACCTATGCTAGACAACTCCGTATGAAAGGAGATAGCTTGGGTTGTCGGACAGCTGCTTATTATATTTAATCA
Organism: bacterium; assembly: GCA_905221255.1. Classification (GTDB taxonomy): domain Bacteria; phylum Bacillota; class Bacilli; order Lactobacillales; family Streptococcaceae; genus Streptococcus. The sequence continues at coordinate 13,469 of CAJNCL010000001.1, forward strand.
GCTTTTATCAGAGAATATATAGCTCTCTGTGTCAAAATGAAATGGCTCTTTGTTGCCTTTTATGCCCTCCTTTTATTTCTAATTTTGATGTCTTATAGAGGTATCCTTTGGTAATCAAAAAAACAGCTCTCCACACGCAGGGAGAGCTGTTTTTTTATTCCGCAGCTTGTTGCCAACGTTTTGCTAGCTTATGAGACAGGCTAGAAATGGCAAAGTTAAAGATAAAGTAAATCACGGCAATCAGGATATAAAGACTGAAGACCTGCTCTGGTTCGAAATAGCGTCCCATGAGAATTTGGCTGGCGCCAAAGAGTTCTTGTAGAGCGATAACAGAGTAGAGAAGACTGGTATCCTTAATCACAGTTACAAACTGAGAAATGATGGCTGGCAGCATTTTACGGATCGCTTGTGGGAGAATGATGTAGTAGAGGATTTGCGCAGAGGTGAATCCTTGCGACATTCCTGCTTCGTACTGGCCCTTGTCCACGGCATTGAGGCCACCTCGGATAATCTCAGCCAGGGCTGCTGAGGTAAAGAGGGTAAAGGCAGTAATACCAGCTGGTGTGGACTTCATCTTAAACACCAAAAAGATGGTGAAAATCCAGAGGAGGTTGGGAACGTTACGTACAAACTCGATATAAATGCTGGAGATGATCCGTAAGACAGGATTTTTCCCATTTCTCATGACGGCTAGCACTGTTCCGATAAGGGTCGAGAGGACGATAGCAATCAGAGAAATGTAGAGAGTCAAGCCAAATCCTTTAAAGATAAAGATTAGGTTATCTGGGGTCAAAACTTCTAAAATAGATTCCATAGTAACCTCCTAAAGTGAATAGGCTTTTTTGTTGGCTTGCTCGATCTTGCGACCAAACTGGGCAACAGGGAAGCAAAGAGCAAAGTAGAGCAGGGCAGCACCTAAAAAGGCTGGAATATAGTTTCCGTTGAGAGATGACCAAGACTTGGTCACAAACATCAAGTCTACTCCAGAGATAATGGCCACTGTAGAGGTGTTCTTGATGAGGTTAACAATTTGGTTGGTCAATGGAGGGAGAATGATACGGAAGGCCTGAGGCAAGATAATCAAGCGCATGGCACTGATATAGGTAAAACCTTGCGACAAGGCGGCCTCCATCTGACCACTAGGAATAGACTGAATCCCTGAACGAATAACCTCAGCAATATAAGCGCCGTGATAGAGTCCCACACAAAGTACAGCTGTCCAATAAACCGGAATCATGATGGTGTGTTCACTGATAAGAGGTAAACCATAGAAAACGATGACAAACTGCACCAAGAGGGGAGTATTTTGGTAAAATTCGACAAAGATACGAGCCAAAATACGCAAGAATGGGCGTTTGCTAGTTGATAGGACTCCAAAGATGATTCCTAAGACCATAGCTAGGATAAAAGATCCAATCGCTAGGGCAAGGGTGAAGAGGAAACCATTGAAAAATTGTCCAAAATCCTGAAAATAGGCTGTCCAAGATGATAAATCTGTCATGGCGTGTCCTCCTTAATCTGCGGTATGGCTAGATGGTTTGAGCTTGTAACGGTCATAAAGTTTCTGCAAACTACCGTCCTTGCTCCATTTAGTGACCAAGCTATCAAGATAATCGTTGAGCTCGGTATTTGATTTCTTGGTGACGATACCGTAGTCAGATGGCTTGAAACTATCATCTAGTAGTTCTGTCCGTTTACTAATGTAGCCTGACAGGATAGAGCGGTCCACGGAAAAGGCATCAATACGGTGAGCGTGAAGGGAAGTAATCAATTCTGGGTAGGAACCAAGTTCGACGAATTTAAACTTCAGACCTTTCTTTTTACCAAGTTCAGTAATCAAGCGCTGGGTGATGGATCCTTGGGCAACCCCAATGGTTTTGCCGTTTAGGTCCTCAATGCTTTTGATGTTGGCGGATTTATTGACCAAAAAACCAGAAGCGTCCGTATAGTAGGGACTGGTGAAGTTGTATAATTTTTTACGCTCGTCTGTGATGGTGAAGGTCGCGATATCCATGTCGACCTGTTCATTGTCAAGAAGGGGGCCACGAGTTTGAGCGGTAACAGGAACGTAGCGAACCTTGACCTTGAGTTCATCCGCAATCATCTTGGCCAAGTCCGTTTCGATACCAGAATAAGTCCCTGTCTTGGGATCTTTGTAACCAAAATTGGGAACGTCTTGTTTGACACCAACAACCAGTTCACCTCTTTTTTGAATGTCTGCGACGCTGGTATCAGCCTGAACTGGTTTGGCAGCAGCAAGGGTGAAAAGGCTAATCAATAATGCGGATAAAAAGAATTTCTTTTTCATAGGCGCCTCCTTATTTGACTTTGTCACTTTCGTGGTTGATAATTTTGCTGAGGAATTGTTGAGCACGAGGTTCGCTTGGATTGTCAAAAAAGTCATCGACATCTGTCGTGTCTACTAAAACCTCTCCGTCGGCCATAAAGATAATGCGGTCCGCAACTTCACGGGCAAAGCCCATTTCGTGGGTAACGATGATCATATTCATCCCATCATGTGCCAGTTTTTGCATAACTGCTAGAACATCTCCGATGGTTTCAGGGTCAAGGGCAGATGTTGGTTCGTCAAAGAGGAGGAGTTCCGGATGCATGGCAAGACCACGTGCGATGGCGATTCTCTGTTTTTGTCCACCAGACAGCATAGCTGGGTAGGAATCTTTCTTGTCCCACATATTTACAAATTCCAGATATTTTTGGGCTGTTTTTTCAGCTTCTTTTTTATCAATTCCTAGAACTTTTATGGGCGCGAGTGTTACATTTTCTAACACTGTTTTATGTGGATAAAGGTTAAAATGTTGAAAAACCATGCCAACTTCCTTACGAAGAGGAACTAAATCTTTCTGGCTAGCACCTGCGACTTGGTGTCCATTGACTAGGAGACTTCCTTTGTCAACAGCCTCCAAACCATTGATCGTACGGATAAGAGTGGACTTCCCAGAACCAGAAGGTCCAAGCAGGACAACGACTTGTCCTTTTTCAAAACGGAGATTGATGTCACGGAGTGCGTGATAGTCTCCGTAATATTTTTCGACGTTTTTAAATTCTACTAAAGCCATGAGAGATCTCCTTTGTGTTAGATTTTATAACATGATTCTACAACAAAAGAATGTTCTTGTCAAATCATATCTGAAAAAAATTCACTAAAATATTATAAAAAAGCAATCTGGATAGAGAAAATGCCTAAATCATGTTATAATGAAACGATAGAATTCTTAGAAAGAGTGGATGTTTTTTTGATAACTCCTACTTATGAATGGCAGTTTGCCCCGCAGGTTGAAGATGCGGATTTTACAAAGATAGCCAAGAAGGCTGGACTGGGTCCTGAGGTAGCTCGGTTATTATTTGAAAGAGGGATTCAGGATGAAGAAAGTCTAAAGAAGTTTTTAGAACCTTCTTTAGAGGATTTACATGACCCCTATCTGCTCCATGATATGGACAAGGCAGTGAAAAGGATTCGTCAGGCCATTGAAGAAGGGGAAAACATTCTCATCTATGGAGACTACGATGCGGACGGTATGACTTCAGCTTCGATTGTGAAGGAAAGTTTGGAACAGCTTGGCGCCGAGTGCCGTGTTTACCTGCCCAATCGTTTTACCGATGGCTATGGTCCCAATGCCAGTGTCTATAAATACTTTATCGAGCAAGAGGGAATTTCCTTGATTGTGACGGTGGACAATGGGGTTGCAGGTCATGAAGCTATTGAACTAGCTCAGTCTATGGGAGTGGATGTCATTGTGACCGACCACCATTCCATGCCGGAAACCCTTCCTGATGCCTATGCGATTGTTCACCCTGAGCATCCAGATGCGGACTATCCCTTCAAACAGTTAGCTGGTTGTGGAGTGGTTTTCAAGCTGGCTTGCGCCCTTTTAGAAGAAGTGCAAGTGGAGCTACTCGATTTGGTAGCCATCGGAACTATTGCCGATATGGTAAGCCTGACGGATGAAAATCGTATCTTGGTTCAATATGGTCTGGAAATGTTGGGACATACCCAGCGCATTGGACTACAAGAAATGCTAGACATGACTGGGATTGCTGCGAATGAAGTGACAGAAGAAACGGTTGGCTTCCAGATTGCCCCTCGTTTAAATGCCTTGGGGCGATTGGATGATCCCAATCCTGCCATTAATTTGCTGACTGGGTTTGACGATGAGGAAGCGCATGAGATTGCCCTCATGATTCACCAGAAAAATGAAGAACGTAAGGAAATCGTCCAGTCAATCTATGAAGAAGCTAAGACCATGGTGGATCCTGAGAAGAAGGTCCAGGTTTTGGCCAAGGAAGGCTGGAATCCTGGCGTTCTGGGTATCGTTGCTGGTCGTTTGTTGGAAGAGCTAGGGCAGACAGTTATCGTTCTTAATATAGAAGAAGGTCGTGCCAAGGGTAGCGCTCGTAGTGTGGAAGCAGTCGATATTTTTGAAGCTCTGGATCCCCACCGAGAGCTCTTCATCGCCTTTGGTGGCCATGCTGGTGCAGCTGGAATGACGCTGGAAGTTGAGAAACTTTCAGATTTATCTCAGGTTTTAGAAGACTATGTCCGTGAAAAAGGTGCAGATGCTAGTGGCAAGAACAAGTTAAATCTAGATGAAGAGTTGGATTTGGAGACTCTTAGTTTAGAAACGGTTAAAAGCTTTGAACGCTTGGCACCCTTTGGAATGGACAATCAGAAACCTGTCTTTTATATCAAGGATTTTCATGTCGAAAGTGCTCGTACCATGGGAGCAGGCAGTGCCCACCTCAAACTAAAAATTTCCAAGGGTGAGGCGAGTTTTGAAGTGGTGGCCTTCGGACAAGGTAGATGGGCGACAGAATTTTCTCAAACCAAGAATCTAGAGTTGGCAGTCACCTTGTCTGTCAATCAATGGAATGGCCAAACTGCCCTCCAGTTAATGATGGTGGATGCGCGTGTGGAGGGTGTTCAACTCTTTAACATTCGTGGGAAGAACGTAGCCCTGCCAGAAGGGGTTCCAGTCTTGGATTTCTCTGGAGAGGTGCCAGATTTAGCGACTAGTGATGCTGTGGTTGTGAAAACCATTCCCGAGGATATTACCCTGCTGAAGACCATTTTTCAGGAACAGGATTTCTCTGCTGTCTATTTCAAAAATGACATCGATAAGGCCTACTATCTGACAGGTTACGGGACTAGAGAACAGTTTGCAAAATTGTACAAGACCATTTACCAATTCCCAGAGTTTGATATTCGCTACAAGCTCAAAGATTTGGCAACTTATCTCAATATCCAACAAATCTTGCTGGTCAAGATGATCCAAGTATTTGAAGAGCTGGGCTTTGTGACGATCAAAGATGGTGTCATGACAGTCAATAAAGAAGCGCCGAAAAGGGAAATTGCTGAAAGTCAGATTTACCAAAATCTCAAACAGACCGTCAAAGACCAAGAAATGATGGCGCTGGGTACCGTGCAAGAAATGTATGATTTTTTAATGGAGTTATAGATGGAAAGGGACTGAGATGAGCTATCTCGGCTTTTTCTTTGTCATTTCTTGAACAGATGAAGTAAAAGTATAAACATTTGTAACAGGACTAAAATATAACTCTAAACGAACTGACATGTAAATCAGGTATGATTTCCTTATCAATAGAAAATAGGGAGAACATAGTTATGAAAAAAACAGTTACGAAACTGACTCTTGGTTTGACTTCTACCGCTATTTTAGCGACAGTTGGTGCTCAAACGGTTCATGCCAACTCTTACGTTGTCCAAGACGGTGATTCATTTTATGCCATTGCAACTGCAAACGGCATGGATCCGCATGAGTTGGCAGCTATGAATGGAAAAAACATCTTTGACACTATCCACCCAGGCGATGTATTGGAAGTGAGTGGTTCCTCTCAGGCTAGCTCTACCTACAGTGCTCCAGCTAGCACTGCGAATGTGGTATCAGATACAGAGGATGTTGTCGAAAAGACTCCGACAAACTATGGAAACTCTTATCCTGTTGGTCAGTGTACATGGGGCGTGAAAGAATTGGCACCTTGGGCTAGCAACTGGTGGGGAAATGCCAACACGTGGGCAATCTACGCGAGCGCTCAAGGTTATAAGACAGGAAGTGTTCCAGTAGTAGGAGCAATCGCCGTTTGGGATGGTGGTGAATATGGACATGTTGCTTATGTAACAGATGTTCAAAGTGAAAACTCTATCCAGGTATTGGAAGCAAACTACAGACGTCAAAAGCAGATTGCAAATTACCGTGGCTTCTTTAATCCACATGAATTTTTAGGTAACGTCACTTATATCTATCCAAACTAAAGATGATGAAAAGATTTAGAATTTCTAAGTCTTTTTTCTTTTTGAAAAAATTTCCTATCGTTAGCCTCCATCTTAATGGCTAATTGCTGAAAATTTTTAGATTCTGTAGCGAACAGGAAATTCTCGCTTTTAGATGCAGATAAACCATGTCTTTGTAGAAAATAGTTCTCAAGTCGAGAGGTAAAAGCAAGTTTTTTTGAACTAAAAGAGAAATTTAGGGTTCGAGAAAGGTATCTGAAATTAAATTGATTCAAAAAGCCTATATTTTTGATGGTGCAATCCTTCTATTATCTTCGATGAAGCCTCCAAAAGAGAAGTCAAAGTAAAAGAATTCGATTCACAGTAGTGACTAATCTCTAGTTAAAAACCGATCTTCATTTTGAAAATAATCAAAATAATGGTATAATGGTAGGAAAAGATTCGGCTGAGAGTTTGAGAACTTTTAGAATAAGAGGGTGAACCTACCCTATAATCAAGATAAACTAAGGTTTCGGAGGAAAAATGAGTAATATCAGTTTAACAACACTAGGTGGTGTGCGTGAAAACGGGAAAAATATGTACATTGCTGAGATTGACAATTCTATTTTTGTTTTGGATGCTGGGCTTAAATACCCTGAAAATGAACAACTAGGTGTTGATGTCGTCATTCCAAATATGGACTACCTTTTTGAAAATAGCGATCGTATTGCAGGGGTCTTTTTGACCCACGGACATGCGGATGCCATTGGTGCCCTGCCTTATCTTTTGGCAGAGGCTAAGGTGCCTGTGTTTGGTTCTGAGTTGACCATCGAGTTAGCAAAACTCTTTGTCAAAGGAAATGATACGGTTAAGAAATTTAATGACTTCCATGTGATTGATGAAGATACGGAGATAGACTTTGGAGGAACTGTGGTTTCCTTCTTCCGTACAACTCACTCTATCCCAGAAAGTTTGGGAGTAGTACTGAAAACAGCTGAAGGTAGCATAGTTTACACAGGCGACTTCAAGTTTGACCAGACAGCTAGCGAATCCTATGCGACGGATTTTGGTCGCTTGGCCGAGATTGGTCGTGAGGGTGTCTTGGCGCTCCTCAGTGATTCAGCCAATGCGGACAGCAATATCCAGGTGGCGAGCGAGAGTGAAGTTGGGGATGAAATTACCCAGACCATTGCAGACTGGGAAGGTCGTATCATCGTTGCCGCAGTTGCCAGCAACCTTTCTCGTATTCAGCAGGTTTTTGTTGCGGCAGCAGATACAGGTCGCAGAGTTGTTTTGACTGGATTTGATATTGAAAATATCGTCCGCACTGCGATTCGTCTCAAAAAATTATCTTTAGCCAACGAAAGTCTCTTGATTAAACCAAAAGAAATGTCTCGTTTTGAAGATCATGAGTTGATTATCCTTGAGACGGGCCGTATGGGTGAGCCTATTAATGGACTTCGTAAGATGTCCATCGGTCGCCACCGCTATGTGGAAATCAAAGATGGAGACTTAGTTTATATCGTAACGACTCCATCTATCGCCAAAGAAGCTGTCATGGCGCGTGTTGAAAACATGATCTACCAAGCTGGTGGTGTGGTGAAACTCATTACCCAAAGCTTGCGAGTATCCGGACATGGGAATGCGCGTGATTTGCAGTTGATGATCAATCTTTTGCAACCAAACTACCTCTTCCCTATCCAAGGGGAGTATCGTGAGTTGGATGCGCATGCCAAGGCTGCCATGGCAGTTGGGATGTTGCCAGAGCGTATCTTCATCCCTAAAAAGGGAACGACCATGTCTTATGAACATGGAGACTTTGTTCCAGCTGGAGCAGTTTCTGCAGGGGATGTCTTGATTGACGGAAATGCCATCGGGGATGTTGGAAATGTCGTCCTTCGTGACCGTAAGGTCTTGTCAGAGGATGGGATCTTTATCGTGGCAATCACTGTCAACCGCCGTGAGAAAAAAATTGTGGCCAAGGCCCGTGTTCATACGCGTGGATTTGTTTACCTCAAGAAGAGCCGTGATATTCTCCGTGAAAGTTCAGAATTGATTAACCAAACGGTAGAAGAGTATCTTCAAGGTGATGACTTTGACTGGGCAGATCTCAAAGGCAAGGTTCGTGACAATCTGACCAAGTACCTCTTTGATCAAACCAAGCGTCGCCCGGCAATCTTGCCAGTCGTGATGGAAGCAAAATAATAAGCAGCATACCTACAGAAAAAGTCGAAATTCGGCTTTTTCTTATAGAATAGTAAAAGGAGACAACCATGGCAATTATGAATATTGAGTATTACTCAGAAGTTTTGGATATGGAGTGGGGCGTTACCGTACTCTATCCAGATGCTAGTCGGGTGACTGAACCAGATTGCACAGATATTCCTGTTCTTTATCTTTTGCACGGAATGTCAGGAAACCAAAATAGCTGGCTCAAACGTACCAATGTCGAGCGCTTGTTGCGTGGAACCAATCTTATTGTCATCATGCCCAATACTAGCAATGGCTGGTACACAGATACTCAGTATGGCTATAACTACTATACTGCTCTAGCAGAAGAGTTACCTCAGGTAATGAAACGTTTCTTCCCCAATATGACCAGCAAGCGAGAAAAGACCTTCATAGCAGGTCTCTCCATGGGTGGTTACGGTTCCTTCAAACTGGCTCTATTGACAAATCGTTTTTCTCATGCGGCTAGTTTTTCTGGTGCGCTCAGTTTTCAAGAATTTTCTCCTGAAAGTCAAGAACTGGGATCGCTTGCCTACTGGAGAGGAGTTTTTGGAGAAATCAAAGACTGGACAGCTAGCCCTCATTCGCTTGAAAGCATGGCTGAAAAATCCGATAAAAAGGCCAAACTATGGGCTTGGTGTGGGGAGCAAGACTATCTCTACTCTGCCAATAACCTCGCAGTGAAAAACCTCAAAAAACTTGGTTTTGAGGTGACCTATAGTCATAGTCCAGGTAAGCACGAGTGGTACTACTGGGAAAAACAATTGGAGCGTTTTTTGGTTACCTTACCAATTGACTTCAAATTAGAAGAGAGACTGAGTTAGTTTTTATAAATGAACCAATATTTATAGTTGTTTTTGGATTAAAAATAATGATGGAAGTCAGTTTTCGCTAGACTTTTCAAACGAAAGTAGTAGAATAGTAGAGAGATACTAGTTGAAAGAGAGAATCTTATCAAGAAAACTAGTATTCCAATGAATATTTACATAGTATATGAATTAGTAATAGTGAATTGATTTATACTAATTAAGTAGGTGCTAAAAGAAAGGGAGACAGATGTTTGATTATAAAATAGGAATTTCTGAAGAAGAGCATGATACATTCGTTATTCAACACCCACAAGTTAATCTGTTACAGAGTAGTTCTTGGGCAAAGATAAAAGATAATTGGGGGAATGAGCGTTTAGGTTTTTATAAAAATGGAGAATTGGTAGCTGTTGCGAGTATTCTTATAAAAAAATTACCACTTGGTTACACTATGATGTATATTCCAAGAGGGCCAATAATGGATTATCAAGATAAGGACTTGGTAAGATTTGTGATGAAAAGTTTAAAACAATTTGGGTCTTGTAGACGGTCTGTTTTTATTAAGTTTGATCCGTCTCTAATCTTAAAACAATACCCTATTGACAAATCTTCTAAAGAATTTGCTGACAGTAGGACAACTATAGAAGCTGTTCAAAATTTAAAATCTGCCAATTGCCAATGGTCTGGTAGAACTAAAGCTATGGCTGAAACAATACAACCACGTTATCAGGCTAATAGAATACTTAAAGAAGGGGTAGATTCGGATTTTCCAAAGCATACCAAGAGGTTAATGAAAGATGCTATAAACAGAGGTGTTGTTACATATAGAGGGACCTTGTCAAATATATCAGATTTTGGGACTATTATATCTTTTACAGAACGTCGGAAGAATGTTGCACTTCGTAATCAGGAATATTTCCAAAGATTAATGGAAATCTATGGAGATGATGCCTATTTACATCTAGCGAAGATTAACCTTCCGGATCGTCTGATAAAGTATAAGGAGCAGTTGTCCCAGATAAAAAAAGATTTAGCTGAAACAGGCGAGCATCAAAAAAAGCGTCTAACCAAACTAAAACAGCAGGAAAAATCTATTGAAAAATATATTGTAGAGTTTGAAAAACTTGTTCAACAATATCCAAAAGAAATAGTTATAGCTGGGATACTTTCTGTGTCATTTGGTAATACACTTGAAATGCTTTATGCTGGAATGGACGATAGGTTTAAAAAGTTTTACCCTCAATATATTCTTTATCCAAAAGTGTTTGAGGAATCGTATAAAGATGGTAAAATTTGGGCTAATATGGGAGGTATTGAAGGTACTTTAGATGATGGATTGACTGATTTTAAATCTAACTTTAGTCCTGTTGTTCAAGAATATATTGGAGAGTTCACTCTGCCAGTAAATTTTTTGTATCATTTGGCTAACTATCTTTATCAACTTCGTAAAACATTAAGAAAAAAACATAGAAAGTAAGTATATGGTACTAATTACACTCACGAAAGAGGATTTTCAGGCTTATTCTGATCAGGTTTCTTCTCGTTCCTTTATGCAATCGATCCATATGGGAGACTTGTTAGAAAAAAGAGGGGCTCGAATCGTTTATCTTGCTTTGAAACAAGAAGGAGAGATTCAAGTTGCAGCTCTGGTTTTTAACTTGCCCATGCTGGGTGGTCTGCATATGGAGCTCAATTCGGGGCCGATTTATACCCAACAAGATGCTCTTCCAGTTTTTTATGCGGAGTTAAAAGAATATGCCAAGCAAAATGGTGTATTAGAGTTGCTTGTAAAACCTTATGAAACTTATCAAACTTTTGATAGTGAAGGTAATCCAATAGATGCTGAGAAAAAAAGTATTATTCAAGGTTTGACTGATTTAGGTTATCAATTTGATGGCTTGACAACAGGTTATCCTAATGGAGAAGTCAGCTGGCATTACATCAAAGATTTGCAAGATTATGATGCTGTTTCCTTATTGAAATCTTTTAATAAAAATAGTATTCGCAACATTCAGTCAGCTTTTGATTTCAATATTCTTATTCGAAATGCAGAACGGGAAGAAATTCCAATATTCAAAAAAATTATCGAAGAAACAGGTAAAAGACAAGGTTTTGAGGATAAGAATTTAGATTATTACTTTAAATTGTATGATATGTTTGGAGATAAGGCTGATTTCCTAATTGCTGAAGTCAATCCGCAACAGTCTATAGATGCTTTAAATGTGAAGATGGCTAGTCTTGACAAGAAGTCGAAACAATTTCACCAGCAATATCAAGCTTTGCAAAAGAAAAAAGATTTTCTAACTAGCTTGGATAGTGAGTCTGGCAATGTTGCTCTGGCTTGTGCTTTGATAATCTACACAAATACAGAGGCGACTTACTTGTTTGGGGGGTCGTACGCAGAGTACCAGAAGTTCTCAGCTCCATTTTTACTTCAATATCATGCGATGAAGCAGACAGTGCAACGAAATATCCATCAATACAACTTCCTAGGGATTCAAGGGATTTTTGATGGTAGTGATGGCGTTTTGCGTTTTAAACAAAATTTTAATGGCTATATTGTGCGTAAGGCTGGAACATTTCGTTATTATCCATCTCCATTGAAATATAAGTGTATTCAATTGTTAAAGAAATTATTAAGACGTTGAGTTTGTTTAGGTTTCTTTCAGTTTTATTGAGTAAAATAGAGAATCTATCTTGATCAAGGAGAACGTGATTTCAAGATAGGTTCTTATTTTTATGAAAGGTGGGACGTCATGTTCTGGATTATTCGATTATTGTTCCGATTTCTGTTAGGAATTTGGCGTTTCTTCTGGCGTCTGGTTTGGACTGTAGTTATTCTACTGCTCATTGCATTTGGAGTGGTTTGGTATCTGTCTGGAGATTTTCATTCTGCGGTCAATCAGGTTGAAAAAATGAGTAAGATTGGTCAAGGTGGCTGGAATCAATGGAAGGAGACGGGAACGCTGGAGATCTTGTCTCAGACAGACAGTCACCAACATGCAGAAGGAAAGTGGGCTCAGGCCTCAGCTCGCATCTATATTGAACCTCAAATGGATGAGACCTTCCAAGGTGCCTATGCAGAAGCCATAAAAAACTGGAATCAAACGGGAGTCTTTACCTTTGAGGTGGTTGCGGATCCTAGCCAGGCAGATATTGTGGCAAGTGAGATGAATGATGGATCGACTGCTGTAGCTGGTCAAGCCGAGAGTCAAACCAATTTGTTAACCAAACAATTTATATCTGTAACGGTTCGCCTGAATCACTATTATCTATCCAATCCAAACTATGGTTATTCTTATGAACGGATCGTGCACACGGCGGAGCACGAGCTGGGGCATGCCATCGGATTGGATCATACCAACGAAACTTCTGTCATGCAGCCAGCAGGTTCCTACTATGGAATTCAGCCTCGAGATGTGAAAGCTGTCCAAGAACTCTATACCAGTAGCGACTAGATGAAGTTGGCACAATCTAAAATAAAATCAAAGCTCCTCCATCAAGTGATCGGTGGGGCTTTTTGTTCGTCCTGTTACAGCCTTTTTGCTATAATGGAACTATGAATAACTTGATCAAATCAAAACTAGAGCTCTTGCCGACCAGCCCTGGTTGTTACATTCACAAGGATAAAAATGGCACTATTATCTATGTCGGAAAGGCTAAAAATCTGCGCAACCGCGTGCGGTCCTATTTCCGTGGAAGTCATGATACCAAGACTGAGGCTCTGGTATCTGAAATTGTGGATTTTGAATTTATCGTCACTGAGTCCAATATTGAGGCACTTCTCCTAGAAATCAACCTGATTAAGGAAAATAAGCCCAAGTACAATATCATGCTCAAGGATGATAAGTCCTATCCCTTCATCAAAATCACCAATGAGCGTTATCCTCGATTGATTATCACCCGTCAGGTCAAAAAGGACGGAGGTCTCTACTTTGGTCCCTATCCAGATGTAGGGGCAGCCAATGAAATCAAGCGACTACTGGATCGGATTTTTCCTTTTCGCAAGTGTACCAACCCACCCTCTAAAGTCTGTTTTTATTACCATATTGGCCAATGTATGGCTCACACCATCTGTAAAAAAGATGAGGCTTATTTCCATTCCATGGCTCAGGAGGTTTCTGATTTCCTAAAAGGGCAGGATGACAAAATCATCGATGACCTTAAGGGTAAGATGGTAAAGGCAGCTCAAAGTATGGAGTTTGAACGTGCAGCGGAATACCGTGACCTGATTCAGGCTATTGGAACACTTCGGACCAAGCAAAGGGTTATGGCAAAGGATCTCCAAAACCGTGATGTCTTTGGCTACTATGTGGACAAGGGCTGGATGTGTGTCCAGGTTTTCTTTGTTCGTCAAGGCAAGCTCATTGAGCGGGACGTCAATCTTTTCCCCTACTACAATGATCCGGATGAGGACTTCTTGACCTACGTGGGGCAGTTTTATCAAGAAAAATCCCACCTGGTTCCCAATGAAGTATTGATTCCGCAGGATATTGACGAAGAAGCCGTCAAGGCCTTGGTGGATACCAAGATTCTCAAACCCCAACGTGGAGAGAAAAAACAACTGGTCAATCTAGCCATCAAAAATGCCCGTGTTAGTCTGGAGCAGAAGTTCAATCTGCTAGAGAAATCTGTTGAAAAGACCCAAGGAGCTATTGAAAATCTGGGACGCTTGCTTCAAATTCCGACCCCAGTCCGCATCGAATCCTTTGATAACTCTAATATCATGGGAAGCAGTCCTGTTTCAGCTATGGTGGTCTTTGTCAACGGTAAACCGAGTAAAAAAGACTACCGTAAGTACAAGATAAAAACGGTTGTCGGTCCAGATGATTATGCCAGTATGAGAGAAGTCATTCGCAGACGTTATGGCCGAGTTCAACGAGAAGGTTTAGCCCCGCCAGATTTGATTGTGATTGATGGGGGACAAGGTCAAGTCAATATCGCAAAGCAAGTCATCCAAGAAGAGCTAGGTTTGGATATCCCAATTGCAGGTCTGCAAAAGAATGACAAGCACCAAACCCATGAACTGCTCTTTGGAGACCCACTGGAAGTGGTGGAGTTGTCACGAAACTCTCAGGAATTTTTCCTCCTCCAACGCATCCAGGATGAGGTGCACCGCTTTGCTATCACCTTCCACCGTCAACTGCGCTCAAAAAATTCCTTTTCTTCACAACTGGATGGGATTGAAGGATTGGGACCTAAACGCAAGCAGAATCTCATGAAGCATTTCAAGTCTCTCACTAAAATCAAGGAAGCTAGTGTGGATGAGATTGTCGAAGTTGGGGTACCAAGGGCAGTCGCAGAAGCTGTTCAGAGAAAGTTGAACCCGCAGGAAGAAGTGGAGTTGGCTCAAGTGGCGGAAGAGAGAGTAGATTACCAAACGGAAGGAAACTATCATGAACCATAAAATCGCAATTTTATCAGATATTCATGGCAATGCGACGGCGCTAGAAGCAGTGATTGCAGATGCTAAAGCACAAGGAGTCAGTGAATACTGGCTCATGGGAGACATTTTCCTCCCTGGTCCAGGTGCAAATGACTTGGTCGCTCTGTTAAAGGAACTTCCTATCACTGCAAGTGTTCGAGGCAATTGGGATGATTGTGTCCTTGAGGCTTTAGATGGGCAATATGGCTTAGAAGACCCACAGGAAGTCCAGCTCTTGCGTATGACGCAGTATTTGATGGAGCGAATGGATCCTGCAACGATTGACTGGCTACGAAGCTTACCTATGCTAGAAAAGAAAGAAGTTGACGGACTGCGTTTTTCTCTTTCTCATAATTTGCCAAATAAGAACTATGGTGGTGACTTGCTAGTTGAGAATGATACAGAGAAATTTGACCAACTCCTAGATGATGAAGTTGACGTGGCAGTCTATGGTCATGTTCACAAGCAGTTGCTTCGTTACGGTAGTCAAGGGCAACAAATCATCAATCCAGGGTCGATTGGCATGCCCTATTTTAATTGGGAGGCGTTAAAAAATCACCGTGCCCAGTATGCCGTGATAGAAGTGGAAGATGGAGAATTGGTAAACATTTTATTCCGAAAAGTTTCTTATGATTATGAAGCGGAGTTAGAATTGGCCAAGTCCAAGAATCTTCCCTTTATCGAAATGTATGAAGAATTACGCCGAGAAGACAACTATCGGGGGCACAATCTAGAACTCTTAGCTAGTTTAATTGAAAAGCATGGGTATGTAGAGGATGTGAAGGATTTCTTGGAGGCTATAAAGTCAGAATACAAGATAGACTAGTTTCTTTAAGCCATTGAAAAATAGTAGGAACTGGATGAGGGGATCCCTGACTTAAATGATGGCCTTCGTTTGGTTACTAATCCGTGTTCCAATTTCTTTCTATGAAAAAACTCTGCAAGCTCTTTCAGAATATGGTAGAATGGAAGCAGTAGAATTAGAAAAGGAACTTGTATATGAAATTTCTTGAGTTAAATAAAAAACGTCATGCGACCAAGCATTTTATTGATAAGCCTGTGGATCCAAAAGATGTTCGTACGGCTATCGAAATCGCGACTTTGGCCCCAAGTGCCCACAATAGCCAGCCATGGAAGTTTGTGGTTGTTTGTGAGAAAAATGCTGAATTGGCAAAATTGGCCTACGGTTCGAACTTTGAGCAGGTTTCGTCAGCGCCTGTAACCATTGCCTTGTTTACCGACACAGATTTGGCTAAACGTGCTCGCAAGATTGCTCGCGTTGGTGGTGCGAAGAATTTCTCAGAAGAGCAACTTCAATACTTTATGAAAAATTTGCCTGCTGAGTTTGCGCGTTACAGTGAACAACAAGTCAGCGACTACCTAGCCCTCAATGCAGGTTTGGTTGCCATGAACTTGGTTCTGGCTTTGACTGACCAGGGAATCGGTTCTAACACTATTCTTGGATTTGATAAGTCAAAAGCCAACGAAGTTTTGGACATCGAAGACCGCTTCCGCCCAGAACTCTTGATTACGGTTGGTTACACTGACGAAAAATTGGAACCAAGCTACCGCTTACCAGTAGATGAAATCATCGAGAAAAGATAGAAGGAAGAAAAAATGACAGCAATTGATTTTACAGCAGAAGTAGAAAAACGCAAAAAAGACCTCTTGGCTGATTTGTTTAGCCTTTTGGAAATCAACTCAGAACGTGACGACAGCAAGGCGGACGCTCAGCATCCATTTGGACCTGGCCCAGTAAAAGCCTTGGAAAAATTCCTTGAAATCGCAGACCGCGATGGCTATCCAACTACCAATGTCGACAACTATGCTGGACATTTTGAGTTTGGTGATGGAGAAGAAGTTCTTGGAATTTTTGCCCACATGGACGTGGTGCCTGCTGGTAGCGGTTGGGACACAGATCCGTATAAACCAACTATCAAGGACGGTCGTCTCTATGCGCGTGGAGCTTCTGATGACAAGGGTCCAACAACAGCTTGCTACTATGGTTTGAAAATTATCAAAGAATTGGGCCTTCCAACTTCTAAGAAAGTTCGCTTTATCGTGGGAACAGACGAAGAATCAGGCTGGGCAGACATGGACTACTACTTTGACCATGTAGGATTAGCGAAACCAGACTTTGGTTTCTCTCCAGATGCTGAATTCCCTATTATCAATGGTGAAAAAGGGAATATTACAGAATACCTTCACTTTGCAGGTGAAAATACTGGCGCAGCTCGTCTTCTCAGCTTTACAGGTGGCTTGCGTGAAAACATGGTACCGGAGTCAGCAACAGCAGTTGTTTCAGGCGACTTAGTTGATTTGCAAGCTAAGCTAGATGCCTTTGTCACTGAACACAAACTCAGAGGAGAAATCCAAGAAGAAAACGGTCAGTACAAGGTGACCATTATTGGTAAATCAGCCCACGGTGCTATGCCTGCATCAGGTGTCAACGGTGCAACTTACCTGGCCCTCTTCCTCAGCCAGTTTGACTTTGCGGGACCTGCTAAAGACTATCTTGAGATTGCTGGTAAGATTCTCTTGAACGACCATGAGGGTACAAATCTCAAGGTTGCTCATGTAGATGAAAAGATGGGTGCCCTTTCTATGAATGCTGGTGTCTTCCGCTTTGATGAAACAAGTGGTGACAATACGATTGCTCTTAACTTCCGTTATCCAAAAGGAACCAGTCCAGAGCAGATCAAGTCAATCCTTGAAAACTTACCAGTTGCTTCTGTCAGCTTGTCAGAACATGGTCACACACCTCACTATGTGCCAATGGAAGATCCACTTGTCCAAACCTTGTTAAGTGTCTATGAAAAACAAACGGGTCTTAAAGGTCATGAGCAAGTCATTGGTGGTGGAACCTTTGGTCGTTTGCTAGAACGTGGTGTTGCCTACGGTGCTATGTTCCCAGATTCTATCGATACCATGCACCAAGCCAATGAATTTATCGCCTTGGACGATCTCTTCCGAGCAGCAGCCATCTACGCTGAAGCTATCTATGAATTGATCAAATAATGCTATAGAAGTCTGAGATTTTATGCTTAGACTTCTTTTTGGAGGGAGAGTAGATGTCTCAGATTGAAAGAATCAAGCAAGCCATTATGGCGGATCCACAGAATACCAGCTATACCGAACGCGGAATAGAGCCACTCTTTGCAGCGCCAAAGACAGCTCGCATCAATATTGTTGGTCAGGCTCCTGGATTTAAAACACAAGAAGCAGGGATTTATTGGAAGGATAAAAGTGGCGACCGCTTGCGAGACTGGTTGGGTGTGGACGAAGATACTTTTTACAATTCAGGTTACTTTGCTGTCATGCCTATGGATTTCTATTTTCCGGGACATGGGAAATCTGGTGACCTACCACCACGCCCAGGTTTTGCTGAAAAATGGCATCCCCAACTCTTGCAAGAATTACCCGATATTCAATTAACCCTCTTGATTGGACAGTATGCCCAAGCCTATTATTTAAATGAAAAGGTTAGTGGCAAGGTAACTGAGAGAGTTCGACGTTATCAGGATTATCTGCCAGAATTTTTCCCTCTTGTGCATCCATCACCACGAAATCAAATCTGGATGGCAAAGAATCCTTGGTTTGAAAAGGAAGTCTTGCCTGATTTAAAAGAAAGAATAGAAAAAATTCTTGGAGAATAAAGATGAAAGAAATCACCTTTGAAGATTTTTATAAACTCTGTCAAACTGGCTGCTCTACCATCATAGATGTGAGAGAAGTAGCAGAGTTTCAGCAGGTGCACATTGAAAGTGCTCAAAATCTTCCCTTAAGTTCTTTAGCTGATACTTATGAGGTCTTAGATAAAAATCAGACCTACTATATCATTTGTAAGTCGGGTATCCGCTCAGTTCAGGCCTGTCAATTTTTAGTAGAAAAGGGCTATGATGTGGTTAATGTAACTGCAGGCATGGACGCTTTTGAATGAGAAAAGATTCCTCAGATAAAGGCCAAACAATATTGGAGTTTCTGAGGATTTTTTCTTTTTCTAAGAGTTCAGAAAATTGAAAACATTCAATATTTAATCGGAGATGCTTTTTTCAAAGTCCTAATCATGGTATACTAGGTCAGTATTTTAGAAATATGAAGGAGATTTTTATGGCTAAAAAAGGTGCCCTAACAGGCTTGCTCCTGTTTGGAATATTTTTTGGTGCGGGAAACTTGATTTTTCCACCTTCTCTAGGTGCCCTATCTGGAGAACAGTTTCTTCCTGCCATCGCAGGTTTTGTCTTTTCAGGTGTCGGGATTGCCGTCCTAACGCTCATCATCGGAACGCTCAATCCTAAAGGATACATTTATGAGATTTCTAAGAAAATCTCACCTTGGTTTGCGACTCTTTATCTTGCAGTCCTCTATCTATCGATTGGCCCATTCTTTGCCATTCCACGTACAGCAACAACAGCTTACGAGGTCGGCATCAGCCCTCTCTTGTCTGAAGCAAATAAAGGCCTAGGATTGATTATCTTTACCGTGCTTTACTTTGCCGCAGCCTATCTGATTTCACTCAATCCATCAAAGATTTTGGATCGTATCGGACGAATCTTGACACCAGTCTTTGCTTTGCTTATCGTTATCTTGGTTGTACTAGGTGCCTTTAAATATGGTGGAACAAGTCCCCAAGTAGCTTCAGCTGCTTATCAAGCTTCTGCCTTTGGTACAGGTTTCCTAGAAGGTTATAATACCTTAGATGCCCTTGCTTCAGTTGCCTTCAGTGTGATTGCTGTTCAAACCTTGAAACAACTTGGATTCTCCAGTAAGAAAGAATACATTTCAACTATTTGGGTTGTTGGTATCGTTGTAGCTCTTGCCTTTAGTGCTCTTTATATCGGTTTAGGATTCCTTGGAAATCACTTCCCAGTACCGGCAGAAGCCATGAAGGGTGGAACTCCAGGTGTTTATATCTTGTCACAAGCAACTCAGGAAATCTTTGGTTCAACGGCTCAACTCTTCCTTGCTGCTATGGTAACTGTAACCTGCTTCACAACGACAGTTGGCTTGATCGTCTCTACAGCTGAGTTCTTTAACGGACGTTTTCCACAAATCAGCTACAAGGTCTATGCAACTGCCTTTACCTTGATTGGATTTGCCATTGCAAACCTCGGTCTTGATGCGATTATCAAGTACTCAATTCCAGTACTGGTAATCTTGTATCCGATCACTATTGCCATTGTGATGATTGTGATTGTTAATAAGTTTGTACCCCTATCAAAACCGGGTATGCAACTAACAATAGGAGTTGTCACAGCAATCGCTGTTGCAAGTGTTCTTGGAAGCTCCTTTAAGATTGAGTTTCTAGCAAATCTTGTGAATGCTTTGCCTTTTGCTAAGGCGTCCCTCCCTTGGTTGGTGCCAGCTATCATCGGGATCTTGCTTTCCTTGGTCCTTCCGAACAAGCAAGAAAGCGATGTTTTTGAAATGGAATAAAAAAACTTGGCCTTGGCCAAGTTTTTTCTATTAATCTTAGTTGGTTTTTTCAGTGTAACCAGATTCTTCAAGCATTTTCTTCGAAGCTGCATAACTTATACGGTTTCCAAAGCCAGAAAATTCGTTCGGCATTGCTTTTTTTAGGTCAGCAAGAGTTGCAACAGTCATGTCAACTTCCATACTTAGAATAACTTTTTCGTCTTTGATTTCAACTTTTTGTGTTACTCCTTTGACACCCTCATAACCTTTATAAGTATCTTCAACAATTTCTTTAATGCCTTCTGCTGTATTATCAAGTTTAGCAGGATCAAAAACATTATAAACTGTTTGTTTTAGAATGTCGTCTCCTTTTACGGTATAAGCTAAGGTAGACTCAATACCAGGCTTGCTGTTGTGAACAAAGGTGTGAGTTTTCGTTTCCTCTTTCTTTTCAGATGATTGTTCGGTGCTCTGCCTGGTTTCGCTTGACTGAGCAGTTTTGTCTTCCTTGCCACTACTATTGGTTGGAGTTGATGCTTGTTTAGAGCATCCCATTAGAAGGATGAGAGCAGCCATAAGAGCAAGAAATGTTTTAAAATAAGATTTCATATCCATTGCTTTCCTTTCGTAATCAAAGTATCAGTATTATAACACGGATAGTGGATGCAAGCAATCAGAAGAACCCAGTAAACAATCCCACTGACAGTAAAAAGATATGCTTGGATTTGCCTTCTTGGCTAGCTTCTAGCTCTTAATCTCCATTTCATTTGATCAAGGATTTCATTTTGATTGATTCCCTCGTGATATAAGAAAACACCCCAAAGATAGCTTGGTGACTATCGTATGGGGTGGCCATTATAAGGTCAGTTTTTTGTCTGTTTTGAGGATGAAAGATTAGTTGCTTTCTTCAGTGAATCCCATTTTTTCCAGTGCTTTTTTAGAGTTTGAGAAACTGACACGATTGCCGATACCAGAATACTCTTCAGGAAGTGCTTTTCTAAGTTCGCTAATGCTTGCAACTGAGAAGTCTACTTCGAGATCTTGAACAACTTTTCCATCTTTGATTTCAATCGTTTGTTTAACACCTTTGAGTCCATTATAACCTTTGTACTTTTCTTCGATAAAACTCTTGACATCTTCTGGAGTTGCACCAAGGATTTCAGGATCAGCAATGTTATGAGCTGATTGCTTGATAACATTGTCGCCGTCTACAGTATAAACCAAGGTAGAAGTGATTCCAGAATTGCTTTTGTTTACAAAGGTATGTGTTTTAGTTGTTTCTTTCTTTTCAGATGATTGTTCAGTGCTTTGTTTGCTCTCACTTGATTGAGTTGTTTTGTCTTCTTTGCTAATGCTGTTGGTAGATGTTGATGCTTGTTTGGAACATCCGAGCAGGAGGACAAGTGAAGCCGCAAGGGCAAGTGAGGTTTTAAAGTAAGATTTCATATCCTTTACTTTCCTTTCATAATCAAAGTATTTGTATTATAACATGGATCAATAGTGAAATCAACTAGAAGGATAAGACCCTTTTCCAAAGGGATCCAGCTAGAAAAGTGATATAATGATAGGAAGAGGTGAAGAAATGAATCAAACTGTAAACTATATCAAAGAATTAACCGCTATTGCATCTCCAACGGGCTTTACTCGTGAGATTTCAGACTACCTAGTCCATACTTTAGAAGATTTTGGTTACCAGCCTATTCGAACTGCTAAGGGTGGTGTCAATGTAACCATCAAAGGTCAAAACGACGAACAACATCGCTATGTAACTGCCCATGTGGACACACTCGGAGCCATTGTTCGTGCTGTCAAACCGGATGGACGTCTCAAATTAGACCGGATCGGTGGTTTTCCTTGGAACATGATTGAGGGAGAAAACTGTACCGTTCATGTGGCTAGTACAGGTAAAACGGTATCTGGAACTATCCTCATCCACCAGACTTCTTGCCATGTCTACAAAGATGCAGGAACTGCTGAACGCACTCAGGACAATATGGAAGTGCGTTTAGACGAAAAAGTGACCAATGAAAAAGAAACACGTGCCTTGGGTATTGAGGTCGGTGACTTTATTAGTTTCGATCCGCGAACTGTTGTGACGGAAACTGGTTTTATCAAGTCTCGCCACTTGGATGACAAGGTCAGCGCAGCCATTTTGCTTAATCTCCTTCGAGTTTATAAAGAAGAAGGAATTGACTTGCCGATGACGACACACTTTGCTTTTTCAGTCTTTGAAGAAGTGGGTCATGGTGCTAACTCCAATATTCCTGATCAGGTAGTAGAATATCTGGCTGTGGATATGGGAGCTATGGGTGATGACCAACAGACGGATGAGTACACAGTATCTATCTGTGTCAAGGATGCTTCCGGTCCTTATCACTATGACTTCCGTCAACACTTAGTAGCTTTGGCGAAGGAGCAAGATATTCCATTTAAGCTGGATATCTATCCATTTTATGGATCGGACGCTTCAGCAGCAATGTCTGCAGGTGCAGAGGTCAAGCATGCCCTCCTTGGTGCGGGAATCGAGTCCAGTCACTCTTATGAGCGCACCCACATCGATTCAGTAGTGGCGACTGAGCGTATGGTTGACGCCTATCTCAAGAGCGAGGCGGTATCTTAGAATGTGCTTAATCTGTCAGAGAATCGAACTCATCAAAGCTGGGAAAAATCCCTACTTTGTAAAAGAACTAGAAACAGGCTATGTTGTTATTGGTGACCACCAATACTTTAAGGGCTATACCTTATTTTTAGCAAAAGAGCATGTCACAGAACTCCATCATATGGAAACTTCTGTAAAACTTCGCTTTTTAGAGGAAATGAGTTTAGTCCAAGAAGCAGTCGCCAAAGCATTTGAGGCTGAAAAGATGAATATTGAACTCCTAGGAAATGGTGATGCCCACGCTCATTGGCATCTCTTTCCACGAAGAACAGGTGATATGAAGGGGCATGGATTGAATGGCCGTGGGCCAGTCTGGTGGGTGCCCTGGGAAGAAATGGCAGCAGAAGATTGCCAAGTGAAATCCCCTGAGTTGGAACAAATGATTAAAGCCTTATCCGATAAATTAGAGAAGCACTTGGTATAAGAGAGGAAGAAAAAATGAAAAAAAGATACATCGTTTTATCTGGTTTGCTGGCAGTAACCCTAGCAGCATGTTCTCAAGAAAAACCTAAAAATGAAGAAAACACTCAAAAAACGGAACAAACTAGTCAACCGGAAGGAACTGTGGGGAGCAAATCTCAAGCCTCTAGTCAGAAGAAGGCAGAAGTTGTCAATAAGGGAGACTACTATAGTATTCAAGGGAAGTACGATGAAATCGTCATAGCTAATAAGCACTATCCTTTGTCAAAAGACTATAATCCAGGAGAAAATCCAACAGCCAAGGCAGAGTTGCTCAAACTAATCGCAGCCATGCAAGCAGCTGGCTACCCAATCAGCGACCACTACAGTGGTTTTAGAAGTTATGAAACTCAGACTAAGCTCTACCAAGACTATGTCAATCAAGACGGGAAGGAAGCAGCAGATCGCTACTCAGCACGACCAGGTTACAGTGAACACCAGACGGGTCTTGCTTTTGACCTTATTGGGACAGATGGTGATTTAGTTACTGAAGAAAAGGCAGCCCAGTGGCTCTTGGACCATGCGGCTGACTATGGCTTTGTTGTTCGCTATCTCAAAGGCAAGGAAAAGGAGACTGGCTACATGGCAGAAGAATGGCATCTCCGCTACGTTGGAAAAGAAGCCAAAGAAATTGCTGCAAGTGGTCTCAGTTTGGAAGAGTACTACGGCTTTGAAGGAGGCGATTACGTCGATTAAAAATGAAAGTTTTCTCTTGCATTTTTAGATAAATAGTGTATAATGGAAAGGTATGTGTAAAGCATACTTGTGGGAGGTAAAAATCTTACATTACCGCCAAAACCACAAAGGAGGATTTAAAAATGGCTAAAAAAGTCGAAAAACTTGTAAAATTGCAAATCCCTGCTGGTAAAGCTACACCAGCTCCACCGGTTGGACCTGCTCTTGGTCAAGCTGGTATCAACATCATGGGATTCACAAAAGAGTTCAACGCTCGTACAGCTGACCAAGCTGGTATGATCATTCCAGTTGTTATCTCAGTTTACGAAGATAAATCATTTACTTTCATCACTAAAACACCACCAGCTGCTGTTCTTTTGAAAAAAGCTGCAGGTGTTGAAAAAGGATCAGGTACACCTAACAAAACTAAAGTTGCTTCAGTTACTCGTGCACAAGTACAAGAAATTGCAGAAACTAAGATGCCAGATTTGAACGCTGCAAACCTTGAGTCTGCAATGCGTATGATCGAAGGTACTGCTCGTTCTATGGGATTCAACGTTGTTGACTAATCAATAACGTCCCAAGATAACCCGCAAGACTTCATCATTTCGAGAAGTGACGTGGGAGATGAAAATCGATTGAACCACTTACAAGGAGAATAGAAAATGGCTAAAAAAAGCAAACAACTTCGTGCTGCTCTTGAGAAAATCGACAGCACAAAAGCGTACAGCGTAGAAGAAGCTGTAGCTCTTGCAAAAGAAACTAACTTTGCAAAATTTGACGCAACTGTAGAAGTTGCTTACAACTTGAACATTGACGTTAAAAAAGCTGACCAACAAATCCGTGGAGCAATGGTATTGCCAAACGGTACTGGTAAAACAGCTCGCGTTCTTGTATTTGCACGTGGTGCAAAAGCTGAAGAAGCAAAAGCTGCTGGTGCAGACTTCGTTGGTGAAGACGACCTAGTTGCTAAAATCAACGACGGTTGGTTGGACTTCGACGTAGTTATCGCTACACCTGACATGATGGCGCTTGTTGGACGTCTTGGACGTGTCCTTGGACCACGTAACTTGATGCCAAACCCTAAAACTGGTACTGTAACAATGGATGTTGCTAAAGCAGTTGAAGAGTCTAAAGGTGGTAAAATCACTTACCGTGCAGACCGTGCAGGTATCGTACAAGCTATCATCGGTAAAGTTTCATTTGAAGCTGACAAGTTGGTTGAAAACTTCAAAGCATTCAACGAAACAATCCAAAAAGCGAAACCAGCTACTGCTAAAGGAACTTACGTAACAAGCTTGACAATCACAACTACTCAAGGTGTTGGTATCAAGGTTGACGTGAACTCACTTTAATCAATAAATATATAAAAAACGAGTACGAATGTGCTCGTTTTTTTGGTACAACGGGCATTCCGTTCATCTGAGGTGTAAGCCCTCTGTGGGTACCATATACTAGTAAACCCAAAAGTGATTCCCAAGCCTGACTATTGTGAGTAGCTGATCGAACGGCATTAGGATAGACTGTTTAAGTCTGACGTTGGAAATAAGAATCGGCAGAGAAAGAGATAGAGAAATCTTGGCTATACGAATAGGCACGTGATAGTAAAGCGCATATAGCGGATAAGGAGGCCAGCAACTCTAAAGTACAAATATGTAGTCGTAACCTATATGCGTAAACTACGTGAGCAATTGAATTCGAACTTGAGAGGTGATTAATAGATTTATGCTATAGTCATGGCAGCTTGTATGCTTTTGATTCTAGTTTATCAAATAATAGATTAGAATTGTCAGATAATATAATTTTATGTTATAATGAAGAAAAAATAGAGGTGTTCAAATGTCAGAAGCAGGTCATAAGTTTTTAGCAAAACTGGGGAAAAAACGCTTACGTCCAGGTGGAAAACGTGCTACAGATTGGTTAATTGCGGAAGGAGGATTTTCAAAAGAAAAGAGAATACTAGAAGTTGCGTGCAATAGGGGAACTACAGCAATTGAGTTGGCACAGCGTTTTGGTTGTAAGATAACTGCTGTTGATATGGATGGACAAGCCTTAGAAGTGGCTAAAAAATCTGCTGAAACGGCAGGTGTTGGTCATTTGATCAGATTTGAAAGAGCAAATGCAATGAAACTTCCTTATGAAGATGCTAGTTTTGATATTGTTATAAATGAAGCTATGCTGACTATGCAAGCCGATCAAGCTAAGAAAAAATGTGTAATGGAGTATCTAAGGGTTTTAAAACCTGAAGGTCTTCTTTTGACACATGATGTGCTTCTTAAGGAAGCTAAAGAGTCTGTCAGACAGGAATTGTCACAAGCAATTCATGTAAATGTAGGTCCTTTAACTCAAGATGGTTGGGAACAGGTGATGATAGAATCAGGTTATCGTGATGTGAAAATATTGACTGGTGAAATGACATTAATGAAATTATCAGGTATGATTTATGACGAAGGTTGGCTAGGAACTTTGAAAATTTGTGTAAATGCTTGTAAAAAGGAGAATAGAAAGCAGTTTTTAACTATGTATAAAATGTTTGCTAAGAATAAACAGAAATTGGGCTTTATTGCTATGGCTAGTTATAAATCGTCAAATCGTTAGATAATTATTGAAGTTAACTTTTCCTTTTTTCTTTCTTAAAAAATATGCTATAATAGAGAGTAAAAAACTTTGAAAGAAAGAAAAAGATGAATTTAAAAGATTATATCGCAACGATTGAAAATTATCCTAAGGAAGGTATTACCTTCCGTGATATCAGCCCTTTGATGGCAGATGGAAATGCTTATAGCTACGCTGTTCGTGAAATTGTTCAGTATGCAACTGACAAGAAAATCGACATGATTGTGGGTCCAGAGGCTCGTGGATTTATTGTTGGTTGCCCAGTTGCCTTTGAGTTGGGAATTGGCTTTGCACCTGTTCGTAAACCAGGTAAATTGCCACGTGAAGTCATTTCTGCTGATTATGAGAAAGAGTACGGTATTGATACCTTGACCATGCATGCTGATGCGATTAAGCCAGGTCAACGTGTTCTCATCGTAGATGATCTTTTGGCAACAGGTGGAACTGTCAAAGCAACGATTGAGATGATTGAAAGACTTGGTGGAATTGTAGCCGGTTGTGCGTTCTTGATTGAGCTTGATGAGCTTAAAGGCCGTGAAAAAATCGGAGATTACGATTACAAGGTACTTATGCATTATTAATGAAAAACAGTCCTTGGGGCTGTTTTCTCTTCATCTGCTATATAAACAAACTATAGCTAGTTAGAGAAAAACTATAATTGAAAACTATATCTTCATACAGTATAATAAAAGGAAGAGAAGTTTGAAAGATTGTGCTTTCAAGCAGATAAAGCCATTCCCGAAATAGATGACTGTTAGGAGGGTATTATGCCGATTCGGATTGAAAAAAAATTACCTGCTGTTGAGATTTTAAGGACAGAAAATATCTTTGTCATGGATGATCAACGGGCTGCTCACCAAGATATTCGACCTTTGAAGATTTTGATTCTAAATCTGATGCCCCAAAAGATTGTGACAGAAACACAACTCTTGCGGCATTTGGCCAATACGCCCCTACAGTTAGATATCGATTTCTTGTATATGGAAACGCATCGTTCAAAGACGACTCGCGCCGAACATATGGAAACTTTCTATAAGACCTTCTCAGAAGTCAAGAATGACTTTTTTGATGGAATGATCATCACGGGAGCTCCAGTGGAGCACTTGCCTTTTGAGGAGGTGGACTACTGGGAGGAGTTTAAACAGGTCATCGAATGGTCCAAGACGCATGTTTTTTCTACCCTGCATATCTGTTGGGGTGCCCAAGCAGGTCTTTATGCTCGCTATGGCGTTGAAAAACACCAGATGGAGCAGAAACTGTCAGGCATTTACCCTCAGGATACCTTGAAAGAGGGCCATCTTCTCTTTCGTGGTTTTGATGATAGCTATGTAGCTCCCCATTCTCGTCATACAGAAATCTATAAGGAAGAGATATTGGGAAAAACCAATCTGGAAATCCTTTCTGAGGGAGAACAAGTCGGCGTTTCAATTTTAGCCAGTCGGGATCTTCGTGAGATTTATAGTTTTGGTCATTTAGAATATGACCGTGATACTCTAGCAAAAGAATATTTTCGTGATTGTGAGGCAGGACTTAATCCTCACATTCCGGAAAATTACTTCAAAAATGATGATGTGAATGAGACACCGTGTCTCTGTTGGTCTTCATCAGCTGCCCTCTTTTTCAGCAATTGGGTAAACTATGCAGTTTATCAAGAAACCCCTTTTGACTGGAGAAAGGTAGAGGATGATGCGGCTGCATTTGGATATCTATAAGAGGAATTATGACATATTTTGACGCTTTTAAATCAGGGAACTTGGTTTTGCCAAGTGCCCTGCTCTTGCATTTTAAGGAACTCTTTCCTTCCAGCGAAGATTTTTTGGTCTGGCAATTTTTCTATTTACAAAATACCACAGCCCTAGGAGATGTTTCACCTAGTCAGATTGCTGAAATCATTGGGAAAGAGGTTGCAGATGTCAACCAATCTATTTCGAATTTGACTGAAAATGGTTTGCTACAATATCGAACCATTGAACTAAACGGGGAAATTGAGCTGATTTTTGATGCTAGTTTGGCTTTTGAACGCTTGGATAGCTTACTAGATAGCCAAACTCCAGCTACAACAGTCCCAAACCCGCAGAATCAGTTGAAGGATCTGGTTGAAACTTTTCAGCAGGAATTGGGACGCTTATTAACACCATTTGAAATCGAAGACCTTTCTAAGACTGTCAAAGAAGACGGAGTTAAGGCGGATTTGATCAAGGAAGCTCTTCGAGAAGCTGTTCTAAATGGCAAACCAAACTGGAAATATATTCAGGCAATTCTACGAAACTGGCGCCATGAAGGTATTCAGTCTGTGGCCCAGGTAGAGGCCAAACGAGCAGAGCGAGAAGCCAATAATCTCAAACAAGTTCAGGCTTCAGCTGATTTCCTCGATGCCATGAATTTGTGGCAAGATTAGTCGCTTGAAAAATCTTGAAAATTAGAGTAAGGTTTGCAAGCTCCTTATAAATATGATAGAATAATAGTGAATAAAATGAAAAAAGAGGTATGTGAAATGTCACGTAAACCATTTATCGCTGGTAACTGGAAAATGAACAAAAATCCAGAAGAAGCAAAAGCATTCGTTGAAGCCGTTGCATCAAAACTTCCTTCATCAGACCTTGTTGAAGCAGGTATCGCAGCTCCAGCTCTTGATTTGACAGCTGTTCTTGCTGCTGCTAAAGGTTCAAACCTTAAAGTTGCTGCTCAAAACTGCTACTTTGAAAATGCAGGTGCTTTCACTGGTGAAACTAGCCCACAAGTTTTGAAAGAAATCGGTACTGACTACGTTGTTATCGGTCACTCAGAACGTCGTGACTACTTCCATGAAACTGACGAAGATATCAACAAAAAAGCAAAAGCAACCTTTGCAAACGGTATGCTTCCAATCATCTGTTGTGGTGAGTCACTTGAAACTTACGAAGCTGGTAAAGCTGCTGAATTCGTAGGTGCTCAAGTATCTGCTGCATTGGCTGGATTGACAGCTGAACAAGTTGCTGCATCCGTTATCGCTTATGAGCCAATCTGGGCTATCGGTACTGGTAAATCAGCTTCACAAGACGATGCACAAAAAATGTGTAAAGTCGTTCGTGACGTTGTAGCTGCAGACTTTGGTCAAGAAGTTGCTGACAAAGTTCGTGTTCAATACGGTGGTTCTGTTAAACCTGAGAACGTTGCTTCATACATGGCTTGCCCAGACGTTGACGGTGCCCTTGTTGGTGGTGCGTCACTTGAAGCTGAAAGCTTCTTGGCATTGCTTGATTTTGTAAAATAATCTAAGTTATTCCAGACAGTCTGCTAAGACTGTCTTTTTTTTAAAGACTGTCTTTTTTTCTTAAATTATCAGTCTATTGCAACTTTTCTCAGATAGTACACTTTCCTTGATATCATTTTCTGGTAGTAGTATACTTGTATTATAGCTACTGTGAAGTGGTTATAAAAAAATGAAAAGAGGTAAGAAATATGGTTGAATTGAAAAAAGAAGCAGTAAAAGACGTAACAACATTATCTAAAACAGCGCCAGTAGCATTGGCCAAAACAAAGGAAGTATTGAATCAAGCAGTAGCAGACTTGTATGTGGCTCACATTGCTCTTCACCAAGTTCACTGGTATATGCGTGGTCGTGGTTTCCTCGTATGGCATCCAAAAATGGATGAATACATGGACAGCCTTGATGGCTATCTTGACGAAATCAGCGAACGTTTGATCACCCTTGGTGGCAAACCTTACTCAACTTTGACAGAATTCCTTCAACACAGTGAAATCGAAGAAGAAGAAGGAGAATTCCGTAACGTTGAAGAAAGCTTGGAACGTGTTCTAGCGATTTACCGCTACCTCATCGCTCTTTTCCAAAAAGCTTTGGATGTGACTGATGAAGAAGGCGATGATGTTACAAACGATATCTTTGTTGGTGCTAAGGCTGAACTTGAGAAAACAGTTTGGATGCTTGCATCAGAACTTGGACAAGCTCCTGGTTTGTAAAATATAGTTGCTACCCCTTTTATCATGAGGTGCCTGATAAGTGCCCATGACCAATCATCTTTTAAAAGTCATGTAACTGTAAACAGTTGCATGATTTTTTGTCTGCTAGACTTAGGACACATTGTCAAAAGTAGGATTTTACGGTATAATAGTTGCTGTTCAATAACATATGAATTTTAAAGAATAATTGTTAGTTTAAGGAGGACTTATGAACAACTTACCAAATTGCCCAAAATGTCATTCAGAATATGTCTACGAAGACGGAAGTCTCTTGGTCTGCCCAGAGTGTGCCTATGAGTGGAATCCTGCAGAAGTTGCAGAAGTAGAAGAAGGTGTTGTTGCTATCGATGCCAATGGAAATAAATTGGCTGACGGTGATACTGTAACCCTCATAAAGGATTTGAAAGTAAAAGGAGCACCTAAGGATTTGAAACAAGGAACTCGTGTCAAAAATATCCGTATCGTAGAAGGCGACCATAACATCGATTGTAAGATTGATGGTTTTGGTGCTATGAAACTCAAATCAGAATTTGTTAAGAAAATCTAGCTATGAAAATGAACCTGAAATTTATCTTTTATAGCCGTGTGCTCTTGTTCTTAGCTGCTTTCACAGGAGTTTACCTAGAGATTACCAAGCGAGGTGGTTTTGGTATGCTCCTTTACTACACAGTGCTATCCAATCTCTTGGTAACAGTTTTTACAGCTTACTTGCTTTATGTGATGAGCCGTTCAGGTGAAAATTGGCAAAGTCAGCGTCTGCTCCGTCTCAAGGGCGGTGTTACCATGAGTATCATGATTACCTGTGTCATCTATCATTTTATGTTGGCGCCGATAGCGACAGACTTTTACCGTGTGGAAAATTTCCTTTGCCACTATATCGTTCCACTTTGGTTTCTAGCTGATACCTTATTATTTGATAAGCAGGGTCAATACAAGATCTGGGATCCAGTCTTGTGGACCATCTTGCCCTTGGTTTATATGATTTTTGCCCTTTTTAATGGCTTAGTATTGAAACTACCTGTACCAAATTCCAAGGTTAGTCCTTTCCCTTATTTCTTTTTAGATGTGGCCAAAGGTTGGGACGTGGTTATTAAATGGTGTTTGATTATCTTTGTGGCCTATATGGTTGCAGGATTTATCTTCTACCTGATCAAGCAAATCAAGCGGAAATAGTCTTCCTGTAAAGGAAATTAGGACGGAGTCCCTATGACGGTTGGGCTCCTTCTTTTCTTGCCATATCCTATAAAAAAGATATGATAGTGAGAGAAAAAAACAGAAAGAGAATCCATGAAACAATATTTAGAACGGGCTAGCATTCTAGCCCTCTCCCTCGTTTTGATTACTTCCTTTTCCATCTCGAGTGCTCTACCAGCTATGTTTGACTACTATCGGGGCTATCCCAAAGAACAAATCGAGCTCCTGGTCAGTCTCCCTTCTTTTGGGATTATGATTATGCTAGTCTTAAATGGAGTTTTGGAACGTTTGTTGCCTGAACGTCTTCAGATTAGTCTGGGACTTCTCATCCTCTCTATCGGAGGAACAGCTCCCTTCTGGTATCAGGAGTACAACTTTGTCTTTGCTATGCGGATTTTATTTGGTTTGGGGGTGGGGATGATTAATGCCAAGGCCATTTCCATCATTAGCGAACGCTATCATGGAAAGACACGGATCCAGATGTTGGGTCTTCGCGGATCAGCAGAAGTTGTCGGGGCATCGATTTTGACTCTAGTGGTAGGTCAACTCTTATCCTTGGGATGGACAGTGACCTTCTTGGCCTACAGTACAGGATTTTTAGTATTGATCCTTTATCTGCTCTTTGTCCCTTATGGGAAAGAAAAGAAAGAAACAAAGAATAAAGAGACCGAAACGACTCGTTTGACAGGACAGATGAAAGGCTTGATTTTTCTATTGGCTGTCGAAGCAGCAGTTGTTGTCTGCACCAATACAGCTATCACCATTCGTATTCCTAGTCTGATGGTGGAAAGAGGTCTAGGGGATGCCCAGTTATCGAGTTTGGTTTTAAGTATCATGCAGTTGATTGGTATCTTGGCAGGTGTGAGTTTTTCTTTCTTTATCTCTCTGTTTAAAGAAAGATTGCTCCTTTGGTCAGGCATCACCTTTGGATTGGGGCAGATTGTGATTGCCTTATCTCCGTCATTGGGTATGATGGTAGTTGGAAGTGTTGTGGCAGGTTTTTCTTATAGTGTGGCCTTGACCACTGTCTTTCAGCTTCTTTCTGAAAGAATCCCAGCCAAGCTCCTTAATCAGGCAACATCTTTTGCAGTGCTAGGATGCAGCTTTGGAGCCTTTACGACACCTTTCATTCTTGGGGCGATTGGCTTGGTAGCTCAAAACGGTATGTTGGTCTTCACCATTCTAGGATGTTGGTTGATTGTCACTTCTGTCTTTGTTATGTACGCACTTCAAAAGAAAGCTTAGGATTAATTTCCTAAGTTTTTCTTTTATTATATCTGTACCCAGACAATCTACATTCTTTGAACTTGTTTGCAGGATTATTTCTTGATAAAATAGAAGTTATGACAAGATATAAAGCAATCATTTCCTATGACGGGTATGCCTTTGCTGGTTTTCAGCGCCAGCCTCATGCGCGGAGCGTTCAAGAGGAAATCGAAAAAACCTTAACGAGACTCAATAAGGGGCAAGCCATCGCTGTACACGGTGCTGGTAGGACGGATAGTGGGGTCCATGCTCTGGGACAGGTCATTCATTTTGATCTGCCCTATCAGATGGATGAGGAAAAACTCCGTTTTGCTCTGGATACCCAGTCTCCAGAAGATATTGATGTGATTTCAATTGAGATTGTGGCCGATGATTTTCATTGCCGTTATGCCAAACATAGCAAGACCTATGAGTTTATCGTGGATAGGGGGCGTCCTAAAAATCCGATGCGCCGTCACTATGCCACTCACTTTCCTTATCCGCTTGATGTGGAACGCATGCAGATGGCAATCAAAAAGCTAGAGGGAACCCACGATTTCACTGGTTTTACAGCATCTGGAACCAGTGTAGAGGACAAGGTTCGGACCATTACAGAAGCCAGTCTAATAGTTGATGAGACAGGGCAGTTTTTGACCTTTACCTTCTCTGGGAATGGTTTTCTTTATAAACAGATTCGCAATATGGTGGGGACGTTGCTTAAAATCGGAAATAATCGGATGCCAGTTGAGCAGATTGACCTGATATTGGAGAAGAAAGATAGGCAACTTGCTGGCCCCACGGCGGCACCAAATGGCTTGTATTTAAAGGAGATTCGTTATGAAGAATAATCGTATTTTAGCCCTTTCTGGGAATGATATTTTTAGTGGTGGTGGTTTATCAGCTGATTTGGCCACCTATACCTTAAACGGCTTGCATGGCTTTGTAGCAGTGACTTGTTTGACAGCCTTGACAGAGAAGGGGTTTGAAGTCTTTCCAACTGACGATGCCATTTTTCAACATGAATTGGATAGCTTACGTGATGTCGAGTTTGCAGGGATTAAGATTGGCCTTCTTCCTACTGTCAGTGTGGCTGAGAAGGCCTTGGACTTTATCAAGCAACGTCCAGGAGTGCCTGTGATATTGGATCCTGTCTTGGTCTGCAAGGAAACGCACGATGTAGCTGTCAGTGAACTCTGCCAAGAGTTGATTCGCTTTTTCCCTCATGTCAGTGTGATTACGCCAAATCTTCCTGAAGCAGAATTATTGGCTGGTCGGGAAATTAAAACATTGGAAGATATGAAAGCCGCAGCGCAGAAATTGCATGATTTAGGAGCGCCAGCAGTCATTATCAAGGGAGGCAATCGCCTCAGTCAGGACAAGGCAGTGGATGTCTTTTATGATGGACAAACTTTCACTGTTCTAGAAAACCCAGTCATTCAAGGCCAAAATGCTGGTGCAGGATGTACCTTTGCCTCAAGCATCGCCAGTCACTTGGTTAAAGGTGATGAACTTTTAACAGCAGTGGAGAGCTCGAAAGCTTTCGTTTACCGTGCCATCGCACAAGCAGATCAATATGGAGTAAGACAATATGAAGCAAACCAAAACAACTAAAATCGCCCTTGTATCCCTTCTAACCGCCCTTTCTGTGGTTCTAGGTTATTACTTGAAAATTGGAACGGCAACAGGAATATTGACTCTCTTGGATGCAGGTATTTTCTTTACTGCCTTTTACTTTGGCAGTAAAGAAGGGGCCGTCGTTGGAGGACTAGCAGCTTTTCTGCTTGACCTTTTATCAGGCTTTCCACAGTGGATGTTCTTTAGCTTGGTAAACCATGGCTTGCAAGGATTTTTTGCAGGTTTTAAAGGGAAGTGGCAATGGCTAGGCCTTGTCTTGGCTACTATCGTCATGGTAAGTGGCTACGCCCTAGGTTCTACCCTGATGAATGGCTGGTCAGCAGCCTTGCCAGAAATCCTTCCAAACTTCCTGCAAAATACCTTGGGAATGGTTGTGGGGTTTGTAGTTTTTCAGAGTGTTAAGAAGATAAAATAAAAAAGTCAGCTTCAATAGCTGACTTTTTGCTTGTCTCTATGTTTAATCAAAATAAAGCAAGTTCTTGCTGGTGCTGGTAAAGAGGTCAAAGCCATCCTTAGTGACGACACCGCAATCTTCGATACGGACACCGACTTTACTAGGGATATAGATACCTGGTTCAACAGAGAAGCACATGCCTTCTTCGATGACCATGTCGTTTCCTTCCATGATAGAAGGGAATTCGTGGACATCCATACCGATACCGTGACCGAGACGGTGGTTGAAGTACTCACCGTAACCAGCTTTTTCAATGACTTCACGGGCAGCGCGGTCAACTTCATGGGCAGTCACACCTGGCTTGATAAAGTCAAGGGCAGCTTGTTGGGCTTCAAGTGTCAAGTTGTAAATGTCTTTTTTGAATTGGTCAGGCTTACCGACAGCGACTGTACGAGTCATATCTGAGGCGTAGCCATTGACCATAACACCGAGGTCAAAGAGGAGAAGGGCGTCCTTTTCAACCTTGTTTGCACCAGGAATTCCGTGTGGATTTGCAGCGTTATCGCCAGTCAAGACCATAGTATCAAAGCTCATTTCATAGCCTTCACGTTTCATGGCAAAGTCGATTTGGGCAATGATATCTGTCTCTGTCTTATCAAGAGAAATATTGTCAAAACCAACCTTAACAGCCTTATCAGCATAGAGACCTGCAACCATCATTTTTTGCACTTCGTCAGCTGATTTGATGAGGCGCATGCGTTGGATACGAGGAGTGAGGTTTTCAAAGTCAGCAGTTTCAAAGACAGTTTTTAAGCCATGATATTTTGTCAAGATGAGATTGTCAAACTCAACAGCGACACGTTTGAAGTCGTGCTGAGGCAAAGCGTTTTTGATTTTTTGCCATGGATTTTCAGAGTCCACATAGCCCACGACTGGGAAGGAAACAGTGCTGGTTGCACGCTCTACTTCAAGGGCTGGAACGAAGAGAAGCGGTTCCTGATTTGCTAGGACAAAGAGGAACATTTGGCGTTCATGGGGATCACTGTAAAAGCCAGTGAGATAATTAATAGTGACGGGGTCAGATACGACAGCGACGTCTAGTTTTTCTGATTCAAGATATGTTAGGATTTGTTGTAATTTAGACATATGCTACCTTCTTTCTACCCCTCTATTTTGGCAAAAAATGAGAGAAAATGCAAGGGAGAAGGGTAAAAGAACAGGCAAAAAGAACTCCTACAAGATAGGGGAGTTCTTTGATATGGTTTTCTTTAGTTTAAGAAAAGTCAGCCTTGCTTTTCACGTCACTATATTCTTCAGCGATTTCTTGGCTGAGGATGTCCTCATAGGCAGGGAGTTGGATGTCCTGACCGTATTTTTTCCGGAGGGCAGTAGTGACTAGGCGATAAGCTAGATTAGCATTACGTGAGAGGATAGGTCCGTGGAAGTAGGAACCAAAGACATTCTTGTAATGAACCCCTTCGCCGACCTTTTCTTCGTTGTTTCCATTTCCATAGACAACCAATCCCATTGGTTTTTGGTCATCTGAGAGGAAGGTACGGCCCTGGTGATTTTCAAATCCATAGTAGGTTTCATCGAATTCGTCATTATGAATCTTGATATCACCGATAAAGCGGTTATTAGTCTGGTTGAGCGTGTAGTGGCCCATGACACCCAAACCTTCGATGCGTTTGCCTGAGGCTTCAACATAATATTGCCCCAAAAGTTGGAAACCACCGCAGATGGCTAGAACAACACCATCGTTTTGGATGTAGTTGTCAATGCTCTCTTTTTTAGCAGGAAGATCGCCTGCGATGATGCTTTGTTCAAAGTCTTGACCCCCACCGAAAAAGGCGATATCATAGTGATTTTCGTTAAAGTCATCATGGAGAGAAACGATGTCAACCGTCACATGAGCCCCCAGTTTTTCTGCCACATACTTGAGCATGAGGATGTTGCCGTTGTCCCCGTAAGTATTCATGAGGTTTCCGTAAAGGTGGGCGATGTTGAGCTGATAAGGGTAGTTGCCAGCTTTTGAGGAAAGTGAAGTATAAACCATTAGTTCATCTCCTTTCTAACAATCTGACGACTAGCCAGCAGTTCGCGGAATTCCAGCATGGCAGTATAGGTAGCCAGGATATAGGCATGTTTGCAGTCTTGGTTCTCAATAGTCTTGAGAACTTGTTCCAGATTGCTTGTTTCAGTGATTTTCTCAGCTGGATAGCCTGTCACTCGTAGACGACGCGCGATTTCAGAATGACGAACACCGCCAGCGTTGATTTCAGGAATGTCCATGTCAGTGATTTGTTCGAAGTCTGCATCCCAGATCCAGCTGGTATCTATTCCATCTGCATAGTTGGCGTTTAGGAGGATAGAAAGGCTAAATGGATAAGGCGCTAGTTTAATCATCTCGATAGCCTGAGTTGCACCAACCGGATTCTTGATGAGGACAAGGGTACATTCTTTGTTACCGATATGGAAGGTTTCCTGACGACCAAAGACTGCACGACTCTTGTCAAATCCTTGTTTGATCCGTTGTGAATCTGCACCGAGGAAGCGAGCAATGGCAACCGCAGCAAGGGCATTGTAGATGTTGTAAAGTCCACCGATTTGGATGCCGTATTCTTGTCCGTCAATGACAAAACGAGAGCGATTGTTGGTCAACTCAACTAGTTCTGTCAGACGGTAGTCCAAGTTAGGTCGTTTGCAGCCACAATTTTCGCAGATATAGGCACCCAAGTTGGCATAGGTATTGTGCTCATATTTGAGGATGCCTTGACAGTCAGGGCAGAGGATTCCTTCGGTATTGTAGTGAGCTAGTTGGGCTGGTCCTTTTTCCAAGTCAAAACCAAAATACTGAACTGGATTTGGAATAGCTGGCTTGTAGAAAAGCGGACTGTCACCATTGAGGAGAACAGTAGCCGTAGGCACCTTACGGATTGCATCCAAAATCATGTTATAAGTCGTGTAAATCTCACCATAGCGGTCCATCTGGTCACGGAAAATATTAGTGATGACAAAAAGGCTAGGATGGATGTAATCACAGATACGAGATAGACTGGCCTCGTCAATTTCGAGGACGGCAATATTTTTTCCAGTTTTAGAGGATTTGGCCGTCAAGAAGGTTGTCGTAATCCCTGTAATCATATTGGCACCGCTTGGATTGGTCAGAACCTGACCATAAATCTCTTTTAAGATGCCGACAGTGAGGGCAGTTGTCAGGGTTTTCCCGTTGGTTCCAGTGACCACGACAATCTCGTAGTTCTTAGCTAGATTTTGTAAAATATCTTTATCAAAGTGAAGGGCAAGTTTTCCAGGGAGCGTACTTCCACGACCAAGACGGCTCAAGATGAAGTGAGATGAACGCCCAGCAAGGAGACCCAAAGTAGTTTTTAATTTCATGTTTCTATTATATCATAAAAGAGTGAAAAGACAGATTTGAGATTTCGCAGAAACAAAAACAGCCCGATGAGGGCTGTTGGTTAACAAATCAGTCTCAACTTAGATCGCAAACAAGTCATTCAAGTTCTCAGCCAAGGTTGGGTGAGTGAAGATTTGTTTTGTGAAGTAAGTGTACGGAATCTTGTTGTCCATAGCAACAGTGATGATGTTGATGATTTCTTGAGAACCTTCTGAGAAGATGCTTGCACCGAGAATCTCTTTAGTTTCAGTATTGACAACAGCTTTGAAGGCTCCACGAAGGTCTCCATTTACGTGACCACGAGGCATGGCAGCAACAGGGATTTCCTTCACTGCGTATGGAAGTTTCAAATCAGCTGCTTGGCTTTCAGTCAAACCAACTTGAGAAAGTGCAGGTGTGATGAACATAGTGTTTGGTACATTGAGACGGTCTTCAAGAGTGTAGCTACCATCTCCAGCAAGGTAACTATAGACAACACGGAAGTCATCAAGTGAGATGTAGGTAAATTGAGGTCCACCGTTGACATCTCCAACTGCAAAGACACCAGGAACGTTTGTTTGACAATGTTTGTCTACCTTGATAGCACCACGTTCAGTTAGTTCAATATCGGTATTTTCAAGTTGAAGTGGTTCGACGTTTGGTTTACGTCCAGTTGCGTAGAGAAGAGCATCGAAACGGTAAGTTTCCTTTTCAGTTACGACAAGGACTTGGTCTCCATCGTTTTTGATTTCAGTAGTACGGATGTTTTGAAGTAATTCAATGCCGTCTTCTTCCATGTATTGTTTAGCAAGAGCTGCAATGGAAGGCTCTGCACGAGGAAGGAAAGTATCCAAGGCATCTAGAACGGTTACCTTGCTTCCAAGTTTGTTGTAAAGACCTGCAAATTCAAGACCGATGTTTCCACCACCAAGGACACCAAGTTTTTCAGGCAATTTGTCCAAGTTTTGGATACCTGTTGAGTCAAAGACATTCTTGCTTATAGCAAGTCCTGGAATTGGCAAGACATTTGAAACAGCACCAGTGTTGATGACGATAGTTTCAGCAGTTAGTTCTTGTTTTTCATCACCAGCTTGGATTTCGATGACTTTGTTTGAAAGGAAGTGAGCTTCCGCATCAAAGATATCCACGCCTGTACCCGCAACAGTAGCATAGTTTTTACCGTTGAGGCGACTAGTAATAGTATTTTTGGTAGCAATGACTTCTTCAAAAGACAAATCCTTTTCAGCAGCAACTAGCAAGGTTTTAGTTGGGATACATCCGATGTTGATACAAGTTCCACCGTACATAGCCTTACTACGTTCGATAAGGGCAACTTTTTTACCAGCTGAAGCCAATTTACCAGCTAGTGTTTTACCAGCTTTACCAAATCCGATAACGATTAAATCATAAGTTAACATTTATCTTCCTCCTATTCGCATTTCATTCTAGCACAAGAAAAAAACTTTTGCACAATTCTGCTACGGGAAATGAAGTGAGCTTGAAATGTTCCATTCAAATTCTTTGATAAACATCTTTCATACCACTTTACTGCTAGAAAATCGTTTACATGATTTTCCTTAAGGATTCTACTATCTTTTGCCCCGTTCTTGTGTTATACTAGATAGGTTGCAAAGAAACTCGTACTTTTCTTTCGTGGAAAAGAAGCAACACGGTATCTCGTTTGAAGAAGATACGTCATGAAAAGAAAAGTATATACTAAGCGCTATAGGATGGCTTCGCACCATCTTTAGAAAGAAGAAAAACGTGAAATTTAATGAATTTAACTTGTCTGCTGATTTGCTAGAAGAGATTGAAAAAGCTGGATTTGTAGAAGCAAGTCCTATCCAAGAACAGACTATTCCCTTGGCTCTTGAAGGTAAGGATGTTATCGGTCAAGCTCAGACTGGTACAGGGAAAACCGCAGCTTTTGGCTTGCCAACCCTTGAAAAAATCCGTACAGAAGAAGCGACCATCCAAGCCTTGGTCATCGCTCCAACTCGTGAACTCGCTGTTCAAAGTCAAGAAGAACTGTTCCGCTTTGGTCGTAGCAAGGGAGTCAAAGTTCGCTCAGTTTACGGTGGTTCCAGCATTGAAAAACAAATCAAAGCTCTTAAATCTGGTGCCCACATCGTGGTAGGAACACCAGGCCGTCTCTTGGACTTGATTAAACGCAAGGCCTTGAAATTACAAGACATCGAAACCCTCATCCTTGACGAAGCGGACGAAATGCTCAACATGGGCTTCCTTGAAGACATTGAAGCCATCATTTCCCGTGTCCCTGAAAATCGTCAAACCTTGCTCTTTTCAGCAACCATGCCAGATGCTATCAAACGTATCGGTGTTCAGTTTATGAAAGACCCTGAGCATGTGAAGATTGCTGCCAAGGAATTGACAACAGAGCTAGTGGATCAGTACTATATCCGTGTCAAGGAACAAGAGAAATTTGATACTATGACACGTCTCATGGATGTGGAACAACCAGAACTTGCTATTGTATTTGGTCGTACCAAACGCCGTGTAGATGAATTGACTCGTGGACTTAAAATTCGTGGCTTCCGTGCAGAAGGAATTCATGGTGACTTAGACCAAAATAAA
This sequence comes from bacterium, assembly GCA_905221255.1. Lineage (GTDB taxonomy): Bacteria > Bacillota > Bacilli > Lactobacillales > Streptococcaceae > Streptococcus. The sequence goes on from CAJNCL010000001.1 coordinate 54,420, forward strand.
CGTCTTCGTGTCCTTCGTGATTTTAAAAATGGGAATCTTGATGTTTTGGTTGCGACAGACGTGGCAGCACGTGGTTTGGATATCTCAGGTGTGACCCATGTCTACAACTACGATATTCCACAAGATCCTGAAAGTTATGTTCACCGTATCGGTCGTACAGGTCGTGCTGGTAAGTCAGGTCAATCTATTACTTTCGTAGCACCAAATGAAATGGGCTACCTTCAAATCATCGAAAACTTGACTAAGAAACGCATGAAAGGCTTGAAACCAGCAACAGCAGAAGAAGCCTTCCAAGCTAAAAAGCAAGTGGCGCTCAAGAAAATCGAACGAGACTTCGCAGACGAAGCCATTCGTGGGAACTTTGAGAAATTTGCTAAAGATGCTCGTAAGTTAGCTGCCGAATTTAGTCCAGAAGAATTGGCTATGTATATCTTGAGTCTGACAGTCCAAGATCCAGACAGCCTTCCTGAAGTGGAGATTGCGCGTGAAAAACCACTGCCATTTAAACCATCAGTTAATGGATTCGGTGGCAAAGGTAAGGGAGGTCGTGGAGGCCGTCGTGGGGACGACCGTCGAGACCGTGATCGCCGTGGCAATGGTCGCCGTGATGATTTCAAAAAAGGCAGTCGTGGAAATGATCGTTTTGATAAAGACAGACGGTACCGTAATAAAGACAATAAAAAACCTCGCAACACTTCAAGCGAAAAGAAGACCGGCTTTGTTATTCGTAACAAAGGAGACAAATAGAAAAAAGCGATTCACACTGTGAATCGCTTTTATATATAAGGAGACCGATAGTAAAAGAAGATGGTGATAGTAAAGGATAGGTGAAACGGAAAGGGATTTATCATGTCATCTTCTTATAATGTTATAATATCAAAAACAAAATAGGATGTCAATAAAAAAATCGCTTTTTTCTAAAATATTTTTGCTGTTCAAAATTGCAATTAAATAAGCAATTTTCAGATAATAATTGAAAATTCAGGCTCTTTATGTTATAATGATAGCGATTAAATGCGAGGTAAAAAATGGCACATTTATTAGAAAAAACAAGAAAAATTACTTCTATCTTGAAACGCTCAGAAGAACAACTTCAAGATGAACTTCCCTACAATGCGATTACACGCCAGTTGGCAGATATTATTGATTGTAACGCTTGTATTGTGAATAACAAGGGCCGTCTCTTGGGTTATTTCATGCGTTACAAGACAAATACAGATCGAGTAGAGCAGTTTTTCCAAACTAAGATTTTCCCAGAGGACTATGTGCAAGGGGCAAACATGATTTACGATACAGAAGCTAATCTTACTGTAGATCATGATTTGAGTATCTTCCCAGTCGAAAGTCGCTCTGACTTTCCAGATGGCTTGACGACCATCGCTCCGATTCATGTATCAGGGATTCGCCTAGGTTCCTTGATCATTTGGCGCAATGATAAGAAGTTTGAAGATGAAGATTTGATCCTTGTCGAGATTGCGAGCACGGTGGTCGGGATTCAACTATTGAACTTCCAACGTGAAGAAGATGAGAAAAATATTCGCCGTCGTACTGCTGTAACCATGGCAGTTAATACCCTTTCCTATTCAGAACTTCGTGCCGTTTCAGCTATTCTAGCTGAGTTGGATGGGAATGAAGGACAATTGACTGCGTCTGTCATTGCAGACCGTATTGGCATTACACGCTCAGTGATTGTCAATGCGCTTCGTAAACTGGAGTCAGCGGGAATTATTGAGAGTCGTTCATTAGGAATGAAGGGGACTTATCTCAAAGTTCTAATTGGTGATATTTTTGAGGAAGTGAAAAAGAGGGACTACTAATGGCAAAGGCTTTAATCTCGATTGACTTTACAGAGGATTTCGTAGCAGACCATGGAAAGCTAACTGCTGGCGCACCCGCTCAAGCAATATCAAAAGCCATTGATCAGGCAACCAGATTAGCTTTTGATCGTGGAGACTATGTCTTTTTCACCATTGATGCTCATGAGGAGAAGGATACATTCCACCCAGAAAGCAAGCTCTTTCCACCACACAACATCATCGGAACTAGTGGGCGCAACCTTTATGGCCCCCTAGCTGACTTTTATGCTGAGCATGAGGCGGATAGTCGCGTCTTTTGGGTGGACAAGCGTCACTATTCAGCATTTTCAGGAACGGACTTAGATATCCGTTTGCGGGAACGTCGGGTTGATACTGTTATCTTAACAGGTGTTTTGACGGATATTTGTGTTCTTCATACGGCTATTGATGCCTATAATTTAGGTTATCAAATCGAGATTGTCAAGCCTGCAGTTGCCTCTATTTGGCCAGAAAATCATCAGTTTGCTCTTGGACATTTTAAGAACACTCTGGGAGCTAAATTGCTAGATGAAAATCTGTCTGAAATTAAAGAATGATTCCCTTGGAAAAATGAAAAAAATCTGAAAAAAGTGTTGACAAAGATTTTGAAAGTTGATATACTAGTAAAGTAATCGACGCGGGGATGGCGGAATTGGCAGACGCGCAGGACTAAGGATCCTGTGACCGCTTTAGGTCGTGAGGGTTCAAGTCCCTCTCTCCGCATAGGGTAAGAGTTAGCTTTGGCTAGCTCTTTTTGTTTTTTCAAAGAGGGCTAGAGCTGCAGTTCGACTATCGGAAGAGATTGGTATCAAGAACTGTCTTTTTATGAGAAAGCTTGCTATACTAAGGGTAAGAGAAAGGAATGTCAAATCATGTGTGTCGAATGTTATAGTGAGAAAAATCGTGTGACCCCCTTACTGAACCCTTTGGAGTGTTTAAGAGAGCATAGGCAATATATTTGTAGCCATTGTGGTCGTTGTATCTGTATAGAGCATACGAAAAACGGTTTACAGCGTTGGAATTTTCCGTTCAAATCGCTAGAAATTGCTAGCTATTATTTACGGGCGGCAGATCATAGTATGAAGACAAGCTGTGGCATTTACCAAATCAAGTCAAATAAAGGAAGGGTTTCATATAAGATTTTTACCAACAGGGAAGCTTTAGCAGACTACCTCAAGAAGAATCCAGATAAAAGATGCGATAATTTGCAACCAAGCTTTTCTATCTCGCCTTATCAAGAATTTCCTCAAACACAAGTCAGGAAATTAAAAGTCGAAGAAATTGAAAAATACTTAGCTGAAAGATGATGCCCATCATATATAGAATAGAGTGGATTTTTGATTAGTAAATTATTTATTTATATAAGAAGAAAAGTTAGCGGATGCTAGCTTTTTTATTTTTTATAAAAAATAAATCAAAATTTTTTTTGATTTCATAAATATTTCATATTTGGATTTTATAATAGTCTTACAAATATGGAGGTGACAAATGAATCCAATCCAAAGAGCTTGGGCTTATGTCAGCAGAAAACGACTGAGAAGTTTTATTTTATTTCTGATTTTATTTGTTCTTTTAGCAGGAATTTCAGCCTGTTTGACGCTGATGAAGTCCAACAAAACAGTGGAAAGCAATCTTTACAAATCACTCAATACCTCTTTTTCTATCAAAAAGATAGAAAATGGACAGACCTTCAAGTTGTCAGACCTAGCATCCGTGAGCAAGATTAAGGGACTGGAAAATGTCTCTCCTGAACTTGAGACGGTCGCAAAACTGAAAGACAAGGAAGCGGTGAGTGGTGAGCAGAGCGTCGAACGTGATGACTTGTCAGCTGCGGACAAGAATTTAGTTAGCTTAACGGCTCTTGAGGATTCATCCAAGGATGTCACCTTTACCAGTTCGGCTTTCAACCTAAAAGAAGGGCGACACCTTCAAAAAGGGGACTCCAAGAAAATCCTGATTCACGAAGAGTTGGCCAAGAAGAACGGTCTTTCGCTTCATGACAAGATTCGCTTGGATGCTGGTCAGTCAGAATCTGGAAAAGGGCAAACAGTAGAGTTTGAGATTGTCGGCATCTTTTCTGGTAAGAAACAAGAGAAGTTCACAGGCTTGTCTTCTGACTTCAGTGAAAACCAGGTCTTTACAGACTATGAAAGTAGCCAAACCCTTCTGGGAAATAGTGAACCGCAAGTCAGTGCAGCGCGCTTCTATGTAGAAAATCCTAAGGAAATGGACGGACTCATGAAGCAGGTGGAAAACTTGGCTTTGGAAAGTCAAGGTTACCAAGTTGAGAAGGAAAACAAGGCCTTTGAACAAATCAAAGATTCAGTTGCGACCTTCCAAACCTTCCTGACCATCTTCCTTTATGGGATGTTGATAGCTGGAGCAGGAGCTTTGATTTTGGTCTTGTCCCTCTGGTTGAGAGAAAGGGTCTACGAAGTGGGGATTCTACTCGCACTTGGAAAAGGCAAGAGTTCAATCTTTCTACAATTCTGTTTAGAAGTAGTGTTGGTATCTCTTGGAGCTTTGCTTCCAGCATTTGTTGCAGGAAATGCCATCACATCCTATCTACTCCAAACTGTACTAGCCAGTGGAGATCAGGCAACCTTACAGGACACGCTGGCCAAAGCAAGTGGTCTATCAACCAGTCTCCTATCCTTTGCAGAATCCTATGTGTTTCTGCTCCTGATTGGTTGCTTATCAGTAGCCCTTTGTTTCGTATTTCTATTTAGAAAATCGCCGAAAGAAATTTTATCATCTATTAGTTAAGAAGGAGAAATCATGACTTTATTACAATTGCAAGATGTTACCTACCGTTATAAGAACACTGCTGAGGCAGTTTTATATCAGATCAAGTATAATTTTGAACCCGGAAAATTTTATAGTATCATTGGTGAGTCAGGAGCAGGAAAATCCACTCTCTTGTCCCTCCTGGCTGGTCTAGATAGTCCTGTTGAAGGTTCTATCCTTTTCCAAGGAGAAGACATTCGGAACAAGGGGTATTCATACCATCGCATGCACCATATTTCCCTGGTCTTTCAAAATTATAACTTGATAGATTATCTTTCTCCGCTGGAAAATATCCGCTTGGTCAACAAAAAAGCAAGCAAGGATACACTTCTTGAGCTTGGTTTGGATGAAAGTCAGATCAAGCGGAACGTTCTCCAGTTATCAGGTGGTCAACAACAACGTGTAGCCATCGCTCGCAGTTTAGTCTCAGAAGCTCCAGTTATTCTAGCTGATGAGCCAACAGGAAATTTGGACCCTAAAACTGCCGGAGATATTATCGAACTGCTTAAGTCACTTGCTGAGAAAACAGGTAAATGTGTGATTGTCGTCACCCACAGTAAAGAAGTGGCACAAGCGTCAGATATTACACTTGAATTGAAGGATAAGAAACTGACTGAAACTCGCAATACTACAAAATAAGATGAGCTTGTTTTGATAGAATTATTAAATCAAATCTAGAAAGGGAACCTATGTTACACAACGCATTTGCCTATGTTACAAGGAAGTTTTTCAAATCGATTGTTATCTTCCTGATTATTCTCCTCATGGCGAGCTTGAGTTTGGTCGGCTTGTCAATCAAGGGAGCTACTGCCAAGGCTTCTCAGGAGACTTTTAAAAATATCACCAATAGCTTTTCCATGCAAATCAATCGTCGCGTCAATCAAGGAACGCCACGTGGTTCTGGAAATATTAAGGGTGAGGATATCAAAAAAATCACCGAAAATAAGGCCATCGAGTCTTATGTTAAACGCATCAACGCTATCGGAGATTTGACTGGATACGACCTCATCGAAACGCCAGAAACCAAGAAAAATCTCACTGCTGACCGTGCCAAGCGTTTTGGAAGCAGTTTGATGATTACAGGTGTCAATGACTCCTCTAAAGAAGACAAGTTTGTCTCTGGCTCTTACAAACTAGTTGAAGGTGAGCACCTAACCAACGATGACAAGGACAAAATCCTCATGCATAAGGACTTGGCAGCCAAACACGGCTGGAAAGTCGGAGATAAGGTCAAATTGGACTCTAATGTCTATGATGTAGACAATGAAAAAGGTGCCAAGGAAACAGTTGAAGTCACAATCAAGGGGCTCTTTGATGGCCACAATAAGTCGGCAGTGACCTACTCACAAGAACTCTACGAAAACACAGCTATCACAGACATTCACACTGCTGCAAAACTTTATGGATACACAGAAGACACAGCTATTTATGGGGACGCAACCTTCTTTGTAACAGCAGACAAGAACTTGGATGATGTCATGAAAGAGTTGAACGGTATCAGTGGCATCAACTGGAAGAGCTACACACTTGTGAAGAGCTCCTCTAACTACCCAGCTCTTGAGCAATCCATCTCTGGTATGTACAAGATGGCCAACCTCCTCTTCTGGGGTAGCTTGAGCTTCTCAGTTCTTCTCCTTGCGCTCTTGCTCAGTCTTTGGATCAACGCCCGTCGCAAGGAAGTGGGAATCCTCCTCTCTATCGGTCTCAAGCAGGCAAGTATCTTGGGTCAATTCATCACCGAATCCATCTTGATTGCCATCCCTGCTCTTGTTTCTGCATACTTCCTAGCCAACTACACAGCTCGTGCAATCGGAAACACTGTTCTTGCCAATGTGACTTCAGGTGTTGCCAAGCAAGCCAGCAAGGCAGCTCAAGCCTCTAACCTTGGTGGTGGTGCAGAAGTAGATGGCTTTAGCAAGACCTTGTCGAGCCTAGACATTTCCATTCAGACATCAGACTTCATCATCGTCTTTGTCCTTGCTTTGGTTCTAGTGGTTCTCGTTATGGCGCTTGCTTCAAGCAATCTCCTCAGAAAACAACCAAAAGAGCTCTTGCTCGATAGCGAATAAAAAACTTGCTACCTATTCTCCCCTAAATGGGGTATAATATAGGTAGCATTTTTATCTATTTGATCTTGATAAGGACTCTTCCTTTCAGGATGAAACTGAGATAATTTACAAGAAATTTAAAGGAATGTGAAACGTTTTTCTATGAAAATTTTAATTGTAGAAGATGAAGAGATGATCCGTGAGGGAATCAGTGACTATTTGACGGATTGTGGTTATGAAACCATTGAAGCAGCAGATGGACAAGAAGCTCTGGAAAAATTTTCCAGCTATGAGGTGGCCCTGGTTTTACTGGATATCCAGATGCCCAAGCTCAATGGCTTAGAAGTCCTAGCGGAGATTCGTAAGACCAGTCAGGTTCCTGTCTTGATGCTGACCGCCTTTCAGGATGAGGAATACAAGATGAGTGCTTTTGCTTCTCTAGCAGACGGTTATCTGGAAAAGCCCTTTTCTCTCTCTCTTTTAAAAGTAAGGGTGGATGCAATTTTCAAGCGCTACTACGATACAGGACGAATCTTCTCTTATAAGGATACCAAGGTGGACTTTGAGAGTTACAGTGCAAGCCTCGCAGGTCAAGAAGTAGCCATTAATGCCAAAGAGTTGGAAATTCTGGACTATCTGGTGAAAAATGAAGGACGGGCTTTGACTCGTTCTCAGATAATCGATGCGGTCTGGAAGGCGACAGATGAGGTTCCCTTTGATCGTGTCATTGATGTTTATATCAAGGAACTGCGGAAAAAGCTAGACTTGGATTGTATCCTCACTGTGCGCAATGTTGGTTATAAATTGGAGCGAAAATGAAACGAACAGGTTTATTTACAAAGATATTTATCTATACCTTCTCGATTTTTAGCCTTCTGGTTATTTGTCTTCATTTAGCTATTTATTTTCTCTTTCCTTCTACTTATCTGAGCCATCGTCAGGAAACCATTGGTCAGAAAGCGACTGCTATTGCCCAGTCCCTAGAAGGGAAAGATAGGCAAAGCATCGAGCGAGTGTTGGACTTGTATTCCCAGAGCAGTGATATCAAAGGAGCTGTCAAGGGAGAGATGACAGAGGACAAGTTAGAAGTCAAGGACAATCTTCCTCTGGACACAGACCGCCAGACCACCTCTCTCTTTATAGAGGAGCGTGAGGTGACAACCCAAGATGGTAGCACCATGACTCTTCAGTTTTTAGCTTCCATGGACTTGCAAAAGGAAGCAGAGCAGATTAGTCTCCAATTTCTCCCCTATACTTTGTTGGCATCCTTTCTGATTTCTCTTTTGGTGGCCTACATCTACGCTCGGACCATTGTTGCACCGATTTTGGAAATCAAGCGGGTGACCCGTAGGATGATGGACCTGGATGCTCAAGTGCGATTGCGCGTGGACTCTAAGGATGAGATTGGTGATCTCAAGGAACAAATCAATAGCCTCTACCAGCACCTTTTGACTGTTATTGCGGACTTGCATGACAAGAATGAAGCCATTCTCCAGCTGGAGAAGATGAAGGTTGAGTTCCTACGAGGGGCTTCTCATGAACTGAAAACACCACTGGCCAGTTTGAAAATTCTAATCGAAAATATGAAAGAAAATATCGGTCGTTATAAGGATAGAGACCACTATCTGGGAGTTGCCTTGGGGATTGTGGATGACCTCAGTCACCACGTTCTCCAGATACTTTCTCTTTCTTCTGTTCAGGAATTGCGAGACGAGAAAGAAGAGGTTGACCTCCTTCAGATGACGCAAAGTCTGGTCAAAGATTATGCTTTACTCGCCAAGGATAGAGAACTTCAGGTAGACATTAGCCTAACCCATCAGCAGGCTTATATAAACCCATCTGTGATGAAGTTGATCCTATCGAATCTCATCAGTAATGCTATCAAGCACTCCACTCCAGGTGGCTTGGTTCGTATCGGCGAGAGAGAAGGGGAACTCTTTATTGAGAATAGCTGTAGTCTTGAAGAACAAGAAAAGCTGGTCCAGTCTTTTTCTGAAAATGCTAGTCGCAAGGCCAAGGGTTCAGGGATGGGACTCTTTGTGGTCAAAAGTTTATTAGAACATGAGAAATTACCTTATCATTTTGAGATGCAGGATGCTCGATTGACCTTCTTCATACGTTATCCCAAAGTCACTTAGAACTAAGGAAAAGAAAGGGTTTACATTGATTGAGTTGGAAGAAATTCAATCTAAAGTATGGGAAAAACTAGCTTTTTTTATCAAAAAGTGATAAAATGAACAATGTAAATGGGATGTCCCAAAAAATATATAGGAGGCCTGACAAATGGCAATCGTTTCAGCAGAAAAATTTGTCCAAGCAGCTCGTGACAACGGTTATGCAGTTGGTGGATTTAACACAAACAACCTTGAGTGGACTCAAGCTATCTTGCGCGCAGCAGAAGCTAAAAAAGCTCCAGTTTTGATCCAAACTTCAATGGGTGCTGCTAAATACATGGGTGGTTACAAAGTTGCTCGCAACTTGATCGCTAACCTTGTTGAGTCAATGGGTATCACTGTACCAGTAGCTATCCACCTTGACCACGGTCACTACGAAGATGCACTTGAGTGTATCGAAGTTGGTTACACTTCAATCATGTTTGACGGTTCACACCTTCCAGTTGAAGAAAACCTTAAGTTGGCTAAAGACGTTGTTGAAAAAGCACACGCTAAAGGTATCTCAGTAGAAGCTGAAGTTGGTACTATCGGTGGTGAAGAAGACGGTATCATCGGTAAAGGTGAATTGGCTCCAATCGAAGACGCTAAAGCAATGGTTGCAACTGGTATTGACTTCTTGGCAGCTGGTATCGGTAACATCCACGGTCCATACCCAGCAAACTGGGAAGGTCTTGACCTTGACCACTTGCAAAAATTGACAGAAGCTCTTCCAGGCTTCCCAATCGTATTGCACGGTGGATCAGGTATTCCTGATGAGCAAATCCAAGCAGCTATCAAACTTGGAGTTGCAAAAGTTAACGTTAACACTGAATGCCAAATCGCATTCGCTAACGCAACTCGTAAATTTGCTCGTGACTATGAAGCAAACGAAGCTGAATACGACAAGAAGAAACTCTTCGACCCACGTAAATTCTTGGCTGACGGTGTAAAAGCTATCCAAGCATCAGTTGAAGAACGTATCGACGTATTCGGTTCAGAAGGTAAAGCTTAATCTAGCTGAACAATACATACAGAACCTGCCCATTGGGTGGGTTTTTTGGTTTGTGAATATATAGCCAATATACTGTAGAAGAACCAATCTTAAGTTGCTAAAAGATTCTAATTTTTGTACAATAATGCTATGAAAAAACTGAAAAAATGGTGTTTTGGCTTCATTAGTTTGCTTCTTTTGTTTTTACTCGCTACATTCATCTTTCACCGAATCTGTTTGGAAAAGGAAAAAGCCTCACTGACACCTATGGGGCAACAAGTTCTCGTCAATGGACATCAAATAAATGTTTACGTTGAAGGGGATGGTCCTGAGACTATAGTAGTTCTCTCAGGTGCTGGTATTGCTTCTCCTATATTGGATTTTAAAGAAGTATCGGAATCCTTATCGAAACAGTATAAGGTAGTTATCGTGGAGAGGGCGGGATATGGTTATAGTGATGATAGCCATCATTCAAGAGATGTGATGGAGGTTTTGTCTGAGACTCGCCAAGCTCTTTCGCAAGCAAATATCACAGGGCCGTTTATCATTCTGTCTCATTCCATGGCTAGTCTAGAGAGTCTGGCTTGGCAAGAGAAGTTTCCTGATGAAGTGAAAGCTTTGATTGGTTTAGATTGGGCATTGCCATCAAGTTATGAAGATTTAAAGGAGAATCAGACCTTGCTCACTGTGGCATATTGGAGTAGCAAGATTGGGTTATTACGTTATTTCCCTGAGTCCTTTTATATAAAAAATCAAACTCTGATCGAAAGTGAACGAAAACAATATAAACTTCTAGCTTATAAGCAGTTGATGTCACAAGCCATGCTTCGTGAATCTCAAACGGTAAAGGAAAATGCCAAGAAAGTTCCCTCAAACATTAATCCGAAAATTCCCACCTTACTACTGGTGTCTAACGGAAAAGGCACTAGTTTTAGCCAATCAGAATGGCAGCATTTTGCAGAGAAATTTGCTAGTGAACAGTCTAATGTTCAAGTCGTCTATATGGATGCGCCTCATGACCTCTATCATTATCAAAGCGATGCTATTGTTTCTCGCATTAAAGAATTTTTAGAGAATAATTGAGGGATTAAAAATCCATTGAGACTGATGATAATAATTGAAAGGTAATGACTTATGAATAATTCTTATATTTTACTTAGACATGCTCATTCAAAATTTTCAAGTGATGATTTTAATAGAACTTTGTCAGAAAAAGGATTTTCATCTCTTGATCAGTTAGAGTTTTTGAATTCTTTTAATATTGATCATTATTTTTCTAGTCCTTATAAACGAGCATTTGAAACGATTAATAGCTCGCCAATTCAATTTGATAAAATAGTTCTTGATAATCGGTTACGAGAGCGAAAATTATCTTCAACCTTTATAAAAGATTCTGAGTTTGAAGACAGTATTAAATATTTATGGCAAAATCCCAGTGAATCTCTTTCAGAAGGGGAATCAAATCAAGATGCACTAGCTAGAGTACTAAATTTTTTAATGGAATTGGAAGAGAGATACTCAGAAAAAACGATTTTACTTAGTTCACACGGGAATTTGATAGGAATACTACTACATCACTTTGATTCCAGTTTTGATTATGAAAAATGGGATCAGATGACCTTTCCAGATTGTTTTCTAATTGATAGAAATGGGATTGTGAAAAGAATTATGAAAGATTAGTTCTTTGATTAAATAGTGATTCATATTGATCAAAATAGTTTGCTTTTTATAATTCGTAACCTGCCCATTGGGCAGGTTTTTTGGTGCTTTAAGGAGACTATTAAACCATAATTTTTGTTTAAAAGTATTATTTTAAGAGAGAAATCTCTAATTTCAGAATCTACAGGCAAACGCTTGCATTCTAGTTTTTATTGGACTATAATAGGTTGGTATAAAGCCTTCTGTAGTAATAAAATGTAGAAGTTGTAGAAAGTAAGGATTTAGATATTTGTAGTCAAAAATACAATGTTACAATTCCTTGCGATAGGGAGAGATTTATGGCAATGATAGAAGTGGAACATCTTCAGAAAAATTTTGTGAAGACAGTAAAGGAGCCGGGGTTAAAGGGGGCTTTGCGCTCTTTTATTCACCCTGAAAAGCAAACCTTTGAAGCGGTCAAGGATTTGACCTTCGAGGTACCCAAGGGACAAATTTTAGGCTTTATCGGAGCTAATGGTGCTGGGAAGTCGACAACCATTAAAATGCTGACAGGAATTTTAAAGCCGACATCGGGCTATTGTCGGATCAATGGCAAGATTCCGCAGGACAATCGTCAAGACTATGTCAAGGATATCGGGGTTGTCTTTGGACAACGAACTCAGCTATGGTGGGATTTGGCACTGCAAGAGACCTACACGGTCTTGAAAGAGATTTACGATGTGCCAGACTCACTTTTTCATAAACGCATGGACTTTTTAAATGAAGTCTTGGATTTGAAGGAATTTATCAAGGATCCCGTGCGGACTCTTTCACTGGGGCAACGGATGCGGGCGGACATTGCGGCTTCCTTGCTTCACAATCCCAAGGTTCTCTTTTTAGATGAACCGACCATTGGTCTGGATGTTTCCGTCAAGGACAATATTCGTCGGGCTATTACCCAGATCAATCAGGAGGAAGAAACAACTATCCTCTTGACCACTCACGACCTGAGCGACATTGAGCAACTCTGTGATCGAATTTTTATGATTGATAAGGGGCAAGAGATTTTTGATGGAACGGTTAGCCAGCTCAAGGAGACCTTTGGCAAGATGAAGACTCTTTCCTTTGAACTGCTACCAGGTCAAAGTCATCTCCTTTCTCACTATGAAGGCCTGCCTGATATGACCATTGATAGACAAGGAAATAGCCTCAATATAGAATTTGATAGTTCCCGCTACCAGTCAGCTGATATTATCAAGCAAACCCTGTCTGATTTTGAAATTCGCGATTTGAAGATGTTGGATACGGATATTGAGGATATTATCCGTCGCTTCTACCGAAAGGAGCTCTAAGATGGTCAAATTGTGGAGACGTTATAAACCCTTTATCAATGCAGGGATTCAGGAGTTGATTACCTATCGAGTCAACTTTCTACTTTATCGGATTGGGGATGTTATGGGAGCTTTTGTTGCTTTCTATCTCTGGAAGGCTGTCTTTGATTCCTCGCAGGAGTCTTTGATTCAAGGCTTTAGCATGGCAGATATCACCCTCTACATCATCATGAGTTTTGTGACTAATCTTCTGACTAGGTCGGATAGCTCCTTTATGATCGGGGAGGAGGTCAAGGATGGTTCCATTATCATGCGCTTGCTGCGACCCGTGCATTTTGCGGCCTCTTACCTCTTCACCGAGCTTGGTTCCAAGTGGTTGATTTTTATCTCTGTTGGCCTGCCATTTTTAAGTGTTATTGTATTGATGAAAATCTTATCTGGGCAAGGGATTGTAGAAGTGCTAGGACTGATTCTCCTTTATCTTTTTAGCTTAACTCTAGCCTACCTAATCAACTTTTTCTTTAATATCTGCTTTGGGTTTTCAGCCTTTGTGTTTAAAAATCTATGGGGTTCCAATCTACTCAAGACTTCCATAGTAGCCTTTATGTCTGGAAGTTTGATTCCCTTGGCTTTCTTTCCAAAGATTGTTTCTGATATTTTGTCCTTCTTGCCTTTCTCATCCTTGATTTATACTCCAGTTATGATTATCGTTGGGAAATACGATGTCAGTCAGATTCTTCAAGCGCTTTTGCTACAGTTCTTCTGGCTCATAGTGATGGTGGGCTTGTCTCAGTTGATATGGAAACGGGTCCAGTCATTCATCACCATTCAGGGAGGTTAGTATGAAAAAATATCAACGCATGCATCTGATTTTTATCAGACAATACATCAAGCAAATCATGGAATACAAGGTCGATTTTGTGGTGGGCGTGTTAGGAGTTTTTCTGACTCAAGGCCTGAACCTCTTGTTTCTCAATGTGCTCTTTCAACACATTCCTTCCTTAGAAGGCTGGACTTTTCAAGAAATCGCCTTTATCTATGGATTTTCCTTAATTCCCAAGGGACTAGATCATCTCTTTTTTGACAATCTCTGGGCTCTGGGGCAACGTTTGGTGCGAAAAGGAGAGTTTGACAAGTACCTGACGCGTCCTATCAATCCTCTTTTTCACATCTTGGTTGAGACCTTTCAGATTGATGCCTTGGGCGAACTATTGGTCGGTGGTATTTTGTTAGCGACCACAGTGTCTAGCATTGCTTGGACTCTTCCAAAATTCCTGATTTTTCTAGTCTGTATTCCTTTTGCGACCTTGATCTATACTTCCTTGAAAATCGCGACTGCCAGTATCGCTTTTTGGACCAAGCAGTCAGGTGCCATGATTTACATTTTTTATATGTTTAATGACTTTGCCAAGTACCCAATTTCCATTTACAATTCTCTTCTTCGTTGGTTAATTAGCTTTATCGTACCTTTCGCCTTTACGGCCTACTATCCTGCCAGCTATTTCTTGCAGGATAAAGACGGGCTCTTTAACATTGGTGGGTTGATGTTGATTTCCCTTGTTTTCTTTGTTATTTCTTTAAAACTCTGGAACAGGGGCTTGGACGCTTACGAAAGTGCGGGTTCGTAAGAGATAAGATAGGATGAGAGTTAAAAATTAAATATGTTACAAACAACCGTTGAAAATTATTGCGGTTGTTTTTGCATGTTTATTGAGGTATAAGTTGTATCCATCCCCCCTTTTTGCGATTTTGGTAGTTATTCCAGTTAATTGCTACTATTTTTGATGGTGTGAATGTGCTGATAATGTATCCCAGTTAACTACGAAAGTTTTGGGTTTATATTTTTTAATGTACATTAAAAAAAAAATTAATGCGTGTTAATTTTTCTTGACTTAAAATTTTTTAATTGATATACTATTTTTCAGAGAGCTAACAATTATATATAAATGTACTACTCTATCCCACTAGATAATACGTCATAAAACTTTTTATAACAAAGGCTAGCAAGGTTAAAGTTTTCTATCTATTGGGTTAAAAATAAAAAATGAAGGAATTATAATGAAAAAAAGTACGGTATTGTCATTAACTACTGCTGCAGTTATTTTAGCAGCATATGCCCCCAATGAGGTAATTTTAGCAGATGCACCTAGTTCTGAAGATGCTTTAAGAATTTCTGATAAAGAAAAAGTAGTAGCAGATGCACCTAGTTCTGAAGATGCTTTAAAAATTTCTGGTAAAGAAAAAGTAGTAGCAGATAAAGAAACAGAAAACAATGAACAATCTGAAGAACTTCATAATGTTATAGAAACTTCAAAGGATAC
The DNA here is from genome assembly GCA_905221255.1 of bacterium. Taxonomy (GTDB): domain Bacteria; phylum Bacillota; class Bacilli; order Lactobacillales; family Streptococcaceae; genus Streptococcus. The sequence goes on from CAJNCL010000001.1 coordinate 69,524, forward strand.
TGAGGAGAAGAAGACAACAGTTATTGAGGAAAAAGAGGTTGTTAGTAAAAAGTCTGTGATAGACAAAAAAACTAGTAACGAAGGAGCAAGTATCAAAGAAGACTCCAATCAATCCAAAGGATATAATGCAGACTCGTCTGCAAGTAAGGACACGGAAAGTCCCAAAAAAGAAGATAAAGTTGTCTATATTGCTGAATTTAAAGATAAACAATCTGGAGAAAAAGTAATTAAGGAACTATCCAATCTTAAGGATACAAAAGTTTTATATACCTATAATACGATTTTTAATGGCGCTGCCATTGAAACAACTCCAGATAATTTGGACAAAATTAAACAAATAGAAGGTGTTTCGTCGGTTGAACGATCACAAAAAGTCCAACCAATGATGAATCATGCCAGAAAGGAAATTGGAGTTGAGGAAGCTATTGATTACCTAAAGTCTATTAATGCTCCATTTGGGAAAAATTTTGATGGTAGAGGTATGGTCATTTCAAATATCGATACTGGAACAGATTATAGGCATAAGGCTATGAGGATCGATGATGATGCCAAAGACTCAATGAAATTTAAAAAAGAAGACTTAAAAGGCACTGATAAAAATTATTGGTTGAGTGATAAAATCCCTCATGCGTTCAATTATTATAATGGTGGTAAAATCACTGTAGAAAAATATGATGATGGAAGGGATTATTTTGACCCACATGGGATGCATATTGCAGGGATTCTTGCTGGAAATGATACTGAAAAAGACATCAAGAACTTTAATGGCATAGATGGAATTGCGCCTAATGCACAAATTTTCTCTTATAAAATGTACTCTGACGCAGGATCTGGGTTTGCGGGTGATGAAACAATGTTTCATGCTATTGAAGATTCGATCAAACACAATGTCGATGTTGTTTCGGTATCATCTGGCTTTACGGGAACAGGTCTTGTAGGCGAGAAATATTGGGAGGCTATTAGAGCATTAAGAAAAGCTGGAATCCCAATGGTTGTTGCTACAGGTAATTTTGCGACTTCTGCTTCAAGTTCTTCTTGGGATTTAGTAGCAAATAATAATCTGAAAATGACAGATACTGGAAATGTAACACGAACTGCCGCACATGAAGATGCGATAGCGGTCGCTTCTGCTAAGAATCAAACCATTGAGTTTGATAAGGTTAACATTGGAGGACAAAGTTTTAAATACAGAAATATAGGGGCTTTTTTCGATAAAAATAAAATCCTAACAAATGAGGATGGGTCAAAAACTCCAAATAAATTAAAATTTGTATATATAGGCAAAGGTCAAGACCAAGATTTGATAGGCTTGGATCTTAAGGGCAAAATTGCAGTAATGGATAGAATTTATACCAAGGATTTAAAAGATGCTTTTAAAAGAGCTATGGATAAAGGCGCACGTGCCATTATGGTTGTAAATACTGTAAATTACTACAATAGAGATAATTGGACAGACCTTCCAGCTATGGGATATGAAGCGGATGAAGGGACTAAAAGTCAAGTATTTTCAATTTCAGGAGATGATGGTGTAAAATTATGGAACATGATTAACCCTGATAAAAAAACTGAAGTCAAAAGAAATAATAAGGAAGAGTTTAAAGATAACTTAGAACAATACTATCCAATTGATATGGAAAGCTATAATTCTAATAAACCAAATGTAGGTGATGAAAAAGAAATTGACTTTAAATTTGCAGCTGACACAGACAAAGAACTTTATAAAGAAGATATCATCGTTCCAGCAGGGTCTACATCTTGGGGGCCAAGAACAGACTTGCTTTTAAAACCGGATGTTTCAGCACCTGGTAAAAATATTAAATCCACTCTAAATGTTATCAATGGTAAATCCACTTATGGTTATATGTCAGGAACTAGTATGGCAACTCCAATTGTAGCAGCTTCTACTGTTTTGATTCGACCAAAATTAAAGGAATTGCTTGAAAGACCTGTCTTGAAAAATCTTAAGGGAGATGACAAAATAGACCTAACAAGTCTTACAAAAATAGCCCTACAAAATACTGCAAGACCGATGATGGATGCAACCTCTTGGAAAGAAAAGAGTCAATACTTTGCATCACCTAGACAGCAGGGAGCGGGGCTAATTAATGTTGCCAACGCTTTGAGAAATGAAGTTGTAGCGACTTTCAAAAATACAGATTCTAAAGGTTTGGTAAATTCATATGGTTCCATTTCTCTTAAAGAAATAAAAGGTGATAAAAAATACTTTACAATTAAGCTTCACAATACCTCAAACAGACCTTTAACCTTTAAAGTTTCTGCATCAACTGTAACTACAGATGCTCTAACTGATAGGCTAAAACTCGATGAAACATATAAAGATGAAAAATCTCCGGACGGGAAGCAAATTGTTCCAGAAATTCACCCAGAAAAAGTCAAAGGAGCAAATATCACATTTGAGCATGATACTTTCACTATAGGTCCAAATTCCAGCTTTGATTTAAATGCGGTTATAAATGTTGGAGAGGCTAAAAACAAAAATAAATTTGTAGAATCATTTATTCATTTTGAGTCAGTGGAAGAAATGGAAGCTCTAAACTCCAACGGTAAGAAAAGAAATTTCCAACCTTCTTTATCGATGCCTCTAATGGGATTTGCTGGGAATTGGAACCACGAACCAATCCTTGATAAATGGGCTTGGGAAGAAGGATCAAAATCAAAAGCGATGGAAGGTTATGATGATGATGGTAAACCAAAAATTCCAGGTACCTTAAATAAGGGGATTGGTGGAGAACATGGTATAGATAAATTTAATCCAGCAGGAGTTATACAAAATAGAAAAGATAAAAATATATCATCCCTAGATCAAAATCCAGAATTATTTGCTTTCAATAACGAAGGAATCAACGCACCGTCATCAAGTGGTTCTAATATTGCTAAAATTTATCCTTTAGATTCAAATGGAAATCCTCAAGATGCTCAACTTGAGAGAGGATTAACGCCTTCTCCACTTGTATTAAGAAGTGCAGAAGAAGGGGTGATTTCAATAGTAAATACGAATAAAGAAGGAGAAAATCAAATAGACTTAAAAGTCATTTCGAGAGAACACTTTATTAAAGGAATTTTAAACTCTAAAAGAAATGATGCAAAGGGAATCAAATCATCTAAACTAAAAGTTTGGGGTGACTTGAAATGGGATGGACTCATTTATAACCCTAGAGGTAGAGAAGAAAATGCCCCAGAAAATAATGACAAAAAAGATCCTGCTACTAAGATACGAGGACAATTTGAACCGATTGCGGAAGGCCAATATTTCTATAAATTTAAATATAGATTAACCAAGGATTACCCATGGCAGGTTTCCTATATTCCTGTAAAAATTGATAACACCCCTCCAAAGATTGTTTCAATTGATTTTTCAAATCCTGAAAAAATTAAGCTGATTACAAAGGATACTTATCACAAGGTCAAAGAGCAATACAAGAATGAAACGCTATTTGCGAGAGATCAAAAAGAACATCCTGAAAAATTTGACGAGATTGCCAACGAAGTTTGGTATGCTGGCGCCGCTCTTGTTAATGAAGATGGAGAGGTTGAGAAAAATCTTGAGGTAACTTATGCAGGTGAGGGTCAAGGACGAAATAGAAAACTTGACAAAGACGGAAATACCATTTATGAAATTAAAGGTGCAGGAGATTTAAGGGGCAAAATCATTGAAGTGATTGCATTAGACGGTTCTAGCAATTTCACAAAGATTCATAGAATTAAATTTGCTGATCATGCTGATGAAAATGGGATGATTTCCTATTATCTAGTAGATCCTGATCAAGATTCATCTAAATACCAAAAGCTTGGCGAGATTTCTGAATCTAAATTTAAAAATTTAGGAAATGGAAAAGAGGATAGTCTTAAAAAAGATACAACTGAAGTAGAACATCATCAAGAAAATGAAGAGGCTACCGAAGAAAAATCTAGCTTGACTATTCATAAAACAATTTCAACAATTAGAGATTTTGAAAGTAAAGATTTAAAGAAACTCATTAAAAAGAAATTCAGAGAAGTTGATGACTTTACAAGTGAAACTGGTAAGAGAATAGAGGAATACGATTATAAATACGATGATAAGGGAAATATCATTGCATATGACGATGGTAGTGCCTTAGAATATGAAAGTGAAAAACTTGATGAAATCAAATCAAAAATTTATGGCATTCTAAACCCATCTAAAGATGGACACTTTGAAATTCTTGGAAAGATCAGTAATGTTTCTAAAAATGCCAAGGTATACTATGGAAATAACTATAAATCTATAGAAATCAAAACGACCAAGTATGATTCCCACTCAAAAACGATGACATTTGATTTATACGCTAATATTAATGATATTGTGGATGGATTAGCTTTTGCAGGAGATATGAGGTTTTTTGTCAAAGATGATGGTCAGATAAAAGCTGAAACTAAAATTAGAATGCCTGAAAAAAATAAGGAAACTAAAGCAGAATATCCGTATGCATCAAGTTATGGGAATGTAATAGAATTAGGAGAAGGAGATCTTTCAAAAAACAAACCAAACAATTTAACGGACATGGAATCTGGTAAAATCTATGCTGATTCAGAAAAACAACAATATCTATTAAAGGATAACATCATTCTAAGAAAAGGCTATGCACTAAAAGTGACTACCTATAATCCTGGAAAAACGGATATGTTAGAAGGGAATGGAGTCTATAACAAGGAAGATATAGCAAAAATCCAAAAGGCCAATCCTAATCTAAGAGTCTTATCAGAAACAACAATTTATGCTGATAGTAGAAATGTTGAAGATGGAAGAAGTACTCAATCAGTATTAATGTCGGCTTTGGACGGCTTTAACATTGTAAGGTATCAAGTGTTTACATTTAAAATGAATGATAAAGGGGAGGCAATCGATAAAGACGGCAATCTTGTGACAGATCCTTCTAAACTGGTATTATTTGGTAAGGATGGTATAGAGTACACAGGAGAGGATAAGTCCAATGTAGAAGCTATAAAAGAAGATGGCTCTACGTTATTTATTGATGCAAAACCAGTAAATCTTTCAATGGACAAGAACTACTTTAATCCATCTAAAACTAATAAAATTTATGTACGAAATCCAGAATTTTATTTAAGAGGTAAGATTTCTGATAAGGGTGGTTTTAACTGGGAGTTGAGAGTTAATGAATCGGTTGTAGATAATTATTTAATCTACGGAGATTTACACATTGATAACACTAGAGATTTTAACATTAAGCTTAATGTTAAAGACGGTGACATCATGGACTGGGGAATGAAAGACTATAAAGCAAACGGATTTCCAGATAAGGTAACAGATATGGATGGAAATGTTTATCTTCAAACTGGCTATAGCGATTTGAATGCGAAAGCGGTTGGAGTACACTATCAATTTTTATATGATAATGTAAAACCAGAAGTAAACATTGATCCTAAGGGAAATACTAGTATCGAATATGCTAACGGAAAATCTGTAGTCTTTAACATCAATGATAAAAGAAATAATGGATTCGATGGTGAGATTCAAGAACAACATATTTATGTAAATGGAAAAGAATACAAATCATTTGATGATATTAAACAACTAACAGATAAGACACTAAACATTAAGATTGTTGTAAAAGATTTCGCAAGAAATACAACCGTAAAAGAATTCATTTTAAACAAAGATACGGGAGAGGTAAGCGAATTAAAACCTCATAGGGTAACCGTGACCATTCAAAATGGAAAAGAAATGAGTTCAACGATAGTGTCGGAAGAAGATTTTATGTTACCTGTCTATAAGGGTGAATTAGAAAAAGGATACCAATTTGATGGTTGGGAAATTTCTGGTTTCGAAGGGAAAAAAGACGCCGGCTATGTTCTTAATCTATCAAAAGATACCTTTATAAAACCTGTATTCAAGAAAATAGAGGAGAAAAAGGAGGAGGAAAATAAACCTACTTTTGATGAATCGAAAAAGAAAGAAAAAACACAATCTAATTCAACTAATGATGTCAACAGTATTGTTTCTGATGAAAATGATAAAAACTTTGAAATTAACAAGAACGTTTATCTAAATGAACAAGGGAACTTAACTAATAAAAATACTAACATCAATAGTAAATCAACTAGTAACAATCCTAATGAGTTGCCAAAAACTGGAACAGCAAGCGGAGCCCAGACACTATTAGCTGCCGGAATCATGTTTATAGTAGGAGCTTTTCTTGGATTGAAGAAAAAAAATCAAGATTAAGACAAAAGCCATAGAAAAAATGGTTTATGTACTGAGATTAGATAGTGAGGTGATGACATAGTTTTGTGAAAATATTGATTTATAAATATATTATTTAGATTTCTATAAAAATGGGAAATTTAAAAGAGATATATGTAAAAGCCTTGTCTTAGGACAGGCTTTTTCTAATGGAGATGAAAATTTCTTGACATCTATTCTCAGAGTGCTATACTAAAAGGGTAATCGCCGATTTAGCTCAGTTGGTAGAGCAACGCACTCGTAACGCGTAGGTCACAGGTTCAAGCCCTGCAATCGGCAGAATCAAGAAGCCCTAATGGGCTTCTTTTTTGTAAATATAGGAAAGGTGGAACATATGAGATAGGTTCTGTTTAACGTCTGTATCTCCTGCTTATAAATAAAAACTAAAATTTATATTTTGTGGTATAATATATATTAACAAGCATTTGTTTTCGTTCCGTTTTAGAGGACTATAGGCTGTTAATCATTTTAGAATTTTTTGCATAGATTTTCTAAAAATTATAAAAATCCATGGATAATAACGGATGAAGTCTCGCAAGCTTGGCTGAATATAAATCAAAAAGGAGAAAATTATGAATAAGAAAGAATGGGTAAAACAATTTGAGGAGGCGAATGGTCGCAAGCCGACGGAATCAGAATTAGCAGAGGCGCAGTCAACTAAAAAGTTTGCGAGAGGAGCTAGAAATATCAAGATCTATATTGGCATAGCACTCTCTGTTTTAGTCACTCTCATCTTGGTAAGTATTTTCTCATATCTTCTGATTGGAAAGAAAGAGCCAAATCAAGCATCGTCTTCAGTTTCAACTAACGAGACAACAAGTCAATCGTCTACAAGCCAAGGAAAAACAGATGAAACTGATAAGGATAAACAAGAGGAAATTCAGAAACTCAAGGATCAACTGACTGCTTTAGATACCAAAATTACGGAAGCAGAAGCACTTGTTAGCAAGTTGAAGAAAGAAACTACCGTTCCAAAACTCGATATTGAAGCAATCAAGAACAATGATTTGTCTAGTTTAGAAGGTACTTGGCGTAGTCAATCTGGCAATGAATACATTATTAATGATTCTGGAGAAGTACGTGCGACTTGGTTTACAAATGATCAAAAGTACGAATCTGTAGTTGGATTAAAGGTATCAAAAGGACAAGATAGTCGTAACTCTGAGACAGCGTCTATCAGTGCATGGGTAAAAGATTCTGTTGCTGGAGGATTTGTAGTAGTAGCTGTGCCAAGTGGTGTTGTTATGCAACCTGCTGATGATGGAAAGATTACGGATAAAAGCAACCATGCTGAGGAAAGACTACTTTCGGGCCAAGATTATGGGTCTATGTTAATGAAACCAGAAGATGTTTACTATCGTGTGAAACCAGATACCAGTAAACTTGAGGAAGAAGAAAAGAACTTAGCTCAACTACAAGCAGATCGAGAAGCAATCAAATCTTCTCTAGAATCTAAGGAAAAGAAAAACTAGTTTAGAATCTAACTTTAGATTCCCTTGTACTCGGCAAAATCAAGAAGCTCAAATGGGCTTCTTTTTTTATCACCACTATTCAACCACTTAGGCAGAGATATTGACCAGATAGGCAAAAGGGCTTGTTCTTGAAAAATTCCTCTGCTATAATGGTTCATGTAAGGGACGTGAGGGGTCAGTATCAGACAACTCGAGTCAATAAAAAAGAAAATGGAGACATAAAAATGAAAAAATTATTGGGACTTGTATTTTTAGTAGCTGCAGCGCTGGTATTGTATTTCGGTTCTGTTGGTTGGCCAAGTTTGGATGTCAACCTCTGGTCACTGATTCCGGTAGGATTGTTCCTCTATTTCACTCTAGAAAATCTTTTGAAAAAAGACTATAAGGCCAGTCTGATGTGCTTGATTATTGCCTTTATCATTGCAAATGCTATTTTGGATCTCTTGCCCATTTCAAGTGGTTTGGTGATTGGTGCCGGTGTGTTAGCTTGTGTAGGCATTGGCTATCTCTTTCCTGATAAAGATAAAAAAGAAGACAAATAGAAAAGTCTCGAGGTTTCTCGAGACTTTATTTTTATTTACCAGCGTAATATTTTTGAATTCCTTTCACAATGCCTGCGACCAGTTTGTCTTGGTAGTGGCTATCTCTGATTTGTTGGCTTTCAGTGAAATTATCCATATAACCAAGCTCCAGGAGGACGGCTGGTTTAGATGTTTCGCGTAGTACGGCAAAACTTCTTTCTAACTGACCAGCATCCTTAGCCCCTGTTTCGGCTAGGAGAGAGGAGTGGATAGCAGCAGCAAGGCGTTTGCTTTCACTAATGCGATCAGGATGGTTGTGCCAGTATGGATTAATCTTACTTGGATAATCAGGTTCATCGCTATAGGAGTAGGTTTGAATACCACTCGCTTTTGAATATGCGCTTCCAGTTGCATTGAAGTGGATACTGATAAAAATGTCAGAGTTGGTTTTGTTGACCATACGGGAACGTTCTGTAATGAAATCTACATCAATATCAGTATCACGTGAGGTGAGAACCTTGTAGCCTAGTTCTTCTAACTTGGTGCGAAGTTTACGGTAGATTTGCATATTGAGATCTTTTTCAGCTACATTGTAGTAAAAGGCACCAGAATCTCGTCCGCCATGTCCGGGATCGAGGAAGATGGTATTACTGTATTGGCCTTTTACAAATCCACCCTCAGTTGAAACTTCAGAAATCCATTTCCCATCTTTTTGGAAGAGATGGTCTTTTCCAGAAATCTTGTGAATTCCTGTAACATAGCGACCATTTTCATCCAAATAGTAACGCCCTTTGTCTTGACTATCATCGATCCACTCGCTTTTGGCCATATAGCCACCAGACTTGAGATAATAAGCTCCGATCCACTCCTTATTTGCATAATGACCATCCGCTTTTAGATAGAACCAGCTCTTATAAGTCTTGTCGAAGATCCATTCTTTCTCAGCCATGGCCCCACTGGCCTTGAGGTAGTAGCTTCCTTGCCATTTATCTGCTAGCATTCCCCCATTCTGGTCAAATGAGTACCAGGAACCTTGAATCTTTTGCCAGTTGTCTCGGATATATCTCCCTGATCCGTTCGCATAGAACCAAGTATCCTTGATTTTGACCCAGTTGTTCTCAGCCAAGGCACCACTCTTCTTAAAGAGGTAGCCCTTGAAGGTTGTTTCGCTCAACATCCTTCCTTCTTTGTCAAAATAGTACCAAGTACCGTTGATTTTCTCCCATTTGTCTTGAGAGATTTTTCCTGACGGCAGAACGTAGTACCAAACTTGATTGAGCTCTTGCCAACCGTGTGATGCCATGGCTCCGCTTTGACTCAAGAAATAGCCATCTATACTTGTCTTGCTGAGCATATTTCCAGTTTGGTCAAAATAGTACCAAGAACCATTGATTTTTTTCCAGGTGTTATGAGCAATTCGTCCAGAAGGATCAGCATAATACCATTGATTGTCGAGTCTGGTCCAGCTATTTTCTATCATGACACCATCTTGGTCAAAGGCGTAGCCTTTGTAGATAGTAGAATGAAGACGATTACCATCTTGATCGAAGTAGTACCATTTGCCTTGGATTTGTTTCCAGTTCAAAGCAGGCTTATCATCTTGGTAAAAGCGCCAGTGGCGATTTTCTTGGTGCCATCCTTCTTTTTTGGGCTTGTCTTCTTGCACATCTACTTTCGGAAGAACTTCTGATTTAGAGTTTTCCTCAACACTCGACTCTTTCTTTTCTTCTTTGGCAATTGCTTCCTTGACAGCAGATGTGGATTGAGTTGTGTTTTCTTCTCCTAAGACGGATACGGGTGCTAATCCTACGATTGAAAGGATTAAAGCACTGGTCAGTAGTATCTTTTTCACTTTTTATTTCCTAACTTTTTCATTTTTCTATTAATTATCGAATTGAACTTCTTCTAGTAAGTATTCGATAAAGCGTTCGCCCATCTTAGACAGGCTGGTTTTTTCATGTTGGATATAGACTAGTTCAATCGGGTCGTCAATGTCCAGCGGAATGGAAACGATATTGTCTCCGTTGAGGTTACTGTTCAAAATCCCTGTTGCAATCGTGTATCCGTCCAAACCAATCAAGAGATTAAAGAGGGTGGCGCGGTCACTGACCACGATAGATTTTTTGTGGTATTCCTGCGAGAGAATCTCCTCTGAAAAGTAGAAGGAGTTGTGCGTCCCCTGGTCGTAACTCAGATAAGGAAAGTCTTCCAAATCAGCCAGTTTGACCTTGTCTTTTTTAGCTAGAGGGTTGGTCTTGCTGACAAAGATATGAGGTTGAGCGGTAAAGAGGTGGTGGGCCAAGAGGTGGTTGTCATCCAGCATTTTTGTTAAAACATCACGGTTATAACTGTTCAAAAAGAGGACACCGACTTCACTACGAAAGTTCTTGACATCGTCGATAATCTCCCAAGTCCGAGTTTCACGAAGGAAAAGCTCGTATTTTTCCATATCACTTTTCTTAAGTAGCGATACAAAGGCATTGACTACAAAGGCGTAGTGCTGAGAGGAAACGCTAAAGAGTTCACGATGGGCGACAGGGTTTTTATAGCGTTCCTCCAGAAGCTGGGTCTGCTCGACAACCTGACGGGCATAGGAGAGAAACTCCATACCATCGCGAGTCAAGGTAATGCCCTTGGGATTGCGGATAAAGATTTCAATACCCATTTCATTTTCCAAGTCTCGAACAGCATTAGAGAGACTGGGTTGGGTGATAAAGAGTTGCTTGGCTGCCTCATTCATAGAGCCAGTTTCGACGATTTTGATAATATAGTGTAATTGTTGAATTCTCATGCTTTTATTGTACCACACTTGCGGAAGAATGGGCAATGAAGACGAAGAAAATAGGGGGAAAGAGCCGGTCCAGTATTGAAAAAAAGTCTAAAATCTGTTAGAATGAAAGCTATGAAAACATTCTATGATGTGCAGCAATTTCTCAAACAGTTTGGCATTATTGTCTATGTGGGGAAGCGCTTGTATGATATTGAACTGATGAAGCTCGAACTCTCTCGGATCTATGATGCAGGTCTGATGGACAAGCTAGACTATCTAGAGGCGGAAGCTGTTCTTCGTAGAGAGCACAAGATAGAATTAGACTACATAGAGAAAAATGGAGAGAAGAACTTATGACAATTTGGATTGTTTGGGGAATTGTATTGGCGATGGCTGCATGGATGGGGTATAACTACCTTCGTATTCGTCGTGCGGCTAAGATTGTGGATAATGCAGAATTTGAAGCCTTGATTCGGAAAGGGCAGTTGATTGATGTCCGTGAACCAGCAGAATTTCACAGAAAACATATCCTCGGAGCTCGCAATATTCCTTCAAGTCAATTGAAGTCAAGCCTTGCAGCCCTTCGTAAGGATAAACCTGTCCTTCTCTACGAAAACCAACGCGGACAACGAGTGACCAATGCAGCACTTTATTTGAAAAAACAAGGTTTCTCTGAGATTTATATCCTTTCTTATGGGTTGGATTCTTGGATTGGGAAGGTCAAGACTAGTTAACATTCTGTAAAAACTGTCGAATGAGTGATAAAGCTAGCATTTTATGGTATCATCATTTATATTAAATTTAAGGAGATTTTGTAATATGAATTCACAACAAAAGAAAAAACCTTCACTTATTTTAGGTATCTTATCTATCGTCCTTGGTTTGCTATCGCCAATAGTGGGTCTGATTTTGGGGATCATAGGATTGGTCTTGGCTTTTTCATACCAAAAAGAATCTGGACTGGACTATAAAACAGAAAAGATTCTCAATATCGTAGGACTTGTAGTTTCTGTTCTTAACTGGATTGCAGCCACCGCATTATTTTTTAGATAAGTAAAAACAAAAAAAGCTTTAAATTTAAAGCTTTTTTTTATTTTATCGACTCATCTCTAAGTATTTTTTAATCATCTCTAATTCTTCTTGGTTTAAGAATCGGTATTGCCCTTCTGCTAGTTCTGGGTCTAATGTAAAGTCACCGAACTGGACTCGTTTTAGGGCAGTCACCTTGACACCAACTGAGAGGAACATTTTTTTAACTTGATGAAATTTTCCTTCTGAGATGGTAATAGAGGCATGGCTCTCTGTTGGGCTGGAATCTAAAATCTCAAGTTTGGCAGGTTTGCAGATGGTTCCATCTAAAAAGACAATCCCATCTTTGAACTTTTGGATATGGTCGGATGAGAGCGGTCCATTAACTTTAACTTGGTAAGTTTTATCCACATGATATTGAGGATGGAGAAGTTGAAAACCAAGAGGTCCATTGTCTGTCAAAAGCAGCAGTCCCGTCGTATCGCGGTCTAGTCTGCCGATAGCATAGAGCTGGTCAGACTGGATGTCAGGTGGAAGGAGGTCCATGACGGTTGGGAGTTTCTTATCCTTGCTAGCTGTAACAACTCCGTTTGGCTTATGAAGCATGAGGTAGTTGTGCTCGTAGCCTTGGATTTGCCGTCCTTGAAAGACTAATTTCTGCAACCCAGTGTCGACATTTTGAGCGAGTGAGCGAGCTGGACAATCATCTACTAGGATTTCTTTTTTTAATAAAGCCTGTTTCATAGCCTTGCGACTGACCTTTTCTTGGGCTAATAATCTATCTAAACGCATACCAGCTTATCTTATCATAAGTCTCTGACTTTGAAAAGAGTTGCCTTGACTAGAAAAGCAGAGTGAAAACATTTACACTTAGCTGAACTGTGATTTTTGAATGAGACTGTGGTATAATTGTTCAGTTAGAAATAAAAATTTAAATAATTAGAGGAAATCATGACAAAATTAAGAGAAGATATCCGTAACATTGCGATTATCGCCCACGTTGACCACGGTAAAACAACCCTCGTTGACGAATTATTGAAACAATCAGAAACGCTTGATGCACGTACTGAATTGGCAGAGCGCGCTATGGACTCAAACGATATCGAAAAAGAGCGTGGAATTACCATCCTTGCGAAAAACACTGCCGTTGCCTACAACGGAACTCGTATCAACATCATGGACACACCAGGACACGCGGACTTCGGTGGAGAAGTTGAGCGTATCATGAAAATGGTTGACGGTGTTGTCTTGGTCGTGGATGCCTACGAAGGAACCATGCCACAGACTCGCTTCGTATTGAAAAAAGCCTTGGAACAAGACCTTGTCCCAATCGTGGTTGTCAACAAAATCGATAAACCATCAGCTCGTCCAGCAGAAGTAGTAGACGAAGTATTGGAGCTCTTCATTGAGCTTGGTGCAGACGATGACCAGCTTGATTTCCCAGTGGTGTATGCTTCAGCGATTAACGGGACTTCTTCATTGTCAGATGATCCAGCTGATCAAGAAAAAACAATGGCACCAATCTTTGATACCATTATCGACCATATCCCTGCTCCAGTGGACAACTCAGATGAACCTTTGCAGTTCCAAGTCTCACTTTTGGACTACAATGATTTCGTAGGTCGTATCGGTATCGGTCGTGTCTTCCGTGGTAGTGTGAAAGTTGGGGACCAAGTTACCCTTTCTAAACTAGATGGTACAACGAAGAACTTCCGTGTTACAAAACTTTTTGGTTTCTTTGGTTTGGAACGTCGTGAAATCCAAGAAGCAAAAGCAGGTGACTTGATTGCCGTTTCAGGTATGGAAGATATCTTTGTTGGTGAGACGATTACACCGACAGATGCAGTTGAGCCTCTTCCAATCCTTCACATCGATGAGCCAACTCTTCAAATGACCTTCTTGGTCAACAACTCACCATTTGCTGGTAAAGAAGGTAAATGGGTGACTTCTCGTAAGGTGGAAGAACGCTTGCAAGCAGAATTGCAAACAGATGTTTCCCTTCGTGTTGACCCAACGGACTCACCAGATAAATGGACTGTTTCAGGACGTGGAGAATTGCACTTGTCAATCCTTATCGAAACTATGCGTCGTGAAGGATATGAACTTCAAGTATCTCGTCCAGAAGTTATCGTAAAAGAAATCGACGGTGTTAAATGTGAGCCATTTGAACGTGTTCAAATCGATACTCCAGAAGAATATCAAGGTTCTGTAATCCAAAGCCTTTCTGAACGTAAGGGTGAAATGTTGGATATGATTTCAACTGGTAACGGTCAAACTCGTTTGGTCTTCCTAGTTCCAGCGCGTGGTTTGATCGGATACTCAACTGAGTTCTTGTCAATGACTCGTGGTTACGGTATCATGAATCATACCTTCGACCAATACTTGCCATTGATTCCAGGAGAAATTGGTGGACGTCACCGTGGTGCCCTTGTTTCTATCGATGCTGGTAAGGCTACAACTTACTCAATCATGTCTATCGAAGAACGTGGTACCATCTTTGTCAACCCAGGTACTGAGGTTTACGAAGGAATGATCATCGGTGAAAACTCTCGTGAAAACGACTTGACAGTTAACATCACTAAGGCCAAACAAATGACCAACGTTCGTTCAGCTACTAAGGATCAAACAGCTGTTATCAAGACACCTCGTATCTTGACCCTTGAAGAGTCTCTTGAATTCTTGAATGACGATGAGTACATGGAAGTAACGCCTGAGTCTATCCGTTTGCGTAAGCAAATCCTCAACAAGGCAGAGCGCGAGAAAGCCAACAAAAAGAAAAAATCAGCTGAATAAGAGCTAGAAAGAGATAAAGATGGTCTATTTAATCATAGGGATACTCTTATTACTACTCTATGTATTTGCGACACCCCAAAGTATCAAAGGAACAGTCAACATCGTTATCTTGGTCTTTGTAGTTGTTGCACTCTTGATTTTGCTGATGTTGTCCATCTTGCAAATCTTCCAACTACCGACAGAATTCTTTGTCACAATCGCCATGCTGGCTCTAGCCTACTTTAGCTTGAGAGACATTACGCTCATGCCTGTAAAAAAGAGCAGAAGAAGATAAATAGAAAGAGAGCTACTGCTCTCTTTTTCTATGCTAGAATGAAGGCTAGAGCATTTTCGTTTAGTATTATTTCCATAAAAATGGTAAAATAGTAGGAGTAGAAATGGAGTTTGAGACATGAAAGTAATCGATCAATTTAAAAATAAGAAAGTACTTGTTTTAGGTTTGGCTAAGTCTGGTGAGTCTGCGGCCCGTTTGCTAGACAAGCTGGGTGCTATTGTGACAGTAAATGACGGCAAGCCTTTCGAGGAAAATCCTGCTACGCAAAGCTTGCTAGAAGAGGGAATCAAGGTTGTCACTGGTGGGCATCCTTTGGAGCTCTTGGATGAAGATTTCGCTCTGATGGTGAAAAATCCAGGGATCCCTTATAGCAATCCCATGATTGAGAAGGCTTTGGCGAAGGGGATTCCAGTCTTGACTGAGGTGGAATTGGCTTATTTGATTTCAGATGCTCCAATTATCGGTATCACAGGTTCAAATGGGAAAACAACCACAACGACGATGATTGGGGAAGTTTTAACTGCTGCCGGCCAACATGGTCTTTTGTCAGGAAATATCGGCTATCCTGCTAGTCAAGTGGCTCAAACTGCGACAGCCAAGGACACACTTGTCATGGAACTTTCTTCTTTCCAACTGATGGGTGTTCAAGAATTCCATCCTGAGATTGCGGTTATTACCAACCTTATGCCGACTCATATCGACTATCATGGTTCTTTTGAGGAGTATGTGGCGGCTAAGTGGAATATCCAGAACAAGATGACAGCAGCTGATTTCCTTGTATTGAACTTTAACCAAGATTTGGCAAAAGAATTGGCTACCAAAACACAAGCCACTGTTGTTCCATTTTCAACACAGGAAAAGGTTGATGGAGCTTATCTGGAAGATGGTCAACTCTACTTCCGTGGAGAAGTGGTCATGGCAGCTAGTGAAATCGGTGTTCCAGGTAGCCACAATGTAGAAAATGCCCTTGCGACCATTGCTGTAGCCAAGCTCCGTGGCGTGGACAATCAAACCATCAAGGAAACTCTTTCAGCCTTTGGTGGTGTCAAACACCGTCTCCAATTTGTGGATGAAATTCAGGGTGTTAAATTCTATAACGATAGCAAGTCAACCAATATCTTGGCTACTCAAAAAGCCTTGTCAGGATTTGACAACAGTAAAGTTATCTTAATCGCAGGTGGTTTGGACCGCGGCAATGAGTTTGACGAATTGGTGCCAGATATTACTGGGCTCAAGAAGATGGTTATCCTCGGTCAATCTGCAGAACGTGTCAAACGGGCAGCGGATAAGGCTGGTGTGGCTTATGTAGATGCGACAGATATTGCTGATGCGACCCGCAAGGCCTATGAGCTCGCGACTCAAGGAGACGTGGTTCTTCTCAGTCCTGCCAATGCTAGCTGGGATATGTATGCTAACTTTGAAGTACGTGGAGATCTTTTCATCGACACAGTAGCGGAGTTAAAGGAATAATATGAAAAAAATTGTCTTTACAGGTGGGGGGACGGTTGGACATGTCACCCTCAACCTTTTGTTAATGCCCAAGTTCATCGAAGACGGCTGGGAAGTTCACTATATTGGTGATAAACACGGAATCGAACACCAAGAAATCCTCAAGTCAGGTTTGGATGTTACTTTCCATTCTATTGCGACTGGGAAGTTGCGTCGCTATTTTTCTTGGCAAAATATGCTGGATGTCTTCAAAGTTGGTTGGGGAATTGTCCAATCGCTCTTTATCATGTTACGACTGCGTCCACAGGCTCTTTTTTCAAAGGGGGGCTTTGTCTCGGTGCCGCCTGTTATCGCAGCGCGAGTGTCAGGAGTGCCTGTCTTTATTCATGAATCTGACCTTTCTATGGGCTTGGCCAATAAAATTGCCTATAAATTTGCGACCAAGATGTATTCAACATTTGAGCAGGCTTCAAGTTTGTCTAAGGTCGAGCATGTGGGGGCAGTGACCAAGGTTTCAGACCAAAAAACTCCTGAACCAGATGAATTGGTGGATATCCAAACCCACTTTAATCCTAAATTGCCAACTGTATTATTTGTCGGAGGTTCTGCAGGAGCTCGTGTTTTTAACCAACTGGTAACAGACCATCAGAAAGAACTGACAGAGCGCTACAATATTATCAATCTCACTGGAGATTCAAATCTCAATGAGTTGAGTCAAAATCTCTTTCGTGTTGATTATGTGACGGATCTCTATCAACCCTTGATGGAGATGGCAGATGTGGTGGTAACGCGTGGCGGTGCCAATACGATTTTCGAGCTCTTGGCCATGGCGAAACTCCATCTCATCGTACCATTGGGTCGTGAAGCAAGTCGAGGAGATCAGATTGAAAATGCAGCCTACTTTGTTAAGAAAGGCTACGCAGAAGAACTTCAAGAAAGTGACCTGACCTTGGAAAGCTTGGAGGAGAAACTCAGTCACTTGCTTAGTCACAAGGATCAATACCAAGCTAGCATGAAAGCTTCGACTGAATTGAAATCTCTTGCAGATTTTTACGATCTACTAAGAAAAGACCTAGCATAAGGAATATCAATGTCAAAGGATAAGAAAAAAGAATCAAACCAGAAGCAAGAATTGTCTGAATGGCAGAAACGAAACCAGGAATACCTGAAGAAGAAGGCTGAGGAAGAAGCTGCTCTAGCTGAAGAGAAGGAAAAGGAAAAACAAGCTCGTAAGGAAGCCAACTCGAAACTATTGGAGGAGGCCAAGAAATCCTCGAGTCAGTCGGACGAAGAAGATACAAGTCCAAGCCAGAAACCCTCCGAGAAAGATGAGAAAGCTCAAAAGGAAGATAGCAAAGTAAAAAAAGAGAAAGAGAAGAAGAAAAAAGAAAAGCCAGAAAAACCTGCCAAGCCGAAAATTGCTCCTGTTCATATTTGGAGGGCAGTCAGTATCTTGGTGCCGAGTGTTCTGGTTCTCCTCTTTTCTATCTATCTCTTGACTCCTCTTTCGACTCTTAAGCATATCGAGGTTAAGGGAAACGTCCAGACCCAAGCGGATGACATTAAACAGGTTTCTGGCATTCAGGATAGTGACTATACCTTGTCTTTGTTGTTGAACAAGGAGAAGCACGCTGAGAAGATCAAGTCGAATCACTGGATAGAGTCAGCAACGATTGACTACAAATTCCCGACAAACTTTACGATTGAAGTCAAAGAGTTTGAGATTGTGGGCTACTATGTGACAGGTGAAGACCACTATCCTATCCTGTCTAGTGGAACAATTGACTCAAGCCCTGTCAACCTTTTGAACCTGCCTGAGACCTACCTAACAGTTACCTTTAACGATGAGCAGCAGGTGAAGAATCTGATTTCGGGTCTTTCTAGCATCAGTGAGGACATAAAGAGTCAAATCCAGAAAATCGAACTAGCCCCAAGTAAGGCAACTGCCGATCTTCTAAAAATCACCATGCTGGATACAGATGAGATCTTGGTTCCCTTGTCAGAGTTGAGTAAAAAATTGCCTTATTACAGTAAAATTAAGCCACAACTAGCAGAACCGAGTTTTATCGATATGGAAGCCGGAATCTATAGTACGAGCCTAGCGGATAAACTTTTGGAAGAAGCTGAGGAAAAAGCAAAAAAAGAGGCACAGGAAGCTGAGAAGAAAAAACAGGAAGAAAAAGAAGCTGAAGAAAAGAAACAACAGCAACAATAATAAAGGCCAGGTTTTTACTTGACAAGTTCCTATATAAATAATAGAATAGTAAAAAACCTTTAAAGCAGTCCAGAGAGGCGGCTAAGGTTAGACGGTGAAAGGGTGGAGACTACCCATTTTTCGTGGAACCTTGCTGCTAGCAGGTTCCTTTTTTCATAGTCATTTTAAGGAGTTTGGTGGACTGTAAGAAGAATCAGAAGGAGAAATATATGCGTGAGAGTCGCCCAGTCATTGCCCTAGATTTTCCAAGTTTTGAAGAAGCAAAGGAATTTTTAGCCCTTTTTCCAGCAGAGGAAAAACTCTATGTCAAGGTTGGAATGGAAATCTATTATGCGGTAGGCCCAGAGGTTGTTCGCTATTTGAAATCATTAGGACATAGCGTCTTTTTGGATCTCAAGTTGCATGATATTCCAAACACAGTCAAATCGACCATGAAAATCTTGTCTAGTTTGGGTGTCGATATGACCAATGTTCAGGCTGCAGGTGGTGTTGAAATGATGCAGGCTGCGCGTGACGGGTTGGGAGATAAGGGAATTCTCATCGCGGTGACCCAGCTGACCTCAACATCCGAAGAACAAATGCAAGACTGCCAAAATATTCAAACGAGTCTGCAAGAATCAGTGATTCACTATGCTAAGAAAACAGCAGAAGCTGGATTGGATGGAGTGGTTTGTTCAGCCCAAGAAGCCCAACTCATCAAGGAAGCTACAAACGAAGATTTTATTTGTTTGACGCCAGGTATTCGACCAGCAGGTGCTGAAGCAGCGGATCAAAAACGCGTAGTGACCCCTGGTCAGGCCTATCAAATCGGTAGTGACTACATTGTAGTAGGCCGTCCAATCACGCAGGCGGAAGACCCTGTAGCAGCCTACCATGCGATCAAGGAAGAATGGACACGCGACTGGGCCTAAAGCGTATTCGCTAAGAGATGTAAGGATAAGAAGGAGAAAACCATGACACTTGCTAAAGACATTGCTAGCCACCTATTGAAAATTCAAGCAGTTTACCTCAAACCAGAGGAGCCTTTCACTTGGGCATCTGGTATCAAATCGCCGATTTATACTGACAACCGTGTGACGCTTGCCTATCCAGAAACTCGTAGCTTGATTGAAAATGGTTTTGTGGAAGCTATTAAAGCAGAATTTCCAGAAGTAGAAGTGATTGCAGGAACTGCGACAGCAGGGATTCCGCACGGAGCCATCATTGCTGATAAGATGAATCTGCCTTTTGCCTATATCCGTAGCAAACCAAAAGACCACGGAGCAGGCAACCAAATCGAAGGCCGTGTAGCCCAAGGTCAAAAGATGGTCGTTGTCGAAGATTTGATTTCAACTGGTGGTTCTGTTCTCGAAGCAGTGGAAGCTGCCCAACGCGAAGGGGCAGATGTTCTTGGTGTCGTAGCGATTTTTAGTTATCAACTACCAAAAGCAGATAAGAACTTTTCGGATGCTGGTGTCAAATTGGTGACACTATCTAACTATAGCGAGCTCATTCACCTAGCCCAAGAAGAAGGTTACATCACACCAGAGGGATTGGCTCTCTTAAAACGCTTTAAAGAAGACCAAGAAAATTGGCAAAATGCCTAAAATATAGAAAATCAGGTAGTCACTAGGATTACCTGATTTTTTATTTTTGGAAAGTATTAGTCGACTTTTCCACCTTCAACAACTAGATCATCTGCTTTAGCAGCGTCACCGTAGGTTGGGTGAAGTGTTTTTTCATAAGCTTTGTGGAAGAAGTTTTCTTTACCAAGTTTTTCGATTTCTTGGTTGATGTAGTCAAGAAGTTCTTGATTACCCTTTTGAACTGCTGGTGCGATGGTATCTGGGTCACCGAGGGAAGTAATACCGACTTCAAATCCTTTATTTTCGAGAGCCCATGCTAGGACTTCAGTATTGTCAGTAGAGAAGGCATCTCCACGTCCGTCAAGAAGGGCTTGGTAGGCATCGCTATATTGGTCGTATTTTTGGAGTTTTACTTCTGGGTGATTTTTCTCAAAATAAGTTTCAGCAGTCGTTCCCTTTGTAACAATCAAAGTTTTGCCTTCTAATTCTTTAACGTCTTTGATGACTTTATCTTTTGGTGACACAACACCGAGGGAAACTTTCATGTAAGGAAGTGCAAAATCAACTTGTTTCTTACGTTCGTCAGTAACTGTGAAGTTGGCAAGTGTGATATCCACCTTGTTTGAAATCAAGTATTCCGCACGGTTGGCAGCATCAACAGAGACGTATTTAACCTTTACACCAAGGTCTTGTGCCAGTTGGTTCCCGAGTTCAATATCGTATCCTTGGTAAGAACCGTCGTTGTCAACATAACCAAACGGTTTTTTGTCTCCAAATACGGCGATTCGTAACTCACCGCTTTTTTTGATTTCGTCAATAGTGCGAGCCTTGGCGGTTGTTTTTCCTGATGAAGCATCAGAGCTTCCACCTGAGCTACAAGCTGTGACAAAGATAAGCGCAAAGGCTAGAGCAAAAACAGTTAGAATTGGTTTGATGATTTTCATAAAAATCTCCTTTATAGATATGAGCCGAACTGGCTAAAGTCAAAGACGTTTAAAAATTCCTGTGCTCGTTTGGTTTGTGGATTAGTGAAGAATTCCTGAGCCGTTCCTTCTTCAGCGATTTTCCCTTGGTCGAGAAAGATAATGCGGTCTGCAATAGCTTGGGCAAACTGCATTTCGTGGGTTACCAGAATCATGGTGCGCCCTTCTTGAGCCAAGTCATTGATGAGTTCCAGAACCTCACGAACCATTTCAGGATCCAGTGAAGCCGTCACTTCGTCAAAGAGGATAATTTCTGGATGCATGAGCAGGGCACGGACAATCGCAACTCGTTGTTTCTGTCCACCAGATAATTGGCGAGCAAAACTGTCTTTTTTATCGAGCAAACCCACACGTTCCAGTAGTCGCAAAGCTTCCTCCGTTACTTCTTTCTTGTCTCGTCCCTGAGCTTTGATAGGGCCTAATATGAGGTTTTGAAGGACATCTAGGTGAGGAAAGAGTTCATAACTTTGAAAGACCATGCCGATTTTTTGGCGAACCAGGTGAAAGTTTTTCTGGTTGCTAATAATGGACTGGCCGTCCAGAAGAATATCCCCACCCTGTATGGTTTCTAAGCCATTGAGGCAGCGGAGAAGTGTACTTTTTCCGCAACCAGATGGTCCTAGAATGACGACGACTTCCCCCTTTTTGATATCTAGAGAAAGGCCTTGGAGGATGGGATTGTCTCCAAAGGATTTTTCTAAGTCCTTGATTTCTAAGATAGTTTCAGACATTTAGTTCCTCCAATGTTTTTCTAAGTGAGTGGATAGTTTGGAAATAGGAAAACAGACTGCGAAATATAGGACCAGAATGGTTCCATAAATCCAAAAGGAAGCGGTTGGGATGGTCAAGCGATTGCTATCGATGATTTGTTGTCCAACCTTGGTAACTTCCACAACCCCAATCAAGACAACTAATGAAGTGGTTTTGATCATCCGAGTGACAAGGTTGATGGCTTGTGGCAGCAGTCTTCTCAAGACCTGTGGAATGATAATGTGATAGTAAAGTTGCAAGTTAGTTAAGCCCAGAGCCTGTCCGCTTTCAAACTGATGTTTAGGGAGGGAAGTGATGGCTCCACGTACCAAGTCCCCCATTTCAGCTGTACCCCAGAGGGTAAAAACAATAATAGCCGAAGTCTCGCCTGAGATGTTGATATTAAAGTTTCGAGCTAAGCCGAAATAAACGATGAAAAGTAGTACCAGCTGGGGCATGATACGGATAAATTCCAGATAAAAGCGTGTTAAAAAACGAATAACTCTAGAATGGGTGGTCATGATGATTCCCATGACTATTCCGAAAATCATTGATAGAAGGACAGAGAGAATGGAAATTCCAATCGTGACACCCAATCCTTGTAGAATTCGCAGGAGATTATTTCCCTGAAAGAGTACTTGCATTCCCGAATCCTGCATGGCGGAGCCTCCTTTCTATCCAGCTAAAGACTAGAGAGATGGGTAGAAGCATGATCAGGTAAGCAACTACCAACATGGCTAGTGCAATGTCTGTCTCATAATAGAGTCCAATCAAGTCCTTGGCGACGTACATGAGATCGGCCAAGGCTACCGCAGAGAAAACTGAGGTTTCTTTGATGAGAAAAATGACATTGGCACTAAAGGACGGTAGGGCTACCGCAGTCGCTTGCGGAAGAACCACATAGCTAAAGACCTGTATAGGCGTTAGACCAATGGCTAGACCAATCTCGTGCTGGGTTTGACTAACTGCTTCCAGTCCGCTTCTGAAAGATTCAGCCATGTAGGAGCCACCTAAAAAGATGAGTCCGACTGTTGCACAGACTTCTGAAGAAAGAACAATCCCTATTCGGGGAAGCCCGAAGTAGAGGAAGAAGAGCTGAATCAAAAGGGGCGTGTTTCGTGACAATTCTATATAAGCTGTTGCTAGCTGTGAAAAGATAGGAACGCGATAATGCCGAATGACACTAACGATTAGACCAACAAGAAAAGAACCCAGAATTCCCCAAACTGCGATATGTAAGGTCAGAAAGAATGCCTTTTGATAGAGTGGTAAATATTGTTCAACAATGGACCAATCCAAAATAGAACCTCCCATCTAGGAATAATATAGCTATTGTAGCACTAAAGAGCATGTTTGGATAATATGAATTTTTTATCACAATGATAGAAAATATTTATCATGTCTGTGATTTGAAATCTCCAGACAAAATTTTTGAAAGGATTCTGAAAAAGAGGTAAGATAGTTTATGTAAGTTAAAGTAAACGCTTACTCAATAAGGAGGACACTTTATGTCATATAAAACAAGCAATGCAGAAGGACCTGTAGATTTTATTAACACTTATGATTTGGAGCCAATGGCGCAACAAGTCATTCCTAAAGCTGCCTTTGGTTATATCGCTAGTGGAGCAGAGGATACTTTCACTTTACGCGAGAACATCCGTGCCTTTAACCACAAACTGATTGTTCCACATACGCTTTGTGATGTTGAAAATCCAAGTACAGAGATTGAATTTGCAGGTGAAAAATTATCTTCACCAATTATTATGGCGCCTGTTGCGGCTCATAAATTGGCAAATGAGCAGGGGGAAGTAGCTACTGCGCGTGGTGTGCATGAATTTGGTTCTCTTTATACAACCAGCTCTTACTCTACTGTCGATCTTCCAGAAATTACGGAAGCTCTTCAAGGAACACCTCATTGGTTTCAATTTTACTTTAGTAAGGATGATGGCATTAACCGCCATATCATGGACCGTGTCAAGGCTGAAGGCTACAAAGCGATTGTCTTGACGGCGGATGCAACTGTAGGAGGGAATCGTGAGGTTGATAAACGCAATGGTTTTGTCTTCCCAGTTGGCATGCCGATTGTTGAGGAATACTTGCCAGAAGGTGCTGGAAAATCCATGGACTTTGTTTACAAGTCAGCCAAACAACGCTTGTCTCCACGCGATGTCGAATTTATCGCTACATACTCAGGTCTTCCTGTGTATGTCAAGGGGCCACAATGCCGTGAAGACGTTGAACGTTCGCTTGCCGCAGGTGCTTCTGGTATCTGGGTAACCAACCACGGTGGCCGCCAAATCGACGGTGGACCAGCATCCTTTGACTCGCTTCAAGAAGTGGCTGAAGCAGTTGATAAACGTGTGCCAATTGTCTTTGACTCTGGTGTTCGTCGCGGTCAACACGTCTTTAAAGCCTTGGCTTCAGGAGCAGACTTGGTAGCTATTGGTCGCCCTGTGATCTATGGTTTGGCTCTTGGTGGTAGTGTTGGTGTGCGTCAAGTCTTCGAGCACTTAAATGCAGAATTGAAGACAGTCATGCAGTTATCTGGAACTCAGACTATTGAAGATGTCAAACACTTCAAACTACGTCATAACCCATACAACCCAACCTTCCCAGTCGACCCTCGTGACTTAAAATTGTATTGATAAAGAAGACGGCCTCCACCTGATGTGGAGGTTTTTCTTCGTGTATAGAAAGATTAAATCGTTATCAGAAACTATATAAATATATTTTCCAGTCAAATATCTTGCTAGGGCTTTCATTTTTTGCTATACTGATCCAGTAATAAAATAATAAAGACATTTGGGGTGCTTTAGGCTGAGATGATACCCATTGAACCTGATACAGTTAATATTGGCGAAGGGAAATGTGAAAAGGTTTTTTTCGTATGTCGAAAGAAACTGTCAAATCTTGTAAGCTAAACTCTAATTCTCGTTTGTAATTGGAGTTTTTTTGTTTATCAAAAGAGGATAGGTTTGACGGCAAGCCTCTCCTTAAATACCCCACTTTTCTTTAAAAAGGTCAAGTAAAACTAGGATTTTCTTGGTATTTTGTTGATTACGAACGAGTAAAGAGAGGAAAAGTAAATATGGGAACACAAGACTATGCATTTCAGCCAGGTTTGACCGTTGGAGAATTATTAAAAAGCAGTCAGAAGGATTGGCAGGCTGCAATCAATCATCGTTTTGTTAAGGAACTTTTTGCGGGGACAATTGAGAATAAGGTCTTAAAAGACTACCTGATTCAAGATTATCATTTCTTTGATGCCTTCTTATCCATGCTGGGTGCATGTGTAGCTCACGCAGACCAGCTTGAATCCAAACTTCGTTTTGCCAAGCAATTAGGCTTTCTTGAAGCAGATGAAGATGGTTATTTCCAAAAGGCTTTCAAAGAGTTAAAAGTAGCAGAGAATGATTATCTGGAAGTGACCTTGCACCCTGTGACAAAAGCGTTTCAGGATCTAATGTATTCTGCTGTGACTTCATCAGACTATTCTCATCTTTTAGTCATGCTGGTCATTGCAGAAGGTCTCTATTTAGACTGGGGTTCTAAAGATTTGGCACTACCTGAAGCCTATATTCATTTGGAATGGATCAATCTCCACAGAGGTCCTTTCTTTACAGAGTGGGTTCAATTTCTGGTTGACGAACTCAATCGTGTCGGGAAAGGTAGAGAAGATTTGACAGAACTTCAGCAACGCTGGAATCAAGCAGTTGCTTTAGAATTAGCCTTTTTTGATATCGGTTATGAATTATAGGACAGATTCAATACTTTTATGTAGATTAAAAGAATGAACAAACAAACTATATAAATATATTTTCCAGTCAAATATCTTGCTAGGGCTTTCAATTTCTGTTATACTGGTCCAGTAATAAAATAATAAAGACATTTGGGGTGCTTTAGGCTGAGATGATACCCATTGAACCTGATACAGTTAAGACTGGCGAAGGGAAATGTGAAAAGGTTTTTTTCGTATGTCGAAAAGAACTGTCTAATCTTGTAAGCTAAACTCTAATTCTCGTTTGTAATTGGAGTTTTTTTGTTTATCAAAAGAGGATAGACGGCAAGCCTTTTGGTAGCTCTCCTTGAATGCCCCACTTTTCTTTAAAAAAGGAGTTTTTTATGTTGAAAAAATGGCAGTTAAAAGATGTTATCTTGCTTGCTTTCTTGTCTATCTTTTTTGGTGGCGTTTTTGTGGGTTCCGGCTATCTGTTTGATATCCTCACCCTGATCTTGGCCCCTCTTGGTTTACAGGCCTTCGCCAATGAAATCCTCTTTGGTCTCTGGTGTATGGCTGCGCCTATTGCGGCCATCTTTGTTCCAAGAGTCGGAAGTGCAACGATTGGAGAAGTGCTCGCTGCGCTTGCGGAAGTTCTTTATGGTAGCCAATTCGGCCTAGGCGCCCTATTGTCTGGCTTGGTTCAAGGTTTGGGAAGTGAATTTGGTTTTCTCGTAACCAAGAATCGCTATGAAAGTTGGCTCTCTCTAACTGCCAATAGTATTGGGATTACCCTTTTTAGCTTTGTCTATGAATACATTAAATTAGGTTACTACGCCTTTTCAGTGCCTTTTGTACTCTCCTTGCTAGTGGTACGTTTTATTTCCGTCTTTTTCTTCTGTACTATTTTGGTTCGTGCCATTGTCAAACTTTATCATCAGTTTGCAGCTGGAGGCAAGGCGTAGATGGGCCTGGAACTACGGGGGATTCAGTCCCCAATCTTTTCGGAGCCGATTGATTTTACTTTTCATGCGCAAGCCTTTACCTTGTTAGTTGGGAGCAGTGGTTCAGGAAAATCCAGTCTCTTTCAAATCATTGCCCAGGTCACTTCCTTACCTTATGGTGGTCAAGTCCTAATAGATGGAAACCAGGTCAGTCAGCTTTCAATCGTCGAACGTGTCCAGACGGTTGGCATTCTCTTTCAAAATCCCAATCATCAATTTACCATGGAGAACTTGTTTGAGGAGCTGATTTTTACTTTGGAGAATATTGGCCATCCTGTGCAGGAGATTGATTCTAAAATAGCCGAGGTGGTCCAGCAATGTCGCTGCGAGGCAATCTTGAACCGTCCCATCCATCACTTATCAGGTGGGGAAAAGCAAAAGGCTGCGCTGGCTGTTCTCTTTGCCATGAATCCTAGGGTCTATCTCTTGGATGAGCCCTTTGCTTCTATTGACCGCAAAAGTAGGATAGAGATATTGGAGATTCTAAAGGAATTGGCCTCTAATGGGAAGACAGTCATCCTGTGTGACCATGATTTATCAGACTATGAAGTCTATATCGACCATATGGTGGAGCTAAGAGACGGGCAACTAAGGGAAATAAATAAAATCCCTACCTCTGAGATGACACAGATTGCTTCAAAGGAAGTTGCTTCTAGCCCAGAACTATTTCATATGGACCGTGTGACTTGTGAGCTGGGGAATCGCCCCCTCTTTTCGCTTGCGGATTTCACATTCTACCAAGGGATATCCTGTATCCTGGGTGACAATGGTGTCGGGAAATCAACCCTCTTTCGCTCCATTCTTCAATTTCAAAAGTATAAAGGGTTCATTACTTGGAAGGGGAAAGTCCTGAAAAAGAAAAAGAGCCTGTATCGTGATCTGACGGGTGTTGTTCAGGAAGCTGAGAAGCAGTTTATCCGAGTCAGTCTGCGAGAGGAACTGCAATTAGATAGCTCAGACTCTGAAAGAAATCAGCGGATTCTCCAAGCATTACAATTTTTTAATTTGGATAAGGCACTCGATAAGAGTCCTTATCAATTAAGTGGTGGCCAGCAAAAGATTCTTCAGCTATTGACCATCTTGACCAGCAAGGCGTCTGTGATTTTGCTAGATGAACCATTTGCTGGTTTGGATGATAGAGCCTGCGACTACTTTTGTCAGTGGATGTTGGAGGAGAGAAATCAAGGAAGAAGTTTTTTGATCATTAGCCATCGTTTAGATCCCTTGATTTCTGTGGTTGATTATTGGATCGAGATGACTAGTGGGGGGCTCAGTCATCTCAAAGACGTGACAATCAGCAAACCACTCCCATCTCTGAACAACGATACTCTAGGGGAGGTGAGGTAGTATGATCAAAGTAGCAACCAAGACACCAGTTATCAGCCTCTTCTTTCTAATTTTATCCTTGGAAACATCCTTCATTCCTTCGATTGCTCTTAATCTTTCAGTAGTCGTATTTTGCATTCTCTTCATGCTCTACCACCGTCGATTTAAGATGTTGGCTTGGATGCTCGTACTCGCCATTTTACCATCTTTGGCCAACTACTGGGCAGTTCAGTTACATGGGGATGCTTCGCAGGCAGTGATACTTGGGACGAGGGCTTTTGTGACGGTTTGTATCGGCCTTGTCTTTGTTTCCAGCATTTCCCTAAAAGAGCTTCTCTTGTACTTGGCTCAAAAGGGGTTATCACGGTCTTGGGCCTATGCCTTGATTGTGGTATTCAATGCCTTTCCCCTCATTCAGCAAGAAATCAAATCCCTCAAGGAAGCTTGCTTATTGCGTGGTCAAAAATTGCATGTTTGGTCGCCCTTGATTTACAGTAAGGTTCTGATGACAGTCTTTAGGTGGCGCCATCTTTACCTGAGAGCTCTATCTGCGCATGGATATGACGAGCATGCACAGTTGGAGAATCGCTATCGGACTTTTTACATTTCTCAGAGGACAAAATTGATCTACCTACTTTTCTTTTTATTGCTTCAAACTAGCCTATTTCTATAAAGGAGTTATTATGGAATTTACAGATATTGCGATGGAATTATCCAAGGAAGCTTGGCAGGCTTCCTTTAACCATCCCTTTGTTTTACAGTTACAAGAGGGAACGTTAGAACCTTCTATTTTCCGCTATTACCTGATTCAGGATGCCTACTATCTGAAGGCCTTCTCAGAAGCCTATCACCTCTTGGCTGATAAGACTTCAAACGAGGAAATGAAAAGACTCTTGAAACAAAATGCTCAGAGTCTAGTGGAGGGTGAGTTGTTTATCCGTCAACAATTTTTCAAGGAATTGGAAATCAGCGATCAGGAAATGGAGCAACATCCAATCGCTCCCACCTGCTATCATTACATTTCTCACATTTATCGGCAATTTGCAGAGCCAAACTTGGGTATTGCTTTTGCAAGTTTGCTGCCTTGTCCTTGGCTATACCATGATTTAGGTAAATCACTTAATCTTAAACCATCACCAAATCCTCTCTACCAACAATGGATTGAAACTTATATTACGGATGAGTTAGAGCAGCAGATCAGAGAGGAGGGAGAGCTGGTCAATCAACTCTATCGCGAAAGTGATGAGACAGACAAACAAAAAATGTTAGATGCCTTCCACATCAGTGTTCACATGGAAGCCAAGTTTTGGGAGATGGCTTACAAACATCAAACCTGGACGAGTGATTTGCAGTCCTTAGAAAAAGAGAAGAAATAGAAAATGAGAAACCACCGACTTCAAGTTCATAAATTAACCATTTTATCCATGATGATTGCCCTTGACGTAGTTCTTACACCCATCTTTCGAATTGAAGGAATGGCACCAATGTCCAGTGTAGTCAACATTCTTGCAGGAATCTTGATGGGGCCTGTTTATGCCTTGGTCATGGCTACAGCCACAGCCTTTATCCGTATGTCAACTCAGGGCATTCCCCCTTTGGCTCTAACAGGAGCTACTTTTGGAGCCCTCCTTGCAGGTCTCTTTTATAAGTACGGTCGAAAATTTCACTATTCTGCCCTAGGAGAAATCTTGGGAACAGGGATTATCGGTTCTATTGTTTCCTATCCTGTCATGGTTCTCTTTACGGGATCTGCGGCCAAGCTCAGCTGGTTTATCTACACTCCTAGATTTTTTGGAGCAACCTTGATCGGTACAGCCATAGCTTTCCTCGCCTTTCGATTTTTAATCAAGCAGGAATTCTTTAAAAAAGTGCAAGGATATTTTTTCAGTGAAAGGATAGACTGATGCAGAAATTGACAAATCCTTTCCCTCTAGCAACCAGTTCCTTGATTCACTGCATCACTAATGAGATTTCTTGTGAGATGCTGGCTAATGGTATTTTGGCTCTGGGATGCAAACCTGTTATGGCAGATGATCCCCGTGAGGTTCTTGATTTTACTAAGCAAAGTCAAGCTCTCTTAATCAATTTGGGGCATTTGTCAGCTGAGAAGGAGAAAGCAATCCGTATGGCAGCTTCTTATGCAGACCAAGCTTGTCTTCCAATGGTAGTAGATGCGGTTGGCGTAGCAGCATCTCCCATTCGTAAGGGACTAGTCAGAGATCTTTTAGAATACAAGCCCACGGTCCTTAAAGGAAATATGTCGGAAATCCGAAGTCTTGTTGGCTTAAAACACCACGGAGTTGGGGTCGATGCTAGTGCTAAAGATCAAGAAACTGAGGATCTGCTTCAAGCCTTGAAAGACTGGTGTCAGCTTTATCCTGGTATGTCGTTCCTAGTCACTGGACCCAAGGACCTCATTGTTTCAGAAAATCAAGTTGCTGTATTGGGAAATGGCTGTGCAGAATTAGACTGGATAACAGGGACAGGAGACTTAGTTGGAGTCTTGACATCCGTTTTTTTAAGCCAAGGAAAGACTGCCTTTGAAGCTTCGTGCCTAGCAGTTTCTTATCTCAATATCGCTGCCGAGAGAATTCTTGCTCAAGGAATGGGATTGGAAGATTTCCGCTTTCAAACTCTCAATCAGCTCTCTCTCCTAAAAAGAGATGAAAACTGGCTAGATGCTATTAAAGGAGATATTTATGAATAGAGAAGCTCTTAGACTATATCTGGTAACCAATCGCTACCAAGATTCCTTGGAAAGTTTTCTTGAAAAGGTAGAGACGGCCTGCCATTCAGGTGTTACCATCATCCAATTACGAGAAAAAAATCTCACCACCAATCAATACTATCATCTGGCAAAACAAGTCAAGGAAATAACAGATGCCTATCAAGTACCCTTGATTATCGATGATCGGTTGGATATCTGTCTTGCAGTCGATGCTGCTGGGTTGCATATCGGAGACGATGAACTACCAGTTTCGGTTGCCCGCAAAGTCTTGGGTCCTGAAAAAATCCTCGGTGTCACTGCTAAAACAGTTAAAAGAGCCCTCGAAGCAGAAACATCGGGTGCGGATTACTTGGGAACAGGAGCCATTTTTCCGACTACGACCAAAGAAAATGCACCCATCACCCTGATTTCAACCTTGAAAACCATTTGCCAAACGGTCGCCATTCCAGTAGTTGCTATCGGAGGATTGACGTCAGAGAATATTGACCAACTTGTCGACACGGGTATAGCTGGAGTAGCAGTCGTACGCGATCTGATGCAGGCAGAAGATATAGAAGCAAAAACGCAAGCTTTTTTAACAAAGCTGGATGACATTATTTCCTAATCAAAAACTCTCTAATTCCCTTATAGTGGGAACTAGAGAGTTTTTTCTTAATCTTTAAAGCTTGTATGGTTGACTGGACCAGAACCATGACCGAGTTGAGGGGCATCTTGGATGGCTTTTGTGATAAAGGCCTTGGCCTTATCGACTGCCTGATAAAGGGTCTTCCCCTTGGCTAGTTCAGCCGTAATCACTGCAGCAAAAGTACATCCAGTACCATGGGTGTGACAGGTTTGAATTCGTGGACTTTCCCAGACAAATTGCTCCTCCTTAGTAAAGAGGAAATCCTTGGCACCGCCTTCGAGATGGCCACCTTTGATTACCACAGACTGAGGACCAAATTCTTTTAAAATCAGGCGACCGGCACGTTGCATGTCTTCTGGATTATGAATTGAGAAACCAACAATTTCTTCTGCCTCAGGAAGATTGGGTGTAATAATAGTCGCAAGAGGAAGCAGGTTTGTTTTTAGGAAGCTTCTCGCACTGATATCAATCAGGGTATCACCACTCGTAGCGACCATAACAGGGTCAAGGACGTAGGGACAATCTAGCTTTTTAAGATAGGGTTGGATAATTCCCATGATTTCAGTAGTTGCCAGCATACCAGTTTTAACAGCCTGAGGCTTGATATCCGAAAAGACGCTCTCCAGTTGAGCTTCCAGCATTTGGTTGGAGACGTGCTCGATTAGCTGAACGCCTCTGGTATTTTGAGCGACAAGGCTGGTGACAACTGCCATTCCATAGACATCTCTAGCTTGGAATGACTTCAAATCAGCCATAATGCCAGCACCGCCACTAGGGTCTGTCCCAGCAATGGTTAGAGCAACGGGTAAATAAGTCATCTAAAACCTCCCAACCAACTGAAGTTTGTATTCTCAAGAACAAGCTAGTCTGTTTCAGGAAAGTAATAGAAGACTGGGTAGTCCTCACTATCATTTCCACTTCCATCAGCTAGCATTACCTAGATTGAGTCAAAGGGATCTAACAGTCGTTAATCTCAGCTTTACGCACCCCTAGTGGTTGTTTTCTTTTTTCTTCAGTATAGCATATTTTTATAGTTTATATAGTAAAATTTGACTGCAAATCTCTCGTTACAGGATTAGAATTCTATTTTTCGAAAAAATAATAAAAATTATAGTTGACAAATGTAGATTTTCGGAGTATACTAATAACTGTAATCGACAAATGTAGATTTAGGAGGTGTGATTATGCAGATTTCAGATGCAGAATGGCAGGTCATGAAGATTATTTGGATGCAAGGAGAGCAGACCAGTACGGATTTGATTAGGGTTTTAGCAGAGCGGTTTGACTGGTCCAAGTCCACGGTTCAGACTCTTTTGGCTCGTCTGGTTGAGAAAGAGTGTTTGACTAGGAAAAAAGAGGGCAAGTCCTTTGTCTATTCAGCCCTTTTAACTTTGGACCAAAGTCGGGATTTACTTGTCCAAGATATCAAGGACAAGGTTTGTTCTCGTAGGATTAAGAACTTGTTGGCTGATTTGATTGCTGAATGTGATTTTACTCTGGCTGACTTGGAAGGGTTGGAAGAAGTGATTTCTAAGAAAAAAGCTAGCGCAGTTGCGGAAGTAAAATGTAATTGTATGTAAAGGAGACGCTATGTTAAATAGTATTGTAACCATTATTTGTCTTGCCCTTATCGTTTTTATCTTGTTTTGGTTTTTCAAAAAGCCTGAAAAATCTGGAAAAAAGGCCCAGCAAAAAAAGGGCTACCAAGAGATTCGAGTGGAAGTCATGGGAGGCTATACTCCTGAGTTGATTATCCTCAAAAAATCAGTGCCAGCCCGCATTGTCTTTGACCGTAAGGATCCTTCACCTTGTTTGGATCAGATCGTCTTTCCAGATTTTGGTGTGCATGCGGATCTTCCTATGGGTGAGGAGTATGTAGTGGAAATCACGCCTGAGCAGGCTGGAGAGTTTGGCTTTGCATGTGGTATGAACATGATGCACGGTAAGATGATTGTAGAGTAGGAGGAAATGATGACAGAAATTGTGAAAGCAAGCCTAGAAAATGGCATTCAAAAAATCCGTATCACAGCTGAAAAAGGCTATCATCCAGCTCATATTCAGCTTCAAAAAGGGATTCCGGCTGAGATTACCTTTCATCGTGCAACCCCTTCAAACTGTTACAAGGAAATTCTTTTTGAAGAAGAAGGAATTCTAGAACCAATCGGTGTAGACGAGGAGAAGACAATTCGTTTTACACCTCAAGAATTAGGTCAACATGAATTTTCATGTGGTATGAAGATGCAAAAAGGAACCTATACAGTAGTTGAGCAGACTCGAAAATCTTTGTCACTTTTACAGCGTTTTTTGATTACTAGTATCTTTACTGTGCCTCTTGCGATTCTCATGATTGGGATGTTGACAGGGACTATTAGTCACCCAGTCATGCATTGGGGCACCTTTTTAGCCACAACGCCTATTATGCTGGTAGCAGGTGGTCCTTATATTCAGAGTGCTTGGGCCAGCTTTAAAAAGCACAATGCCAACATGGATACCTTAGTGGCCCTGGGAACTCTAGTAGCCTATCTTTATAGTCTAGTTGCTCTCTTTACTGGGCTCCCTGTTTACTTTGAAAGTGCTGGATTTATCCTCTTCTTCGTTCTTTTGGGAGCGGTTTTTGAGGAAAAAATGCGAAAAAATACTTCCCAAGCTGTGGAGAAATTACTGGATTTGCAAGCTAAAACAGCAGAAGTTTTGCGTGATGATCGCTATGTTCAAGTTCCCTTGGACCAAGTCAAGGTAGGCGACTTGATTCGAGTGCGTCCCGGTGAAAAGATTGCGGTTGATGGTGTCGTAGTAGAAGGTATCTCTAGTATTGATGAGTCTATGGTGACAGGTGAGAGCCTGCCAGTAGACAAAACGGTTGGAGATACGGTCATTGGTTCGACCATCAATAATAGCGGGACTCTTATTTTTAAAGCAGAAAAAGTTGGCTCAGAGACTGTTTTGGCACAGATTGTAGAATTTGTGAAGAAAGCCCAGACCAGCCGTGCACCGATTCAGGACTTGACGGATAAGATTTCAGGGATGTTTGTCCCTGCAGTTGTCATTTTAGCGATTCTGACTTTTTGGGTTTGGTTCGTCTTGCTTGAGGCTAGCTTTGTGACCTCTCTCCTTTATGGGGTGGCGGTTTTGATTATCGCCTGCCCTTGTGCCCTAGGTCTTGCAACACCAACGGCTCTCATGGTGGGAACAGGGCGGAGTGCCAAGATGGGGGTTCTCCTAAAAAATGGAACCGTCCTACAGGAAATTCAGAAAGTCCAAACTCTCGTCTTTGATAAGACAGGGACTTTGACAGAAGGAAAACCAGTGGTCACTGATGTCATTGGTGACGAGACAGAAGTACTTGGCTTAGCTGCCTCTTTAGAAGAAGCCTCTCAACACCCATTGGCTCAAGCTATTGTCAAGCGAGCGAGTGAAGCAGGACTTGAGCTTCAACCTGTAGAAAATTTCCAAGCCCTACACGGAAAAGGTGTTTCAGGGCAAATCAATGGGAAACAAGTCTTGCTTGGAAATGCTAAAATGCTAGATGGAATGGATATTTCTAGTGCTTATCAGGAAAAACTAGAAGAACTGGAAAAAGAAGCTAAGACAGTTGTCTACTTGGCTGTTGACAATGAAATTAAAGGCTTACTTGCCCTACAAGATATTCCCAAAGAAAATGCCAATCTCGCCATCAGTCAGTTGAAAAAACGTGGTCTCCGAACAGTTATGCTGACAGGAGATAATGCAGGTGTCGCGCGTGCCATTGCCGATCAGATCGGCATTGAGGAGGTTATTGCTGGTGTCTTGCCAGAAGAAAAAGCGCATGAAATCCATCAACTACAAGAGGCTGGTAAAGTAGCCTTTGTCGGAGATGGTATCAATGATGCGCCAGCCCTTAGTGTAGCGGATGTGGGGATTGCCATGGGCGCAGGAACTGATATTGCCATTGAGTCAGCAGGGATTGTTCTGACACGCAACGACCTAATAGGAGTTGTTCGCGCCCTTGATATGAGTAAGAAAACTTTTCATCGGATCTTGCTCAATCTTTTCTGGGCCTTTATCTACAATGTCATCGGAATTCCGATTGCTGCGGGAGTTTTTTCAGGTGTTGGTCTGGTGCTCAACCCAGAATTGGCAGGTCTAGCCATGGCCTTTAGCTCTGTATCTGTTTTGATTAGTTCACTCATGCTAAACGTTACTAAGATAGACTAAAAAGCGGGCTTGCTCGCTTTTTATACTCTTTGAAAATCTCTTCAAACCACGTCAACTTTATCTGCAACCTCAAAGCTGTGCTTTGAGCAACCTGCGCCTAGTTTCCTAGTTTGCTCTTTAATTCTTATTGAGTATTATTATTATAAAACAGTTATATAAAACGTTTTCAAACTGTACTGTAATAGAGAATAAAAACTTCTGAGCACATTCTTAGGAGACCCAAAACAAATGTGGTAAAGTAGTAGAGTAAAAATTTGCTGAAACGTTTCCAAATAGTATATGAAAACGGATGAATCAAATTTTAAAAATATTTGAAGGAGAGTTATAATGACTCAAGGGAAAATTACTGCATCAGCAGCAATGCTCAACGTATTGAAAACATGGGGCGTAGACACAATCTACGGTATCCCATCAGGAACACTCAGCTCATTGATGGACGCTTTGGCTGAAGACAAAGATATCCGCTTCTTGCAAGTTCGCCACGAAGAAACAGGTGCTCTTGCTGCGGTTATGCAAGCTAAATTTGGTGGCTCAATCGGGGTTGCAGTAGGTTCAGGTGGTCCAGGTGCGACTCACTTGATTAACGGTGTTTACGATGCAGCTATGGACAACACTCCATTCCTTGCTATCCTTGGATCACGTCCAGTTAACGAACTCAACATGGATGCTTTCCAAGAGCTTAACCAAAACCCAATGTACCACGGAGTAGCTGTCTACAACAAACGTGTAGCTTACGCTGAACAATTGCCAAAAGTTATTGACGAAGCTTGCCGTGCTGCAGTTTCTAAAAAAGGTCCAGCTGTTGTTGAAATCCCAGTAAACTTCGGTTTCCAAGAAATCGACGAAAACTCATACTACGGTTCAGGTTCATACGAGCGTTCATTCATCGCTCCTGCCTTGAACGAAGTTGAAATCAACAAAGCTGTTGAAATCTTGAACAATGCTGAACGTCCAGTTATCTACGCTGGTTACGGTGGTGTCAAAGCTGGTGAAGTGATTACTGAATTGTCACGTAAAATCAAAGCACCAATCATCACAACTGGTAAAAACTTTGAAGCTTTCGAATGGAACTACGAAGGGTTGACAGGTTCTGCTTACCGTGTTGGTTGGAAACCAGCCAACGAAGTGGTCTTTGAAGCAGACACAGTTCTTTTCCTTGGTTCAAACTTCCCATTTGCTGAAGTTTACGAAGCATTCAAAAATACTGAAAAATTCATCCAAGTCGATATCGACCCTTACAAACTTGGTAAACGTCATGCCCTAGACGCTTCAATCCTTGGTGATGCAGGTCAAGCAGCGAAAGCAATCCTTGACAAAGTAAACCCAGTTGAATCAACTCCATGGTGGCGTGCAAACGTTAAGAACAACCAAAACTGGCGTGATTACATGAACAAACTCGAAGGTAAAACTGAGGGTGAGTTGCAATTGTACCAAGTTTACAATGCAATCAACAAACATGCTGATCAAGACGCTATCTACTCAATCGACGTAGGTGACACTACTCAAACATCTACTCGTCACCTTCACATGACACCTAAGAACATGTGGCGTACATCTCCACTCTTTGCGACAATGGGTATTGCCCTTCCTGGTGGTATCGCTGCTAAGAAAGACAATCCAGATCGCCAAGTATGGAATATCATGGGTGACGGTGCATTCAACATGTGCTACCCAGACGTTATCACAAACGTTCAATACGACCTTCCAGTTATCAACGTTGTCTTCTCAAATGGTAAATATGCCTTCATCAAGGACAAATACGAAGACACAAACAAACACTTGTTTGGTTGTGACTTCCCTAATGCTGACTATGCGAAAATCGCTGAAGCACAAGGTGCTGTTGGATTTACAGTAGACCGTATCGAAGACATCGACGCAGTTGTTGCAGAAGCTGTGAAACTCAATAAAGAAGGTAAAACTGTTGTGATCGATGCTCGCATCTCTCAACATCGTCCACTTCCAGTAGAAGTACTTGAATTGGATCCAAAACTTCACTCAGAAGAAGCAATCAAAGCCTTCAAGGAAAAATACGAAGCAGAAGAACTCGTACCATTCCGCCTCTTCTTGGAAGAAGAAGGATTGCAATCACGCGCAATCAAATAATTTCTCTCATCGAAAATCAAATTTTAAATTTGTAGACTTCATTCGGAGGTTTACTTCCGACGATTCCATCATTGAAACCTTAATTTTCAATGATGGAATCTAGTGAGGAGCCTAGAAAAAATCCCAAAGGATTTTTCGTAGTTTGATGAGCAAAGATTTGCCATCAAACTTGGTTCCGCCTTGTTTATTCTTTGATTTTCTTAGAGCAGAAGTTGAAAAGATCGGAGCAATCCGGTCTTTTTCTGGAGGATAGTAAATGAATTTAAATCAATTAGATATCATCGTTTCAGATGTTCCTCAAGTCTGTGCTGACTTGGAGCGTATTTTGGATAAAAAGTCCGATTATGTTGATGACAGTTTTGCTCAGTTTACGATTGGCAGTCACTGTCTCATGTTGTCAGAAAATCATTTGATTTCTTTGGAAAACTTTCAGTCAGGCATCATTCTCCACATCGAGGTTGAGGATGTAGACCAGAACTATCGACGATTGAAAGAGCTTGGTGTCGAGATTTTACACGGTCCGGCTGTAACTGATTGGGGGACAAAATCCTTGCTTGTAAAAGGTCCAGCTAGTTTAGTGATTGATTTTTATCGTATGAAGTAGGATGCGTAGTCATTTGACGTTAACCTTAACTATTTTTAAAACAGAAATTGAGAATGTGAATTATTAAAAGATCGGAGCAATCCGGTCTTTTTCTGTTTCCTCTTTCTTATCACAAGATTGTGATAGTTTACATCTTCATAACAAAAGCTACAAAGTCTTGATTGTTTTGAAAAAAGATTATAAAATATGATTCATAAAAATGAAAGAGGCTTTGAAAATATCTGAAAAACAAATGAAAATTTTGGGTTGGGTAGCGACCTTCATGTCCGTTATGATGTATGTCTCTTACTTCCCACAAATCATGAACAACTTGGCTGGTCAAAAAGGAAACTTCATCCAACCCTTGGTCGCAGCCATCAACTGTAGTCTATGGGTTTACTACGGTCTTTTCAAGAAAGAAAGAGATATTCCCCTTGCGGCTGCTAATGCGCCAGGTATCGTTTTTGGTCTGGTAACGGCTATCACAGCTTTGATTTAAAAGAAGATTGGTTTCAGTCTTTTTTGTATATAAAAATAGATTCTCAAGTAAAGAAAGTCTAATGAGAGTTGAGGAAAACAGCCGTTGACAGCGTGCTTTCTGAGTGCTGCTTTAGGGTTTCCTCCATCAAGTAAAAGATTGTTTCGTTACTATTTTTATAAAATCTTCTCCCTACTTTATAATGTGTGAAAAAGAGTTCAATTAGACCTGGCTTTTTGCTATAATGAAGTGAGAAAAACAGACAGGAGAATAAGATGTCAGAACCATTATTTTTACAATCAGTTATGCAAGAAAAAATCTGGGGTGGAACCAAGCTACGTGATGAGTTTGGCTACGATATACCAAGTGAAAAAATCGGAGAATACTGGGCTATTTCAGCCCACCCAAATGGAGTTTCTAAGGTAGCTAATGGGCGCTTTGAGGGAACAGACCTAGCTACTTTGTATGCGGAACACCGTGAATTGTTTGGAAATCGTCCAGAGCCTGTGTTTCCACTATTGACCAAGATTCTCGATGCCAACGATTGGCTCAGTGTCCAAGTTCACCCAGACGATACCTATGGACTAGAGCACGAAGGCGAGCTCGGAAAAACAGAGTGTTGGTACATCATCGCAGCAGACGAAGGTTCAGAGATTATCTATGGTCATAATGCCAAATCAAAAGAAGAACTCCGCCAGCAAATCGAAGATAAAAACTGGGATGGTTTATTAACAAAAGTCCCTGTCAAGGCTGGTGATTTCTTCTATGTACCAAGCGGCACCATGCACGCTATTGGAGCTGGTATCTTGATTCTTGAAACCCAGCAGTCTAGCGATACCACCTACCGTGTTTATGACTTTGACCGCAAGGACGACAAGGGCAACTTGCGTGAACTTCACCTTGAAAAATCTATCGATGTTTTAAACATTGGAGAGCCTGCCAATAGCCGTCCTGTAACTATCAAAGCAGATGATCTACGTTCCACTCTCCTTGTATCCAATGATTTCTTCGCAGTTTACAAGTGGGAAATCACTGGCAAAGTTGACTTCGAAAAGACTGCTGACTACAGCTTGTTGAGTGTCTTGGCTGGTCAGGGTCAACTCACTGTTGACGGGGAAAATTATCCAATCCAAAAAGGCAGCCACTTTATCCTACCAAGTGATGTTGAAACTTGGACCTTGGAAGGGCAAGGTTTGGAATTGATTGTTAGCCATCCATAAAAAAGAAAGGGCCTGAGCTTATTACTCAAGTCCTTTTTGATTACATAAATTGGGCGATAAAAACCACAACGATGATAATAGGAATGATGAAACGAAGGAGGAAGAACCAGACTTGGAAAAGTCCTTGTTTCCATGCTCTTTCATCAAGATGGAGTTCCTCCTTAGCAAGAGCCTTCTTAAAGATGTAGCCTGTAAAAAGTGACAGGCAGAGAGCTCCAAATGGCATGAGGAGATTGGAAACCAAGAAATCCATAGCGTCAAAGAAGGTCTTCCCAAAGATGTGAACATCCGCCATAACACCGTAAGATAGGGCTGAAGGAATGCCAAAGACAAAGGTCAAGATTCCTAAAATGACACTCCACTTAGCCCGCTTGCTGTTGTCCTGGTTGGTGATATTACCCACATTTATTTCCAGCATGACGACTGAAGAAGTGACCGTTGCAAAGAGGAAGAGCAAGAGGAAGAGGATGTAGAAAATGGTTCCAAAAGGCATCTTGTCAAAGAGTTGAGGCAAGACGATAAAGAGCAGGCTTGGTCCCCCTTCAGACTGAATATTGAAGGCTGACATGGCTGGGAAAATGGCTAGTCCTGCCATGATGGATACCGAGATGTTCATGGCTACGATGGAAATCCCTGACTGGACCAGATTGGTTTTCTTGTCCAAGTAGGATGCATAGGTCAGCATGGCTGTCACCCCTAGTGAGAGGGCAAAGAAAGATTGACCCAGAGCATAGAGGAGACCAGCGCTAGTTAGTTTTGAAAAGTCTGGTTTGAGAAAGTAGAGAACCCCTTCCATGGCATTTGGCAAGCTGAGAGAGCGCCCAATGATAATGACAAAAATGATAAAGAGCATAGGCATCATGACTTTCGAAGCTCTTTCAATCCCTTTTTGAACCCCACGTGATACAATAAAGATATTCAACAAGATAAAGGCTGCTTGAGCTCCTAGGGCAATGGCTGGATTTGAAATGATTGAAGTAAATAACTGAGCATAATCACCCGTTCTACCAAGTTGGAACAATTTCCCAAACTCAATACCTAGATAGACTAGAATCCATCCTCCAATGACACTGTAAAAGGAGAGTAGGATAAAGAGGGCAAAGGCACCAATCCAACCGATAAAGTTGTACTTGTTATTGTTGCCCAGTTTTCCAAAGGTTTTGATACCGGAAACGCCAGCACTACGGCCAAGGGCAAACTCAGCCAGCAGGAGCGGGAAGCCGATTAAAATAGTGGAAATGAGAAAGACCAGTAAAAAGCCTCCACCTCCATTAGCAGCAGTCATGTAGGGGAACTTCCAAACGGCTCCAAGTCCGATAGCTGAACCAGCAGATGCTAGGATAAAGCCTAGTT
This sequence comes from bacterium, assembly GCA_905221255.1. Classification (GTDB taxonomy): domain Bacteria; phylum Bacillota; class Bacilli; order Lactobacillales; family Streptococcaceae; genus Streptococcus. Next base: position 110,921 of record CAJNCL010000001.1, read on the forward strand.
TCGAGCCCCATTGCGATTTTTCTGACATAGTTGAAACTCCAATCTCGTTTTTTAAAATAAGAAAAGGCTACTTGAGTTGTCAAATAGCCCTCTCTCAATGGCTCTCTATGAGCCTTCTGTTTGATTGATAGACTTGACTATCCTATCATGTTTTCTAAGGTCTGTCAAGAAAACCATTTTCAAGTTTTCACACCTTTCTCAAAAAGTTAAAAATTTTTCTCAAAAACGCTTGACTCTGACCTAAGGGGAGGGGTTATACTATTTCTTGTAAGGAGGAAATCATGTACCATATAAAAGAAGCTGCGCAGCTTTCAGGTGTCTCTGTCAAGACTCTGCACCACTACGATAAGATAGGACTCTTGGTTCCCTTAAAGTCGGAAAACGGCTATCGAACCTACAGTCAAGAGGATTTGGAACGACTTCAGGTCATTCTGTACTACAAATATCTAGGCTTTTCTTTAGAAAAAATAGCAGAGCTGTTAAAGGAAGAAAGGACAGATTTATTGCCCCATTTGACTAGGCAGTTGGATTATCTAACTCGAGAGAGGCAACACCTGGATACCTTGATTTCCACCTTGCAAAAAACCATTCAAGAACAAAAAGGAGAAAGAAAAATGACGATTGAGGAAAAATTCACTGGATTTAGCTATCAAGACAATCAAAAATACCACCAAGAGTCGGTAGAGAAGTATGGACAGGAAGTCATGAACCAAGCGCTTGAACGCCAAAGTGGTAGAGAAGATGAGGCTACGGCTGCCTTCAACCAAGTTTTTCAAGCTTTGGCTCAAAACCTTCAAGCTGGTCTGCCTGCAACAGCAGCTGAAAACCAAGAAGAGGCAGCCAAACTCTTGCAAGCTATTCGTACTTATGGATTTGACTGCTCTATTGAAGTATTCGGTCATATTGGTAAAGGCTACGTCTACAACCCAGAGTTTAAGGAAAACATTGACAAGTTTGGACCTGGTACAGCTCAATACACATCAGATGTCATTGCTGCTTACGTTCAGACAAATGCAGAATAAATAGGCTAGGAATTTCCTAGCCTATTTTTTACTTCAAGTCATAAAGCCAGTCGTCACCGTCTTTGTAGTAAAAGAATTCACTGAGATTCTCTTCTAAAAAAACACGAAGCATATCAGACATATCATCAGTAGCAAGTTTTAGATGAGACAGATTGTCAAAATTCTCCCACCAAACTTTTCCTTCGTCTGAAGACTGGAGTTCACCAGAAAAGTGTTCTGTTTTGTAAAAGAGGACTACATAACGATAATCCTTGTCATCGTACCAGTTTTTGATACCACAGAGTTGGGGTTTGGAAATGGTCAGACCAGTTTCTTCTTTCACTTCACGAATGACAGCATCAACAAAGGATTCGCCACGTTCAACATGACCACCAGGAAAAGTAATGCCAGGCCAGTCAGGATTAACTCGATCTTGGACCAGAACCTTGTCTCCGTTTTGAATCATACACATATTGACAAATTCGACTGTTTCTTTTCTGTTCATTTTTCACAACCTTTTATCTTTAATCATAATGCAGACTTCCTGCCACCCAGCCGGTGCAGAGGGCAGAAGTGATGTTAAAGCCTCCCGTGTGGGCATTGACATCCAGGACCTCGCCAGCAAAGTGGAGCCCAGGAACGAGCTTACTTTCCAGGGTTTTGGGATTGATTTCCTTGAGACTGACACCGCCTTTGGTGACAAAGGACTTGGCTAGAGACATTTTGCCAGTCACAGGGATTTTGAGAGCCTTGATGGACTGGAGAAGTTGTTCTCGTTCCTTTTCAGTCAGTTGTTTGACTTTTTCAGGATAGCCTTGCACAAGAAATTCTGCCAAGCGTTCTGGAAGCAAGGTTTTTAAAGCATTTTTCAAGGATTTTTCACGATTTTCCTCTAGAAATGCAACCAAGTCCTTCTCAGAAAGTTGAGGCAAAACATCTAGCGAGAGAACCTCTCCCCCCTTGACAAAGCTGGACATACGCAGAGCAGCAGGGCCCGACAAACCAAAGTGGGTAAAGAGCAGATCGTGAGTGATGACATGCTTACCATAGCTTAAGGTCACATCGTCTAGCGAAATCCCCTGAAGCGCTTTGTGTGGAAAATCAGTCAACAATGGGCTCTCAGCAGCTTCAAGCTCAGTAATGGTATGTTTAAAATGGCGGGCGATCTCATGCCCAAAACCAGTCGAACCTGTAGAAGGATAGGATTTTCCGCCAGTTGTGACAATGAGTTTATCGCAAGTGAAGCTTTGGTCTGCGGACTTAAGGACAAACTGGTCGTCTATCTTTTTAACCGAAACAATTTCTGTTTGAGTAGCAACTTGACCACCGAGTTCAGTGATTTTCTTTTCTAGCGCCTCGATAATGGTCCGAGACTTGTCACTAGCAGGAAAGACGCGTCCGTGGTCCTCGACCTTGAGTTTAACACCATTTTCCGTAAAAAAGTTGATGATATCATGGTTATCAAACTGGGAGAAGACACTGTAAAGAAACCGCCCGTTACCAGGGATTCCAGCTAATAGGTCATCTAAGCTTCCATTGTTGGTGACATTGCAACGACCACCACCGGTACCAGCTAATTTTTTTCCGAGTTTGCGATTTTTTTCGATGAGTAGAGTTTTCTGACCATAAAAGCTACTGGAAATTGTAGCCATCATGCCAGCAGGTCCACCACCGATAACAATAGTATCAAAATGTTTCATAGCTCTATTGTACCACAAAAAACAAGAGATGCTTGGCATCTCTTGTTGCTCATAATCTTAGTTAATTTCATATCCCATCAACAAACCGCCATCTTCTGCATAGAAACTGCAGAGACCAGACGTAGGGATGATTTTGATATCCGCTTGTGGGAAGGTTTCCAGCAAGCGTTCTGACAATTGCTGACAGAATTTTTCATTGCTGCGATGAGCCATGACGATACGGCCACCAGCGTAGCCAGCCTTGATGAGTTCTTCATAGGCTGCTTGAAGGGATTTTTTTGGTCCACGCGCTTTTTGTAGCAGTTCTAAGGTTCCAGTTTCACTTGCTTCCCCAACCATACGGATGTTGAGAAGGCCAACAACTGTACCGATAAGCTTACTCAAACGACCATTTTTGACCAAGTTATCGACCTTAGCAAGGACAAAAAGCAACTTCGTTTTTTCTTGGTAGGCTGTAATAGCTTCAACAATTTCTTCATAAGAAAGTCCTTGATCAATCAAGCTATTGATTTTCTCGACAATCAAGTCAACTTCACCACCTGCAGACAAAGTATCGATTACATGAATCTGAGTGTCAGGGTGTTCTTCCAGATAGATATTCTTAGCGAGCTGTGCACTATTATGGCTACCTGAAAGAGTACCAGTAATGGTAACGACAAAGATATGCTTAGCACCTTCAAATGCACGCAGGTAATCATCAGGGCTAGGACAAGCTGATTTTGAAGCCTCAGAAGTCGCATACATGGTTTCCATCATGTGGTTAATGTCGAGATTGGCATCATCGATAAAGACCTGATCAGCTACTTGAATGGTTAAAGGAACACTCACAAATTCAGTATCGATAGCAAGAGTAGGCAGTTGACGATAATCACAACCAGAGTCAGCTACAATCTTCCAAGTCATAGAAATTCTCCATCTTTGTCACTTATACATTGACAAAGGTTCTGTCTTTTTTTACAATTATATCATGAAAGCCCTTGAAACAAAAGTACCACCTCTCTGTTGTCACAAGTAGAAAGAAATTGTTATGTCTGAACGTAAAATATCTGAAAAATCTCTTGAAAATCTCAGAAAATCAAATCAAGAATCCAATTTCTTGACCAGAGAAGCGATTGAGACTGCTCTTTTGCAGCTTCTAGAGAAAAAAGACTTGGCCAAGATCAGCATTTCGGAGTTGGTCAAACGGGCGGGCGTCTCTCGTGCCGCCTTCTATCGTAACTATGACTCCAAAGAAGAGATTTTGGAAAGTGTCTTTAAACGCAGTGTCCATAACATTATGGAACAGTTGAGCCACTACGATGTCAAAACAGACCTTTATCTAGTCTGGGTACACCTTTTCCGCGCAGCCAAGAAAGAAGCCAAGGTTATCCAACTTGCTCTGGACTACCACTTGGAAAAGATTTTCGTCCAAGCCATGCAGGAATTTCTAGAAAAATACCACGGAAAATCAAAAGGTGTCAGCAGCTACCTTCATTCCTTTTGGAGTTCTGCCATCGTATCGGTTCTGCTCAAATGGATCAAGGATGGCATGAAGGTTCCAGCTGAAAAGATTGCAGATTTACGCTTGCCATTTTTCAAAAAATAGGGGACAAGGAGAAGACTTATGACAGAAAAAAGACTGGCTTGGGATGAGTACTTTGCAGCCCAGGCTTTACTGATTGCCAATCGTTCGACCTGCAAACGTGCCAAAGTGGGAGCTGTCCTCGTTAAGGACAATAAAGTCATTTCAACAGGCTATAATGGTTCCGTATCAGGAACGGAGCACTGTATTGACCACGAATGTCTGGTCATTGAAGGTCACTGTGTTCGAACCCTTCACGCCGAGGTTAATGCTATTCTCCAAGGGGCTGAGCGAGGGGTTCCCAGAGGATTTACAGCCTATGTGACCCATTTTCCGTGTCTGAACTGCACCAAACAACTGCTACAAGTTGGTTGCAAGCGCGTGGTTTATATCAACCAGTACCGAATGGATGACTATGCCCAGTACCTTTATCAAGAAAAAGGCACCGAGTTAACCCATTTACCATTAGAGACTGTTCAGACAGCTCTCCAAGAGGCAGATTTGATTTAAAAATTAATAAAAATAAATGGTTTAGAAAGCTTTTTAAACCGTTTTTTGATATAATAAGAAGAATAAATTGAAAGAAGGAACTCAGAAAATGGGAAAAATTGAAGTCATTAATCATCCACTCATTCAACACAAATTGTCAATCTTGCGACGTACAGATACTTCTACAAAAGCTTTTCGTGAACTAGTAGATGAAATTGCGATGTTGATGGGATATGAGGTACTTCGTGATCTTCCACTTGAAGACGTGGAAATCGAAACACCTATCACAAAGACCGTTCAAAAACAATTGGCTGGTAAAAAATTGGCGATTGTCCCAATCTTGCGTGCAGGTATCGGGATGGTAGATGGCCTCTTGAGCTTGGTTCCAGCAGCCAAAGTTGGTCATATCGGTATGTACCGTGATGAAGAAACCCTTCAACCAGTTGAATACTTGGTGAAATTGCCTGAGGATATTGACCAACGTCAAATCTTTGTCGTTGATCCAATGTTGGCAACAGGTGGCTCAGCAATCTTGGCTGTAGATTCGCTTAAAAAACGTGGCGCTTCAAATATCAAGTTTGTCTGCCTAGTATCTGCTCCAGAAGGAGTGAAAGCTCTTCAAGAAGCTCACCCAGATGTAGAAATTTTTACAGCAGCCTTGGATGAACGCTTGAACGAACACGGTTATATCGTTCCAGGTCTTGGAGATGCTGGAGACCGCTTGTTCGGTACCAAATAAGATAGCAAGTAAATATTGAAACTAGAAGTTCGTTTTTGACTTGAAAGGAGGTTGAGTTTTTGTTTCTGTTTAGAGAATAGAGCAAAAATTTGACCTTTTTTGACCAAAAAGATATAATAGTTCTGTATTGAGTCGTAAGACTAAGAAAATTCAACATAAAAGGAGAAATGAATGATTCCTGTAGTTATTGAACAAACAAGCCGTGGAGAACGTTCCTATGACATATACTCTCGTCTTCTGAAAGACCGCATCATCATGCTAACAGGTCCAGTTGAAGACAACATGGCCAACTCCGTTATCGCCCAGTTGCTCTTCTTGGATGCCCAAGACAGCACAAAAGATATTTACCTTTATGTCAACACACCTGGAGGATCTGTTTCAGCTGGTTTGGCAATCGTTGATACCATGAACTTTATTAAGGCAGATGTCCAAACAATCGTTATGGGAATGGCTGCATCCATGGGGACTGTCATCGCATCAAGTGGAGCAAAAGGCAAACGTTTCATGCTTCCAAATGCAGAGTACATGATTCACCAACCAATGGGTGGTACAGGTGGTGGTACCCAACAAACCGATATGGCAATCGCTGCAGAGCACTTGCTCAAAACTCGTAAGACTTTGGAGCAAATTCTTGCAGATAACTCTGGTAAATCAGTCGAGCAAATTCATGCAGATGCGGAACGTGATTACTGGATGAGTGCCCAAGAAACACTTGAATATGGCTTTATTGATGAAATTATGGCCAACAATTCTTTAAGCTAAGCAACCTAGAAAGCAAACTCGACGGAGTTTGCTTTTTTTGGTATAATAGGAGAAGATTTCTTAGAAAGAGGATCCCTCATGTTTGAAAAAACAAATCGATCAGGATTAATCATCTATCTCTACTATAATAGAGATGCGAAAAAACTACAGGAATATGGAGACATTTTCTATCATTCTAAAAAGCATCGCTACCTACAACTTTATGTTCCGACTGAGAATCTAGAAAGCTTGGTTGAGAAATTAGCTAAGGAACGATTTATCAAAAAGGTAAGGCCTTGTCATATTCAAGAGTTAGAGACTCCCTTTGTTGGGAATCTCTATCGTAACGAAGAAAACGTTATCATTTAAAAAAATAAATAAATGTATTGACAATTTTCTGATAATTCGGTATATTCTTAACATACTATTTTTTGAAACAACTATAAGGAGATTAAAAATGAAGAAAAAATTTGCCCTATCTTTTGTGGCTCTTGCTAGTGTGGCTCTTCTTGCTGCCTGTGGAGAGGTCAAGTCAGGAGCGTCAAACACAACTGGGAATCCAGTAGACGAAAAAACAATCAAAATCGGTTTTAACTTTGAAGAGACAGGTGCTGTAGCTGCTTACGGTACAGCTGAACAAAAAGGTGCCCAACTTGCTGTAGACGAAATCAACGCTGCAGGTGGAATTGATGGAAAACAAATCGAAGTTGTAGATAAAGACAACAAGTCAGAAACTGCTGAAGCAGCTTCTGTTACAACAAACCTTGTTACCCAATCAAAAGTAGCAGCTATTGTAGGACCTGCGACATCTGGTGCAACTGCTGCAGCTGTAGCTAACGCTACCAAAGCTGGAGTACCATTGATTTCACCAAGTGCTACTCAAGACGGTTTGACTAAAGGTCAAGATTACCTATTTATCGGAACATTCCAAGATAGCTTCCAAGGGAAGATTATTTCTAACTATGTAACAAATAAATTGAATGCTAAGAAGGTTGTTCTTTATACTGACAATGCTAGTGACTATGCTAAAGGTATTGCCAAATCTTTCCGAGAAGCCTACAAGGGTGAGATTGTAGCAGATGAAACTTTTGTAGCAGGTGATACAGACTTCCAAGCAGCCCTTACTAAAATGAAAGGGAAAGAGTTTGACGCTATCGTTGTTCCAGGTTACTACACAGAAGCTGGTAAAATTGTAAACCAAGCTCGTGGTATGGGAATTGATAAACCAATCGTTGGTGGTGATGGATTCAACGGTGAAGAATTTGTTCAACAAGCAACTGCTGAAAGAGCATCAAACATTTACTTCATCTCAGGATTCTCAACTACAGTTGACGTTTCTGCAAAAGCTAAAGCTTTCCTTGAAGCATACCGTGCTAAATACAACGAAGAGCCTTCAACATTCTCAGCATTAGCCTATGACTCAGTTTACCTAGTAGCAAATGCTGCAAAAGGTGCTAAAAACTCAGGTGAAATCAAGGACAACCTTGCTAAAACCAAAGATTTTGATGGTGTAACTGGTCAAACAAGCTTTGATGCTGACCACAATACAGTGAAAACTGCTTACATGATGACCATGAACAATGGTAAAGTTGAAGAAGCAGAAGTTGTAAAACCATAACATTAGAATAGTAATTGAAATGGGGAATGAGCCTTTGACTCACTCCCTGTTTCGGTGTTTATGAACTTGTGAAAATAATGAAATTTTCTAAAAAATAAGGATAGAAAAGAGTGAATGCTATGCTCCAACAACTTGTGAATGGTCTAATTCTGGGTAGTGTTTATGCACTTTTGGCCCTAGGTTATACCATGGTTTATGGAATTATCAAACTCATTAACTTCGCCCACGGTGATATTTATATGATGGGTGCCTTTATTGGTTACTTTTTGATTAATTCTTTCCAAATGAATTTCTTTTTAGCTTTAATTATTTCAATGGCGGTAACCGCACTACTTGGTGTTGTGATCGAATTTCTTGCCTACCGTCCTCTGCGAAACTCTACACGTATTTCTGTATTGATTACCGCCATCGGAGTGTCCTTCCTACTGGAATATGGGATGGTTTATCTAGTAGGGGCCAATACACGTGCTTTCCCTCAAGCGATTGAAACAATCCGCTTTGATTTTGGGCCAATTAGCTTGACAAATGTTCAATTGATGATTTTAGCAGTTTCTATATTGTTAATGGTTTTATTGCAATTGATCGTCAAAAAAACAAAAATGGGGAAAGCGATGCGTGCTGTATCAGTTGATAGTGATGCAGCTCAATTGATGGGAATTAATGTAAATCGTACAATCAGCTTTACCTTTGCTTTGGGTTCAGCTCTTGCTGGTGCAGCAGGTGTCCTCATTGCCCTTTACTACAACTCTCTTGAACCTTTGATGGGTGTGACTCCAGGTCTAAAATCATTCGTTGCAGCTGTACTTGGTGGTATCGGGATTATTCCTGGTGCAGCTCTAGGGGGATTTGTTATTGGCTTGTTGGAAACTTTTGCAACTGCATTCGGTATGTCTGATTTCCGTGATGCTATCGTATATGGAATCTTGCTTTTGATTCTGATTGTTCGACCTGCAGGTATCCTTGGTAAGAATGTGAAAGAGAAGGTGTAAACAATGAAGACAAATCTTAAAACAAATATTCTCTGGTTATTCCTTCTGTTAGCGGGTTATGGATTGATTAGTGTACTGGTTTCTGCTGGTGTTCTCAATCTATTCCATGTCCAAATTTTAGAACAAATTGGGATTAATATCATCCTTGCAGTAGGTTTGAACTTAATCGTTGGTTTTTCAGGCCAATTCTCACTCGGTCATGCAGGTTTTATGGCAATTGGGGCTTATGCAGCAGCGATTATTGGTTCAAAATCACCAACCTATGGTGCCTTCTTTGGAGCAATGGTCTTGGGCGCCTTGATTTCTGGTGCAGTCGCTTTGCTAGTTGGGATTCCAACGCTTCGTTTGAAGGGTGACTACCTGGCTGTTGCGACACTAGGTGTTTCAGAAATCATTCGTATCTTTATCATTAATGGTGGTAGTTTGACCAACGGTGCTGCTGGAATCTTGGGTATTCCAAACTTTACCAACTGGCAAATGGTTTATCTATTTGTGGTGATCACAACTATTGCAACTCTCAACTTCCTACGTAGTCCAATTGGACGCTCTACTCTATCTGTTCGTGAGGATGAGATTGCTGCAGAGTCTGTTGGGGTAAACACTACAAAGATCAAGATTATCGCTTTTGTCTTTGGAGCCATTACAGCAAGTATTGCTGGTTCACTTCAGGCCGGTTTTATCGGATCTGTTGTCCCAAAAGATTACACCTTTATTAATTCCATCAATGTGTTGATTATCGTTGTATTTGGTGGACTTGGATCTATTACTGGTACCATCGTTTCAGCGATTGTTTTAGGAATTTTAAATATGCTCCTTCAGGATGTTGCTAGCGTACGTATGATCATCTACGCTTTGGCTCTTGTATTGGTCATGATTTTCAGACCAGGTGGACTTCTTGGGACATGGGAATTGAGTCTATCACGTTTCTTTAAAAAATCGAAGAAGGAGGGACAAAACTAATGGCACTACTTGAAGTTAAACAGTTAACCAAACATTTTGGCGGTCTAACAGCTGTTGGAGATGTCACTCTTGAATTGAACGAGGGAGAGCTGGTTGGTCTGATTGGACCAAACGGGGCTGGTAAAACAACCCTTTTCAATCTCTTGACCGGCGTTTATGAACCAAGCGAAGGTACTGTGACACTAGATGGTCACCTCCTAAATGGGAAAACTCCCTATAAGATTGCTTCACTTGGTCTCAGTCGTACTTTCCAAAATATTCGTTTATTCAAGGACTTGACAGTTTTGGAAAATGTTTTGATTGCATTTAGCAATCATCATAAACAACATGTCCTTGCGAGCTTCCTACGCCTACCAGCTTTTTATAAGAATGAGGAAGAATTAAAAAGCAAAGCTTTGGACTTGCTGAAGATTTTTGATTTGGATGGTGACGCAAATACTCTTGCCAAGAATCTGGCCTATGGCCAACAACGTCGATTAGAAATTGTTCGTGCTCTGGCAACTGAACCTAAGATCCTCTTTTTGGACGAACCTGCAGCTGGTATGAATCCACAAGAAACAGCTGAATTGACAGAATTGATCCGTCGTATCAAAGATGAATTTAAAATTACCATCATGCTGATCGAACATGACATGAATTTGGTTATGGAAGTCACTGAGCGTATCTATGTTCTTGAATATGGTCGTTTGATTGCTCATGGGACTCCGGATGAGATCAAGAACAACAAACGCGTTATCGAAGCTTATCTAGGAGGTGAAGCCTAATGTCTATGTTAAAAGTTGAAAACCTCTCTGTGCATTACGGTATGATTCAAGCAGTTCGTGATGTAAGTTTCGAGGTTAATGAAGGTGAAGTTGTTTCCTTGATTGGTGCCAATGGTGCTGGTAAAACAACCATTCTTCGTACCCTTTCAGGTTTAGTTCGTCCAAGTGCTGGTAAAATTCAATTTTTGGGAAAAGAAATTCAAAAGTTGCCTGCGCAAAAAATCGTGGCAGGTGGTCTTTCACAAGTTCCTGAGGGACGACATGTTTTCCCAGGCTTGACTGTTATGGAAAATCTAGAAATGGGAGCTTTCTTGAAGAAAAATCGTGAAGAAAATCAAGCTAACTTGAAAAAAGTTTTCTCACGCTTCCCACGTCTTGAAGAGCGTAAAAACCAAGATGCGGCAACTCTTTCAGGTGGTGAACAGCAGATGCTGGCTATGGGACGCGCTCTCATGTCTACACCTAAGCTCCTTCTCTTGGATGAGCCGTCAATGGGACTTGCCCCGATCTTTATCCAAGAAATTTTCGATATCATTCAAGATATTCAGAAGCAAGGAACAACGGTTCTCCTAATTGAACAGAACGCCAACAAGGCCCTTGCTATCTCTGATCGAGGTTATGTACTTGAAACAGGAAAGATTGTCCTATCAGGAACAGGAAAAGAACTCGCAGCATCAGATGAAGTCAGAAAAGCATACCTAGGTGGCTAAACTAGTCTGGGAGACTAGTTTAGGTTGCAGATGGAGATTACGAAGTAATCATCATTATAGTCCGGGGGACCTTTTTAGTCGGCGGATAAGAATTGTGCAGCAAATTCTCCTTTAGTCTGGGAGACTAGTTTAGGTTGCGGATGGATATGATAATAGGTTTTCAATACTAGTCGGTAGTATCCTTAACAACTGAAAGAAATATAAATAATGTTTGCAAACTTGCACATATAGAGCTCTAGATTAGAGCTCTTTTTTGTAAAAGACTCAGATTATTCAAAATCTTGAAAAAGAGATGAAAGCGTTTGATTGATTGTGTAAGAAAGTGTATAATGAAAGTAGAAATAGAGAAGGAGAAGTCTCATGGCAGTTAAAGATTTTATGACACGCAAGGTAGTTTATATCAGTCCTGATACGACTGTAGCACATGCAGCAGATTTGATGCGCGAGCAAGGTTTGCACCGTTTACCTGTTATCGAAAACGATCAATTAGTCGGATTGGTAACAGAAGGAACCATTGCGGAAGCAAGCCCATCTAAAGCAACCAGTCTCTCTATCTATGAGATGAATTATCTTCTGAATAAAACCAAAGTAAAAGATGTAATGATTCGAGATGTCGTGACTGTTTCTGGCTATGCTAGTCTAGAAGATGCGACCTATCTGATGCTGAAAAATAAAATTGGGATATTACCAGTTGTAGACAATCATCAGGTCTACGGTGTCATTACAGATCGCGATGTTTTTCAGGCTTTTTTGGAAATCGCTGGATACGGAGAAGAGGGGATTCGTGTTCGTTTCATTACAGAAAATGAAGTCGGAGTACTGGGGAAAATTGTAGCTCTAATTGTAGAAGAGGATTTAAATATTTCCCATACTGTCAACATTCCACGTAAGGATGGCAAGGTCGTCATCGAAGTTCAAATTGATGGAAAAATCGATTTGACTGCATTAAAGGAAAAGTTTGAAAAAGAAGGAATTCAAGTGGAGGAGATCACTCATACCTCTGCTAAAGTCCTTTAAACCAGAGGCTTTAGAGCCTCTTTTCTTTTGCCATCAAAAGCGGTGAAAAGCAAAATATGGAAAGAAATGAGAGATTATGGTATAATAAAACGATATGAAAAGGAGTATCTATGGACATTTCAGAAATTCGTCAAAAAATTGACGCAAATCGTGAAAAATTAGCTTCTTTCAGGGGGTCTCTTTGACCTTGAAGGGTTAGAGGAAGAGATTGCCATCTTGGAGAACAAGATGACAGAACCTGATTTTTGGAACGATAATATCGCGGCCCAAAAAACGTCGCAAGAATTAAATGAATTAAAAAACACCTACAACACCTTCCGTAAAATGGAGGAGTTGCAGGATGAAGTTGAAATTTTATTGGACTTTTTAGCAGAAGACGAGTCAGTCCATGATGAACTGGTAGAGCAGCTAACCGAATTGGATAAGATGATGACCAGTTACGAAATGACGCTTCTCTTGTCAGAACCTTATGACCATAATAATGCAATCTTGGAAATTCATCCAGGTTCAGGCGGGACTGAGGCTCAGGACTGGGGCGATATGTTGCTCCGTATGTATACTCGTTACGGAAATGCAAAAGGCTTTAAAGTAGAAGTCTTGGATTACCAGGCTGGTGATGAAGCAGGTATCAAGTCGGTGACCTTGTCCTTTGAAGGTCCAAATGCTTATGGCCTACTCAAGTCAGAAATGGGTGTTCACCGTTTGGTCCGTATTTCACCATTTGACTCTGCCAAACGTCGCCATACCTCTTTTACATCCGTCGAGGTTATGCCTGAGTTAGATGATACCATCGAAGTGGAGATTCGTGACGACGATATCAAGATGGATACCTTCCGTTCAGGCGGTGCTGGTGGACAGAACGTCAATAAAGTTTCAACAGGTGTGCGTTTGACGCATATTCCTACGGGGACAGTCGTTCAATCAACAGTTGATCGTACCCAGTATGGAAATAGAGATCGAGCTATGAAGATGTTGCAGGCTAAGCTCTATCAAATGGAGCAAGAAAAGAAAGCAGCAGAAGTCGATTCCCTTAAAGGTGAGAAAAAAGAAATCACTTGGGGAAGTCAGATCCGTTCATATGTATTCACACCTTATACCATGGTGAAAGATCACCGTACGAGCTTTGAAGTTGCCCAAGTAGATAAGGTGATGGATGGAGATTTAGATGGTTTCATCGATGCCTATCTCAAATGGAGAATCAGCTAAGATAGAAAGGAACTCACATGTCAATCATTGAAATGCGAGATGTTGTCAAAAAGTATGACAACGGGACGACTGCCTTGCGTGGTGTGTCTGTCACTATTGAACCAGGAGAATTTGCCTACATCGTAGGACCTTCTGGAGCAGGGAAGTCCACCTTTATTCGATCTTTATATCGAGAAGTAAAGATTGAAAAAGGTAGTTTAACAGTTGCAGGTTTTAATTTGGTTAAAATCAAGAAGAAAGATATTCCTCTTCTTCGACGTAGTGTTGGTGTTGTCTTTCAGGACTACAAACTCTTGCCAAAGAAAACCGTTTATGAAAATATTGCCTATGCAATGGAAGTAATCGGTGAGAACCGCCGTACCATTAAAAAACGTGTTATGGAAGTTTTGGACCTAGTTGGTTTGAAACATAAGGTTCGTTCATTCCCTAATGAACTTTCAGGTGGAGAGCAACAACGGATTGCCATTGCTCGCGCGATTGTCAACAATCCGAAAGTCTTGATTGCCGATGAGCCGACAGGAAACTTGGACCCAGATAATTCTTGGGAAATTATGAATCTGTTGGAACGCATCAATCTCCAAGGTACTACAGTATTGATGGCTACCCATAATAGTCAGATTGTAAATACCTTGCGCCACCGTGTCATTGCCATTGAACATGGCCGTGTCGTTCGTGACGAAGCAAAAGGAGAATATGGATACGATGATTAGTAGATTTTTTCGCCATTTATTTGAATCACTAAAAAGTTTAAAGCGAAATGGCTGGATGACAGTAGCAGCAGTGAGTTCGGTTATGATTACCTTGACGCTCGTTGCCCTGTTTGCATCCGTAATTTTTAACACAGCTAAACTGGCTACCGATATTGAAAACAACGTTCGTGTCATGGTATACATTCGTAAGGATGTAGCAGATAACAGTGAAACGATTGAAAAAGAAGGTCAGACAGTTACCAACAATGACTATCACAAGGTCTATGATGCTTTAAAAGCTATGCCAGCTGTAAAAAGTGTCACCTTCTCAAGTAAAGAAGAGCAATACCAAAAATTGACTGAAACAATGGGGGATGACTGGAAGGTCTTTGAAGGGGATGCCAACCCACTCTATGATGCCTATATCGTAGATACCAACTCTCCAAGTGATGTAAAGAAAGTAGCTGAAGATGCTAAGAAAATCGAGGGAGTTTCAGAAGTTCAAGATGGTGGAGCCAACACTCAGCGACTCTTTGAACTAGCATCTTTCATCCGTGTGTGGGGATTGATTATTGCAGGGCTATTGATTTTTATCGCGGTCTTCTTGATTTCCAACACCATCCGTATCACCATTATTTCGCGTAGCCGTGAAATTCAGATCATGCGTCTGGTAGGAGCTAAGAATAGTTACATCCGTGGTCCATTCTTGTTGGAAGGTGCCTTCATCGGTTTATTTGGAGCAGCTATTCCTTCAGTCCTAGTATTCTTTATCTACAATATGGTTTACCAATCTGTCAATAAATCTTTGGTTGGTCAAAACTTGTCAATGATTACACCAGATGTGTTTATCCCTCTGATGACAGTCCTATTATTTGTAATCGGAATTTTCATTGGATCAATCGGATCAGGAATTTCAATGCGTCGATTCTTGAAAATTTAATTGGATATCAATGCAAATTGCATAGCTTAGTGGAAATATCCAGACAGTTTAAAGGAGAAGTTTAAAGAACTTCTCTTTTTTGTATAAAAATTTAAGAAAAAGGAGAATTTTTTTCTATAAAAGCCTTTACAAAAAAATAAAAAGTGGTATAATTAGTATATAAGTTGGTGCAAACGTTTTCGTAAAACGTTTGCCTAAAATAAAAAAAAGGAGATTTGAATGATGAAAGCTACATTCAAAAATGTCTTGTCTTTCGAGTTTTGGCAAAAATTCGGTAAGGCTTTGATGGTGGTTATCGCTGTTATGCCAGCGGCTGGATTGATGATTTCAATCGGTAAGTCGCTAGTGATGATTAACCCTAACTTTTCACCACTTGTAATTACTGGTGGTGTACTAGAGCAAATCGGTTGGGGAGTTATCGTTAACCTTCATATCTTGTTCGCCCTTGCTATCGGAGGAAGCTGGGCTAAAGAACGCGCTGGTGGTGCTTTTGCTGCTGGTCTTGCCTTTATCCTTATCAACCGTATCACAGGTACAATCTTTGGCGTATCTGGCGATATGCTAAAAGATCCAAATGCTATGGTTTCAACACTATTGGGTGGGTCAATCAAAGTTTCTGATTACTTTATCAGTGTTATGGAAGCTCCAGCACTTAACATGGGTGTTTTCGTAGGGATTATTTCTGGTTTTATAGGGGCAACTGCCTTTAACAAATACTATAACTTCCGTAAGCTTCCTGATGCACTTTCATTCTTTAACGGAAAACGTTTTGTACCATTCGTCGTTATTCTTCGTTCAGTAATTGCTGCAATTGTTCTTTCAATTTTCTGGCCACTTGTTCAAACAGGTATCAATAGCTTTGGTATCTGGATTGCAAACTCTCAAGAAACTGCCCCAATTCTAGCACCATTCTTGTATGGTACTTTGGAGCGTTTGCTCTTGCCATTTGGTCTTCACCACATGTTGACTATCCCAATGAACTACACAGCTCTTGGTGGTACTTATGAAGTCTTAACTGGTGCAGCAAAAGGTAGCCAAGTATTTGGTCAAGATCCACTTTGGCTTGCATGGGTAACAGACCTTGTAAATCTTAAAGGTACTGACGCTGGTCAATACCAACACTTGTTAGATACAGTACATCCAGCTCGTTTCAAAGTTGGACAAATGATCGGTTCATTTGGTATCTTGATGGGTGTCATCGTTGCTATCTACCGCAATGTTGATGCTGACAAGAAACACCAATACAAGGGTATGATGATTGCGACAGCCCTTGCAACATTCTTGACAGGGGTTACTGAACCTATCGAGTATATGTTCATGTTCATCGCAACACCGCTTTACCTTGTTTATTCAGTAGTTCAAGGTGCTGCCTTTGCTATGGCAGATATTGTTCACCTTCGTGTCCACTCATTCGGTTCAATTGAATTCTTGACTCGTACACCATTGGCAATTAATGCTGGTATTGGTATGGATATCGTTAACTTTATCTGGGTAACTGTTCTCTTTGCGGTTATCATGTACTTCATTGCCAACTTCATGATCAAGAAATTCAACTATGCAACTCCAGGACGTAACGGAAACTACGAAACAGCTGAAGGAGCATCAGAAGAAGCAGCATCTGGAACTCCAAAAGTTGCAGCAGCTTCTCAAGCCGTAAATATCATTAACCTTCTTGGTGGTCGTGCAAATATCGTAGATGTGGATGCATGTATGACTCGTCTTCGTGTAACTGTTAAAGATGCAGATCGCGTTGGTACGGAAGAACAATGGAAAGCTGAAGGAGCTATGGGACTTGTCATGAAAGGACAAGGTGTCCAAGCTATCTACGGACCAAAAGCTGACGTATTGAAATCTGATATCCAAGATATTCTTGACTCAGGTGAAATTATTCCTGAAACTCTTCCAAGCCAAATGACTGAAGCTCAACAAAATACTGTACACTACAAAGGTGTGACAGAGGAAGTTTACTCAGTAGCTGATGGTCAAGTTATTGAATTGGAACAAGTGAAAGATCCTGTTTTTGCTCAAAAAATGATGGGTGACGGTTTTGCAGTAGAACCAGCAAATGGAAATATCGTATCTCCAGTTTCTGGTACTGTATCAAGTGTCTTCCCAACTAAACATGCTCTCGGTCTTGTGACTGAAGCAGGTCTTGAAGTACTTGTTCACATCGGTTTGGACACAGTAAGTCTTGAAGGAAAACCATTTACAGTTCACGTAGCTGAAGGACAAAAGGTTGCTGCTGGTGATCTTCTTGTTACAGCTGACTTGGATGCTATCCGTGCAGCAGATCGTGAAACTTCAACAGTAGTTGTCTTCACAAATGCCGAAGCGATTAAATCTGTTAAATTAGAACAAACTGGTTCTCTTGCAGCGAAAACAGCAGTTGCAAAAGTAGAATTGTAATATACTTGAGGTTGGAAGCTGTTTTCCAACCTCTTGTTTTAGGAGAAAAGCATGAAATTTTTAACACTCAATACCCATAGTTGGATGGAGAAAGAAGCAGAAGAAAAATTCCAGCTCTTGCTCCAAGATATTCTTGATAAAGACTATGATTTGATTTGTTTCCAAGAAATCAATCAGGAAATGACATCTCCTGAGGTGGAGGTTAATGACCTCTATCAAGCTTTGCCAGCGGCAGAGCCCATTCATCAGGACCACTATGTCCGACTTCTGGTTGAAAAATTGGCTGAGAAAGGGAAAAACTACTACTGGACTTGGGCTTACAATCATATTGGCTATGACCGCTACCATGAAGGCGTAGCTATCTTATCTAAAACACCTATTAAGGCGCGTGAGATTTTGGTATCAGATGTAGATGATCCAACGGACTACCATACTCGCCGTGTTGCCTTGGCTGAGACAGAGGTTGAAGGCAAGGAACTTGCTCTTGCAAGTGTCCATCTCTCTTGGTGGGATAAAGGTTTCCAAGAAGAATGGGCACGATTCGAGGCTGTACTTAAAGAGTTGAACAAACCTCTGATTCTAGCAGGTGATTTCAATAACCCAGCTGGGCAGGAAGGCTATCAAGCTATCCTAGCTAGTCCTCTAGAGTTACAAGATGCTTTTGAAGTTGCTAAGGAGAGAATTGGCCGCCATACAGTACCACCAGAAATTGATGGCTGGAAAGGTAATTCTGAACCACTTCGAATCGACTACGTCTTTACGACAAAAGAGTTAGAAGTAGAAAGTTTGCATGTGGTTTTTGATGGACAGAATAGTCCACAAGTCAGTGACCACTATGGTTTGAATGCCATTTTAAACTGGAAATAGAAAATGAAAGGGATTGCTCCCTTTCATTTTTTGCTAGTCGGACTTAACTACTGAAAATGTTCAAAATATGGTATAATGGTTAGATGAATAGAATCGAGGATAATATGTCATTTACGAAATTTCAGTTTAAAAACTATATAGAAAAGGCTTTGGAGGAGTTGAATTTTACAACTCCGACAGAGGTTCAAGATAAGTTAATTCCCATTGTCTTGGCAGGTCGTGACTTGGTAGGTGAATCCAAAACAGGTTCAGGAAAGACTCACACTTTTCTGCTACCGATTTTCCAGCAACTGGATGAAACAAGTGATAGTGTGCAAGCGGTCATTACTGCACCAAGTCGTGAGTTAGCTACTCAAATCTACCAAGCAGCTCGTCAGATTGCAGCTCACTCAGATGTCGAAGTTCGTGTGGTCAACTATGTCGGTGGTACGGATAAGGCGCGTCAGATTGAAAAACTTGCCAGCAACCAGCCTCATATCGTTATCGGAACGCCAGGTCGCATCTATGACTTGGTCAAATCTGGTGATTTGGCTATTCACAAGGCCAAGACCTTTGTAATTGATGAAGCCGATATGACCTTGGATATGGGATTCTTGGAAACCGTTGATAAGATTGCAGGAAGCCTTCCTAAGGACTTGCAATTCATGGTCTTTTCAGCAACCATTCCACAGAAGTTGCAGCCATTCTTGAAAAAATATTTGTCAAATCCTGTTATGGAAAAAATCAAAACAAAAACAGTCATTTCTGATACCATTGATAACTGGTTGATTTCGACCAAGGGACGAGATAAGAATGCTCAGATTTATGAGTTGACGCAAGCCATGCAGCCTTATTTGGCTATGATTTTTGTAAATACCAAAACTCGTGCAGATGAATTGCATACATATCTAACAGCTCAAGGTTTGAAGGTGGCTAAGATTCATGGGGATATTGCCCCTCGCGAGCGCAAGCGGATCATGAATCAGGTGAAAAATCTTGATTTTGAGTACATTGTCGCAACGGACTTGGCAGCGCGTGGAATTGACATTGAAGGTGTCAGCCATGTTATCAATGACGCCATTCCGCAAGACTTGTCCTTCTTTGTTCACCGTGTTGGACGAACTGGGCGCAACGGACTGCCTGGTACAGCTATTACCCTTTATCAGCCAAGTGATGACTCGGATATCCGTGAGTTGGAGAAATTAGGAATTAAGTTTATCCCTAAGATGGTCAAAGACGGAGAGTTCCAAGATACTTACGACCGTGATCGTCGTGCCAACCGTGAAAAGAAGCAGGATAAGCTTGATATTGAAATGATTGGCTTGGTTAAAAAGAAAAAGAAAAAAGTCAAACCAGGTTATAAGAAGAAGATTCAATGGGCGGTGGATGAAAAACGTCGCAAAACCAAGCGTGCTGAAAATCGTGCTCGTGGCCGTGCCGAGCGTAAAGCTAAACGCCAAACATTTTAAGTATAAAATTGGAGCTACATAGCTCCTTTTTCTAACTTCGTTTTATGAATTTTCAAAAATACTGCAAAAAAAAATAAAAAGTGGTATAATGATAAGGTTATATAGTCCCGATAAGGTGGTAGGTATTCATTACTAGTAGTTTTCCTATCAGTACTTTGTAACTCTATAACAATATTTTTTAAGGGGGGACATTTTTATGTCAGAACGTAAATTATTCACGTCTGAATCTGTATCTGAGGGGCATCCAGATAAGATTGCAGACCAAATTTCAGATGCGATTTTGGATGCTATTTTAGCAGAGGATCCAGAAGCGCACGTTGCTGCTGAGACAGCTGTTTATACTGGTTCTGTCCACGTTTTTGGTGAGATTTCGACAAATGCCTATGTGGATATCAACCGTGTGGTTCGTGATACCATTGCAGAGATTGGCTATACCAATACAGAATATGGTTTTTCTGCGGAGACGGTAGGAGTCCATCCATCACTTGTTGAGCAGTCACCAGATATTGCTCAAGGGGTTAACGAAGCCTTGGAAGTTCGTGGGAATGCGGATCAAGATCCACTGGACTTGATTGGTGCTGGGGACCAAGGTCTTATGTTTGGATTTGCGGTGGATGAGACAGAAGAACTCATGCCATTGCCAATTTCACTCAGCCATAAGTTGGTTCGTCGTTTGGCAGAACTTCGCAAGTCTGGTGAAATTAGCTATCTGCGTCCAGATGCCAAATCACAGGTTACAGTTGAGTATGATGAAAATGACCGTCCAGTGCGCGTGGACACAGTCGTGATTTCAACTCAGCACGATCCAGAAGTCAGCAATGAACAAATTCATAATGATGTGATTAACAAGGTTATCAAAGAAGTTATTCCAGTTTCTTACTTGGATGAGCAAACAAAATTCTTCATCAATCCAACTGGTCGCTTTGTCATCGGTGGACCTCAAGGAGACTCCGGTTTGACTGGTCGTAAGATTATCGTGGATACTTATGGTGGCTACTCTCGTCACGGTGGTGGTGCCTTCTCTGGTAAGGATGCGACGAAGGTGGACCGTTCAGCCTCATATGCGGCACGTTATATTGCTAAAAATATCGTTGCAGCAGGTTTGGCTAAGAAGGCAGAAGTTCAATTGGCCTATGCTATTGGTGTTGCGCAGCCTGTTTCTGTCCGTATCGATACCTTTGGTACAGGAACAGTAGCTGAAAGCAAGCTTGAGAAAGCGGCTCGTCAAATCTTTGACCTTCGCCCAGCAGGAATTATCCAAATGTTGGACCTCAAACGTCCAATTTACCGTCAAACAGCGGCATATGGACACATGGGACGTACAGATATTGACCTTCCATGGGAACGTTTGGACAAGGTAGACGCTTTGAAAGAAGCTGTGAAATAAAAATAAAAGATTGGTAGAAACTACCAATCTTTTTTTGCAAAAGAAAACCAGCTTTTGGCTGGCTTTCTTATTTTGTAGGAATAGAAATTTCAATCAATTTATCTGAATAAAGCGTCTTGATATTAGCTTCATCGATATTATCTTTATCGATTTTGCGTTTCATGAAGAAATCTTGGATGGTTTCGATTTCAGGTTCACGAATAGCGCGGTGTTTGTTGGAAATGAGGATTTCATAGTGAAGCGGAGCTTGAGTGAAAATCACATCTGTGTTTCCAGCTGAATAGACTTCAACAAGCGTTGCGTCAGTGCTTTCTAATTGGCTTTTAACAAGTTGCGAGTGTGAATTAGTCGTGTTGATAAGCTTCATAATAGTTCCTCCGATTTTCTAACTCTATTATAGCACTTTTTGGATAAAATCGTGTATTTTAGTCAATTCCATGCTGGATTTTCCAAGCTTCAATTCCCCATTTGTGGCTACCACGTTTGAGTTTTTCAATTGCTTCATCAATAGGAAACCAAGCAATATGATTAAAGTCTTCTAAAGGTTTTTGTACTTCTTGGAAAGAAGTGGCTTCGTAGAGATAAGCTGGATTGTAGTAGTAGGTGTCACGGTGACGAGAGTAGAAATACTCATCAGCTTGTCCGAAATAGCTTCCAATTTCAGCTGTAAAGCCAAGTTCTTCGATGAGTTCTCTCTTCAGTGCTTCTTGATGGTCTTCTCCCGCTTCAATCTCTCCACCTGGCAAGAACCAAGCACCATTGGGAGCTTGAACTAAAACGATTTGTTTTTTTTCAGGATCAGGAATAACTGCGTAAACACCATAGCGGTGCTGGTAGCTCACATTCTCTTGTTTTTTACCAAAAGTTGGGTTTGCCATTGAACTGTCCTCATTCTCTAGTATCTTTATTATTATCATAATGGACAAGGAGCAAGCTGTCAAGAATTTACAGTTATTTTAGTAAAAAAGGTGCAGAAATTGTTAGACTTCCTGCACCTGTTAGGTCATTTTATTCTTCTTTTTCAGAAGCAATCTCTTCTGTTTTTTCAGTTTTTTTGGCAGATTTGATTTGAATCTTGCCATTGCTTGTCATAACTGCCTTGAGGTCTTTTTCACTTGGGTTTTCAAGGTAGTAGTCTGTGATAGCATCCTCGATATGGTCTTGGATGGTACGGCGGAGTGGGCGCGCCCCCATTTTTGGATCATAACCTAGGTCAACCAACTTTTCCTTGACTTTGTCCGTTACATCTAAATGAATGTTGTTGCTGGAGAGGCGTTTATTAACATCTGCTAGCATGAGTTCGACGATTTGGAGAAGGTTGTCCTTGCTGAGAGCTTTGAACTCGATGATGCCGTCAAAACGGTTCATAAACTCTGGACTAAAGAAGTTGCCGAGTTCACCGAGGACAGAGTTGGTTCGCCCTTCACGAGCGGCTCCAAAACCAACGCTGGCTTCGGCCTTACCAGTTCCAGCATTTGAAGTCA
This sequence comes from bacterium, assembly GCA_905221255.1. Classification (GTDB taxonomy): domain Bacteria; phylum Bacillota; class Bacilli; order Lactobacillales; family Streptococcaceae; genus Streptococcus. The sequence continues at coordinate 133,637 of CAJNCL010000001.1, forward strand.
TGATAATGATGGCATCCTTAAAGCTAACAGTCCGTCCTTGCCCATCTGTCAAACGACCATCGTCCAAGACTTGAAGGAACATGTGCATGACATCAGGATGAGCTTTTTCTACTTCATCGAGAAGGATGAGAGAGTAGGGATTGCGACGAACTTTTTCTGTTAATTGACCAGCTTCATCGTAGCCGACATAACCTGGAGGGGCTCCGACCAATTTAGCCACACTGTGTTTTTCCATGTATTCACTCATATCAAAGCGAATCATGCTATCAGCTGAACCAAAAAGTTCAATGGCTAGTTGTTTGGAAAGTTCTGTCTTACCGACACCAGTTGGTCCGACAAAGAGGAAACTTCCGATTGGGCGGTTGGGAGTTCCAAGTCCAACACGATTACGACGGATGGCTTTGGCAATCTTATCGACAGCCTCGTCTTGTCCGATAACATGGGCTTTTAGGTCTTCTGCTAGATGGATGAGTTGAGACTGTTCTTTTTCTTTTAGCTCCCCAACAGGGATATTAGTTTTCTGCTCGATGATGTGTTCAATCGTTTTCTCGCTGATGATAGGAGTATCTTGATCGGTCACCTTGTTCTTCTGCATTTCCTTGTACTTGGCAATCTGATCACGGAAGTAGGCAGCTTTTTCAAAGTCTTCCTCTCGTGTAGCTTGAGCCTTGAGATTCTCAGCCTCAATTAAACGCTGATCAATCACTTTAGGATCCACAAAGTTCAGCGTCAGATTCATTTTTGAACCGGCTTCGTCCAAAAGGTCAATAGCCTTGTCAGGTAAGAAGCGGTCTTGGATATAGCGGTTGGACAGATTTGCAGCTGCTTCGATAGCAGCATCAGTATACTTGACGTGATGGTAGTCTTCGTATTTCTTTTGGACCCCTTTGAGGATGATAATGGTTTCTTCGACAGTTGGTTCATCTACCTTGACAGGCTGCATACGGCGCTCGAGAGCGGCATCTTTTTCAATGATGCGGTATTCATTGAGAGTAGTAGCTCCAACCAATTGCAATTCACCACGGGCAAGGGCAGGTTTGAGGATGTTTCCTGCATCCATATTGCCATCGCCAGCAGATCCTGCACCGACAATTTCATGGATTTCATCGATAAAGAGAATGATATCCTCACGTTTGCGAATCTCTTCCATGAGTTTTTGCATACGCTCTTCAAATTGACCTCGGATACCCGTTCCTTGAACTAGACTGACCACATCCAAACGGATGACTTGCTTGCCTTGGAGTTTATGGGGAACATCACCATCAACGATTTTTTGAGCCAGACCTTCAACAACTGCTGTTTTACCAACACCTGGTTCACCGATAAGGACAGGATTGTTCTTGGTTCGACGGTTGAGGATTTCGATAACACGGATTATTTCTTCGTCTCGACCGATAACAGGGTCAATATCTCCTCGACGGGCAATCTCAGTAACATTGATCCCATACTCTTCTAGAAGACCTTTCTCTTGACTTGGAGGTGGTGTTTGAATCGGTCCGCGATTTTGAGGTCCGTAGCCACCATTACCTCCATACCCTCCACCTGATTGAGTTGGAGGAACGTTATTAGAAGAAGGTCTGAAATTGTTCAAATCATTGAAAAAGTCTCCAAAAGGATCAAAGTCACGATTGTTTAGGTCAGTCATTCCTTTAAAGAGGGTATTGTTCGGGTCTGTTTTGATAATTTTATAGCAATTTTGACAGAGATCAATTTGTTTTTGCTGTCCATTGAGATTGGTATAAAGATGAATTGTTGAGTCGTTAATTTTACAGTTTTGACAGAGCATACATCTACCTCATTTCATTCTTACCCTTGGCCTGATAAAAGGTCAAAAATAGTCAAATTTTTTATATTCTCATTATAGCATGATTAAGGTGTAAAGCAAGTAAAAAGATTGGGCTAGGGAGATTTCGATTGAAAGTTCTCTATGAAAATCTCTGTTGCTGATGGTAAGAAAAAATCCTATTTGCAGGGACAAAAAGGATTCTCGTTCATCAGTCAGGTTTCCCCGCTGTTATTCTATTAGTAAAGGAGTTCGTAGATCTCCATTGCAATCAAGTCAATGCTATCAAAGGTATAGGTTTCACGTGCTTCAACATCGCGAAGGGTGAAGAGTGATCCATTTTCTTCGTCATAGCTGTAAGCAACTTCTGCAACAACAACTCCTTCACGTTCAAAATTACGTTTTAGATTTCCGCCATCTTTTGTCATAGCTTCTAGGCGGTTGATGATTCTAACCAAATGTGATTCCATTATGATTCTCCTCCATTTCTTATCGTTACTATTTTACCATAAACCACGGGGACTTGACTAGAAAAAACTAAGATTTCTCTCTATTTCTCTTTTGCATAAAATTATTTGTGAAAATCAGTGAAAAAAGATTGAATTTTAATTCAAATCATGTTATAATCATACAATCTGATATTTAGAAAGCTGAGTTTATATGAATTTTTCCTTTTTACCAAAGTATTTACCTTATTTTAATTACGGTGCTCTTATCACGGTAGTGATTTCAATTCTGGTAGTCTTTTTCGGTACCATTCTAGGTGTCTTATTGGCCTTTGCTCAACGTTCACGTTTTAAACCCCTTGTCTGGTTTGCAAATGTTTATGTATGGATTTTCCGAGGAACACCGATGATGGTGCAAATTATGATTGCTTTTGCCCTCATGCATATCGATGCGCCCACTATTCAAGTAGGGATTTTAGGTGTGGATCTTTCCCGTTTGATTCCAGGTATTTTGATTATCTCGATGAACAGTGGTGCTTATGTGTCTGAAACTGTTCGTGCAGGGATCAATGCAGTTCCTAAAGGGCAGTTGGAGGCGGCTTATTCCTTGGGTATTCGTCCCCAAAATGCTATGCGTTATGTTATCTTGCCACAGGCAATTAAGAATATTTTGCCAGCATTGGGAAATGAATTTATTACCATTATCAAGGATAGTTCGCTTTTGTCAGCGATTGGGGTGATGGAGTTGTGGAATGGTGCAACGACAGTAGCGACAACAACTTATTTACCCTTGACTCCTCTTTTATTTGCAGCCTTTTATTACTTGATTATGACTTCTATTTTGACAGTGGCTTTGAAAGCATTTGAAAATTACATTGGACAAGGAGACAAAAAATAATGACAGAAACCTTGATAAAAATTGAAGGCTTGCATAAGTCTTTTGGGAAAAACGAAGTCTTGAGAGGGATTGACCTTGAGATCAAAAGAGGGGAAGTCGTGGTGATTATTGGTCCATCGGGTAGCGGAAAATCAACTCTTCTTCGTTCGATGAATCTCCTTGAAGAAGCAAGCAAAGGCAAGGTTATATTTGAAGGAGTCGATATCACAGATAAGAAAAATGACCTTTTTGCCATGCGTGAAAAGATGGGCATGGTATTCCAACAATTCAACCTCTTTCCAAATATGACGGTCATGGAAAACATCACTTTGTCACCAATTAAAACCAAAGGAGAAAGCAAGGAAGTAGCGGAGAAGAGAGCACAGGAACTGCTAGAAAAAGTTGGCTTGCCAGATAAGGCAAAGGCCTATCCGCAGAGTTTGTCAGGTGGGCAACAACAACGGATTGCCATCGCACGTGGACTGGCTATGGAGCCAGATGTTTTGCTCTTTGATGAGCCAACTTCAGCCCTAGACCCTGAGATGGTTGGAGAAGTTCTAGCTGTTATGCAAGACCTTGCCAAGTCAGGGATGACCATGGTGATTGTAACTCATGAAATGGGCTTTGCTCGTGAGGTGGCGGATCGTGTCATCTTTATGGCTGACGGTGTAGTTGTCGAGGATGGAAGACCAGAGGAGATTTTTGACCAAACCCAAGAACAACGGACCAAGGAATTTTTGAGTAAGGTTTTGTAAGACCTCATTTTTAGAAGAAGTGGAGTGAAAATCATGGCTTCAAGTAAGGAATATTTAGACTTTATTCTCGATCAGTTTTCGGAGCTAGAGGAGATGAGTTATCGCCCAATGATGGGAGAGTATATCCTTTATTATCGTGGGAAAATCATTGGTGGAATCTATGATAATCGTTTGTTACTGAAGCCTGTGAAGGTGGTCATGGATCAATTGGAACAAACTAGGCTTGAACGACCTTATGATGGAGCCAAAGAGATGATTTTACTAGAAGACCTGGAAGATAAGTCATTTCTAGCGAGAATAATCAGGGATATGTATGAAGTCTTACCGGCTCCAAAAGTTAAAAAGAAAGCATAACAGATTTACCTAATATCAATAGGCACTAAAAGCTCGACAAGAGCTTTTTCTTATAGTTTCAAACTATAAGGTCTATTAGTCAGGAAGTGTTAGAATGGCAAGTTATTTTTTGATATAATAGAGGATATTTGACAGAAAAGAGAAGTGATATGACACAGATTATTGATGGGAAGGCTCTTGCAGCTAAGTTACAAGGACAGTTAGCTGAAAAGACTGCTAAACTAAAAGAAGAAACAGGTTTAGTTCCAGGTTTAGTGGTTATTTTGGTTGGGGACAATCCAGCCAGTCAAGTCTACGTTCGCAACAAGGAACGGTCAGCTCTCGCTGCTGGCTTTCGTAGTGAAGTCGTACGAGTTCCTGAAACTATTACACAAGCGGAATTGTTAGACTTGATTGCCAAATACAATCAAGATCCAGCTTGTCATGGGATTTTGGTTCAGTTACCATTACCTAAACATATTGACGAAGAGGCTGTTTTGTTTGCCATTGATCCAGAAAAGGATGTGGATGGTTTTCATCCGCTAAACATGGGACGTCTTTGGTCAGGGCATCCAGTTATGATTCCTTCAACACCTGCAGGAATTATGGAAATGTTTCATGAATATGGGATTGATCTAGAAGGTAAAAATGCGGTCGTTATTGGTCGTTCGAATATTGTTGGGAAGCCGATGGCCCAGCTTCTTTTAGACAAGAATGCTACTGTTACTCTAACTCATTCCCGTACAAAAGATCTAGCTCAAGTAGCATCGCAAGCAGATATTCTTGTCGTAGCTATCGGTCGCGCCAAGTTTGTGACTGCTGACTTTGTCAAACCAGGTGCAGTTGTCATTGATGTAGGGATGAACCGAGATGAAAATGGCAAGCTTTGTGGAGATGTTGACTATGATGCCGTTGCACCACTTGCCAGCCACATCACGCCAGTTCCTGGTGGAGTTGGCCCTATGACCATTACCATGCTGATGGAGCAAACCTATCAAGCAGCGCTTCGTACACTGAACAAGGATTAGGAAAATGAAATTCGTATTTGATCTGGATGGGACGCTGTCTTTCGACTATATGACTATAGATGAGGAGATTAAGCAGGTTCTTTTAAAGGCTAGTGATTATGGGCATGAGGTTGTATTTGCCTCAGCTCGCTCGTATCGGGATTGTTTGGGCTTATTAGGTACCGATCTCAGTCAGCGCTTGGTTATAGGTTTGAATGGTGGTGTAGCCTATTATCTGGGGAAAGCCATCTATGAGAGAAATCTCGATGCTAGAGTTTATCATGCGCTAGTGGATTATTGCCAGACCTATAATCTCCCTTTCTTTGCAGATGATTGCTTTGACTATAGTGGTCAGATTGTGGAAAAAATTCCATTTATCTCTAGTGTGGATCCCCTAAAGGTAGCTCGTCATCAGAAACTCAAGGACTTAGGTACTCCGATTAAGGTAGTCGTTTATATGGGAGACCATGAGGATTTGCTTGATGACCTGCTTGGTCAGTTAGAAAGACTGGGGCAGGCTCATCTGTCCTATCATGCGCATGAAAAGTGCCTTTATGTCAACCCCTTGGACACTCATAAGGCGACAACTGTTGAAAAGTTGTGTGGAGAGAACTTCATTGCTTTTGGAAATGACCAAAACGATATTGAACTATTTAAAACGTCTCTCTATTCAGTTCAGATAGGAGACTTTGCTGGTCTTACTCCATATGCAGATGACACGGTTGAGATAAAAGGAGAACCTTCTCCAGCAGTGGCAGCTAAAATCTTACAGACCTTTGCGGAATTTAAGGGAAAATAGATAAAAGGAGGTTTGAACCTCCTTTTGTAGTATAATGGAGTGAGAGGGAAAAAACGATGAAAGTGATTGATCAAACTTTACTAGAAAAAGTCATTGTGGAACGGTCTCGTCACAGTCATAAAGGGGATTACGGTCGTCTACTCTTGCTGGGAGGAACCTATCCTTATGGGGGAGCTATTATCATGTCCGCCATTGCAGCAGTTAAAAGTGGGGCTGGTTTGGTGACTGTTGGGACGGATAAGGAGAATATCCCAGCCCTGCACAGCCATTTACCTGAGGCCATGGCTTTTTCTCTTCAAGACCAGCAATTGTTAAAAGAACAGCTGGAAAAGGCTGAAGTTATCTTGTTAGGTCCGGGTTTGCGAGAGGATGCATTTGGAGAAAAATTCGTAAAACGGGTCTGTGACAGCCTTAGAAAAGACCAGATTTTGATTGTTGACGGAGGTGCTTTGGGTATCTTAGCAAAAGGTCATTTACCATTCCCATCTAGTCAGCTCATCCTAACTCCCCACCAAAAGGAATGGGAAAGATTATCTGGTATAGCTCTTGAACATCAAAATACAGAGACGACTGCTAGGGCTCTTTCTTCTTTTCCTCAAGGAACAATTCTAGTTGAGAAAGGTCCAGCGACTCGTATCTGGCAAGCTGGTCAGCCTGAATATTATCAGTTACAGGTTGGAGGCCCCTATCAAGCAACTGGTGGAATGGGAGATACTTTGGCTGGGATGATTGCAGGTTTTGCAGGTCAGTTTCATCAATCCAGTCTTTATGAGAGAGTGGTGGTAGCGACCTACCTTCATTCAGTCATTGCCCAAGAACTAGCTCAAGAACACTATCTTGTCTTGCCAACAGAAATTAGCAAGCTACTTCAGAGAACAATGAAAAAAATATCCCAAAAAGGCAGCTAATACCTTGGTTGTCTTTTTGTATTGATGTCACTATGCTGATAAGATTTTCAAATACTTCAGTACTAGCAACCAACTGCTGAACTTGCGAGAAATTCTAACTTTTAAGGTCTTGATTTTTAATCGAACTCGAAAGTGAAGCAAGATTGTTATCAAAGTTGAGGGGTGTCAAATCATGCTTTTTTTGATATAATTTTTAATGATGAATGCGAGAAATAATCGGTATGTTGTCGTTGATTTAGAGGCGACCAGCACCGGAAGCAAGGCAAAAATTATTCAAGTAGGCATTGTGGTGATTGAGAATGGCGAAATCGTCGATCAGTATGCGACTGATGTCAATCCCCATGAACCCTTGGATTCTCATATCAAAGAATTAACAGGTCTGACCGATCAGCGTTTGGCTGCGGCACCAGAGTTTTCTCAGGTGGCTGGAAAAATTTTTGAATTGGTTAAGGACGGTATTTTTGTTGCGCACAATGTACAGTTTGATGCCAACCTTCTTGCAGAATTTCTCTTTTTTGAAGGATATGAATTGCGCACACCGCGGGTGGATACAGTTGAGCTTGCCCAAGTTTTGTATCCTCAGTTTGAAAAGTATAACTTAGGTATCCTTTGTCAAGAGTTGGGCATTGAGCTGGAACATGCCCATACTGCCCTGTCAGATGCTCAGGCAACAGCTGAACTCTTGCTCTACATGCGTCAAAAACTTTTTGAGCTACCTAAAGGGCTTTTAGAAAGCTTATTAAACCTTGCAGACAACCTTCTCTATGAAAGTTATCTGGTGATTGAGGAGGTCTATCAGCAACAATCTCTCTTATCTTCGCCAGACTTGATGGAGCTTCATGGGCTTTTCCTCAAAAAGGAAAGCAAAGGCTTAGTCCCACGAAAGTTATCCAAAGATTTTGCTAAAAATATTTCTTTATTGGGGCTGGAGGAGCGTCCGCAACAGTTGGAATTTGCGGAGAAGGTTGAGCAATTATTGGAAGAACACCAGACTTCCTTTATCCAAGCTCAAACGGGACTGGGCAAGACTTATGGTTATCTCCTTCCAGCTTTGAACTTGGAGAGTCAAGCAGGTATCCTAGTGAGTGTTCCAACCAAAATTCTTCAAAATCAAATCATGCAAGAAGAAGGTCAGCGCTTAAAAGAGGTCTTCCATCTGGAAATTCATAGTCTCAAGGGGCCTCAAAATTATTTAAAACTGGCTGCCTTTCATCAAATTCTCCATCGACCGGAGTCCAATCGCCTTTTCACACGCTTTAAAATGCAGTTGCTTATCTGGCTAACAGAGTCAGAGACAGGTGACTTGGACGAAATCGGGCAGCTTTATCGCTACCAACACTTTCTGCCAGAACTAGTCCACGATGGCAAGCTTTCAAAGAAAAGTTTATTTGCTACAGAGGATTTTTGGAAACGAGGGCAGGAAAAGGCCAAGACCAGTCGCGTTCTCTTGACTAATCATGCCTATCTGGTCACTCGTTTGGAAGACAATCCAGAGTTTGTTGACAACCGTTTGGTAATTTTGGATGAAGCTCAAAAAATGCTGCTAGCCCTTGAAAATCTAGCCCAGCAGGCTTATCGCCTTGAGGAACTTGTAACCCAACTTGATAAGTCCATAGAGTCAGAGGAAGATTTGGTTCAGAAACGCTTGCTTGAGAGTATCGGTTTTGAATGTCGTTACTTGATGGAGCACTATCAGTCAGGTCTGAAGAATGGAAAGTGGTTGGATTCTCTCGAACACTTGCGCCAGCATTTTTCGGAGTTAGCTCTCCCAGAGTATCGAGAGCTTGCAAACTTTTTCACCTCGGACCGTGAATTTTGGCTTGCTACAGCAGAGAAATCGAGCAAGGATGTCTTGATTTGTTCAAGTAAAAAAGGCCGCTTTATACTAGCAGACTTATTGCCAGAAGATTGTAGGCTCCTAGGAGTATCGGCCACTCTTGAAATCAGCAATCGGGTTTCCTTAGCAGATTTATTGGGATTTCCGGATGCTCCACTTGTTAGGCTTGATGTAGCAAAACAGGAGCAACAAGAAGTTTTTCTAGTCAATGATTTTCCTCTTGTGACAGAAGTTTTGCCTTTTGACTATGCTAGTGAAGTGGCTTCTGTCATTCGAAGCTTACAAGCCTTTCAAGAACCCTTATTGGTTTTGTTTACCTCAAAAGAGATGTTGCTGGCAGTTTCGGACCTGCTAGACCAACCTCATCTAGCTCAGTATAAAAATGGGGAACCAAGCCAACTGAAAAAACGTTTTGAAAAAGGCGAACGCCAGATCTTGCTTGGAACAGGTAGTTTCTGGGAAGGGGTTGATTTTTCAACCCATCCTTGTGTAATTCAAGTGATTCCGAGATTGCCTTTCCAAAACCCCCAAGAACCGTTAACCAAAAAATTAAACCAAGAACTGCGTCAAGAAGGGAAGAATCCTTTCTATGATTATCAGTTACCGATGGCGATCATTCGGCTAAAACAAGCTCTGGGCCGTACTGTTAGAAGATCTGACCAAGGTTCGGTTGCTGTTATCTTAGATAGTCGTGTCGTTAGCAAGCGTTACGGCAAACAAATCGCCCAGGCCTTGTCAAAAGAAAGGGCTGTTCAGGTTCTTTCTAGAGAACAGCTAGAGCCTGCTGTAGCTGATTTTCTCCAATCTCGTCGCAATAGAATGAAAGAAAAATCCCAGAAAGAGAAAAGGTAAAAAATATGAAACGTTCCTTCGACTCTCGAGTCGATTATAGCCTCCTCCTACCAGTGTTTTGTTTACTGGTGATTGGAGTAGTGGCCATTTATATAGCAGTTAGTCATGACTATCCAAATAATGTATTACCAATTCTAGGTCAGCAAATCGCTTGGATTGCCTTGGGTCTTGTCATTGGATTTGTGGTCATGTTCTTTAATACCGAGTTTTTATGGAAGGTGACTCCCTATCTTTATGGTCTAGGGTTGGCTTTGATGGTCCTACCTCTTGTTTTCTACAATCCAAATCTTGTAGCGTCAACAGGTGCCAAGAACTGGGTATCGATTGGTGGAACGACACTTTTTCAGCCGTCGGAATTCATGAAGATTTCCTATATCTTGATGTTGGCTCGAGCCATTGTAAGATTCACTCAAAAACACAAGGAATGGCGACGGACTATTCCCTTGGATTTCCTATTGATTGGTTGGATGATCGCCTTTACCATACCAGTCTTGATCCTCTTAGCCCTACAAAGTGATCTGGGGACTGCCTTGGTCTTTGTAGCTATTTTTTCCGGTATGGTTCTCCTTTCAGGTGTTTCGTGGAAGATTATCATTCCGGTCTTTGCGACAGGAGTGACTGCAGTTGCAGGTTTTATGGCCATCTTTATAAGCAAGGATGGACGTGCCTTCTTGCATCAGATTGGAATGCCAACCTACCAGATCAACCGCATCTTGGCTTGGCTCAATCCCTTTGACTTCGCGCAAACAACGACTTACCAACAGGCGCAGGGACAAATTGCGATTGGAAGTGGTGGCTTGTTTGGGCAAGGTTTCAATGTGTCCAATCTCCTCATTCCAGTACGCGAGAGTGATATGATTTTCACGGTGATTGCTGAGGATTTTGGCTTTATTGGTTCAGTCTTTGTAGTTGCCCTGTACTTACTTCTTATCTATCGGATGTTGAAGATTACACTTAAGTCAAACAATCAGTTCTACACCTATATCTCGACTGGTTTTATCATGATGTTGCTCTTCCATATCTTTGAAAATATCGGTGCTGTGACAGGCTTACTTCCTTTGACAGGGATTCCTCTACCTTTCATTTCTCAAGGGGGATCCGCAATTATTAGTAACCTCATCGGTGTCGGTCTCCTCTTGTCTATGAGTTACCAGACAAACCTAGCAGAAGAGAAAAGTGGAAAAGTTCCATTCAAACGAAAGAAAGTCGTCCTAAAACAAATCAAATAAGGAGGCCACTATGGCAAAAGTAGCAGTTATCTTAGCTCAGGGTTTTGAAGAAATTGAAGCCTTGACAGTAGTCGATGTCTTGCGTCGAGCAAACATTTCATGTGATATGGTAGGATTTGAGGAGCAGGTGACAGGATCACATGACATTCAGGTAACAGCCGATCGTGTCTTTGATGGTGATTTATCCGACTATGACTTGATCGTTCTTCCAGGTGGCATGCCTGGATCAGCAAATCTACGGGATAATCAAGCCCTTATTTCAGAGATTCAAGCCTTTAATCAAGAGGGAAAGAAGATTTCGGCTATCTGCGCAGCCCCAATCGCCCTCCATGAAGCGGGTGTTTTAAAAGACAAGCACTTTACCTGTTATGACGGTGTTCAGGAGCAAATTACTGATGGAACTTATCAAAAGCAAATAGTGGTAGTGGATGGCAATCTAACAACCAGCCGAGGACCGTCAACAGCCCTTGCCTTTGCCTATGAATTGGTAGAGCAATTGGGAGGAGATGCCGAAAGTTTACGAGACGGCATGCTCTATCGAGATGTCTTTGGAAATCAACAGTAAGACGAGAGTTCGGCTCTCGTTTTTTACTTGGAAAAATCTAGGAAATCATCGCTTTTTTCATAAAAAAATGGTATAATGAAGGGTATGAAATATCACGACTACATATGGGATTTAGGTGGTACCCTATTGGATAATTATGAGACTTCTACTGCAGCCTTTGTAGAAACCTTAGCCCAATATGGAATAGAGAAAGAACACGACCGTGTCTACGAAGCTTTGAAGGTTTCGACAGCTTTTGCCATCGAGAAGTTTGCACCAAATATCGAGGGGTTTTTAGAGAACTACAAAGAAAATGAAGCGCGTGAGCTAGAGCATCCAGTTTTGTTTGAGGGAATTCCAGAATTACTCAAAGACATTTCGGACAAGGGTGGTCGCCATTTCTTGGTTTCTCATCGAAATGACCAAGTACTAGAACTTCTTGCTAAGACCCAGATAGCGAACTACTTCACCGAGGTGGTGACTGCCAGTTCTGGCTTTAAACGAAAACCAGATCCTGAGTCCATGATTTATTTACGTGATAAATATCATATTACATCTGGTTTGGTCATTGGTGACAGAAATATTGATGTAGAAGCAGGTAAAGCTGCTGGCTTAGATGCCTATCTTTTTAATAACGTTGCGACATTGAGACAAGCAATAGACATGTAAGAAAAGGGGAAAAATGACAGAAGAAATCAAAAATCAACAGGCACAGGATTATGATGCCAGTCAAATTCAAGTTTTGGAGGGACTTGAAGCTGTTCGTATGCGTCCAGGTATGTATATTGGATCGACTTCAAAAGAAGGTCTTCACCATCTAGTATGGGAAATCGTTGATAACTCAATTGACGAAGCCCTAGCTGGATTTGCTAGTCACATCCAAGTCTTTATAGAGCCAGATAATTCCATCACCGTTGTGGATGATGGGCGTGGAATTCCTGTTGATATTCAGGAAAAAACAGGTCGTCCCGCTGTTGAGACCGTTTTTACAGTTCTTCACGCTGGAGGAAAATTCGGTGGTGGCGGATACAAGGTTTCAGGTGGATTGCACGGTGTAGGTTCATCAGTAGTAAACGCTCTTTCAACCCAACTAGATGTCCATGTTCACAAAAACGGTAAAATTCATTACCAAGAATACCGTCGTGGTCATGTTGTTGCTGATCTTGAGGTGGTTGGAGATACGGATAAAACGGGAACAACAGTTCACTTTACACCAGACCCAGAGATTTTTACAGAAACAACAACATTTGACTTTGAAAAATTAAACAAACGTGTTCAAGAATTAGCCTTTTTGAACCGAGGACTTCGAATTTCCATCACAGATAAGCGTGAAGGTCTCGAACAAACTAAGCATTACCATTATGAGGGTGGGATTGCTAGCTACGTTGAGTATATCAACGAGAATAAGGATGTTATCTTTGACAATCCAATCTATACAGATGGAGAAATGGATGACATTACTGTTGAAGTAGCCATGCAGTACACAACGGGTTACCACGAAAACGTCATGAGTTTCGCCAATAATATTCACACCCATGAAGGTGGTACGCATGAGCAAGGTTTCCGTACAGCGCTGACACGTGTTATCAATGATTATGCTCGCAAGAATAAGCTACTAAAAGACAATGAAGATAACCTGACAGGGGAAGATGTCCGTGAAGGCTTGACTGCAGTTATCTCAGTTAAGCATCCAAATCCGCAGTTTGAAGGACAAACCAAGACCAAACTGGGGAATAGTGAAGTAGTCAAGATTACCAATCGCCTCTTCAGCGATGCCTTTTCTGATTTCCTCATGGAAAATCCACAGATCGCCAAGCGTATCGTGGAAAAAGGAATTTTGGCTGCCAAGGCTCGTGTAGCTGCTAAGCGTGCGCGTGAAGTCACACGCAAGAAATCTGGCTTGGAAATTTCCAATTTGCCAGGAAAACTAGCTGACTGTTCTTCAAACAACCCAGCTGAAACAGAACTCTTCATCGTCGAAGGAGACTCAGCTGGTGGGTCAGCCAAATCTGGTCGTAACCGTGAGTTCCAAGCTATCCTTCCAATTCGTGGTAAAATCTTGAACGTTGAAAAGGCTAGCATGGACAAAATTCTTGCCAACGAAGAAATTCGGAGCCTTTTCACAGCCATGGGAACAGGCTTTGGGGCAGAATTTGATGTCACTAAGGCCCGTTACCAAAAACTCGTTTTGATGACCGATGCCGATGTTGATGGAGCCCACATTCGAACCCTCTTACTGACTCTGATTTACCGCTACATGAAGCCAATTCTAGAAGCTGGATATGTCTACATTGCCCAACCGCCAATTTACGGAGTAAAAGTTGGAAGTGAGATTAAAGAATACATCCAGCCAGGTGCGGATCAAGAAATTAAACTCCAAGAAGCCTTAGCACGTCATAGTGAAGGGCGTTCAAAACCAACCATCCAACGTTATAAAGGTTTGGGAGAAATGGATGACCACCAATTGTGGGAAACAACCATGGATCCTGAACATCGCTTGATGGCGCGTGTTTCGGTAGATGATGCTGCCGAAGCAGATAAAATCTTTGATATGTTGATGGGAGATCGAGTAGAACCTCGTCGCGAATTTATCGAAGAAAACGCTGTTTACAGTACACTTGACGTCTAAAAAATGTGGGAAATAGTTCCCTTGGTTTAAAAAATATGATATAATCATTACGATTGTTTCTAGTATAAAAGGAGTTTGATATGTCTAATGGACAACTAATTTATCTAATGGTTGCGATTGCAGTCATTTTGATCCTAGCTTATGTAGCAGTTATCTTTTTACGTAAGCGTAATGTAAGCAGATTAACGGCCCTTGAAGAAAGAAAAGAAGAACTCTACAACCTCCCAGTTAATGATGAGGTTGAAGCCGTTAAAAACATGCACTTGATTGGTCAAAGTCAGGTAACCTTCCGTGAATGGAATCAAAAATGGGTCGATTTATCTCTGAACTCATTTGCTGATATTGAAAACCATCTCTTTGAAGCTGAAAGCTACAACAATTCTTTCCGTTTCTTTAAAGCAACACACAAAATTGATCAAATTGAGAGCCAAATCGACTTGATCGAAGAAGACATTGCAGCTATTCGCAATGCCCTCTCAGAACTTGAAAAACAAGAATCTAAAAACAGTGGTCGTGTCTTGCACGCTTTGGACTTGTTTGAAACACTCCAGCACACTGTTGCAGAAAACTCAGAAAAATATGGAAAAGCCCTTCCTGAGATTGAGAAACAATTGGAAAATATCCAATCAGAATTTTCTCAATTTGTTACCTTGAACTCATCAGGTGATCCAGTTGAAGCTGCGGCTATTCTAGATGCTACTGAAAACCATATTCTTGCTTTAACTCATATCGTTGATCGTATTCCGGCTCTAGTTGAAACATTGACAACAGACCTACCATATCAATTGTCAGATTTGGAAGAAGGCTATCGTAAGCTGTTGGATGCCAACTTCCACTTAACTGAAACAGATATTGAGTCTCGTTTCCAACTTTTGCATGAATCTCTGAAAAATAATCAAGAAAACATTCGTCAGTTGGAATTGGACAATGCAGAGTATGAAAATAATCGCATCCAAGAAGAAATCAACGCACTTTATGATATCTTCACTCGTGAAATTGCAGCTCAAAAAGTGGTTGAAAGTCTTCTTTCGACATTACCAACTTATCTCAACCACTTAAAAGAAAATAATCAGGTGCTTGTTCAAGATCTTGAACGCTTGACTAAAACCTACCTTCTTCCTGAAAGCGATGGCAATCATGTTCGTCGTCTTCAAGCAGAATTGGCTGCACTTGATACGGCAATCATGGAAGTGACAGAGGATCAAGGTGAGTCAACACAAGCCTACTCTGCTCTTGAAGAACAGTTGGAAATGCTTCAAAGCAACCTCAAGGATATAGAGGATGAGCAAATCTCTGTTAGCGAACGACTTGCGCAAATTGAAAAAGACGACCTCAATGCTCGCCAAAAAGCAAATGTCTATGTGAACCGTTTGCATACTATCAAACGTTACATGGAGAAGAGAAACTTGCCAGGTATTCCTCAAAGTTTCTTGAAACTTTTCTTTACTGCAAGTCATAACACAGAAGATCTGATGGCAGAGTTAGAACAACCACAAGTGAATATTGAATCGGTTAAACGAATTCTTGAAATTGCAACAAATGATATGGAAGCACTTGAAACAGAAACCTATGATATCGTTCAATATGCAACCTTGACGGAGCAACTACTCCAATACTCAAACCGTTACCGTTCATTTGATGAGCGTATCCAAGAGGCCTTCAACGAAGCGCTTGAAATTTTTGAAAAAGACTTTGACTATCAGGCATCATTTGAAAAAATTTCACAAGCCTTGGAAGTTGCTGAACCAGGAGTTACAAACCGTTTTGTAACTTCATATGAGAAAACACGTGAAGCGATTCGTTTTTAAAATATAGAAGCTTAGAAGATTTCTAAGCTTTTTTCTTTTCCTAAAAAAAGACAGAATCCCTGTTTATCATTGAAATAATAGCCTCGATTTGATATGATGGAAATATGAAAAAAAATAGAGCAAAACGTGTTTCTCACGATAAAACGAGAAGGCTATTGCTTTCCCTTGTTGGAATCTTAGGAGTTGCTACGATTCTATTAGGGAGTGCTATTGGTTATAAGCTACTACAAAAGCAATCTTACGAACAAAAAATTGAAGCGCTAAAAAGCGAAAAGGACCAGCAATTCAACTCAGGTAGTCAGAAGGATCATTTCCGAAAAGGTCAAGCTGAGGTGATTGCCTACTACCCTCTGCAAGGAGAGGAAGTCATTGCGTCTGTTAGAGAAAAAATCAACCAGGATATCAAAGAAAAGCTGGAAGATAAAGAGGATTTGGTCTTTTATTATACGGAGCAGTTGGATCAGGTTCTAAAGGGAGTTGTTGCGCGTAATATTAGTAAGCAAGTTTACGATTTGTCTGCAGCAAAGGTTGAAGAAAAAGAAAAGACGTCTTTAGGAAAAATTTTCTTGACTGAAGATGGAAAAACTTTTGATCTCAGTAGGCTTTTCAAGGATGCTAGCAAGGCTAAGGAACTCCTACTGAGTCAAATCAAATCAACTCTAGAAGATAAGAAACTCGACCAGACAAAAATTGATCAGGTCCTAAAAAACTTTACAGACCAAGATCTGGCATCATGGAGCTTTGATTATAAAGATAGTCAAATCATCCTTTATCCTACTAATCCAGGGGAGACTTTGGAGGAAATTGCTCTACCGATATCCAGTTTCTTTGAAGTTTTGGAGTCCTCTTATCTATTAGAAAAAGATGCTGAACTCTATCAAGCTTACTTTGCACAAAAAGACAAAAAAGTTGTGGCTTTGACCTTTGACGATGGTCCAAATCCGTCTACAACTACACAGGCTTTGGATACATTAGCTAAGTACAAAGTAAAGGCGACCTTCTTTGTACTTGGTAAAAACATCGCTGGCAATGAAGACATCCTTAAACGGATGAAATCTGAAGGGCACGTGGTTGCCAACCACAGCTGGAGTCATCCTGTCCTTTCCCAACTTTCTCTCGAAGATGCTAAAAAGCAAATCACTGATACAGAAGATTTGTTAACCCAAGTTCTAGGTTCGAGTTCTAAACTCATGCGCCCTCCTTATGGTGCCATTACAGATGATATCCGTAACAGTCTGGACTTGAGCTTTATCATGTGGAATGTGGATAGTTTGGACTGGAAGAGTAAAAACGAGACAGCCATTTTGACAGAGATTCAACGTCAGGTTCGCAATGGTTCAATCATCCTCATGCATGATATCCATGGTCCTTCAGTTAATTCTCTACCAAGTGTCATTGAGTATTTAAAGGGTGAAGGGTATACATTTGTGACCGTTCCTGAATTGCTCAATTCTCGCTTAAAAGCTCACGAGATCTATTACGATCGTGATCAATAATTGTTAAAATCTAAAGGAGCAAGTGTTCTGATAATCAGGATTTTGTTTCTTTAGATTTTCTTCACATAGAAAGGAAAAACGATGAAATCATACAACCTTAATAATGGAGTTTCAATTCCTGTACTAGGATTTGGAACATGGAAAGCTGAAAATGGAGAGGTAGCCTACCAAGCTGTTTTGGAAGCCTTGAAGGCTGGTTATCGTCATATCGATACTGCAGCTATCTATAAAAATGAGGAAAGTGTTGGTCGCGCTATTCGAGATAGCGGTATTCCACGACAAGAAATCTTTGTAACGACCAAACTCTGGAATACCAATCACAGCTATGATGAAGCACGCCAAGCATTTGAAGAATCAATGGAAAAACTGGGATTGGATTATCTAGATTTGTACCTTATCCATTGGCCAAATCCGAAACCTTTAAGAGAAAATAACGAATGGAAAACTCGCAATGCCGATGTCTGGAGAGCGATGGAGGACCTGTACCAAGAAGGGAAAATTCGTGCTATCGGCGTTAGTAATTTCCTTCCCCATCATTTGGATGCCTTACATGAGACAGCAAGAATCATTCCAGCGGTTAATCAGGTGCGCTTGGCACCAGGAGTTTATCAAGAGGAAGTGGTTGACTACTGTAGAGAGAAAGGAATTCTCTTAGAGGCTTGGGGGCCATTTGGGCAAGGAGAGTTGTTTGAACAGAAAGAAGTCCAAGAAATTGCTGATAAGCATGGGAAATCAGTGGCTCAAATCGCCTTGGCTTGGAGCTTGGCAGAAGGATTTTTACCCCTACCTAAGTCAGTGACAGCCTCTCGCATCCATAGCAATCTTGACTGTTTTGGAATTGAACTCAGCAGAGACGAGCGAGAAGTCTTAAAGACAATTTCAGTGACTTCGGGTGCTCCTCGTGTGGATGAGATGGATTTTTAGAAAGTAAGAAAAAGAATTGTAAATTTTGTACCTTTCTGATATAATATTCAACAGGAAAGAAAGTCTTATGGCGTTCTTCAGCGAGCTTGGGATAGTGGGAGCCAAGTAGGACAAGGTAAGAAACTGGCGCTTTCTGTCGTATTTTTAAAAACAATGAAGTAATAAATTAGGGTGGAACCGCGTTTCTGACGCCCCTAGGTTAAATCAACCTAGGATTGTCGGATGCGGTTCTTTTGTTTATTCAGCCTATGTGTGTAAAAGAAAGGAGAGTCGTGGATAACCTTTATCTTGTAAAAGATGATAGCCAACTAGTTGCATTTCGTGATTTTGTATTAAGAAATACTGAAAAGTTGGAGGCTTATCAATCTTTTTTAAAGAATGAACTTGCAGTCTACGATTTACCGCAAGCCATCATTTGGTCAGGTTTTAATGCTGCTACACAGATTATTAGGGAAATTCCTGTTCCTGCCTATACAAATAATAGACGAATGGTTATGACGCCTGATTTAACTGTTTGGAAAGAGCTGTATTTGTATCAGTTGATGGACTACGAGCGTTCTCAGCAAACTCAAGCAATAGAAAGTCACTATCATTCTTTATCTGAAAATTTCCTCTTACAGATTGTAGGACATGAGTTAGCTCATTGGTCGGAGCATTTTTCAGATGATTTTGATGGTTACGACTCTTACATCTGGTTTGAAGAAGGGATGGTTGAATATATTAGTCGCAAGTATTTCTTGACAGAAGAGGAATTTCAAGCGGAAAAAATTTGTAATCAATCTCTCGTAGAACTTTATCAGAAGAAGTATGGTTGGCATTCATTGAATGATTTTGGTTCCTCTACTTATGATAAGAACTATGCAAGTATTTTTTACGAATACTGGCGTAGTTTTTTGACAGTAGATAAGTTGGTAGAAAATCTAGGTAGTGTACAAGCGGTCTTCGATTCTTATCATCTATGGGCAAACACAGATAAAACTCTTCCCTTGTTAAATTGGTTTGTTCAGCAGAAATTAATTGAAAAAGAAATATAAAAACTAAAGGAGTAAACAATGTCTAAGAAATTAACATTTCAAGAAATTATTTTGACTTTGCAACAATTTTGGAATGACCAAGGTTGTATGCTTATGCAGGCTTATGATAATGAAAAAGGTGCAGGGACAATGAGTCCTTACACTTTCCTTCGTGCTATTGGGCCTGAGCCATGGAATGCGGCTTATGTAGAGCCATCACGCCGTCCTGCTGACGGTCGTTATGGAGAAAATCCTAACCGTCTTTACCAACACCACCAATTCCAAGTGGTTATGAAGCCATCTCCATCAAATATCCAGGAACTTTACCTTGAGTCTTTGGAAAAATTGGGTATCAATCCTTTGGAGCACGATATTCGTTTCGTTGAAGATAACTGGGAAAATCCATCGACTGGTTCAGCTGGTCTCGGTTGGGAAGTTTGGCTTGATGGGATGGAAATCACTCAGTTCACTTATTTCCAACAAGTTGGTGGATTGGCAACTGGCCCTGTGACTGCGGAAGTTACCTATGGTTTGGAGCGTTTGGCTTCTTACATCCAAGAAGTGGACTCTGTCTATGATATCGAGTGGGCTGATGGTGTAAAATACGGAGAAATCTTTATCCAGCCTGAGTACGAGCACTCAAAATATTCATTTGAAATTTCAGACCAAGAAATGTTGCTGGAAAACTTTGATAAGTTCGAAAAAGAAGCTGGTCGTGCCTTGGAAGAGGGCTTAGTTCACCCTGCCTATGACTATGTTCTCAAATGTTCACACACCTTTAACCTGCTTGATGCGCGTGGTGCCGTATCCGTAACAGAGCGTGCAGGCTATATCGCTCGTATCCGTAACTTAGCCCGTGTCGTAGCTAAAACCTTTGTCGCAGAACGCAAACGCCTAGGCTACCCACTTTTGGATGAAGCAACACGAGCTAAACTCTTAGCAGAAGACGCAGAATAGTAAGTAATACTGTGATCTAAAATCGTTAAAGGCAAGTCGAAGACTTGCTAAAGGGATATGCACCGCCGTACTGTTATGTGGGGATTTTTGAAACCTTGGGTTCAAAAATCAGTCAGCTAAATCCACTTTGATGAGACTGTTGGAAATCTTAGTTTATTTGGTATAAGATTTCCTTACAGACTCACAAAAGTTAGTTAGCGACGTCCCCAGTACCTAAGGTGCATATCAAAAAAGATTGAAGAAAATGTAAAGGAAAAAACATGACAAAAAACTTATTAGTAGAACTCGGTCTTGAAGAGTTACCAGCCTACGTAGTAACTCCAAGCGAAAAACAACTAGGTGAAAAAATGGCAGCCTTCCTCAAGGAAAACCGCCTGTCTTTTGAAGCCATTCAAACCTTCTCAACACCACGTCGTTTGGCTGTTCGTGTGACTGGTCTTGCAGACAAACAGTCTGATTTGACAGAAGATTTCAAGGGACCAGCAAAGAAAATTGCCTTGGATAGTGATGGAAACTTCACCAAAGCAGCTCAAGGATTTGTCCGTGGGAAAGGCTTGACAGTTGAAGATATTGAATTCCGTGAAATCAAGGGTGAAGAATATGTCTATGTTACCAAGGAAGAAGTGGGGCAACCAGTTGAAGCCATTGTTCCAGGTGTAGTAGACGTCTTGAAGTCACTGACTTTCCCTGTCAGCATGCACTGGGCTAACAACACTTTTGAATACATCCGCCCTGTACACACTTTAACTGTTCTTTTAGATGAAGAAGAGTTTGACTTGGATTTTCTTGATATTAAGGGAGGTCGTGTAAGTCGTGGCCATCGTTTCTTGGGACAAGAAACCAAGATTCAGTCAGCATTGAGCTATGAAGAAGACCTTCGTAAACAATTTGTAATTGCGGATCCTCGTGAACGTGAGCAAATGATTGTTGACCAAATCAAAGAAATCGCGGCAAAACATGGTGTAGGTATCGAAATTGATTCTGATTTGCTTAATGAAGTCTTGAACTTGGTTGAATACCCAACTGCCTTCATGGGAAGTTTTGATGCCAAATACCTTGACGTTCCAGAAGAAGTTTTGGTGACTTCGATGAAGGAACACCAACGTTACTTTGTTGTTCGTGATCAAGACGGAAAACTCTTGCCAAACTTTATTTCAGTCCGTAACGGAAACGCAGAGCATTTGGTAAATGTCATCAAAGGAAATGAAAAAGTCTTGGTAGCCCGCTTGGAAGACGGAGAATTCTTCTGGCGTGAAGACCAAAAATTGGTTATTTCTGACCTAGTTGAAAAATTAAACAATGTCACCTTCCATGAGAAGATTGGTTCCCTTCGTGAACACATGATTCGTACGGGGCAGATTGCCATTCTCTTGGCAGAAAAAGCTGGTTTGTCAGTGGATGAAACAGTTGACCTAGCGCGTGCAGCAGCCATTTACAAGTTTGACTTGTTGACGGGTATGGTTGGTGAGTTTGATGAACTCCAAGGTATTATGGGTGAGAAATATGCCCTTCTTGCTGGGGAAACTCCAGCAGTTGCGGCTGCTATTCGTGAACACTACATGCCTACATCAGCCGAAGGCGAACTTCCAGAGAGCAAGGTCGGAGCCATTCTAGCCATTGCAGACAAATTGGATACGATTTTGAGTTTCTTCTCAGTAGGCTTGATTCCATCGGGTTCTAATGACCCTTATGCCCTTCGTCGTGCGACGCAAGGTGTGGTTCGTATCTTGGATGCTTTTGGTTGGCACATTGCTATGGATGAGCTGATTGATAGCCTTTATACTTTGAAATTTGACAGCTTGACTTATGAAAATAAAGCAGAGGTTATGGACTTTATCAAGGCTCGTGTTGATAAGATGATGGGTTCAACTCCAAAAGACATCAAGGAAGCAGTTCTTGCAAGTTCGAACTTTGTTGTGGCAGATATGCTAGAAGCAGCAAGTGCTCTTGTCGAAGCAAGCAAGAAAGAAGATTTCAAATCGTCTGTCGAATCCCTATCACGTGCTTTCAACTTGGCTGAGAAGGCAGAAGGTTCTGACACGATCGATCCTGCTCTCTTTGAGAATGAAGAAGAGAAAGCCTTGGCGGAAGCAGTAGAATCACTCGTTTTGTCAGGAACTGCAAGTCAGCAATTAGAACAACTCTTTGCGCTTAGCCCAGTTATTGATGCTTTCTTTGAAAACACCATGGTAATGGCTGAAGATCAGACTGTTCGACAAAATCGTTTGGCAATCTTGTCACAACTAACCAAGAAAGCAGCTAAGCTCGCTCGTTTTAACCAAATCAATACGAAATAAACTCAGTCGAACGGACTGTATCTTATTACAAAGGAGAAGAAATGGATCCGAAAAAAATCGCTCGTATCAACGAGCTTGCCAAAAAGAAAAAAACAGAAGGCTTAACCTCTGCTGAAAAAGTGGAACAAGCTAAACTTCGTGAGGAGTACATCGAAGGCTATCGTCGTTCTGTTCGTCACCACATTGAAGGAATCAAAGTTGTGGACGAGGAAGGAAATGACGTTACACCAGAAAAACTACGTCAAGTACAACGTGAAAAAGGTTTGCACGGCCGTAGTCTTGATGATCCAAATTCATAAAATTCAAGGGTTTTGTAGATGATCTACAAAACCCTTTTTTGTTATTAACAAAAAAGAAGGAGCCATTAGGCTCCTTTTGGTTTCTTAGTTGCTTGCGCCAGATGTAGCGTCAGCGTCACCACCGTGGCCTCCAGCATCCCCTGAATCAGAAGCGCCAGAAGTAGCATCGGCGTCTCCATGACCTCCAGCTGCAGGAGCAAATGGTCCGCTACCACCCACCAAACGTTGACCAGTCTCTTTTAGGTACCAGTCAAGCCATGGTTGGAAGTTAAAGACGATTTCATTGATTCCAGCGTATGATCCATCAGGATAGTACATCGCTTGGTAGTTGTGGGTGTTGATGACACCTGCAGGAGAACCTGGAACAATCGTGCGGACGTATTCTTGGTTTCCGTTGCGAAGTGTTCCGATAACCCACTCTACATTCTTCATACGTGCTGGTGGAAGAGAACCATGAACAGTCGACATACGGCTACCTGATTGAGGAGGTACACGTTTAGCGAACATAGTGTCTGGATCTTGGTGAGCGTTGTTGTAGTAGAGGAATTGGTTGTTGTCGTCAGCGTATGTCAATTCAAATGGCATAGCTTTCAAGAACATATCGATTTGGTTAACGGTCAGGATACCGTGGTCCAATTTGACATAGGTATCACCAGAAACAGCTCCAGTGATTGCTGCAACTTTTTCTACCCATTCTGGATCGTCAGGGTCAACTTCTGTAATGGTTGTAGCAATTGGTTTTCCACAATCCAAGTCTTCTGGTTCGATTGGTTTTGGTTTTTTCAATTTCGAAACGACTCCTACGTATTTAACAAAGTTATCTAAGCAAGTTTCAAGGAATTTAACAGTGCCTTCGTTGGTGATATTTCCGTTGTTATCAAAAGCTTCTTTGGCTTTACCAAGAAGGAATTCATTTCCTGGAAGTGTGTAGGCATTGACACCTGGAGCGTCAAGGATTTTACGAAGGTGAACTTGGGCACGTGATGTTCCTTGGTCATAGTATGATGCACCCACAATCATAACAGGCTTGTTTTCAAATGGATGAACTTCGTATGAAAGCCATTCGAGTACAGATTTGAGTGAAGCTGAGATAGTGTGGTTGTGCTCAGGAGTGGCGATAATGACACCATCAGCACGTGTAATCTTGTTATACAAGAAACGTAATTGGAAGCTTTCGTCCCATTTTTCGTCTTGGTTAAACATTGGAACTTCGTCGATTTCAAGGACTTCTAATTCAAATTTGAATTTGAAATTGCGACGGATAAATTCCAAGAGTTTGCGGTTATATGATTGATCGTAGTTTGATCCAACAAGTCCAACAAATTTCATTCTTTCGGTCTCCTATCTTACAAATTTTCCCAGTCAAATTCTTCAGCATCTTTGCGAAGCAATTCTTGTGCATTGCGCAATTTTTCAGTAATTTTCACAAAGATACGGAAGTCATCAAAGATGGCATCTAATTTCTTGATGACATCAAGGTCAACCAAGTCACCACTTGGGTTAAATGCTTGAAGAGAGTGAGAAAGCAAGAATTCATCTGGTAGAACATTTGCCTTAATTTCAGGAGCGTTCAAGATTTGACGAAGTTGCAATTGGGCACGAGATGAACCAAGAGTTCCGTAGGAAGCACCAGTGATCATGATTGGTTTGTTCAAAAGTGGGTAGATACCGTAAGATAGCCAAGCAAGAGCGCTCATCAAAACTGCAGGGATAGAGTGGTCGTACTCAGGAGTACCGATAATCACACCATCAGCTTCTTCAATTTTAGCTGCAATTTCAAGAATTTCAGCGGGAAGAAGTTTATCTGCAGGTTTGTTGAAAACAGGAATGTCCTTGATTTCAACAAGTTCGATTTCAGCTTTATCCGCAAAGTGTTTTTGCATGTATTGGAGCAATTGGCGGTTTGTAGAACGTTTAGAGTTCGTTCCAACAATGGCAATAAGTTTTAGCATGAGATTTCCTTTCTCTTTTTACATAATACAAATTTAAAGGCCTGAAGAACATGTAAGGTTCCCCTCTTTGTCGATGAGGATGGCTTCGATACCATCTAAACTTTCGACTTGCCAGAGGATAGAAGCGCTACGTTCTCCGAAAAGGCGGGTTGTCCAAATCTCACCATCAACGGATTTATCTGAGATAATCGTTAGGCTAGCGAGGTCTGTTTCGACAGGGAAGCCTGTCTCACTATCGAAAATATGGTGATAGTCTTTTCCGTCTATTGTCAGGTGGCGTTCATAGATCCCAGAAGTGACGACGGATTTGTTAGAAACAGGAATGGTTAGAAGATGATTGCCACGAGGATTTCGCGGATCCTGAATACCGATTTGCCAGTCTTTACCTTCTTTGGCTTGATTGTTCCCGATGGTGAGGATATTTCCTCCGAGATTGATCAAGGCAGAGGTGACACCGTGTTCTTTCAAATACTGGGCAACCTTATCTGCACTATAGCCCTTGGCTAAACAACCTAAATCAAGCTTCATTCCCTTTTTCTCTAAAAATACAGTAGAGCCAGAGGGATCTAATTTGATAAAATGAGGGTCAACTAGAGGCAAGACAGCTTCGATTTCGTTTAGCTCTGGGAGTCGGGCATCTGAAAAGCCGATTCGCCAGGTTTGAATCAAGGGGCCAATACTGATATTGAGATGGCTAGATGGAGCTAGACTATGTTCTAACCCAAGAGCAATCAGTTCAAATAAGTCAGGATGGACCTTGACAGGTGCAATTCCAGCCTGATAGTTGATTTCCATCAGTTCGGATTCTTGACTGTTGGCGTTAAAGCGGTATTCGAGTTCCTTGAGCAAATCAAAGGCTCCTTGAAGCAGGCAATCGGCCTGTTCATCTACTAATGAAATAGTGATAGTTGTTCCCATGAGTCGTTCAGAACGTGAACGAAGAGGCAAGCTACCAACTCCTTTCTTCTTCAGAGGAAATATTCAAGTTAGGTTAAATTGATGAGAATTGAACCCCTTACATGTTATTCCCATGTATCTAGCATATCATAAAGTCAGCGTTTTCACAAATGAATTTTGACAAAAAGTCAAGAAATATGCTCGAAATTAATATGAAAACGATAGAAAAATTGGATTTATCAATGTTAAGTGTATTTTTTTCTGAAAAAAAGAGAATTCTAAGCAAATACCTTGTAAACGCTAACAGTAAATGGTATACTAGAAAGGTAAATTTTAAATTAAAGGTAGGAAATTTTTTATGAGTAAAATCGTTGTAGTTGGTGCTAACCACGCTGGTACAGCATGTATCAATACTATGTTGGACAATTTTGGACATGAAAATGAAATCGTTGTATTTGACCAAAACTCAAATATCTCATTCCTTGGATGTGGAATGGCGCTTTGGATCGGGGAACAAATCGACGGAGCTGAAGGCTTGTTCTACTCTGATAAAGAAAAATTGGAAGCTAAGGGTGCAAAAGTTTACATGAACTCACCTGTTCTTTCAATCGACTATGACAATAAAGTTGTGACAGCAGAAGTTGAAGGTCAAGAACATAAAGAGTCTTATGACAAATTGATCTTTGCGACTGGTTCAACTCCAATCTTGCCTCCAATCGAAGGGGTTGAAATCGTTAAGGGCAACCGCGAATTCAAAGCAACACTTGAAAATGTTCAATTTGTTAAGTTGTACCAAAACGCAGAAGAAGTTATCGAAAAACTTGCTGACAAGAGCAAACACCTTGAGCGCATCGCAGTCGTTGGTGGTGGTTATATCGGTGTTGAACTTGCTGAAGCTTTCGAACGTCTTGGAAAAGAAGTTGTTCTTGTTGATATCGTAGACACTGTTTTGAACGGCTACTACGACAAAGACTTCACTCAAATGATGGCGAAGAACTTGGAAGACAACAACATCCGCTTGGCACTTGGTCAAACAGTAAAAGCTATCCAAGGTGATGGTAAAGTTGAACGCTTGGTAACAGACAAAGAAACATTTGATGTGGATATGGTAGTTCTTGCTGTTGGTTTCCGTCCAAACACAGCTCTTGCTGACGGTAAGATTGAACTTTTCCGTAACGGTGCCTTCCTTGTAGACAAGAAACAAGAAACATCAATTCCAGGTGTTTATGCAGTAGGTGACTGTGCGACTGTTTATGACAACGCTCGTAAAGACACTAGCTACATCGCGCTTGCTTCAAACGCTGTTCGTACTGGTATCGTTGGTGCTTACAACGCTTGTGGACACGAACTTGAAGGAATCGGTGTACAAGGATCAAACGGTATCTCAATCTACGGTCTTCACATGGTTTCAACTGGTTTGACTCTTGAAAAAGCTAAAGCTGCTGGTTACAACGCAACTGAAACAGGCTTTAACGATCTTCAAAAACCAGAATTTATGAAGCATGACAACCATGAAGTTGCCATCAAGATTGTTTTTGACAAAGACAGTCGCGAAATTCTTGGCGCTCAAATGGTATCACGTGATTCAGCTATCAGTATGGGAATTCATATGTTCTCACTTGCTATCCAAGAGCATGTGACAATTGATAAATTGGCATTGACAGACCTATTCTTCTTGCCACACTTTAACAAACCTTACAATTACATCACAATGGCTGCACTTACAGCTGAAAAATAAAAATTGATGAACTATCTGACCTTAACTGAAGGTCAGATAGTTTTTTCTTGTTTCTGTCCCCATACAATCCAGCTTATTTCATCTTGTTCTTCTCCTATTTCTAGCTTAAAATAAAACTGTAGCTACTAATACAAGTGATGAGGATTAAGAAATGACTGAAAATCGTTATGAACTAAATAAAAACTTGGCACAGATGCTCAAAGGTGGGGTTATCATGGATGTTCAGAATCCTGAACAGGCCCGTATCGCAGAGGCTGCTGGTGCGGCAGCTGTCATGGCCTTGGAGCGAATTCCAGCTGATATTCGAGCTGTTGGTGGGGTTTCCCGTATGAGTGATCCAAAGATGATTAAGGAAATCCAAGAAGCGGTGAGTATTCCAGTGATGGCTAAGGTCAGAATTGGACATTTTGTAGAGGCTCAGATTTTAGAGGCTATTGAGATTGACTATATCGATGAGAGTGAAGTGTTATCTCCAGCTGACGACCGTTTCCATGTGGACAAGAAGGAATTCCAAGTTCCTTTTGTCTGTGGAGCTAAGGACTTGGGTGAAGCCTTGCGTCGTATCGCTGAAGGAGCTTCCATGATTCGTACAAAAGGAGAACCGGGTACAGGAGACATCGTTCAAGCCGTTCGTCATATGCGCATGATGAATCAGGAAATTCGCCGTATTCAAAACCTACGTGAGGATGAGCTCTATGTTACTGCCAAGGACTTACAAGTCCCTATTGAATTGGTTCAGTATGTCCATGAACATGGAAAATTGCCGGTTGTAAACTTTGCAGCTGGAGGCGTTGCAACGCCAGCAGATGCGGCTCTGATGATGCAATTGGGAGCAGAAGGTGTTTTTGTTGGATCAGGTATTTTCAAATCAGGCGACCCTGTTAAACGAGCAAGTGCCATTGTTAAAGCGGTAACCAACTATCATAATCCTCAAATTCTAGCACAAATCTCTGAAGACCTAGGGGAAGCCATGGTTGGTATCAATGAGAATGAAATCCAAATTCTTATGGCAGAGCGAGGAAAATAGATGAAAATTGGAATATTAGCCTTGCAAGGTGCCTTTGCAGAACATGCAAAAGTGCTAGAAAAGTTAGGTGTTGTTAGTGTCGAAATCAGAAATTTAGAAGATTTTCAGCAATATCAGAGTGATTTGTTGGGTTTGATTTTGCCTGGCGGTGAGTCTACAACCATGGGCAAGCTCTTGCGTGACCAGCAGATGTTGCTTCCCATCCGAGAAGCTATTCTCAATGGCTTACCAGTCTTTGGAACCTGTGCGGGCTTAATCTTGCTAGCTAAGGAAATTACTTCTCAGGAAGAAAGTCATCTTGGAACTATGGACATAGTAGTAGAGCGCAATGCCTATGGGCGCCAACTAGGAAGCTTCTATACAGAGGCAGAATGTAAGGGAGTCGGTCAGATTCCCATGACCTTTATCCGTGGTCCGATTATCAGTAGTGTTGGAGAGGGTGTAGAAATTCTAGCAACAGTTGATGATCAAATCGTTGCAGCCAAAGAAAAAAATATGCTGGTAACTTCTTTTCATCCAGAATTGACAGATGATGTTGGCTTGCACCAGTACTTTATCAATATGTGTAAAGAAAAAAGTTGAGAAAAGATTCTCAACTTTTTTACATGTAATAAACAATCGCGATATATTGAAGTGCAGATGCTGCTAGGATAAAGAGATGCCAAATCATGTGGAAATAAGGTTTTTTCTTAGCGTAAAATCCAGCTCCAACTGTATAACAGAGTCCGCCAGTTACCATGAGACTCCAAAAAATTGGCGTTGTTTGACTGATAATGGCAGGAATGATAGCCAGAACCAACCAGCCCATGATCAGGTAAAGGGCAAGGCTGAATTTCTCATTGACCTTTTTAGCAAAGATTTTATAAAGGATGCCAAAGATGGTCGTTCCCCACTGAATGGCAATGATCAGATAGCCAAACCAGTTATTCATCAAAGTCAATACGACCGGCGTATAAGAGCCTGCGATAGCCACGTAAATCATAGAATGGTCGATGATTCGCAAGACGTATTTGTGGGTCGAACCATAGGCCATAGAGTGATAAATGGTTGACGAGAGGAACATGAGAAAGAGACTGATAACAAAGATAGAAACGCCAAAAGATGATAAAAATCCGTGTGCTTCATAACTATAGGCGGATGAAATAGGGAGTAGGATGAGCATGATAACCGCACCCACAGCATGGGTCACGCTATTAGCAATTTCCTCTCCAAAACTGAGTTTTTTACTGAGTTTTAGACTGGTATTCATTGGATTTCCTCCTCTTCTTTGATAAGGATTAAGTCTAGAGTTTGATGATAGAGTTTAACCGTTTGACAGCTGGTTTGGATAATAGGATTTTCTGGATCAATCCCATGGTTCATGTAGTCCACAAAAGCATTGTAGAGCTGGTCTGAGCTCGCTTGAGTTTGTAGAGTATTCAGTGTCTGAGCGATTTCTTGGATCGAAAAGACAGACTTGAGAGTGGTGATGGCAATTAAACGGGCAATCTGTTTGCGTTGGTATTTTTTCTTGTCTGGCTTTGTCAGGTAACCATGTTTGACATAGTTATTGACCATGGATGCTGTTAGTCCTTTGTCCTTATCTGGAGAGATAGGGGCACAGACCTGATTGACATAGAGTAAAACCTGATCCAGATAGAGGTCAATGTTTGGAATGTCTTCCCATTTTGGGTAGGAAAAGTTAGAATTCATTTCCAACTCCTTTTTATCTAGTTTTGATAACTCGATTATAAAATAATAAAAAACAAAAGTCAAGTTTCAACTGCTTGTAGAAAGTTTTAAATTATGCTATGATGAGAGAAACTAGTTAGAAATGAGGGGAAAAGATGGAGATTCGTTTAGCTTTTCCAAACGAAGTAGATGCGATTATGCAGGTGATGGAGGATGCCAAAAAGTGCTTAGCCAAGTCTGGTAGCGACCAGTGGCAAAATGGCTATCCAAATGCCGACATCATTATTGATGATATCATCTCTGGTCAAGCTTATGTGGCATTGGAAGAGGGAGAACTGTTAGCTTATGCTGCTGTGACCAAGAGCCCAGAGAAAGCCTATGAAACCATTTATGAAGGAAGTTGGCAGGGGGGAGAATCAGAATATCTGGTCTTTCACCGTATCGCTGTGGCAGCAGATGTCCAAGGTCAAGGTGTTGCTCAGACTTTCCTAGAAGGCTTGATTGAAGGTTTTGATTATCTAGATTTTCGTTCAGATACGCATGTACAAAACAAGGCCATGCAGCATATCTTTGAAAAGCTAGGCTTCCAACAGGTCGGTAAGGTTCCAGTTGATGGAGAACGCTTGGCCTATCAGAAATTAAAAAAATAATGCAGAAAAAATACGAAAAAATGCTCTACCCGTCGCCAATTGGGACCTTATCCTTAGTTGCTGACGAGCAATATCTGTATGGAGTTTGGGTGCAGGACCAAACTCATTTTGAGAGGGGGGTGGCAACTGAACATATAGAAGAGGTTGCCAGTCATCCGATATTGGATCAAATTGTTTTCCATTTAGATGTTTACTTTGATGGGCAAGCCCAGGATTTGTCAAAACTACCCTTGGCTCCTATTGGGACGGATTTTGAAAAGCGGGTCTGGGCTTACTTACAGGCCATTCCTTATGGTCAAACAGTGACTTACGGTCAAATAGCGAAAGACCTGCAAGTAGCTTCTGCCCAAGCGATTGGTGGAGCAGTGGGGCGCAATCCTTGGTCCATCCTTGTCCCCTGTCATCGTGTGCTGGGTGCAGGCAATCGTCTGACGGGCTATGCTTCTGGAGTCGAAAAGAAAGCCTGGCTCTTGCAGCATGAAGGTGCGTTTTTTCAAAAAAAATAAAGAATAGAAAGAAAAAAGATGTTAGAATTTATCGAATACCCAAAATGTTCAACTTGTAAGAAAGCAAAAAATGAATTGGATCAACTTGGACTGGAATACCAAGATGTCCACATCGTAGAAGAAACACCAAGTGAAGAAATGATCTTGAACTGGTTAGAAACTTCCGGTTTTGAAGTGAAACAATTTTTCAATACCAGCGGGATCAAATACCGTGAACTGGGCCTGAAAGATAAGGTGGGAAGTTTGTCAAAACAAGAAGCAGCCAAGCTTCTGGCTAGTGATGGCATGTTGTTAAAACGCCCAATCTTAGTGGAAAATGGTGCTGTTAAGCAAATCGGCTATAGAAAATCCTACGGGGAACTGGGCTTGAAATAGTTTTTATCTATCTCCTTGATAGGTAAAATATATAGCTTCCCTGTTTTAAAGTGTGATAAACTAGAATGTAGACAAAGTTTGCTGTAACCGTAGCAAATAATTTGCTTGGGAGCAGAAGTATGGTAGAATGAATCATTATTAGGAGAGGATGTTTTTATGACTGTTACAACACTTTTAGCATCAGATTGGTACCAGAGCTTGATGCAACTGATTCCAGACGGTAAACTCTTTAGCTTGCGTTCGGTTTTTGATGGGATTCCAAGAATTGTCCAACAACTTCCTACAACTATCATGTTGACGCTTAGTGGTGCGATTTTTGGTTTGGTGCTAGCCTTGGTTTTTGCCATTGTTAAAATCAACCGTGTTAAGATTTTATATCCCTTGCAAGCCTCTTTTGTCAGCTTTTTAAAAGGGACACCGATTTTGGTTCAGCTTATGTTGACCTACTACGGAATTCCACTCGCTCTGAAAGCCCTCAATCAACAATGGGGAACCAGCTTCAATATCAATGCGATTCCAGCAGCAACCTTTGCTATCGTAGCTTTTGCCTTTAATGAGGCAGCTTATGCCAGCGAAACCATTCGTGCAGCCATCCTTTCTGTCAATCCTGGTGAGATTGAAGCGGCACGCAGTCTGGGGATGACACGTGCACAAGTTTATCGTCGTGTCATTATTCCTAATGCAGCGGTGGTAGCTACTCCAACCTTGATCAATTCCCTCATCGGTTTGACCAAGGGAACTTCTCTAGCCTTTAGTGCGGGTGTTGTCGAAGTTTTTGCCCAGGCTCAGATTTTGGGTGGAGCCGATTATCGCTATTTTGAGCGATTCATCTCCGTAGCCCTCGTTTACTGGGTAGTCAATATCGGAATCGAAAGCCTTGGTCGCTTTATCGAGAAGAAAATGCAAATTTCAGCGCCGGATACAGTAACTACAGATGTGAAAGGAGACCTTCGTTAATGATTAAGATTTCGAATTTAAGCAAATCCTTTTCAGGTCAGACTGTCTTGGATCATCTGGACTTGGATATCCAAAAGGGAGAAGTAGTAGCCTTGATTGGTTCATCTGGAGCAGGGAAATCAACTTTCTTGCGTAGCCTCAACTATCTTGAAACACCAGATAGCGGATCCATCCAGATAGACAATTTTACAGTTGATTTTTCTCAGATTAGCCAAGAGGAGATTTTGACCCTTCGTCGCAAGTTGTCCATGGTTTTCCAACAGTTCAACTTATTTGAACGCCGAACAGCCCTTGACAATGTCAAGGAAGGCTTGGTTGTTGTTAAGAAATTATCAGATGAGGAAGCAACCAAAATCGCCAAGGAAGAGTTGGCTAAGGTTGGTCTTTCTGATAAGGAGCAACATTACCCTCGCCATTTGTCAGGTGGGCAAAAGCAACGGGTTGCCCTAGCGCGTGCCCTCGCCATGAAACCAGACGTTTTGCTCTTGGACGAACCAACATCAGCTCTTGATCCAGAATTGGTCGGAGAAGTGGAAAAATCTATTGCAGATGCCGCTAAGTCTGGTCAGACCATGATCTTGGTTAGTCACGATATGTCTTTTGTAGCCCAAGTGGCAGATAAGATTTTGTTCCTAGATAAAGGGAAAATCATCGAGTCAGGCACACCGGATGAAATCATCAATCATCCGAAAGAAGAACGGACAAAAGAATTCTTCGCTAGTTACAAACGGACTTATATTTGATATAATAGTAAAAGGAAAACTCAGTTAGTTGGACTAGCTGAGTTTACTCTTTAAAAAAGATAGAAACGAGAGAGATCATGCTGCTGCAACTATTTTCTTTATATTTCGAGAGTTTGATCTTAACGACCATTCTCGTCGTGATTTCTTTAGGGATTTGGATTGGATTGCGAGCTATGTCTGGTGTGGACAAGACAGCTAAGGCCCGTCAAGCCCATCTCTATGATATGATTATGATTGGGGTTTTGGTGATCCCAGTATTATCCTTTGCCGTCATGAGTCTCATTTTAGTTTTCAGAGCATAATGCTTGCTAAATAAACTTCAAACAGTTAGAATAAAGATAGTTACAACAAGAAAGAAGGAATCGAAATGTACGATACGATTATTATTGGTGCTGGACCTGCGGGAATGACAGCTGCCTTATATGCTGCTCGAAGCAATCTGAAAGTGGCTTTGATTGAAGGTGGTCTGCCAGGCGGGCAAATGAACAACACATCTGATATCGAAAACTATCCTGGATATGCCAATA
The DNA here is from genome assembly GCA_905221255.1 of bacterium. Classification (GTDB taxonomy): domain Bacteria; phylum Bacillota; class Bacilli; order Lactobacillales; family Streptococcaceae; genus Streptococcus. The sequence continues at coordinate 167,473 of CAJNCL010000001.1, forward strand.
TCAGTGGACCTGAATTGGCAGAGAAGATGTTTGAACCTCTTGAAAATCTTGGAGTAGAGCATCTTTATGGGTTTGTTGAAAAGATTGAAGATCATGCTGACTATAAGAAGGTAATCACTGATGACCAAGTTTACGAAACCCGTACTGTCATCGTGGCAACTGGGTCAAAACACCGTCTCTTGGGAGTTCCCGGAGAAGAAGAACTAAATAGCCGAGGCGTTTCTTACTGTGCGGTCTGTGATGGAGCTTTCTTCCGTGATCAAGACTTGCTCGTAGTTGGTGGTGGAGATTCAGCGGTAGAAGAAGCTCTATTCTTGACACGCTTTGCCAAGTCTGTCACTATTGTTCACCGTCGCGACCAACTTCGTGCCCAAAAGGTTTTGCAAGACCGTGCCTTTGCAAATGAAAAAGTCAACTTTATCTGGGACTCTGTAGTTAAGGAAATCAAAGGTGAAAACCGAGTAGAATCTGTCGTATTTGAAAATGTAAAAACAGGTCAAGTGACAGAGCAAGCCTTTGGAGGTGTCTTTATCTACGTCGGTTTAGATCCTGTTAGTGATTTTGTTAAGGATTTGAATATCCAAGACCAGGCAGGCTGGATTGTGACAGACAATCACATGAAGACTGCTGTTGACGGTATCTTTGCGGTTGGGGATGTTCGCCAGAAAGACCTTCGCCAAGTGACAACAGCAGTTGGAGATGGGGCTATCGCTGGTCAAGAAGCTTACAAATTTATTACAGAACATAGTTAATACACTTCGAAAATCTCTTCAAACCACGTCAGCTTCGCCTTGCCGTAGGTATGGGTACTGACTTCGTCAGTTCTATCCTCAACCTCAAAACAGTGTTTTGAGCTGACTTCGTCAGTCTTATCTACAACCTCAAAGCAGTGCTTTGAGCTGTCTACAGCTAGCTTCCTAGTTTGCTCTTTGATTTTCATTGAGTATAATCATAAAAAAGTTTCCAATCAGATGACTGGAAACTTTTTTATAGTCGGTTTCGGAAAACTTCGTACATGAGAATGGCTGCAGCCACACTGGCATTGAGACTCTGAACATGTCCATTCATGGGAATGGTAATCATCTCATCAACCTGCTTTTTGATGTTGCTAGAGATTCCTTTTCCTTCATTTCCGATGATGAGGGCGATTTTCCCTTTTGTATTCCATTTGTGGCAAGGGGTACCGTTCATATCCGTTCCGAAGGTCCAGAAGCCCTCATCCTTGAGTTTATCCAAAGTTTGACTGAGGTTGGTCACTCGCGCAATCGGTACATGCTCAATAGCTCCTGTAGCCGTTTTGGCAACGACAGGAGTCACTCCGACAGCACGGTGCTTGGGAATGATGACGCCTGAAACATTGGTCGCGTCAGCAGTTCTCAAGATAGAACCTAGATTATGAGGGTCAGTTAACCCGTCCAGAATCAATAGCAAAGGATTTTCTTCTTGACGCGTTTTGGCAAGAATGTGTTCTAGCTCGCAATAGGCAAATTCAGAAACTCGAAGGACAAATCCTTGATGGACAGCGCCTTCGGTCATTTCAGAGAGGGACTTTTTTGAGCTCCAAGAGATGGAGACCTTTTTCTCAGCAGCCAGTTCCTTGACTTTCTCAACATTCTTCCCCCTTAGATCTTCTTGGAGGTAGAGTTTGTTTCCAGTGTTTGCAACGAGGGCTTCGGTAACGGCGTGGACGCCATAGACAATATCATTTGTTTTCATGCCTCTATTATAACACAAAACCCCGTCTTGCAACGGGATTTTCTTTATTCCAGAATTAGTAAACCATCTTTAACAGCAAATGGGTCTTTCTCATTGATACGGTCGTAAAACATGATACCGTTAATGTGGTCAATTTCATGCTGAACAACAATGGAGTTGTAGCCTTTGAGCTTGATACGGTGTTTTTCGCCGTCCTTGTCAAAGTAATCAACAGTGACGCGGGCGTGGCGGACAACATAGCCTGGTACGTTACGGTCAACAGATAGGCAACCTTCTCCTTCGCCAAGAGCAGCGTCCTGAACAGAGTGGGAAACGATTTTCGGATTGTACATAACAGCTTGCAAATCGTAGGCTTCCTCTGGAGTTTCACCTTCTTCCACAATATTTGGCACTAAAACAGCAATAATACGTTTTGAGATATCCAGCTGGGGAGCAGCAAGTCCAACACCACCACGCAAGCCCATTTTTTCAGCCATAACAGGATCTTGGGAATGTTTGAGGAATTGCATCATCTTTTCACCAAGGATGATTTCCTGGTCAGATAGGGGGAAAGTAACTTCCTCAGCAACTGCGCGTAGAGTTGGGTTCCCTTCGCGGATAATATCGTTCATATCAATTAAGTGAGCAGCTTTTGTAATACGTTCTATAGCAGACATTTTCTCTCCTTTCATTACCTCTACATGATAACACAAAATAGGTCAGAAAGAAAGTCACAGAAGTTGCTAAAAAATAATATAATAAACTGTAATACCCTTTTGTCTGTGGTATAATAAAAGAAAAGACTTGCAAAAGAGAGCAAGGGAGAATACAGATGGAAAATCGACAAAATAGACGGTCTCATGGACCTATTGATGGATTGTTGGAGAGAAGTATTGGTTTCTTTCGGAATTATAAGTCCTGGACCAATGCCCAGTTTATTATTGTGTTATTGCTTGCAGTTGCCTTGTCCATGGGGGGGAACTTATTAGTTCGAGCAGTACAAGTCAACAAGGGAACGAGTCTTAGTAGTCAAACTCTTGATTCTACAAGTTCCTCTAGTCAATTCAAAGAAAATGATTCTGACGAAAAGACAGTGCGAATCATGGCAAATGGTGACCTTCTCTACCATATCCCCATCTACCGAACAGCTCTTAAAGAAGATGGGACCTATGATTTCCATGAGAATTTTGAGTATGTAAAGCCTTGGCTCAAGCAAGCGGATTTGGTGATTGGTGACTTTGAAGGAACTGTGAACAAGGACCATTATTTGGCAGGTTATCCTCTTTTTAATGCACCTGGTGAGGTAATGGATGCGATCAAGGATGCAGGCTATCAAGTTCTAGACCTGGCTCACAATCACATCCTAGATTCTCAGATAGAGGGAGTGGTCTCAACAGCTCAAGCTATTGAAAAGGCAGGAATGACACCCATAGGAGTTTACACAAAGGAACCACGGGACAAGTCTCCCCTTGTTATTAAGGAAGTCAATGGTATCAAGGTAGCTCTCTTAGCCTATTCCTATGGCTTTAATGGCATTGAACAATCCATTTCCCAAGAGGACTATAATAACTACTTGTCTGACTTAAACGAAGACAAGATGAAGGCAGAAATCGAGCGTGCAGAGAAAGAAGCGGATATTACTGTTGTCATGCCTCAGACGGGAATTGAGTACCAATTAGAACCAACTGAGGAGCAAAAAGCTCTTTACCACAAGATGGTGGACTGGGGAGCTGATATCATCTTTGGAGGGCATCCACACGTCGTTGAACCTGCTGAAACAGTTGAAAAAGATGGTGACAAAAAACTGATCATCTACTCCATGGGAAATTTCCTCTCAAACCAACGCATTGAAACCATGCAAGATGAGGAAAATGCCAAGTGGACGGAGCGCGGTGTTCTCATGGATGTGACCATTAAGAAAAAAGATGGCAAGACTAGGATTGAAACGGCCAAAGCGCATCCTACTTGGGTCAATCGAACACCCAAAGGGACTTACTCTCCAGAAGGCTATCCGCTCTTCCTCTATCAGACCTATATCCTAGAGGACTTCATTGAGGGAGGCAGTCACCGTGAGCAGTTGGACGAGGCGACCAAGGAACGAATTGACACAGCCTATAAAGAAATGAATGAACATGTAGGGTTGAAGTGGTAGGTACTCGCCCTAAAGGAGACAAGATGACGATTAAATTGATTGCAACGGATATGGATGGAACCTTGTTAGATCCAAGAGGGCAGCTGGACTTGCCACGTTTAGAAAAGATTTTAGACCAATTAGATGAACGAGGTATCCGTTTTGTCATTGCGACGGGGAATGAAGTCCATCGAATGAGGCAATTATTAGAACACTTGGCGAGTCGAGTAGTTCTGGTTGTTGCTAACGGTGCTCGTATATTTGAGTATGATACGCTACTTCAGGCCCAGACTTGGGATGATGCTATGGTTGACAAGGCTCTCCTTCATTTTAAAGGGAGAGAGTGTCGAGATCAGTTCGTCGTTACCAGTATGAATGGGAGTTTTGTCAAGGAAGGAACGGTTTTTACAGACCTGGAAAAATTTATGACTCCAGAGATGATTGAAAAACTTTACCAAAGGACAAATTTTGTGGATGAGCTAAACTCAGACCTCTTTGGAGGAGTTCTAAAGATGAGCATGGTCGTTGGTGAAGAACGTTCTAGTTCAGTTTTGCAGGAAATCAATGACCTCTTTGATGGTCGTGTAAGGGCTGTTTCTAGCGGTTATGGCTGTATCGATATCCTACAGGCTGGGGTTCACAAGGCTTGGGGATTGGAAGAATTACTCAAGCGCTGGGATTTGACATCAGAACAAATTATGGCTTTTGGTGATAGCGAAAATGATGTTGAAATGTTGGAGATGGCTGGAATTGCCTATGCTATGGAAAATGCTGATGAAGAGGCCAAGGCAGTTGCAACAGCCCTAGCTCCAGCTAACAGCCAAGGGGGCGTTTATCAGATTCTAGAAAAGTGGTTAGAGAAAGAGGGATAAGATGGCAGTACAGTTATTAGAAAATTGGCTTCTAAAAGAGCAAGCAAAGATTCAAACCAAGTATCGTGAACTCAATCAGATTTCTCTTTTAGAACCAGATATGATTTTTATCGGCGATTCGATTGTAGAATACTACCCTTTGCAAGAGTTACTCGGGACTGCCAAGACGATTGTTAATCGAGGCATCCGAGGTTACCAGACGGGGCTTCTACTAGACAATCTTGATGCCCATCTTTATGGTGATGCTGTCGATCAAATTGTTCTCTTAATTGGGACAAACGATATCGGAAAAGATATTCCCATGAATGAAGCCTTGGATAATCTTGAAGGTGTGATTCAATCGCTTAACCGAGAATATCCGCTGTCACAAATAAAGCTTGTTTCTATCCTGCCAGTCAATGAAGGAGAAGAATACAAGCAGACAGTTTATATTCGTACCAATGAAAAAATCAGAGAATGGAATCAAGCCTATGAGGCTCTAGCTTCCGCCTATATTCAAGTAGATTTTCTACCAATTTATGATAGTTTGACAGATTCAGAAGGACAACTTCAATCAGCCTATACAACGGATGGTCTCCATCTAAGTGTAGCCGGTTATCAAGCATTATCAGATGCTTTGAAAACGTATCTGTTCTAAAGAATTGGCTTGATTTTGCATTTTTTTTGAAGATAGGTTATAATAGTTCTAACATCCTGGGGTCGTTACGGATTCGACAGGCATTATGAGGCATATTTTGCAACCCGTGTGGCGACGTAAACGCTCAGTTAAATATAACTGCAAAAAATAACACTTCTTACGCTCTAGCTGCCTAAAAACCAGCAGGCGTGACCTGATTTGGATTGCTCGTGTTCAATGACAGGTCTTATGATTAGCGAGATACGATCAAGCCTTGTCTAGTGGTTTGATAAGAGATTGATAGACTCGCAGTTCCTAGGCTTGAGTTATGTGTCGAGGAGCTGTTAAAACAATACATAACCTATGGTTGTAGACAAATATGTTGGCAGGTGTTTGGACGTGGGTTCGACTCCCACCGGCTCCATCATCAATAGGATTTTTGGGATTATTTCGTCAAATTGTATCCTTTATTGTATTCTATTTGTTTTAGTTTGCTAGTGGAGAATTACTCAAGAGGCTGAAGAGGACGGTTTGCTAAATCGTTAGGTCGGGTAACCGGCGCGGGGGTTCGAATCCCCCATTCTCCGTTAGATGAACCCCGTGTTTTTCTATACTAATCTACTTGGAGGTGTTCTCCAAAAGTAAATTTTCATAAAGAGGTGAAACATGAAAAAGATTAAGTTACTAAGTATCTTAGCACTCTCAACAGTTGTCTTGGGTGCATGTTCCGCATTTTCTAATCAGTCATCTGAAGCTTCTTCTGATGACAAGGAGAAAACGGAACAAGTTGAGAAGAAGGATGAAGCAGCGGAAGTTAAAGAGAAAGTTACAAAAGATGCTGAAATTCTCCTAGACTCTGTTCTCACTAGCGACTCTGTACGATTCAAGAAGATTTATGGCGAAACTTATGAAAAATGGACTGATGCCGTTATTGCAGTTCAAACAAGTGAAAAAATTAAAGATGATGGTCTTTCACCTGCATCTACATACTCTGTAAAATGGCATGATGATTTCCCTATTGAAACTCCAGAAGAAACCATTTCAGGTTTCTTGAAAATGAGACGTAGATTATACCAAGACATTGGTTCTTATTCAGTTAAAGATGTGAAAGTAGATGAATCCGGTAATACAGCGACTGTTACTTTTAACTCTAAAAAACTACACTCTAAAGGATTGGCTTCATCTACAAGGGAAGTTCTCACCACTCTAATTGGAGGTGTTGACAACCTAGCTAAGTACAATCAAGCTGGATCAGATGTTGATATTAAACGTTACCAAACGTTGATCTCTTACTGGATCTTCGAGCATCTTTTCAAGAAGGATTTTACTGTCTATACTGACGTAGATCCTAACTTAGCACACACACCATTTACTACTGGAGATTTTGATACTGAAATCAAATTAACCAAGGACAAAGATGGAAACTGGCTTATTTCTCAAGAAGATTACCGTACTCTAGCATCTGAGTTACTTGACAACACAGAAGGGTATGATAAGATTGTACGTAAAAACTCTACGAAATCGAATGACAAAGAAAAGTCTACAGACAAATCCACTGATAAATCAACAGACAAATCTTCAGATAAAAAAGATAAAAGTAATATCTAATCATCTGAGTTAATAATACAGCAAGTAGCCCTATAGGGGCTACTTGTTTTTTGATGAAATCAAGAAAATAAAGGTGATTCAAGGATAAGGTAAGAGACAGTAAAATGTAGTGTGATAGTTAGAGGTACTCAGCCTTTCTTTTCTATAAATTATCCTGAAAAAAATAAAAAAACTGCATCCAGGTGCAGTTTTTCTGTTTTTCTACGGAAGACATGGGATTCGAACCCACGCACGCTGTTACACGCCTACCGCGTTTCCAACACGGCCTCTTAAGCCTCTTGAGTAATCTTCCAATACTTACTCAATTAGTCTACCATAAAGCCACTTATCTTGCAATAAAAATGTTGGAATTGACAAAAATGATAGTTTTTGAAAGAAATTGATAAAAAATGCTTGACTTTGATAGAGATTGTGTTAGAATGAATAGTGTAAACGATAACAGGAGGTGTTTTGGTGTTAAAAACGGAGAGAAAACAACTGATTTTAGAGGAACTTAATCAGCATCAAGTGGTTTCTTTAGAAAAGTTAGTTAGTTTGTTAGAGACTTCAGAATCAACGGTTCGAAGGGATTTGGATGAGTTGGAAGCAGAGAATAAGCTTCGTCGTGTGCATGGTGGAGCAGAATTGCCCCACTCCTTGCAGGAAGAAGAAACCATTCAAGAAAAATCTGTCAAAAACCTTCAAGAAAAGAAATTGCTTGCTCAGAAAGCAGCATCACTTATCAAGGAAAAAGATGTTATCTTTATCGATGCTGGAACAACAACTGCTTTTTTGATCAAGGAATTGGTTAATAAGGAGATCACCGTTGTGACCAATTCGATTCACCATGCAGTTCAGCTGGTTGAAAAGCAGATTCCAACTGTCATGGTTGGAGGTAGTGTCAAGATGACGACAGATGCTAGTATCGGGGGAGTTGCTCTTAACCAAATCAATCAATTGCACTTTGACCGTGCCTTTATCGGGATGAATGGTGTAGACGATGGTTATTATACGACTCCTGATATGGAGGAGGGAGCTGTTAAGCGTGCTATTTTAGAGAATGCCAAACAGACCTACGTCTTAGTGGATTCGTCAAAGATTGGTCAAACTTGCTTTGCCAAGGTAGCACCACTTAAACGCGCTATTGTCATCACAAGTCAAGGGCATGAGCTCTTGCAGGCTATTAAGAAGAAAACGGAGGTAATAGAAGTATGATTTATACAGTCACACTCAATCCATCTATTGACTATATCGTTCGCTTGGAGCAAGTTCAAGTCGGCAGTGTCAATCGTATGGACAGTGATGATAAGTTTGCTGGTGGGAAAGGAATCAATGTCAGTCGAGTTTTGAAACGCTTGGGTATTCCAAACACTGCGACTGGATTTATCGGTGGATTTACTGGTAAATTTATCACAGATACTTTGGCAGAAGAGGAAATTGAGACACGTTTTGTTCAAGTAGCAGAAGATACTCGTATCAATGTTAAAATCAAAGCAGACCAAGAAACAGAAATCAACGGGACTGGTCCAAATGTGGAACCAACTCAGCTAGAAGAATTGAAAGCTATTTTGTCTAGTTTGACAGCAGAAGATACGGTGGTGTTTGCGGGTTCGAGTGCTAAGAACCTAGGCAATGTTATCTATAAGGATTTGATTGCATTAACACGCCAGACTGGTGCGCAAGTGGTTTGTGATTTTGAAGGACAGACCTTGATTGATAGTTTGGACTACCAGCCACTTTTGGTTAAACCAAACAATCACGAACTTGGAGCTATCTTTGGAGTGAAACTCGAAAGTTTAGATGAAATCGAGAAATATGCTCGTCAGTTACTGGCCAAAGGAGCTCAAAACGTCATTATCTCCATGGCTGGTGACGGTGCCCTTCTTGTCACATCTGAGGGAGCATACTTCGCCAAACCTATCAAGGGAACAGTGAAAAATTCAGTGGGAGCTGGTGACTCTATGGTTGCTGGGTTTACAGGTGAGTTTGTCAAATCCAAAGATGCAGTAGAGGCCTTCAAATGGGGAGTGGCTTGTGGAACAGCAACGACCTTCTCGGATGACTTGGCAACAGCGGAATTTATTAAAGAAACATATGAAAAAGTTGAGGTAGAAAAACGATGAAAATTCAAGACCTATTAAGAAAAGATGTCATGTTGCTGGATTTACAGGCAACAGAAAAGACAGCTGTCATCGAAGAGATGATTCATAGTTTGGTAGATCACGGTTACGTGACGGATTTTGAAACCTTTAAAGAAGGAATCTTAGCGCGTGAAGCTCTCACTTCCACTGGCTTGGGTGATGGAATCGCTATGCCTCACAGCAAGAACTCTGCTGTCAAAGAAGCAACGGTTCTCTTTGCTAAGTCAAATAAGGGTGTTGACTATGAAAGCTTGGATGGGCAACCAACAGACCTCTTCTTCATGATTGCTGCTCCAGAAGGTGCCAATGATACTCACTTGGCAGCCTTGGCAGAATTGTCTCAATACTTGATGAAAGACGGATTTGCTGACAAACTTCGTCAAGTAACATCTGCAGATCAAGTTATCGAACTCTTTGACCAAGCTTCAGAAAAAGCTGAGCAGCCTGTCCCAGTACCTGCCAATGACTCTGGCGACTTTATCGTAGCTGTTACAGCTTGTACGACAGGTATTGCCCACACTTACATGGCCCAAGAAGCCCTTCAAAAAGTGGCTGCTGAAATGGGAGTTGGGATCAAGGTTGAAACAAACGGAGCTAGCGGTGTTGGTAACCAACTAACTGCAGAAGACATTCGCAAGGCTAAAGCTGTTATCATCGCTGCTGACAAGGCTGTTGAGATGGATCGTTTCGATGGAAAACCTTTGGTTAACCGTCCAGTTGCAGACGGTATCCGTAAGACTGAAGAATTGATCAACTTGGCTCTTTCAGGAGATGCTGAAGTTTATCGTGCTGCTAATGGAGCGAAAGCTGCAACAGCATCTAATGAAAAACAAAGTCTTGGTGGTGCTTTCTACAAACACTTGATGAGTGGTGTATCTCAAATGTTACCATTCGTTATCGGTGGTGGTATCATGATTGCCCTCGCCTTCTTAATCGATGGAGCTTTTGGTGTGCCACAAGATAGTCTTGGCAATCTCGGATCCTACCATGAACTAGCTTCAATGTTCATGAAAATTGGTGGAGCAGCCTTTGGCTTGATGCTTCCAGTTTTTGCAGGATACGTAGCCTACTCTATCGCTGAAAAACCAGGTTTAGTAGCTGGTTTTGTGGCTGGTGCTATTGCTAAAGAAGGTTTTGCTTTTGGTAAAATCCCTTATGCAGCAGGTGGTGAAGCAACTTCAACCCTTGCAGGTGTCTCATCTGGTTTCCTAGGTGCCCTTGTTGGTGGATTTATCGCAGGAGCCTTGGTTCTTGCTATCAAGAAATACGTCAAAGTTCCTCGTTCACTTGAAGGCGCTAAATCAATCCTTCTCTTGCCACTTCTTGGAACAATCTTGACAGGATTCGTCATGCTAGCTGTTAACATCCCGATGGCAGCAATCAACACTGCTATGAATGACTTCCTAGGCGGTCTTGGAGGAGGTTCAGCTGTCCTTCTTGGTATCGTTCTTGGAGGCATGATGGCTGTTGACATGGGTGGACCAGTCAACAAAGCTGCTTATGTCTTTGGTACAGGTACGCTTGCAGCGACTGTTTCCTCAGGTGGTTCTGTAGCCATGGCAGCAGTTATGGCGGGAGGAATGGTTCCACCACTTGCTATCTTTGTCGCAACCCTTCTTTTCAAAGATAAATTTACCAAAGAAGAACGCAACTCTGGTTTGACAAACATCATCATGGGCTTGTCATTTATCACTGAGGGAGCAATTCCTTTTGGTGCAGCAGACCCAGCTCGTGCGATCCCAAGCTTTATCCTTGGTTCAGCAGTAGCAGGTGGACTCGTTGGTCTTGCAGGTATCAAACTCATGGCGCCCCACGGAGGAATCTTCGTCATCGCTCTTACTTCAAATGCCCTTCTCTACCTTGCCTTTGTCTTGGTTGGCGCAATCGTAAGTGGTGTGGTTTATGGTTACCTACGCAAGCCACAAGCATAAAAAGGATTAGAATAGAAAGATTGTTACCATTTGGTGCAATCTTTTTCTCTATTCGAAATGGCTGCGAAATATGGTATAATAAAAGAATGACAAACAAGAATACTACAAAAACAAGACGGAGACCGTCTAAAGCAGAGCTCGAAAGAAAACAGGCTATCCAGAGGATGTTGATTTCCTTAGGAATTGCCTTGTTATTGATTATTGCAGCCCTTAAACTCGGTGCAGCAGGTGTCACTCTTTACAATCTCATTCGACTGGTGGTCGGAAGTTTGGCCTATGTGGCCATAGGTGGTCTCCTCATCTATCTTTTTCTTTTTAAATGGATCCGCAAGCAAGAGGGACTTCTATCAGGATTTCTCTGTATCTTTGCTGGCTTGCTCTTGATTTTTGAGGCCTACTTGGTTTGGAAATATGGCTTGGAGCAGTCAGTTTTAAAAGGGACCTTGTCTCAAGTTATGACGGATCTGACTGGTATGCGAGTGACTAGCTTCGCTGGTGGAGGCTTGCTTGGTGTTGGACTTTATATCCCCATATCCTTTCTTTTCTCAAATATCGGATCGTACTTTATTGGAGTTCTCTTGATTCTAGTTGGGATTCTCCTGATTAGTCCCTGGTCTATTTATGATGTTGCAGCCTTTATTGGAGCTCAATTCAGATCCTTCATGGAAAAACAGGAACAGAGAAAACAGGAACGCTTCATCAAGAGAGAAGAAGAGAAGGCTCGTCAAGAAGCTGAAGAAGCAGCAAGAATTCAGAGAGAACAAGAAGAACAGGATGCATTACCGCTTCCTCCTGTAGATCCTGAAACGGGAGAAATCTTATCAGAGGTACCAGACTACGATTTCCCCCCAATTCCTGAGGAAGAATGGATCGAACCGGAGATTATCCTCCCTCAAACTGATTTTGACGTTCCAGATATGGAAGAAGGTTTTGAGGATGAAGAGGTGCAGGTTGATTTTTCTGCCAAGGAAGCCCTCGAATACAAGCTACCAAGTTTGCAACTCTTTGCGCCAGATAAACCCAAAGATCAGTCCAAGGAAAAGAAGATTGTTCGAGAAAATATCAAAATCCTAGAAGAAACCTTTGCTAGCTTTGGTATCAAGGTGACGGTGGAACGGGCTGAAATTGGGCCATCAGTTACCAAGTATGAAGTCAAGCCAGCAGTTGGTGTACGGGTTAACCGCATTTCCAATCTGGCAGACGACTTAGCGCTAGCTCTAGCAGCTAAGGATGTTCGGATTGAGGCTCCAATCCCTGGTAAATCCTTAGTCGGAATTGAGGTTCCTAACTCTGAAATTGCGACCGTTTCCTTCCGTGAACTCTGGGAACAGTCTCAGACTAAACCAGAAAATCTCCTCGAAATTCCTCTAGGGAAGGCGGTCAATGGAACTGCTCGCACCTTTGACCTTTCCAAGATGCCCCACCTACTCGTTGCAGGTTCGACGGGATCAGGGAAATCAGTTGCAGTTAACGGTATTATCGCGAGCATTCTGATGAAAGCAAGACCAGATCAGGTCAAGTTTATGATGGTGGATCCAAAGATGGTTGAGTTATCCGTTTACAATGACATTCCTCACCTCTTGATTCCAGTTGTGACAAATCCACGCAAGGCCAGCAAGGCTCTGCAAAAGGTTGTGGATGAGATGGAAAATCGTTACGAACTCTTTGCTAAGGTTGGAGTACGAAATATCGCTGGTTACAATGCCAAGGTCGAGGAATTTAATAGCCAATCTGAGTACAAACAAGTGCCTCTGCCTTTGATTGTTGTCATTGTAGATGAGTTGGCAGATCTCATGATGGTGGCTAGCAAGGAAGTGGAAGATGCCATCATTCGTCTCGGACAGAAGGCGCGTGCTGCAGGGATTCACATGATTCTCGCAACGCAACGTCCATCGGTTGATGTTATTTCTGGTCTTATCAAGGCCAATGTCCCATCTCGTGTGGCTTTTGCAGTTTCATCAGGTACAGATTCGCGAACCATCTTGGATGAGAATGGAGCAGAAAAACTGCTTGGTCGAGGAGATATGCTCTTTAAACCAATTGATGAAAATCATCCAGTCCGTCTGCAAGGCTCTTTTATCTCGGATGATGATGTTGAACGTATCGTAAACTTCATCAAGGCTCAGGCAGATGCGGACTACGATGAAAGCTTTGACCCAGGAGATGTTCCTGAAAATGAAGGAGATTTTTCTGATGGTGAAGCTGGTGGCGATCCGCTTTTTGAAGAAGCCAAGGCTTTGGTTATCGAAACCCAGAAAGCTAGCGCTTCGATGATTCAGCGTCGTTTGTCAGTTGGATTTAATCGTGCGACCCGCCTGATGGAAGAACTCGAAATGGCAGGTGTCATCGGTCCAGCTGAGGGAACCAAACCACGAAAAGTATTGCAACAATAAAAAAATAACTTCTTCCCAAATTTGGAAAGAAGTTATTTTTTTGATTACTGGTTCGTTTTAGTTTCAGAACTCGTCGTATTTGACTGTGTTCCATTATCGCTTGTTTCTTTATTTGTAGCAGGTGTAGAAGAGTCCTGAGTTGTTGTTTTCTGCTCTTCTTTTTTCTCCTCTTTTTTATTGGATTGAGAAGTTTCTTCTTGCGGAGTATTTTCTTTAGTAGGAGTGTTGTCCTTGTTAGGTGTAGTATTTTCCTGAGGGGATTCCTTTTGAATTTCCTTGACAACAGTTGTTTGGGTTGTCGTCGGTTCTTTTTTGTTGTTTTTGTTATTATCCATAGCGTTCATGATGGTGATAGTAGCGGTGATTAGGCCAAGGATACTACCGATGGTAGCAATCGTTTTTTGAAAGACAGTAAATCCCTTTTTGATGTGTTCTGTTTTTGATTTATTAGAAGTTCTACGATAGTTAGACATGATACTCTCCTTTGATTATGATTTATTATACCTCATTTCTTTAAAAAAATCTTAAAAAAAGAGAAACCTCCCTTTCTTGTCGCAGGTCTCTTTTCGTGATACAATAGAAGGAGTGATTTTAGAAAGCGTGAGAAAACATGATCTACTTTGATAATTCGGCGACAACCAAGCCTTATCCTGAAGCACTTGAAACTTACATGCAGGTCGCTTCAAAAATTGTAGGAAATCCATCTAGTCTCCATCGTTTGGGAGATCAGGCAACACGAATTTTAGATGCTTCCCGGCAGCAAATTGCAGATTTGATTGGGAAGAAGAGTGATGAAATCTTCTTTACCTCTGGTGGAACAGAAGGAGATAACTGGGTCATCAAGGGGGTGGCCCTTGAAAAATCCCAGTTTGGCAAGCATATCATCGTATCAGCTATTGAGCATCCAGCAGTCAAGGAATCAGCCCTCTGGCTAAAAAATCAAGGTTTTGAGGTGGATATTGCTCCAGTTGATGAGAAAGGAGTTGTGGATGTTGAAGCATTAGCAGATTTGATACGTCCTGATACGATCCTTGTCTCCATCATGGCAGTTAACAACGAAATTGGCTCTATCCAGCCTATTGAGGCTATTTCGAAACTGTTAGCAGATAAGCCGACCATTTCCTTCCATGTTGATGCGGTTCAGGCACTCGCTAAGATTCCGACTGAAAACTATCTGACAGATCGAGTGGATTTTGCAACCTTTTCGAGTCATAAGTTTCATGGTATCAGAGGTGTTGGATTTGTCTATATCAAGTCTGGTAAGAAGATTACGCCTCTTTTAACTGGTGGTGGTCAAGAGCGCGATTATCGCTCGACAACTGAAAATGTGGCAGGGATTGCAGCGACAGCCAAAGCTCTCCGTTTATCTATGGAAAAGTTAGATATCTTTGTTAGTAAGACTGGACAGATGAAATCAGTCATTCGCCAAGCGCTTTTTAATTATCCAGATATTTTTGTCTTTTCGGATGAGGAAGACTTCGCCCCTCATATCCTGACTTTTGGAATCAAGGGTGTTCGTGGTGAAGTCATTGTTCACGCATTTGAAGACTATGATATTTTCATCTCCACAACCTCGGCTTGTTCATCCAAGGCTGGAAAACCTGCGGGGACCTTGATTGCCATGGGAGTGGACAAGGATAAGGCCCAGTCAGCTGTGCGTCTAAGTCTGGACCTGGAAAACGATATGAGTCAGGTTGAGCAGTTTTTGACCAAGCTAAAATTAATTTACAATCAAACTAGAAAAGTAAGATAGGAGCATTCATGCAGTATTCAGAAATTATGATTCGTTACGGAGAGTTGTCAACTAAGGGCAAAAACCGCATGCGTTTCATCAATAAACTTCGCAATAATATTTCGGACATTTTGTCCATCTATCCCCAAGTTAAGGTAACTGCTGACCGCGACCGTGCCCACGCTTACCTGAATGGAGCCGACTACACAGCAGTAGCAGAATCTCTCAAACAAGTCTTTGGAATTCAAAATTTTTCTCCAGTATATAAAGTTGAAAAATCTGTAGAAGTTCTGAAGTCTTCTGTCCAAGAGATTATGAAAGATATCTACAAGGAAGGCATGACCTTTAAGATTTCTAGTAAACGCAGCGACCACAACTTTGAACTCGACAGTCGTGAACTCAACCAAACACTTGGTGGAGCTGTATTCGAAGCTGTTCCAAATGTCCAAGCTCAAATGAAAAATCCTGATATCAATCTTCAGGTGGAGATTCGTGAGGAAGCGGCTTATCTTTCTTATGAAACTATTCGTGGAGCAGGTGGCTTGCCTGTGGGGACTTCTGGTAAGGGGATGCTCATGTTGTCAGGGGGGATTGACTCGCCTGTAGCAGGTTATCTAGCTCTTAAACGTGGAGTAGATATTGAGGCCGTTCACTTTGCCAGCCCACCATACACGAGTCCTGGTGCCCTTAAGAAAGCCCACGATTTGACCCGTAAATTAACCAAGTTTGGTGGAAATATCCAGTTTATCGAAGTACCTTTCACTGAGATTCAAGAGGAAATCAAGGCTAAAGCGCCAGAAGCCTACCTCATGACTTTGACCCGTCGTTTTATGATGCGGATTACCGACCGTATTCGTGAGGTGAGAAATGGTTTAGTTATCATCAATGGGGAAAGTCTTGGTCAAGTAGCTAGCCAGACCTTGGAAAGCATGCAAACTATTAACGCTGTGACTAGCACACCAGTCATTCGTCCCGTGGTTACGATGGACAAGTTGGAAATCATTGACATCGCGCAGGAAATCGATACCTTTGAAATTTCAATCCAACCTTTTGAAGACTGTTGTACAATTTTTGCGCCTGACCGTCCCAAGACAAATCCTAAGATAGAGAATGCAGAGCAGTATGAAAAACGCATGGATGTTGAAGGCTTGGTTGAGAGAGCCGTGGCAGGTATCATGATTACTGAAATCACTCCCCAGGTTGAAAAAGACGCTGTCGATGAGTTAATTGATAATCTCCTCTAATCAGAAAATCCAGAAGAATTCAGAAAAACAAATGAAAAAAGTTAGTTATTTATCCTTAAAATGGACATTAACTGACTTTTTTTCTATTTTTATGGTATAATAAGATAAAATTTTGAATATAGAGAGTTTTCTGACAATGAATCATTCCTACTTTTACTTAAAAATGAAAGAACATAAACTCAAGGTTCCTTATACTGGAAAAGAGCGTCGTGTGCGTGTTCTTCTGCCTAAGGACTACGAGAAAGACACAGACCGTTTTTACCCAGTTGTTTACTTTCATGATGGGCAAAATGTCTTTTACAGCAAGGAGTCCTATATCGGACACTCTTGGAAGATTATTCCAGCCATTAAGCGGAACCCTGACATCAGTCGCATGATTGTTGTAGCCATCGACAATGATGGTTTGGGGCGGATGCATGAGTATGCGGCTTGGAAATTCCAAGAATCCCCTATTCCAGGCCAGCAGTTTGGCGGTAAGGGTGTAGAGTATGCCGAGTTTGTCATGGAGGTGGTCAAGCCTTTTATTGATGAGACCTACCGTACTAAAGCTGATCGCCAGCATACGGCTATGATTGGCTCTTCACTAGGAGGCAATATTACCCAGTTTATCGGACTAGAGTACCAAGATCGAATTGGTTGTCTTGGTGTCTTCTCATCTGCTAACTGGCTTCACCAAGAAGCCTTTAACCGCTATATCGAGCGCAAGAAATTGTCGCCTGAACAGCGCATTTTTATCTATGTTGGAACGGAAGAAGCAGATGATACGGACAAGACTCTGATGGCTGGCAATATCAAGCAAGCCTATATCGACTCATCGCTTCGCTATTATCATGATTTGATTTCAGGTGGAGTACACTTGGATAATCTTGTTTTGAAAGTTCAGTCTGGTGCCATCCATAGTGAAATCCCTTGGTCGGAAAATTTGCCAGACTGTCTTCGATTTTTTGCAGAGAAATGGTAAGTTAGGAAAGGAGAAAGCCAATGCATATTGAAAACCTCAGCCACTGGAGTGGCCACCTCAACCGTGAAATGTACCTCAACCGTTATGGGCATGCTGGGATTCCAGTTGTTGTTTTTGCTTCATCTGGTGGCAGTCACAACGAATACTATGATTTTGGCATGATCGACGCCTGTGCTTCCTTTATCGAGGAGGGCCGCGTCCAGTTCTTTACGCTATCCAGTGTGGACAGTGAGAGCTGGCTGGCTACTTGGAAAAATGGTCATGACCAGGCGGAGATGCACCGCGCCTACGAACGCTATGTGATTGAAGAGGCCATTCCTTTTATCAAGCACAAGACAGGTTGGTTTGATGGCATGATGACGACAGGTTGCTCGATGGGGGCCTATCATGCACTCAATTTCTTTCTCCAGCATCCAGATGTCTTTACCAAGGTGATTGCCCTCAGCGGTGTTTACGATGCACGTTTCTTCGTTGGCGATTACTACAATGATGATGCTATTTACCAAAACTCACCAGTAGATTATATCTGGAATCAAAACGACGGATGGTTTATCGATCGTTACCGTCAGGCAGAAATCGTCGTTTGTACGGGCCTTGGTGCCTGGGAACAAGACGGTCTACCATCTTTCTACAAGCTTAAAGAAGCCTTTGACCAGAAACAAATTCCAGCCTGGTTTGCTGAATGGGGACACGATGTCGCCCACGACTGGGAATGGTGGCGTAAACAAATGCCCTATTTTCTTGGACACCTGTATCTATAAAAGGAGTTGCCTATGAATTACCTTGTTATTTCTCCCTACTATCCGCAAAACTTCCAACAGTTTACCATCGAGCTAGCCAGTAAAGGCATCACAGTGTTGGGAATTGGTCAGGAGCCTTACGAACAACTAGATGAACCTTTGCTAAATAGCCTAACTGAGTATTTCCGTGTGGACAATCTTGAGAACATAGACGAAGTCAAGCGTGCAGTAGCTTTTCTTTTCTACAAGCATGGACCAATCGACCGCATCGAGTCCCACAATGAATACTGGCTTGAGCTGGACGCAACACTTCGTGAGCAATTTAATGTCTTTGGTGCCAAACCAGAGGATCTCAAAAAGACCAAATATAAGTCTGAGATGAAGAAGCTTTTCAAAAAAGCAGGTGTCCCTGTGGTACCTGGTGCTGTTATCCAGACGGAAGCAGATGTGGATAAAGCAGTGAACGAAATCGGTCTACCAATGATTGCCAAACCTGACAATGGAGTGGGAGCGGCAGCAACCTTTAAGCTTGAGACAGAAGACGATATCCATCATTTCAAGCAAGAATGGGACCATTCAACCGTGTATTTCTTTGAGAAATTTGTCACTTCTAGCGAAATCTGTACCTTTGACGGACTTGTGGACAAGGATGGCAACATCGTCTTTTCAACGACTTTTGATTATGCCCATACTCCACTTGATCTGATGATTTATAAGATGGACAATTCCTACTATGTACTCAAGGATATGGATCCCAAACTGCGCAAGTATGGCGAGGCCATTGTCAA
This sequence comes from bacterium, assembly GCA_905221255.1. Lineage (GTDB taxonomy): Bacteria > Bacillota > Bacilli > Lactobacillales > Streptococcaceae > Streptococcus. Next base: position 186,304 of record CAJNCL010000001.1, read on the forward strand.
GGAATTTGGTATGAAAGAGCGCTTTTTCCATATCGAGTTTTTCCGTGACGGGGACGACTACATTGCCATTGAGTACAATAACCGTCCTGCAGGTGGCTTTACCATTGATGTTTATAACTTTGCTCACTCTTTGGACCTCTACCGAGGTTATGCAGCTATTGTCGCAGGTGAAGAGTTCCCAGCATCAGAGTTTGAACCTCAATACTGTCTAGCTACATCACGTCGTGCCAATGCAAACTATGTCTATTCAGAAGAAGACTTGCTTGCTAAGTACAGCCAGCAATTCAAGGTCAAAAAAATCATGCCAGCAGCCTTTGCAGAGCTACAAGGTGACTACCTTTATATGTTGACCACTCCGAGTCGCCAAGAGATGGAGCAGATGATTGCAGACTTTGGTCAACGTCAAGAATAACGATTAGGATGAAAGGAGTTTGACTCCTTTTGTCCTTTTCTTAATGATAAGTTAAATAAAGCGTTTTCCATAGATTCTTTTAGAAAAGATATTGCTAAAAGGCCTAAAAATTGATAGAATAAGGATTGTCTAAAAAAATTTAAGGAGAATCTATCAAATGGATTTTACATGGGCTATTAAATATGCCACAGAATTCTTGGGAACTGCTATTTTGATCATTCTTGGTAATGGTGCAGTTGCTAACGTTGAACTTAAAGGTACGAAAGGTCACCAAAGTGGCTGGCTCGTTATCGCGGTTGGTTATGGTATGGGGGTTATGATCCCAGCCTTGATGTTTGGTAATGTATCTGGTAACCACATCAACCCAGCTTTCACTCTTGGACTTGCTGTTAGTGGACTTTTCTCTTGGGAGCAAGTACCATATTACATCCTAGCTCAAGTTTTGGGAGCAATCTTTGGTCAAGCTTTGGTTGTAGCGACTCACCGTCCTTACTACTTGAAGACAGAAAATCCAAACAATATCTTGGGTACCTTCTCAACGATTTCAAGCATCGACCACGGTACAAAAGAATCACGTTTTGCAGCTACTGTTAACGGCTTCCTCAATGAGTTTGTAGGTTCATTTGTTCTTTTCTTTGCAGCACTTGGTTTGACTAAAAACTTCTTTGGTGCTGAGGTTCTTCAATACATGAAACAAATGGCTACTCAGGCTGGTCAAACAGTTGATTTAACTGAAATGGCAGTGAAAGCTCAAGTAGCACCTCACACAGCTGCTGGACTTTCAGTTGCTCACTTGGCCTTAGGTTTCCTAGTTATGGCCTTGGTAACTTCACTCGGTGGACCTTCTGGACCTGCTTTGAACCCAGCTCGTGACTTCGGACCACGTCTTCTTCACGAACTCCTTCCAAAATCAGTTCTTGGTCAACACAAGGGTGATTCAAAATGGTGGTATGCATGGGTACCAGTTGTAGCTCCAATCGCAGCAGCTATTGCAGCAGTAGCAGTATTCAAACTACTTTATCTATAATAAAAGAAACTGGGGGAACCCAGTTTTTTGTTATAAAATTTTTAAATAAAACAGATATGGCTTGTAAAATATTCGAAAATCCTTTAAAATAAAAGAGTTGGAGGAATTTATGAGTGTGAATGAGATAGTTCGGATCATTCCGACTGTGAAAGTTAATAACCGAAAATTAAATGAAAAATTTTACATTGAAACCCTAGGGATGAAACCCTTGTTAGAAGAGTCTGCCTTTCTCTCCTTGGGAGATCAGACAGGTACGGAGAGGTTGATTTTAGAAGAAGCTCCGAGCATGAGAACTCGCAGAGTTGAAGGAGTTAAGAAGTTAGCTAGACTCTTGGTAAAAGTTGAGAATCCTTCTGAAATCGAGGGCATTCTTTCACAGATGAAGACACTTCCTCGCTTATTTAAAGGAAGCTGTGGTTATGCTTTTGAGATTGTTTCTCCTGAACAGGATGTGATCCTTGTTCATGCGGAAAATCATATTGATGACTTGATTCCGCTGGATACGATTCCGGAATTTTATTCAAATAAAAGTATAAAATACTTGAGTCAATTTGAGGTTTCTGTCGAGCTGCGTCTGCCTGAGGACAGGGAGAGTTTACTTGCTTCAGAAATGGCAACTAATGCCATCACCTTTACTCAAGGGCAAGGTTCAGATTTGGCTGTTGAAAACAATGTTACCTGGGACTTGTCTATGCTGAAATTTTTGGTAAAGAATCTAGAGTTGACTAGTCTTCGTCAAAAATTTGAGGGCACAGACTATTTTATTCCAAAGTCTGAAAAATTCTTCCTTGGTAAAGATACCAATAACATCGAATTGTGGTTTGAAGAAGCATGAAGTGGACAAAAATTCTAAAAAAAATAGAAGATCAAATCGAGGCAGGGGTCTATCCCGGGGCCTCTTTTGCGTATTTTAAGGACGGAGAATGGAGAGAATCCTACCTGGGCTTGAGTGATCCTGAGAAAGGTTTGAAAACAGAGTCAGGGTTAGTCTATGACTTAGCCAGTGTGAGTAAGGTTGTGGGAGTAGGGACAGTCTTGACCTTCTTGTGGCAACAGAGGAAACTAGACATTGATCGACCAGTGACGGACTTTTTAGCTGCATGTGATTACCCAGATATCACTATTCGTCAACTCTTGACCCACGCGACAAATCTGGATCCCTTTATTCCCAATAGGGATCAGTTGAGTTCTGAGGAATTAAGAGAGGCTATGTTTTATCTGAATAGACGTAGTCAAACTGCTTTTCTATACTCGGATGTTCACTTTTTACTCCTGGGATTTCTTTTGGAGAAAATCTTTGAACAAGACTTGGATCAGATTATCGAAGAACAAGTTTTGACCCCATGGGGGATGAAGGAAACAATGTTTGGTCCCGTTGAGTATGCTGTACCAACAGTTAGAGGAGTAGAAGCAGGTAGTATCCACGATCCCAAAGCTCGTCTTTTGGGTAAACATGCTGGAAGTGCTGGTTTATTTTCAACTGTTAAGGATTTGCAAATCTTTCTGGAACATTACTTGAAAGATGATTTTGCTGAAAACTTAAGTCGAAATTACTCTCCCTTAGAGGATAAAGAGCGTTCGCTAGCTTGGAATCTGGAGGGAGCTTGGCTTGATCATACGGGCTATACAGGTACCTTCATCATGTGGAATCGAAAGAAACAGGAAGCCGCCATCTTTTTATCCAATCGAACGTATGAGAAGGATGAGCGTTCCCAGTGGATAGTCGATCGAAACCAAGTCATGGAAATGATTCGTCAAGAAGAGTAGGGGTGAAGCATGTCAAAAACCGTAAAAGGAACTCTGTATACAGTAGTAGCAGGGATTGCTTGGGGCTTGTCTGGGACCAGTGGCCAATACCTGATGGCACACGGGATTTCTGCTCTAGTCTTGACCAATTTGCGACTTATCATTGCAGGCTTGGCATTGGTGTTCTTATCCTACGTGACTTCAAAGGATAAACTCCTTTCTTTTTTAAAGGACAGAAAAAGCCTTTTATCTCTGCTGTTATTTGCCTTGTTCGGGCTTTTCTTAAACCAGTTTGCCTATCTTTCTGCCATTCAGGAAACCAATGCTGGAACGGCGACAGTTCTCCAGTATGTATGCCCCGTTGGGATTTTAGTTTATACTTGTATGAAGGATAAGGTGGCGCCTACTCTGGCTGAGATTTTTTCGATTGGATTAGCAATTGGAGGAACCTTTCTGATCGCGACGCACGGGATAGTTGACCAGTTGTCTGTCACACCTGCTGGTCTGTTCTGGGGCCTCTTTTCAGCCTTGACCTATGCCCTCTATATTATTCTTCCCATCGCTTTGATTAAGAAGTGGGGCAGTATTTTGGTGATTGGTGTCGGGATGGTTATTTCTGGTGTAGTGGCTATTCCTTTCACAGGAGTCTTACAGGCCAGCATACCGACTAGCCTAGATTTTCTCTTTGCATTTGCTGGGATTATCATCATCGGAACGGTCTTTGCATATACAGCTTTCCTAAGGGGAGCTAGTCTGATAGGTCCTGTTAAGTCTAGTTTATTGGCTTCCATAGAGCCAATTTCTGCCGTTTTCTTTGCCTTTCTGATTATGAAGGAACAGTTTTATGCGATTGATTTTGTAGGTATGGCCATGATTTTACTAGCCGTGACCATTATTTCATTGAAAGATTTACTGTTGGAAATAAAGAGTAAGTAATTAAAAAATCCACTCAACTGAGTGGATTTTTGCTATCTATAAGATTAGTCTTTGTTTTCGTATGGCAAGATCAGATTCAAAATGATACCTGTCATCGCTGATAGGGCAGTACCTGAAAGGGTTACTGGGCCAAGTTTGAGGATAGCTCCACCAAGTCCAAGTACCAACATGGCACTTGCAATGATTAGGTTACGCATTTGACTGAAGTCAACGCGTTCTTTAATCAAAACTTTTAGACCGTTGCTGGCGATAACTCCGTAGAGAAGGATGGACATGCCACCAAGCACAGCATTTGGAATGGTTGAAATCAAGGCAGTGAATTTGCCTAGGAAGCTAAGAGCAATGGCGATGAAGGCCGCGTTACGGATAACAGAGACAGAAGCGATACGAGTCATCCCGATAACCCCTGTATTTTCTCCGTAGGTCGTATTAGCGGGTCCACCGAGGAAAGCAGATACAGATGTCGCAATACCGTCACCGAGAAGCGTACGGTGAAGTCCTGGTTCTTTCAGGAATTGACGGCCACAGATTTGGCTTAAAACTGTGTGGTCTCCGATGTGTTCTGAAATTGTTACGATTGCGATTGGCAAGATTGCGATTGTTTCAGGACCGAAGTATAAGTTGTACTCTTTAAAGGCTCCACCTGTACTAAATGGCAAGTAGAAACCAGGAATTTCAAACCAGTTGGCTTGAAGGACTGGGGTAAAGTCAACCAAACCAAGAAGCATTGCGAAAATGTACCCACCGATGATGGCAAAGAGGAAAGGAATGATACGAAGGAAACCTTTTCCTTTTGTATTGATAAAAGCGGCAATCAAGAACGTCACGACAGCTACAAGGGCGTTTTTCCAGTTTCCGTCTGCTACAAGTCCAGCATTCGTTACAGCAGAACCAGCAAGTCCAAGACCGATAACGATGATCATAGGACCAATAATGATTGGAGGCAAGAGTTTATCAATCCATTTTGTACCTGCGAAGCGAACACTTGTAGCAACAAGGACATAAACAAAACCAGTTAGGATAACCCCTGTTTGAGCAGCAGAGACGTCGCCACCCATTTCTTTCATAGCAAGGGACATGGCTGTGATAAAGGCGAAGGATGATCCGAGATAGACTGGAACTTTAAAGCCAGTTGAAACCATATAAATCAAGGTTCCGACACCAGATGCAAAGAGAGCAACCGATACGGGCATTCCCAAAATCAAAGGAACTAGGATGGTAGCTCCAAACATAGCAAAAACGTGCTGGAAGCTGAGGAGGATACCTTTCCCAGCTGAAGGACGTTGATCAACGTCTAGTAACAAATCAACAGTTGATTCTTGTTTCATATAAACCTCACTTTTGGGCATCAAAAAGAGCCCATTATTTTACAGCAATAGGCTCTCAGAGTAAGACTTTTTAAAAAATAGCTATCTTTTAAAAATTTATATAAATCTGCGCCTTCGTCACCTCACAGGATGACATTAAAAACCTTTGCTTAGGATAGTATAGCAGAAAAAATTCGTTTTGTAAACGAATTTTTCCCGAGCCTAGAAATGCGAAAGCGAGGTTTGATTTTGTAAATCATTTTTTCCCGAGCCCGAAAATAAGAGAGCGAGGTTGATTTTGTAAATCATTTTTTCCCGAGCCCAGAAATAAAAAAGCGAGGCGAACTTTGTAAACATTTTTTTACTAAAAAATTTAAAGCGGGCGTTTATTGGGCATGCCTGCTTTTCTAGGATATTTGTTTGGAGTCTCTTTTTTCTTTTCGACCACAGTGATATAACGGGGATCTCCATTTGGTAGGGCATAGCTGAGGTTGTCCTCTACCTTGCTAAAGAGGAGGTTGAGGGCATTCTTGGCTTCTAGCAATTCCTCAGGAGCATTGCTGGCCTTGAGTGCCAATAGTTTTCCGCCGACTTTAAGATAGGGAATGGTCAGCTCAGACAAAACCTGCATACGGGCAACCGCACGAGCCGTCACCACATCAAACTGGGCACGGAAGTTCTTATCTTGGGCAAAGTCTTCTGCCCGTCCATGGTAAAAGTGAACACCATCCAAATCCAACTCCTGAGCCAAAAGCTGAAGGAAGTTGATGCGCTTATTGAGCGAATCAATGATGGTCACATCCAGCTGTGGATAGAGAATTTTCATAGGCAGACTAGGAAACCCTGCCCCAGCTCCGATATCAAGAAGTTTGATAGTTTCATTTGAAATCAAGCCTTGCAGGATAGGTGCAATCGAATCATAAAAATGTTTGAGATAAACTTCTTCTTTGTCTGTAATAGCGGTCAGGTTAATCTTTTCATTCCACTCGACCAAGAGTTCAAAATACCGTTCAAATTGGTTCTTTTGCTGGTCCGAAAGTGGAAGATTTTGCTCAGCTAGTAGGCTGTAAAATGTTTCTGGTTTCATAGTCGTTTCCTTCTCTAGTATCATCTTATTTTACCATATTCGTTAAAATTTTGATATACTGGTAGTAATCTAAAAGCAGAAAGGAATAAGATTATGACTTGGATTATTCTTGGAGTTTTGGCTCTCATTGTTATTTTTGTGATTGTTAGCTATAACGGTTTGGTTAAAAATCGTATGCAGACCAAGGAGGCTTGGAGCCAGATCGATGTTCAGTTAAAGCGTCGTAATGATCTCCTCCCAAACTTGATTGAAACAGTCAAAGGCTATGCGAAATATGAAGGATCTACCTTGGAAAAAGTAACAGAACTTCGTAGACAAGTAGCCGCAGCAACTTCACCGGCAGAAGCTATGAAGGCCAGTGATGCCCTTACCCGCCAGATTTCTGGTATCTTTGCAGTAGCAGAGAATTACCCAGACTTGAAAGCTAGTGCTAACTTTATCAAATTGCAAGAAGAGTTGACCAATACAGAAAATAAAATTTCTTACTCTCGCCAACTCTACAACAGTGTTGTCAGTAACTACAATGTAAAACTTGAAAGTTTCCCAAGCAACATCATCGCAGGACTATTTGGCTTTAAAGCTGCAGACTTCCTTCAAACGCCTGAAGAGGAAAAGGCAGTTCCTAAAGTTGACTTTAGCGGATTAGGTGACTAAGATGTTGTTTGATCAAATTGCGAGCAATAAACGAAAAACCTGGATTTTGTTGCTGGTTTTCTTCCTACTCTTGGCCTTGGTTGGTTATGCGGTTGGCTATCTCTTTATGCGCTCAGGTCTTGGTGGCATGATTATTGCCTTGATTATTGGTCTTATCTACGCTCTGACCATGATCTTTCAATCGACAGAGATTGTCATGTCTATGAATGGGGCGCGTGAGGTTGATGAGCAAACAGCACCAGACCTCTACCATGTAGTAGAAGATATGGCCATGGTCGCTCAGATTCCCATGCCGCGTGTTTTCATTATTGAGGATTCTTCTTTAAATGCCTTTGCAACAGGTTCAAACCCGCAGAATGCAGCTGTCGCAGCCACTTCGGGCCTTCTGGCTATCATGAATCGCGAGGAACTGGAAGCTGTTATGGGGCATGAAGTCAGTCATATCCGAAACTACGATATCCGTATTTCGACCATTGCTGTTGCCCTTGCCAGTGCCATTACCCTTCTGTCTAGTATGGCAGGACGGATGATGTGGTGGGGTGGCGCAGGTCGCAGACGGAGTGATAATGATCGCGATGGAAATGGTCTAGAGATTATCATGCTTGTCATCTCTCTCTTAGCCATTGTTCTAGCACCTCTCGCAGCAACCTTGGTGCAATTAGCCATTTCCCGTCAGAGGGAATTTCTGGCGGATGCATCCAGTGTGGAGCTGACTCGCAATTCTCAAGGGATGATCAATGCCTTGCATAAGTTGGAGGATAGCGAGCCGATGCATCACCATGTTGACGATGCCAGCAGCGCTCTTTATATCAATGATCCCAAGAAAGGTGGGGGACTTCAAAAACTCTTTTATACCCACCCACCTATCTCAGAACGAATTGAACGTTTGAAACACATGTAAAAAAATCCAGAGAAACTTCTCTGGATTTTTGCTATGTTCAACATTTATAAATCTTGTAAATCAACAACTTCCAAACCATTTTCTGTTAAACGATAGATACTCGTACAGACCTCTTTTAAGAAGCGTCTGTCATGCGAAACAGTGATCAGACCGCCGGGATAGGAGGTAAAGAGTTTTCTGATTTCAGGTTGAGAAGTGGGAGAAAAGTTTCGTGTAGGCTCATCCAGAAGGAGAAAGTTTGGTTTGCGCAACACTAAATCCAAAAGTAGGAGTTTACCTTGTTGCCCGCCAGATAGGGAGCGGATTTGGTGGTGCATCTCTGGATAGCTGAAATTGAGACTGGCTAAATGAGATTGGATTTTCTGTAGTTCCTCTTTTTCCCCAGTTTGGCTGAGATAGGCTACTGGAGATAGATCTAATTGCAGTTTTTTATGGTAATCTTGTGGCATAAAGCCAAGCGAAATTTCTCTTTTGGCGCTGAGCAGTTGTTGAAACTTGGTTAACAGAGTTGATTTCCCAACACCATTTGGCCCGATGATACCGATTTTATCTTGACCACGGACTGTTAGTCGTAACTCCTGAGCTAAAATGCGCTTGCCAATGAATAAATTTTCTTTTTCCAGTTGGACTAAGATTTTAGAAGCCGGTAATGGTTGGATGTCTGAAAAGAAAAGTTGGATTTGTTCCTCTTCAAGTGGCATTTGGGTCATGGACTGAGCTTCCTTTTCAAAGCGTTTTTCTTGAGAGAGAACAGTTTTCATCTTTTTAGCCAATAGGCGACCGGCAGTACTGTCTTTGGTAGCTCGAAGTGCAGTTTCTACATTTTGCTTGACGCGGCGATGCTTTTCCATGCTTTTATCATAGGCTCTCTGGTCGTTCGCAGCTTGCTGACTTTGTTTGGCAAAACTAACCTTTCTCTGGTCACTATAGCGATCATAGTCTAAATGCTCGACTAGCGTTTCCGCTTCTTTACGGTGCTTGACCAGGCGCAAGTGGACAATAGTATCTGCCGTTTGAGAAAGAAAGTCTTCATCATGGGAAATGAAAATAACAGTTTGCCTAATCTTTCGAATCTGCCTTTTTAGCCAATCAACCGTCTCAAGGTCTAGGTCATTTGAAGGTTCATCTAAAAATAGAATCTCAAAAGGTTTTGCTAACTCGTGGATGAGCTGAATTTTCAAAGCTTCTCCCCCTGATAGGCTGCCAATTTCTTGGTCGCTAGCAAAACGGTTGCTATCAAAGTGCAACTCCTCAGCCAAACGATAAAGAATGCTGTAGTCTAAATCAGCAGAATCCAAAAAGAAGTAGTCATGTAGAGTCCTATTTTTCAGGAACTCGGGGAGTTTTTGAGGAATGTAGGCCAGTGATTGAAGGTCAGACTGGATGTCGCCCTTGATAGTAAAATCAGGTAATGCTTCCCCCATTAAAGCTCGTAGTAAAGTCGATTTACCATTTCCTTCTTCACCAATAATAGCAACCTTTTCCCCGTCTTGGATAGTCATGCTTAGGTCAGATACAAGATCTCGTAGATCTTTGTTTTGAGTGATGGTTAGATGATTGATTTTTATCATATTGTTGCCCTTTCTAGAATGTCGATAGTGCATAACAAAAAGCTCTACTTTATCTAGTAGAGCCCAAAGTCACTGTCAAAACTCTATTATCCTCGTTGAAAAAGTCGTCAAACTAGCTTGGAGCTGCCTAACCCAACCCAAGAGGAGCATAGCTTTCTAGTTTTTCGATTTTCAATGGGGACAAGATACTAGAAAATCTAGTATAAAAAGAGCACACAAAAAGAGACAAAAACAAGATCTACTAAATAAAGGTTCTTTATTTGATAGATTAGTTGTTCATGTCTCCCATACCTCCGAGTATTAGTACCTCTATCCTATACCTTTAAGGAAATTTTGTCAATAGAAAATCCAAAATTCTAAACTCTAAAATCCAAAAACAGGTCCATAGAGAGTCAGTACGTGTTTGACGTGCTCGTAATGGAACTTGTCATAGTTGCGCCAAGCGGTACGTGCTTGATCATTCAGTTTTAGGCTACCCAGTCCAATCAGAAGACTGGTACATTGGTAAAATTTCTCAAGGTCGATTAAGATACTGTTGTCCAGCTTTTCTGCTTTTTTTAGTTCCTTAAGAGTGGTGTTCAGCAGCTCTTGCAGTCGAATATCATCGGCTGTTCCTTGTTTGCAGCTTTGGTAGCTTTTATTTAACTCGAAAAGGAGTTGGTAAGCTTCAGTGATGAGTGCTTTGTCTTCCATATGAGCATCCTCCTTGCTCTGATGTATTCTTGCCTATAGTATAGCACTAAACAGAAAATATGTCATAGTAAATATGTTAAAAAGGAGATTTTAATATCAAAGTTTGGAAGGCTGACTTGTAGCCTTTTCATGGTATAATCAAGTGAGTAAATCTTTATGGAGGAAATATGAAGTTAAATATTCAAGAAATTCGTAAGCAGCCTGAAGGCCTACGTTTTGAACAAGCTTTAGACCTGGCATCAGACTTACGTGCCCGTAATCAAGAAATTTTAGATGTCAAAGATATCCTTGCGGTAGGGAAGGTCCAATACGAAGACCGCATGTATTTCTTAGATTATCAACTATCTTACACCATTGTCCTTGCTTCCAGTCGTAGTATGGAGCCAGTTGAGTTGGCTGAGTCTTATCCAGTCACAGAAGTTTTCATGGAAGGAGCGACCAACCAACTAGATCAGGAAGTTTTAGATGATGACTTGGTCTTGCCTATCGAAAATGGTGAAATTGATTTGGCTGAAAGTGTGTCAGATAATATCTTGCTCAATATCCCAATCAAAGTCTTGACGGCTGAAGAGGAAGCAGGTCAAGGATTTGTTTCAGGTAATGACTGGCAAATCATGACTGAGGACGAATATCAAGCCCAACAAGCAGTCAAGAAAGAAGAAAACAGTCCATTTGCTGGCTTGCAAGGACTATTTGACGGAGATGAGTAGATGGTTTTATCCAAGAAACGTGCCCGTCATGTCATAGAGGAAATTATTGCCCTCTTCCCAGATGCCAAACCCAGCCTCGATTTTACCAATCACTTTGAACTACTGGTTGCAGTGATGTTGTCAGCCCAGACGACAGATGCTGCAGTCAACAAGGCTACACCAGGTCTCTTTGCTGCTTTTCCAACGCCTCAAGCCATGTCTGTCGCAACTGAAAGTGAAATTGCTTCACACATTTCTCGTCTGGGACTGTATCGAAATAAGGCTAAATTCCTTAAAAAATGTGCCCAACAACTATTAGACGATTTTGACGGACAAGTACCTCAGACTCGAGAGGAATTAGAAAGTCTAGCTGGTGTTGGTCGTAAGACAGCCAATGTTGTCATGAGTGTGGGGTTTGGAATTCCTGCTTTTGCAGTGGACACCCATGTTGAGCGTATCTGCAAGCATCATGATATTGTCAAGAAATCGGCTACACCCCTCGAAGTAGAAAAACGTGTCATGGACATTCTGCCACCAGAGAAATGGTTGGCAGCCCACCAAGCCATGATTTACTTTGGACGGGCTATCTGTCATCCAAAAAATCCAGAATGCGATCACTATCCTCAATTATATGATTTTAGTTCGTTATAAGTAAAAATAATGAATGTTTTTACTTGATTTGAACGGGTCTTTGTGATATAGTAATGACAATAAAATATTCCTTTAAACCTGTCCCGTGAGGCAGACAAGGAGCTAGATTAAGTAGAAGGGTGAAGTCTATACTGTTTGCAGTAGGGCTCGCTTGGCTATACATTCTGAAGTCTCCTTGTTAAGGAGACTTTTCTTTTTGGAGGTTTGTCATGAAGGCAAAAGAAGTTGTAGACGAATTGACCGTCAAACGCGCGATTACTCGAATTACTTACGAGATTATTGAGCGAAACAAAGATTTGAACAAAATCGTTTTGGCCGGTATTAAAACGCGAGGTGTCTTTATCGCTCGCCGTATCCAAGAACGTTTGGAACAGTTAGAATCTCTTTCAGTTCCAGTGGTAGAGCTGGACACCAAGCCTTTCCGTGACGATGTTAAAAGTGGTGAAGATACTTCTTTAATCTCTGTTGATGTGACAGACCGGGAAGTCATCTTGGTGGATGATGTGCTCTATACAGGTCGTACCATTCGTGCAGCTATTGACAACGTCGTCAGCCATGGTCGCCCTGCTCGTGTGAGTTTAGCAGTTCTAGTGGATCGCGGACATAGAGAACTTCCAATCCGTCCAGACTATGTTGGAAAAAATATTCCAACCAGTCGCTCTGAAGAGATCATCGTAGAGATGGCAGAACTAGATGGACAAGATAGAGTTCTTATTACCGAAGAAGCATAGACAGCAAAAAGGAGTTAGCCATGTCAGAAAATCAACAAGCTTTGCAACATGTGGTCTCTATGGAAGACCTTACTGTAGATCAGGTCATGAAATTGATCAAACGAGGAATTGAATTTAAGAATGGAGCGCAGACTTCCTATGAAGACCAGCATATCGTTTCCAACCTTTTCTTTGAAAATTCGACTCGTACACATAAGTCCTTTGAAGTAGCAGAGATTAAGCTGGGACTGAATCTACTCGATTTTGATGTGAAGACAAGCTCAGTTAACAAGGGTGAAACACTTTATGACACAATCTTGACACTGTCTGCACTTGGAGTGGATGCCTGTGTTATCCGTCACCCAGAAGTCGACTACTACAGAGAGTTGATTGCCAGTCCAACCATTACGACTTCCATTATTAATGGTGGAGATGGTTCAGGACAACATCCAAGTCAGAGCTTGCTTGATTTGATGACAATATATGAAGAATTTGGCCATTTTGAGGGACTTAAGGTCGCTATCGCTGGTGATCTGGACCACTCACGTGTAGCCAAATCTAATATGCAAATTTTGAAACGTTTAGGCGCAGAGCTATACTTTGCAGGTCCTGAGGAATGGAGAAGTCAGGAATTCGCAGACTATGGTCAGTTTGTAAGCATTGACGAGATTATTGATCAGGTGGATGTTATGATGTTCCTTCGCGTCCAGCATGAACGTCATGATAGTGGAGTGGTCTTTTCAAAAGAAGGCTACCATGCACAACATGGTTTGACGCAAGAGCGTTATGATCGCTTGAAAGAAAAAGCAATTCTCATGCACCCTGCCCCAGTCAACCGTGATGTCGAAATCGCAGACCATTTAGTTGAAGCGCCAAAATCACGCATTGTCCAACAAATGACCAATGGTGTATTTGTCAGAATGGCAATCTTAGAGTCTGTTCTGGCATACAGAAAAGCAAAATAAACACAAGACGTTAAAAGACGCCAGAGAGCGTCCACGAGAGGTGACTATATGACAAAACGACTTCTAGTATTAGAAGATGGCACTGTTTTTGAAGGCAAGGCCTTCGGAGCAGATATTGATGTAACAGGTGAAATCGTCTTTAATACAGGGATGACCGGCTATCAAGAATCCATTACAGACCAATCTTATAATGGACAAATCTTGACTTTCACATACCCACTGGTGGGAAACTATGGGATTAACCGTGATGACTACGAATCCATCAGTCCTACCTGTAAGGGAGTAGTAGTTTTTGAAGAAGCGCGTAGAGCCAGCAACTGGCGCAATCAAATGACCTTGGACGAATTCTTGAAAGCCAAGAAAATCCCTGGTATCTCAGGAATTGATACCCGTGCGCTTACAAAGATTATCCGTAAGCATGGTACTATGAAGGCAACCCTTACGCATGTTGGTGATACCATGGATCATATTGCAGACCAGCTCCAAGCAACAGTCTTGCCGACAGATAATATCAAGCAAGTCTCTACTAAGACAGCTTATCCTGCTCCTGGAGTTGGATTGAGTGTCGTTCTGGTAGACTTTGGTCTCAAACACTCCATCTTACGCGAACTTTCGAAACGGAACTGTAACGTGACCGTGGTTCCATACACAACCACAGCAGAAGAAATTCTCCATCTCAACCCTGACGGCGTCATGTTGTCAAACGGTCCAGGTAACCCAGAAGATGTTCCAGAAGCACTGGAGATGATTCGCGGTGTGCAAGGAAAAATTCCAATCTTTGGAATTTGTATGGGACACCAACTCTTTGCTATGGCAAACGGGGCTAAGACCTACAAGATGAAGTTTGGTCACCGTGGATTTAACCACGCGGTACGTGAGATTGCAACAGGACGTGTAGACTTTACCAGCCAAAACCATGGTTATGCAGTCAGCCGTGAGGACTTGCCAGAGCATTTGATCATCACCCACGAAGAAATCAATGACAAGTCAGTTGAAGGAGTTCGCCACAGATACCAACCAGGTTTTTCTGTACAATTCCACCCAGACGCAGCTCCTGGTCCACACGACGCAAGCTACCTATTTGATGAATTTATCGAGATGATGGAAGCTTTTAAACAATCAAACTAAGAACGAGTAAAAGCTCGTCGAAGAATTTATGTAACTGAACACGGACGGAAAGCTCGGAATTTAGAGAAACCAACTTGGATTGTCAATCCTTCCTTGGTTTCCTAAAATTCAGTCGCTTTCTTATCGTCCTTTGTATCTTATTTAATGTCGCTCTGTGAGGCGACGAATAGAAAGGCAGGTCGTTTCTTTTAGTCGCTATCAGGCGAACTAAAAACTCCCTGCACTAGATTTTTTATCGAAAAATATCGTTTCTCTAAAAAATCGTCGGAGAATTTATTTAATGTCGCTCTGTGAGGCGACGAATAGAAAGGAGAAGGTACAATGTTCGCGGAAGTGAACACGCCCTAAGAACTGTGTGAAAAAGATAAACATCGTCTTGACGCTAAAGGCGTCTGCACCGAGTTTCCTATTTTCACTTTGTTCTTGACGGGCTTTGTATCATAAACTATGCCTAAACGTACTGATATTCAAAAAATTATGGTGATTGGTTCTGGTCCGATTATTATTGGTCAGGCTGCTGAGTTTGACTATGCTGGGACCCAGGCCTGCTTGTCTTTGAAAGAGGAAGGCTATGAGGTTGTTTTGGTTAACTCAAACCCTGCAACCATCATGACGGACAAGGAGATTGCGGACAAGGTCTACATCGAACCGATTACACTTGAGTTTGTGACACGTATTCTCCGTAAGGAACGTCCAGATGCCTTGCTTCCAACTCTTGGAGGTCAGACAGGGCTCAATATGGCCATGGAATTGTCTAAAAATGGTATTTTAGATGAACTTGGTGTTGAACTTCTGGGTACTAAACTATCTGCCATTGACCAAGCAGAGGATCGTGACCTCTTTAAACAATTGATGGAAGAGCTTGAGCAACCCATCCCTGAATCTGAAATTGTCAATACAGTAGAAGAAGCAGTTTCCTTTGCAGCGACAATTGGCTACCCAGTCATCGTTCGACCAGCCTTTACCCTTGGTGGTACTGGTGGTGGTATGTGTGCCAATGAGGAAGAATTGCGTGAAATCGCTGAAAATGGTTTGAAACTGTCACCTGTTACCCAATGTTTGATTGAGCGTTCCATTGCAGGTTTTAAGGAAATCGAGTACGAAGTTATGCGTGACTCGGCTGACAATGCCCTCGTTGTTTGTAACATGGAAAACTTTGACCCAGTTGGGATTCACACAGGGGACTCCATTGTATTTGCCCCTGCGCAAACCATGTCAGACTATGAAAACCAAATGCTCCGTGACGCGAGCTTGAGCATTATCCGCGCTCTCAAGATTGAAGGTGGATGTAACGTTCAGCTAGCCCTTGATCCGCATAGCTTTAAGTACTATGTTATCGAAGTAAACCCTCGTGTATCGCGTTCTTCTGCCCTTGCATCTAAGGCGACAGGTTATCCGATTGCTAAATTGGCAGCTAAGATTGCCGTCGGTTTGACCTTGGATGAGGTCATCAACCCGGTTACAGGATCAACCTATGCCATGTTTGAGCCAGCCCTTGACTATGTGGTTGCCAAGATTCCACGTTTCCCATTTGACAAGTTTGAAAAAGGGGAACGTCGTCTTGGTACCCAGATGAAGGCGACTGGAGAAGTCATGGCTATCGGTCGGAACATCGAGGAATCTCTTCTTAAAGCTTGTCGCTCACTTGAAATCGGAGTCCATCACAATGAAATGCCTGAGCTTGCAGCTGTTTCAGATGATGCTTTGATTGAAAAGGTTGTCAAAGCCCAAGATGACCGTCTCTTCTACGTATCAGAAGCTATTCGCCGTGGTTACACACCAGAAGAAATTGCTGAATTGACCAAGATTGATATCTTTTATCTAGATAAACTCTTGCATATCTTTGAAATTGAGCAAGAATTGGGTGCTCATCCACAAGATCTAGAAGTTTTGAAAACAGCTAAGCTAAATGGCTTCTCAGACCGTAAGATTGCTGAACTTTGGGAAACGACAGCTGACCAAGTTCGTCAACTTCGTTTGGAAAACAAGATTGTTCCAGTTTATAAGATGGTCGATACCTGTGCGGCAGAGTTCGACTCTGAAACGCCATATTTCTATTCTACCTATGGCTGGGAAAATGAATCTATCAGATCTGACAAGGAATCCGTCCTAGTCCTAGGTTCAGGTCCAATCCGTATCGGTCAAGGGGTTGAGTTTGACTACGCAACCGTTCACTCTGTTAAGGCCATCCAAGCGGCTGGTTACGAAGCCATCATTATGAACTCAAACCCAGAGACCGTTTCAACAGACTTCTCTGTGTCTGATAAGCTCTACTTTGAACCGTTGACTTTCGAAGATGTGATGAATGTTATCGACTTGGAGCAACCAAAAGGCGTTATCGTTCAGTTTGGTGGTCAAACAGCTATCAACCTTGCGGAGCCATTAGCAAAAGCAGGAGTGACCATCCTTGGTACACAAGTTGCCGACCTAGACCGTGCCGAAGACCGTGACCTCTTCGAGCAAGCCCTTAAAGACTTGGATATTCCACAGCCACCAGGACAAACGGCTACCAATGAAGAAGAAGCAGTGCTTGCAGCTCGCAAGATTGGCTTCCCAGTCCTCGTTCGCCCATCTTATGTCTTGGGGGGACGTGCCATGGAAATCGTTGAAAATGAAGAAGACCTCCGTTCTTACATGCGTACCGCTGTTAAGGCTAGTCCAGACCACCCAGTTCTTGTTGACTCTTACATTGTTGGACAAGAGTGTGAAGTGGATGCCATTTCAGACGGTGAAAATGTCCTTATTCCTGGTATCATGGAGCATATCGAACGTGCTGGTGTCCACTCAGGTGACTCAATGGCCGTTTACCCACCGCAAACCTTGTCGCAAAAGGTGCAAGAAACAATCGCAGACTATACTAAACGTTTAGCGATTGGACTCAACTGTCTTGGTATGATGAACATCCAGTTTGTCATCAAGGATGAAAAAGTCTACGTTATTGAGGTTAATCCACGTGCCAGCCGTACGGTTCCATTCCTTTCAAAAGTAACCAATATCCCTATGGCTCAAGTAGCGACCAAGCTCATTCTTGGCCAAAACCTTGGAGAACTTGGCTACCAAGATGGTCTTTACCCTGAAAGCACTCGTGTTCATATCAAGGCCCCAGTCTTCTCCTTCACCAAGTTAGCTAAGGTAGATAGCTTGCTCGGTCCTGAAATGAAGTCAACAGGGGAAGTCATGGGCTCTGATGCTACTCTAGAAAAAGCTCTCTATAAAGCCTTTGAAGCTTCTTACCTCCATTTGCCAACTTTCGGAAATGTAGTCTTCACCATTGCAGATGATGCCAAAGAAGAAGCCTTGGACTTGGCTCGCCGTTTCCAAAATATCGGTTACGGTATCCTCGCGACAGAAGGAACTGCAGCCTTCTTTGCGAGCCATGGACTGCATGCTCAGCCTGTTGGTAAGATTGGTGATGATGAGAAGGATATCCCAAGCTTTGTTCGTAAAGGAAAAATTCAAGCAATCATCAATACTGTCGGAACCAAGCGAACTGCTGACGAAGATGGTGAGCAAATCCGCCGTTCAGCCATTGAACACGGTGTGCCACTCTTTACAGCACTAGACACAGCAGATGCCATGCTTAAGGTGCTAGAAAGTCGTAGTTTTGTCACAGAAGCGATTTAACCAAGAAAAAAGAGAAGACTCCAAGTCTTCTCTTTTTTGATGAGAGTATAAAAACAATAAGGAATTTCTTGACAAAGACAATGAAAGGGCTTACAATGTTCTAAAAGAAGCAAGGAGGACCTAAAGATGATTATTTCAACTACGGTGATCGAAGGAAAGAAAGTCCTAGAATACAAAGGAATTGTCTTTGGCGAAGTGGTTGCTGGGGTTAATATGTTCAAAGATATGGCGGCTGGTTTCCGTAATATTTTTGGCGGTCGTGCTAGTAGTTATGAAGGCGAATTAACCCAAGCGAGAGAAGAAGCTCTAGCAGAAATGATGGCGCGTGCGAGTGAACGTGGCGCAAATGCTATCATTGGGGTTAAGATGGACTATGAAACCTTAGGTGCTGAGAATGGTATGCTGATGGTTACCTGCAGTGGAACAGCAGTGGTGCTTGAGTCCTGATTTGAAGAAAGAAAAAAGAACAGTCGAAGCTGTTCTTTTTATTCTTATTTGAGACCGTATTTTTTGTTGAAACGATCCACGCGTCCATCTGCTTGAGTGAACTTTTGACGTCCAGTGTAGAATGGGTGTGAGTCTGATGAAATTTCCACACGGATCAATGGGTAAGTTTCGCCTTCGAACTCAACAGTTTCGTTAGAGCGCTTTGTTGAACCGCTAAGGAATTTGTAACCAGTAGTTGTGTCCATGAAGACAACTGGGCGATATTCTGGATGGATATCTTTTTTCATTTTGCAATATTTCCTTTCTGCCATGGTCTCTTTGCGAGCCATAGATTGTTACCTTACTAGTCTATCAGATTCTGGTAAGTTTGGCAAGTCTTTTCCCTGATTTTATTAAAAATATCGATAAAAATCACCCCAGTTTTTACTGAGGTGATAGGGAGAAGAATTATTGGTCCGCCTGACTTGGATCTTTTTGTTCTTCTTTCTCTTCATTTTTAAATTCAGTTGTTTCTTCTTCAGCTGTTTCTTTTACTGTTTCACTTTCTTCAACAGTCTTATTTTAAGTATTTTCTTCTTCAGCTAGTTCAGTTTCAACAGGTTCTTCTTTAACAGGTTCTTTATTTTCTGTTTCAGCTTCTGTAGTTTCTTCTTTTACTGGTTCTGCGTTTTCTGCTACTGATTCAGCCTCCACATTAGCTGGTTCCTTAGCTTCTTCTGTTTGCTCGGTTTCCTCTTTAGCAGTCTCTGTTTTTTCAGCTGTAGTTTCTTCTTTTTTACGTTCTTGAGATTCTTTTTTGATTTCTTCGACTGCAGTTTTAACGGTAGAGCTTGTTACACGTCCGACAGTTTGAGCAAAATCTTTACCAGACTCAGCTAATTCAGTAAATGATTCTTTAGTAATTTTACCACCTGACATTGCCAAGAGACCAGTTACAACTAGTGCAATGCTAGCAAGAATAGCTAAAATCAAACCAAAGCCGATTGAAATGCCATATCCACCAAAGTTAGACATGTATTTATTTACATTAAAGAGACTATTTAGTGTGACGAGAGTTGCAATTGCACCCGCAACAATGACACCAATTGAGAACCCTTTAGGCATTGCTTTATTCATATTATTCAAGCACGCAAGAACAATAGATACAATAGCTGCGATAATGACAAACCACCCATCTCCTTGGTAACCATTCACACTATAGGACCCAAAAGAACCTGCATTTAAACTAGCCCATGGCAAGAGTGAACCAAGGATGGCTACTCCAGCAGAAATGAGAATATACAAACGATTTTTTTCCATTATTATGTCTCCTTTTATTCAGTTTGATTTATTATACCATAAACTGAGGTACAAAGAAACCGTATATTTTAAGAATCTAGCATATAAAAGGCCAAGAAAATTCTTTCTTAGCCTTGGTGCATCTGTAGGACCTCTTTTAGTTCTTTGTATATTTGTTCGTTTTCTTCTAGACTATATGAATTGGCACCACTGGCTAATGGATGCCCTCCCCCGTCGTGTCGTTTGGCAATTTCATTGATAGGGGTAATTTTACTGCGCATTCGCACACGGAAGTGACCATCAGCTTGCTCAACAAAGATAGCCCAAGCCTTAACAGTATCAATTCGGCCAGGTGCTCCGACAATTGCCGCTGTTTCAGCATCCGTAACCTTATATTTTTCCAAGATGTCTTGAGTAAGCAGAACGCGTGCAGCTCCATTCTCATCAACTTCCAAATGATCATAGACAAAGCCTTGCAATTTTGCAATCTTGAAGCTCATGGTATCCATTTGACGAGACAATCCAGCAAAGTCAAAATCAATTTCTCGGAGGTGGGCAGCTATTCTAAAGGTACGGGCACTAGTTGACGGGTAGAGAAAACGCCCTGTGTCCCCGACAATTCCTGCATAGAGAAGTCGTGCCGCTTCACTAGACAAAGCTAGCTGATTTTCTTGAGCAAATAATGCAATCATCTCACTGGCACTGCTTGAACTTGTATCGACCCAAGATAGGTCACCATAGATATCATCATTTGGATGGTGATCGATTTTGATGGTGAAAGCAGCTTGTTCGTAGCGTTTATCATCGATACGAGGACGATTCGCTGTATCACAAATAATAGCAAGAGCTCCTTGGTAGTCACTATCTTGAACAGTATCCATTTCTGCCATCCAAGTCAAAGTCGGTTCATTATAGCCGACAGCTTTGATGGTCTTTTCTGGGAAATGGTGATTGAGCAAGGCTTTCAAACCTACCTGACTTCCCAAGGCATCAGGATCTGGTTTCATATGACGATGAATGATAATGGTATCGTATTCTTTGATTTTCTCTAAAATTTGCTGGCAAATTTCCATAAATAACCTCAATTCTTTCTCATTTCATTGTAGCACAAGAATTTTTATTTTTAAAATGAAAAAGATATGATATAATGGAGAAAGATAAATTGAGGAGGACGTTATGGCATTAGCAAAAATTGTATTTGCCAGTATGACCGGTAATACCGAAGAAATTGCAGATATTGTAGCAGATAAATTGCGTGACTTGGGCTTGGATGTCGATGTTGATGAATGTACGACTGTTGACGCTTCAGACTTCTTGGAGGCGGACATCGCAATCGTTGCGACTTATACTTACGGAGATGGAGAATTGCCAGATGAGATGATGGACTTCTACGAAGATCTAGCAGATCTCAACTTGAACGGCAAAATCTACGGGGTTGTTGGATCAGGTGATACCTTCTACGACGAATTCTGTAAGGCTGTTGATGACTTTGATCGTGTTTTTGTAGCGACAGGAGCAGAAAAAGGTTCAGAGTGTGTTAAAGTGGACCTCTCTGCTGAAGAAGAAGACATCGAGCGTTTGGAACAATTCGCAGAAGAATTGGCTGCAAAAGTAGGATAAGAATCAAATTGCGCTGACTGGAAGAAGTCAGTGCGTTTTTTTATTAGTTATTTTGGGATTTTACTAGCCTATTTAGAGGCTTTTTGATACAATAATTCAAATAAAGGAGGAGACTGTATGAACTTAGATATTATTCGGCAAGAAATTGATCAAATCGACGACCAAATCGTTAAGCTCCTAGAAGAACGGATGCACTTAGTTGAAGGGGTTGTTGCTTATAAGAAAGCCTCAGGAAAACCTATTTTAGATACTAAGAGAGAAGAAATCATTTTTGAAAAGGTCAAAAATCGAGTAGAAGACAAGCGCTATCAGGATACCATTGTTGCTACTTTTTCAGACATTCTCAAACGTTCGCGTGATTATCAGGATCAAAACATTAAATGAAAAAAGAACAATTTTATCCGCTAGGAATTTTTCTGGCTGCAATGGTGGGTGGCCTTGTCCGCTATCTCATTTCCACTTGGTTACCAGCCAGTCCAGACTTTCCTTGGGGCACCCTCCTTGTCAACTATCTGGGCATTTTCTGCTTGGTCTATCTAGTGAAAGGCTATCTGGTCTATAAGGGAACTAGTAAAGGCTTGGTTTTGGCGCTGGGTACAGGATTTTGTGGTGGCTTGACAACTTTTTCTAGCCTAATGCTTGATGCAGTAAAACTGCTTGATACCGGGCGTTATCTTAGTTTAGGCACCTACTTACTTTTGAGCATTGGAGGAGGTCTGCTCTTGGCTTATGTTCTAGGGAGGAAAAAATGGTAATCGTTTATCTTGCAATCGCCTGCGGGTTCGGAGCACTGGTGCGTTATTTCTTTTCCCGCTATAATCAAGCTTCAAAATTACCTCTAGGAACTCTCATAGCTAATCTTCTCGGTTGTTTTTTGATTGGCTTGCTCTACAATCATGTGGAGTCCAAGGAAATCTATGCCATCCTAGCGACAGGTTTTTGTGGAGGGTTAACGACCTTTTCAACCTTGAATGACGAGCTGCAAAGACTATTCAGTGACAAGAAGGTATTTTATAGCTATTTCCTCTTAACTTACATAGGCGGGTTTCTAGCGATTTTTTTAGGAATTCTGCTATAAATTTCTTTACTTTTAGGTGGAAATTTGGTAAACTGTATCTTGTGTGTAATGGACGCACAAAAATACAGTTTATCCGCTGAGGAAGGTTCCTCAAGATTGACAAAGATAGGAGAATAAAATGAATCCATTAATCCAAAGCTTGACTGAAGGTCAACTTCGTACAGATATCCCATCATTCCGTCCTGGTGACACTGTTCGTGTACACGCGAAAGTTGTCGAAGGTAACCGTGAACGTATCCAGATTTTTGAAGGTGTTGTTATTGCACGTAAAGGTGCTGGCATCTCAGAAAACTACACAGTTCGTAAAATCTCTAACGGTGTAGGTGTTGAGCGTATCTTCCCAATCCACACTCCACGTGTTGAAAAGATCGAAGTTGTTCGTTACGGTAAAGTACGTCGTGCGAAATTGTACTACTTGCGTGCTCTTCAAGGTAAGGCAGCTCGTATCAAAGAAATCCGTCGTTAATTCGACTAAAAAACTCTGCTCATCCAGCAGGGTTTTTCTCTAGCTCCCTTAGTTCAATGGATATAACAACTCCCTCCTAAGGAGTAGTTGCAGGTTCGATTCCTGCAGGGGGCAATAATTCAATCAAAAAACACTGAATAACCGGTGTTTTTTTCGTCTTAAAATAGAAACCATTTTAGATGAAAATGGAGGTGTGGTATAATGGACATAGATTATTAAGGAGAAAGAAATGAAAAAAGATTTATTCTGGGTTATTATTATTATGTTAATGCTTTCGACACTTTTTGCGCTGAATGGGTGTAGTTTGGGTGGTGAGACCATTCCCAAAAACAGAACAACAAAAGAACAGTACGAATTTGAAAAAACGTTTGAACCTATGTTTAAATTTTTAGAACAAGACAAGAAGGATTTTACGGGATTAAAGGCATACACTAGTAGAGTTTATATAAAAAATCAAGATGAAGTAAAAGAATACGAAGTAGATTTAGATATCACTCAAGCTGATATTAAAGGTGATTATACAATAACAATTGGCGAGGATAACAAAACTGTTCCGGTTACATATTCTAATGGGAAGTTAAATTATGGGTCGGAGGTAACTCCTTTATATGATGAAGAAATTCTTAATTTAGTGGTACAAAGAGAATTCTTTACTTCTTTAGATGTAAAGGAGACCTTTAAGAGTGCAGAAACAGAGCTTCGTGAGATTGTATATCAGCCAGAAAATAACTCTGACCTCTATAAACATCTAAAAAGCAAATATGATTTACCAGAGGAAACAACATGTATAGTATTAGTAAATCATTCTAGCTCAACTATATATAGAGTAACTATTCAACTAAAATCTAATCAGAAGATTGTGCAAATTAGTAGTGTTATTTTTGAAAAAGAATGAGGTTTCCATGAACGAAATTGAAAAGAGTAATCAGCGGATTGAAAGGTAAAGCTATTGAAAATACAATATATATGTTAACTAGGGAGATAATATGAAAAATTATAAATATTTATTGTGGGTTGTCAGTGTAACGCTAATGCTTTCGACACTTTTTGTCCTGAATGGATGTAGTTTGGGTGGTGAAACCATTCCCAAAAACAGGACAAAGGAGCAGTACGAATTAGAAAAAACGTTTGAGCCCATGTTTAAATTTTTAGAACAAGACAAGAAGGAGTTTAATGGATTAAAGCTTTACAAAAATAGTATTTATATAGAGAGTGGAAACGTAGTAAAGGATTATAAAGTATTATTAGATACTAGCCAATCTGACATTAAGGGTGACTATACAATAAAAATTGGGGATAATAAAGAAACAGTTCCAGTTACTTACTCTAATGGGAAGTTAAATTATGGGTCGGAGGTAACTCCTTTATATGATGAAGAAATTCTTAATTTGGTAGTACAAAGAGATTATTTCGCTTCCTTGAATATAAAAGAAACCTTTAAGAGTGCTGAAACTGAATTGAGCGATATTATCTATGAACCAGAAAATCATTCTGACCTCTATAAATATCTTAAAAATAAGTACGATATGCCAGAGGATACGACCTGTCGAATCAGAGTAAGGTACTCTAGTGGCTCGATTTATGGGATTACAATCCAATTGAATTCGAAGGCTAAGACAGTTCAGCTAGATTTAACAATCTTTAAACAATAGGGGGAGTTTATGAACGAAATCGAAAAAAGCAACCGCCGAGTTGAAAGATAAAGCACTATAAATGCTGTTTTATAACTGATTTTTAATGAGCATAAGGAGATATTATGTTAAAATCGAACAAGTGGATATTCCTTGCGATTTCCGTTCCCTTTATTATTATTATTGGTTTGTCATATTTGTTAATTAGGATACCGATTGGGAACACTGGTAAGTTTATTCATGATCATGCGGATTCTATCAAGAGAGAAATTATTGCAGACATAGACAGTCAAGGGCAATATATAAAGTCAGTGACGCTTTTACCGGGTTCTGCGAGGGGAGGCTTTGATAATGGTGGAGATGTAGGTGGAAATTATCATATTTCCTTTACAGCCTATGCTAATAATAATCGCAAGCAGTCAATGAAAGTAGAATTATACTTTCCTGATGCTGGTATAGGTCCTTTTACATTTATAAAACCCAATCCTTATAAATCTCCTGAAACTATGAGGAGATGGTACTTATCAGTAGTAGAGGTATCAAGTGACCCCTCGTGGGATTGGAAGCGAGAGCAAGATAAATTGACTGAAACTATGAATAAACTTGATCGCAAGAGCAAGGATGCCTCCAGGCAAGTTCAAAAAGAAATTATGATTCGTAATCTTAACAGATGGCTACAAGAACATGAGGAAAATTTCAAACTAGCTATCCAAACAGACCTGTATAGAAACGACCCAGAATTGGAACAGAAATTAGGAAAGATTCAAAGTATCAGTGTAAGTAACAATCAAATGTACATTCCTTCGGAAGGTATCGACATTCGTTTTGATGTTCGATTTGAAAAATATCCTGAAGAAGTAGCTACTATAGACGTTCGCTTGCATTCCCAAGGTAAACAAACGGTTTTTGATGATCCCTCAGTAGCTGCAACTATTAGTTTTGAAAGAGAACGTTTTGTTATAAAAACTGTATACGACTCTAAGCTATTTCCAATTTTTAATCAAAGTCGATTTGGTAATAGTAATGGAGAAATATCTTATGAGCTCCCAAAAGATTATGAAAATCAATTTTTAATTCCTTAACTTTCAAGCAAGCTATTGTGCTTGCTTTATCTTTATGGCTTCAAGCCATAAGAGCAAGAACGACAAATCGATGTATGATAGAGGAGATTCAAGCTTGTATCTCTTCCTTGTAGACATGGGATATTGATGTTTTCAAGTATAAAGGAGTCGAAACGATGCTAGCTATTTTTATTGATTCTATAGGTGACAAGTCAGGAACCTATAAGTTGTTAAGAAACCATTCATCCTTGCCTTTTTCTTTAATCCAATCCAGAATCAAAGATCATGACGCGGTGATAGAAGTAGATATGTTAGATTTGGATGGATTGAGAAAGGTTCGAGAACTCATCCATGAGTTGAGTGCTATTGGGACCAAGGTTACGATGAGGGATTCGACTGGTATTATCACCTTAGAAATAGTAAATAATCTTATTTCCACCTTTGAAGAAATTGTGGCTGAGAGAGAAGAACTGGATGCTCTGATGCTTGAGGAGGAAGAGTGAGTGCCACGTTTCTCAGTGGATCACCAAGTTAGTTTTTTAGTAATAAAAGGAAAATCAATGAATGATAATAGAAATTTATTACGCTTCCTACAGGAGTTGATATACGGTCTTGTAGATCTTATCAGTGAGAAAGAATATCAGGAGTTTGTCCTTGATTCCTTAAAACTTTCAAAACAGGAGCTTGATAAAGAGAGTGATTTTTGCCCAGATCTTTTATATTCTCGACTGGAAAATATGGACGAGCTGGATATCTTGACATTTCAGGAGCTGGATAAGAAAACCAATCCACTAGTATGGAACTGTATCGCTAATTTCTATGTCCTAGTTTGTCATTATTCATATATTGCTTCGGAAGAAATCTACCTACCACAAACGATTGAAAGTGTTGACGAGGACATACTTGAGGTTCTTTCCTTAAGTTACAAACAAATCTTAGCTGAAAATAGGGAACTTATTTCACAAATATCTGGGCCAGAAATAGATGGATATTTAAAGGATGAGCTCGTTAAAAATTACTTTGGTTCACTATTTTTATCTGATGAGAACGAATAGGCCATTCGTTCAAGTATAGATCAGGAGAGGATATGCTTACGAGTTATTTTATGTTGATTTTTGCTGAAGCAATTGCAAACCGTATGGAAACGCAATATACTTCACATATTCGAAACGCCTTGGATGCGTGTTGGAGTTTTTTGGAGAATAGAGATAAAAGGGGAGAGGAACTTTATCACCTTTTAGATGATGGGACAGACTTCAGTGGAATATTTATCTACATGCAATTAGATGAAAATGAAGCGAATAGTCTCTTGTGGGACAACATTAGTTATGCAATAGGTGTGACTGCTAAAGAAGCTTTTGAGTTTGAAAATAAGAAGGAGTTTCCTTCTCCCTTAGAGAACATTGAACCAGAACTGCTCGATGTCTTTATTGGAAATTTAAAAGAAATTAGCATGGATCTTTATCATCATGTCGAAACAGTAAAAATTTTCATCAAGAGAAATCCATACCCATCAAGAGAATCTGCCCTAAAAGAACTAGATAGACTAGGATTACTTAGATGATTTGATTAGAAGATTTGGCGAAAAATCAAAAAGAACACCCCGGAAGTTAGAGTGTCATCTCTACCTTTTGGGGTGTCGTTTATTTTTAATAGTTAAGCATTTTAAAGTACCCACGTACGAATAGCATGGGAAACGCCAGAATCGTCATTTGTTTTGGTGATGTATTTGGCGATTTTTTTGAGTTCTGGATTTCCATTTTCCATAACAACGGGATTTCCAACGACTTCCAGCATGGCGCGGTCATTCTCTTCGTCCCCGATCGCCATGGTTTCATCTTTGGTCAATCCGAGTTTTTCAGCTAGATGGGTAATAGCTGAACCCTTGTCTACATTCTTTTTAAGGAGTTCGAGGTAGAAAGGAGCAGATTTGTTGATGGAGTAGCGCTCGTAAAATTCTGCTGGAATTTTTTCAATCGCAGCATCGAGAATCTCTGGTTCATCGATAAACATACACTTGACGATTTCCTTGCCAGCCATTTCTTCAGGGGTGCGGTAGAAGATAGGCATGCTGACGAGGGTTGATTCGTGCACCGTGTATTTTCCGATATTGCGATTGGCCGTATAGATACCGTCCTTGGTAATGGCGTGCATATGGACACCGAGCTTGCGACTGAGAAATTCCATATCCAGATAATCCTCATAGGCTAAAGATTCGCTGATAATCTCATGGGCAGTAGCAGTCTCTTGGACAAGGGCACCGTTGAAGGTCACGACATAGTCACCCTCGTCTCTCAACTGCAAGTCGTCCAGAAGTTTGGCAACACCTGCGATAGGACGACCCGTTGCAATCACGACTTTGACACCAGCTTGTTTGGCATCTTGGATGGCAGAAAAGACTTCCGGAGTGATTTCCTTTTTACTGTTGACTAGGGTACCATCGATATCGACGGCGATTAGTTTAATACTCATAAATTTCCTCTATTCATTCTTATTTGGGGTAAAATGATCGTTCTCAATCAAGTGTAAAAATTGCTGGGTGATACTTGCGAAGATGCTGTTTTGTTCCAACATTTCTTTTGGAAAATAGAAACGATTGTCCCCATGGCGGCTGCCAGCAAGGGATTGGACGATAGGGGACAGGCTAGAGAGTTCAGCCAGTTCTCCATTTTTCTGTAAAATTTCAATCTGTGTCCGTGGATTTTCAGATTCGGGACGATAGATATCATAAGGGAGGTCAAAGTTCTTATGAATGGCTGTATAGTAGTCGGGATCAAAACCGATTTCTTCAACCAGTTGTCTCATGGTTGCGAGTTGGTCTTGGTCTTTTTCTGAAAAAGTAATGGATTTAAAGACCTTGCGGTTGACAAAACGTTGCGACAAGTCTGCTAGTATCTTGTCAGGACTGGTCATCCAGAGTTGGAAGTAGGTATTCATCACGCCGTCATCAAGTGCCAGATAGTCAGATAGAGTAACTTTCTTTTCAAAAAAAGGTAGCAAATGAGGAGAAGTGCGTGCAAAGAAGTCTTTGTCCTCCGGATAGAGTTCCTTGGCGCGTTTGAGAAGATTCTGTAGGAGAACTTCCATGGCCCGTGTTGCTGGGTGGAAATAAACCTGCATATACATCTGGTAACGACTGAGGACATAATCTTCAATGGCATGCATACCATTGCGCTGAAAGGCGATACCATTTTCGACAGGACGAATCACTCGGAGGATTCGAGTCAGGTCAAATTCCCCATAAGATGCTCCTGTAAAATAGGAGTCGCGCAAGAGATAGTCCATGCGGTCTGCATCAATCTGACTGGAAATGAGCTGTACGACCTGCTTGTTAGGGTAGGTATGATCGATGACACTGGCTACCTTCTCCGGGAAATCGGGTGCTACTTGTAGCAGAACTTGGTGAATCTCTGTCTCAGGACTTTGGATGATTTCCTGGGTAATGGCTTCATGATCTGTATCAAAGAGATGTTCAAAAGTATGGGAGTAGGCACCATGCCCGAGGTCATGAAGGAGTGCAGCGGTCATGGTCAAGAGAGATTCAGCAGGATCCCATTCTTCAGGATATTTTTCTTCAAAAATCTCCGTGATACGTCGAGCAATCTCATAGACTCCCAAACAGTGGGAAAAGCGACTGTGCTCACCACCATGGAAGGTATAACTGGAAGTCCCTAGCTGTTTGATACGGCGAAGACGTTGAAATTCTTTTGTATTGATCAAGTCATAGATGACCTGATTGTTTACATGGATGTAGTTGTGAACTGGGTCACGGAATACTTTTTCGTTCATATGACCATTATAGCAAAATCCTGCTCTTTTTGGTAAAATAGTAGGACAAGAGACAAGAAAGAGGATTTGATGTGAAGATTCGGATGCGAAATAGGATTCAGTTTGATGAACAGTTGGAAGTCATTGACCAACTCTTTGACGTGGAAGCGCGTGAAAAAGGGGATTATAGCTATTTACTCTTTTACAATGAGGAAAAGGAAAAAGTGGTTCTCAAGTTTCATCAAGAAGAACTGGTGATGACCCGTTTTTCCACTCCCAAGACTATCATGCGTTTTCTCAGGGATAGTGATAGTTTAGCCTATATTCCGACTCCCATGGGCATGCAGGAGTTTATCATTCAAACGCATCACTACAAACTGGATGGACAAAAGATTGAGCTAGCCTATCAACTTCAAAATCAAGATGGCCACCCTTTTGCCAGCTATCAATTGGAAATTACTTGGGGATAAGAAAAAGGTTGGCGAGAGCCAACCTTATTTGATATAGAGTTCTTGATTTTTTAGAACAATTTCACCTACACTTGCGAATTTCTTGAGTTTTTTAAGTTCTTCAGGATGGGTTACGAGAGTGATCACATAGCCCTCTTTGCCCATGCGACCTGTACGTCCAGCGCGGTGAGTGTAAGTTTCGATGTCTCTAGGAATATCAAAGTTTACGACACATTCTAGACTATCAATATCAATCCCACGTGCCAGAAGGTCAGTTGCAAGGAGCAGGGTTAGTTGCTTGTCTTTAAACTTTTCCAAGATAACTTTTCTAAACTTGACATTGACATCACTAGCAAGAGAAACAGCCAAGATATCACGATACTGTAGCTTTTCTTCTGCACTTCCTAGATCTGACAAGCTATTAAAGAAGACCAGACCACGGAAATCCTCAACATGAGCCAGTTTTCGTAGCATATCCACACGATGGCGTTGGTCCACCTGCATGTAGAAATGTTGGATGTTGTCCAACTTTTGGTCAGAAAGATCAATGGTGCGCGTGTTTGGTGCAATCTTTTCTTGATCAAACTTGGTCGTCGCACTCATATAGATGAGTTGATGGTCACGAGGTGCGTAGTGAGTGATTTTCTCGACAAAGTGAATCTGAGAATCATCGAGCAATTGGTCGAATTCATCCAGAATGATGGTTTCCACATTCATCATCTTGATTTTTTTCAATTTAATCAACTCAAAGATACGGCCAGGAGTTCCAATCAGAATTTCTGGTCCTTTTTTTAGGCGTTCAATCTGACGTTTCTGACTCGAACCTGATAAGAAGAGCTGAGCAGTCAAGCCGACAGCCTCTGCCCACGTTTTACATACATCAAAAATCTGTCCAGCAAGTTCTGTATTTGGTGCTAGAATCAAGAGTTGCTGGGCTTTTTTCTTTTGTAGTCTGAGAAGACTTGGTAAGAGGTAAGCGAGGGTCTTACCAGTTCCTGTTGGGCTTACTCCCAAGAGGTTTTCTCCAGCAAGTATAGGCTCAAATAGTTGAGTTTGAATGGGAGTGAATTCTTGGAAACCGAGCTGGTCGCTCAGTTCTTGCCATTCAGTCGGTAGTTTAGTTTTCATTTTTCTGCCTCAAATCTAATGCCAGCAGACTGGCGCATGGTATTTAATAGGTCATGAACAGAACTTGCATCATCCAGCCAGTTCTGGTAAAGTGTCTGGTCTGGTTGCTGGATCATCTGTGCAAACGCAGCAACTTCCTCAGTCATCGTATGAGAAGCCTGTTGGATAGGGAGCTGAACTTGATTTCCTCGGTGGTTGGTAAAAATAGCTGAACGGATATGCTCAATCGTGTTGAGGGTCAAGGTTCCATCTGCTGTATAAATCTCGCAAGGAAGATTGGAAGTGATGTTTTTCCCAGCCTTGATATGAACTTGATAGTCTGGGTAGAAGAGGATACCATCTCCATTTAGGTCAATGCTATTGTCAAGCTGTTGAGCTTGATAAGTCGCGTCTTGAGCCTTTCCAAAAAGGCGAATAGCAGCATAGAGAGGATAAATCCCCAAGTCCATAAGGGCTCCACCAGCAAAACGATCTGAAAAGACATTTGGCGTCTGTCCAGCCAACAAATCAGGCATCTTGGAAGAATACTTAGCATAGTTGAAATCTGCTCCCAGCACTTGCTTGTCTGCTAAAAAGTTTTTGATAGTGGTAAAAGCTTCTTCGTGGTAATTACGAGCCGCTTCAAAGATAAAACAATTATTTTTCTCAGCTGTTTGCCTCAAATCCAGCCATTCATGTGGCTGAGTGACAGCTGGCTTTTCAAGAATGACGTGCTTGCCAAAAGACAAGGCAGCCTTGGCTTGAACAAAATGCAAGGAGTTTGGACTAGCGATATAGACTACATCAAAGGAAGACTTAAAGAAGTCTTCTAATTGATCAAAGAGTTGGATATCTTGATAACGAGAAGCAAAGGTTGCCGCTGTTTCTATCTTTCTAGAGTAGACAGCAACCAGCTGGTATTGGCCACTGGCATGGGCTGCCTCTATGAAGTGATGGCTGATAGCGCTTGTTCCGATGACACCTAGTTTAAGCATAGATACTCCTTTTCCGACTTTAGATCCTTCCTTCATTATAACATAGAAAAGAAGGACTATCCAACAGATGGTAAAAATTTTCAAATGGACTACGAATTTCTTGGAGAAAGTGGTACAATATTTAGATAAGTAGATGAAATGAGAAGGGGAGAGAAAATGAGATTATTACCAATAAGAAAAATATCACGTCAGTCTAAGCGACTAGCGCTTTTTTTGACTTTTTGTGCAGGATATGTCGATGCTTATACCTTTATCGTGCGAGGGAATACCCTAGTAGCAGGCCAAACTGGGAATGTGGTTTTTCTTTCTGTAGGACTCATTCAACAAAATGTATCGGATGCCAGTGCCAAAGTAATGACCTTGTTGTCCTTTATGATGGGTGTCTTTTTTCTGACATTGTATAAGGAAAAACTTCGAATTGTTAAAAAACCGATTTTGTCCTTGATACCACTCGCGGTATTATCCACAATCATTGGCTTTGTTCCTTTGTCAGTTGACAATATCTACCTAGTCCCACCTTTAGCTTTTTGTATGGGATTGGTGACAACTGCTTTTGGAGAAGTGTCAGGTATTGCCTATAATAATGCTTTTATGACAGGGAATATTAAACGTACCATGTTGGCTTTTGGAGATTATTTCCGGACCAAGCATACGCCTTTCCTACGAGAGGGCTTGATTTTTGTTAGCTTGCTTAGCAGTTTTGTCTTCGGAGTTGTTTTTTCAGCTTATTTGACGATTTATTATCAGGAGAAGACAATTCTAGGTGTTCCTCTTATGATGAGTATCTTTTACTCCAGTATGCTTTTTGCTTCTTGGAGGAAAAAAGGGAAAGAAAAAGCTTAATTTTGATTGATTTCGCTTGTAAGAAAAAAGAAGATATGCTATACTTGAAGAGTTGACTATGCACAGTCCTGTGCAACCGCACGAACATCGTTGCTCATCGTATACAAAATTTAAACTTTGTTATACTTAGAGCTCATATACTAAGTGGTTCGTCCCACGATGCTAGGCGAGTCTTCACAAAATACGGGGAAACCCAAAAAATCATAGGAGGTGCATAATGAGCACATACGCAATTATCAAAACTGGCGGAAAACAAGTTAAAGTTGAAGTTGGTCAAGCAGTTTACGTTGAAAAATTGAACGTTGAAGCTGGTCAAGAAGTTACTTTTAACGAAGTTGTTCTTGTTGGTGGTGAAAACACTGTTGTCGGAACTCCACTTGTTGCTGGAGCTACTGTAGTTGGAACTGTTGAAAAACAAGGAAAACAAAAGAAAGTTGTTACTTACAAGTACAAACCTAAAAAAGGTAGCCACCGTAAACAAGGTCACCGTCAACCATATACAAAAGTTGTCATCAACGCAATCAACGCTTAATTTTAAGGAGAACACATGATACAGGCAGTCTTTGAGAGAGCCGAAGATGGCGAGCTGAGGAGTGCGGAAATTACTGGACACGCCGAGAGTGGCGAATACGGCTTAGATGTCGTGTGTGCATCGGTTTCTACGCTTGCCATTAACTTTATCAATTCTATTGAGAAATTTGCAGGCTATGAACCAATCCTAGAATTAAACGAAGATGAAGGTGGCTATCTGATGGTGGAAATACCAAAAGATCTTCCTTCACACCAGAGAGAAATGACGCAGTTATTCTTCGAATCATTTTTCTTGGGTATGGCAAACTTATCGGAGGACTCATCTGAGTTCGTCCAAACCAGAGTTATCACAGAAAACTAACACGGAGGAAAACATAATGTTAAAAATGACTCTTAACAACTTGCAACTTTTCGCCCACAAAAAAGGTGGAGGTTCTACATCAAACGGACGTGATTCACAAGCGAAACGTCTTGGAGCTAAAGCAGCTGACGGACAAACTGTAACAGGTGGATCAATCCTTTACCGTCAACGTGGTACACACATCTATCCAGGTGTAAACGTTGGTCGTGGTGGAGACGATACTTTGTTCGCTAAAGTTGAAGGCGTAGTACGCTTTGAACGTAAAGGACGCGATAAAAAACAAGTTTCTGTTTACCCAATCGCAAAATAAAAAGGTTCAGTGAGCCTTTTTATCCCGAGCCTTAAAATGAAAAGGCGAGGAAGCTAGAAGTAGCATAAAATCAGGCTTTCCGAGTTTTCGGAGAGCCTATTTTTTTGTTTTGATACCCATATTGAATTTAATAAAGAATAGTTAGATTTAAACTTGCGATGGACACTTTTTTCTTTTTTGGAAAAATTCTGAAATATGGTATAATGAACAGATAGAGAAGTTGGGGGTAGAAGATGAATATTCAACAATTACGCTATGTTGTTGCTATTGCTAATAGCGGTACTTTCCGTGAAGCTGCTGAAAAGATGTATGTTAGTCAACCCAGTCTGTCAATTTCTGTTCGTGATTTGGAAAAAGAGCTGGGCTTTAAGATTTTCCGTCGGACGAGTTCGGGAACTTTCTTGACCCGTCGTGGTATGGAATTTTACGAGAAAGCGCAGGAATTGGTCAAAGGATTTGATGTTTTTCAAAATCAGTATGCCAATCCTGAAGAAGAAAAGGATGAATTTTCCATTGCCAGTCAGCACTATGACTTCTTACCACCAACGATTACGGCCTTTTCAGAACGTTATCCTGATTATAAGAACTTTCGTATTTTTGAGTCTACTACAGTTCAAATATTAGACGAAGTAGCCCAAGGACACAGTGAGATTGGGATTATCTACCTTAATAATCAAAATCAAAAGGGAATTCTACAACGAGTTGAAAAGTTAGGTCTCGAAGTCATTGAGCTGATTCCTTTTCATACCCACATCTATCTGCGTGAAGGGCATCCTTTGGCGGAAAAAGAAGAACTGGTCATGGAGGATTTAGCTGACTTACCAACAGTTCGTTTCACTCAAGAAAAGGACGAGTATCTTTACTATTCAGAGAACTTTGTCGATACCAGTGCTAGCTCCCAGATGTTCAATGTGACCGACCGTGCTACTTTGAATGGTATTTTGGAGCGAACGGATGCCTATGCGACAGGTTCAGGATTTTTAGATAGTGACAGTGTCAATGGCATCACAGTTATTCGTCTCAAGGATAATCTAGATAATCGCATGGTCTATGTCAAACGGGAAGAAGTGGAGCTTAGCCAAGCTGGGGCTCTTTTCGTAGAAGTCATGCAAGAATATTTTGATCAAAAGAGGAAATCATGAAAAAAAGAGGGATAGTAGCAGTCATTATACTGCTTTTGATTGGGCTGGATCAGTGGGTTAAAGCCTATGTTGTCCAGCAGATTCCACTGGGTGAAGTGCGTTCGTGGATCCCCAATCTCGTTAGCTTGACCTACCTGCAAAATAGAGGGGCAGCCTTCTCCATACTACAAGATCAGCAGTGGTTATTTGCTGTCATTACACTGGTCGTTATGGTAGGTGCCATTTGGTATCTACATAAACACATGGAGGATTCTCTCTGGCTAGTTTTCGGACTGACTTTGATAATCGCGGGAGGTCTGGGCAACTTTATCGACAGAATGAGTCAAGGTTTTGTGGTGGATATGTTTCACCTAGACTTTATCAACTTTGCGATTTTCAATGTTGCTGACAGCTATTTGACAGTTGGTGTCATTGTTTTATTGATTGCAATGCTTAAAGAGGAAGTAAATGGAAATAAAAATTGAAACTGGTGGGCAACGTCTAGACAAGGCTCTGTCGGACCTGACAGAATTATCACGCAGTCTCGCGAATGAACAAATCAAGGCTGGACAAGTTTTGGTTAATGGGCAAGCCAAGAAAGCCAAATACACTGTCCAAGAGGGGGATATCGTCACCTACCATGTGCCAGAACCAGAGGTTTTAGAGTATGTGGCTGAGAATCTGCCACTCGAGATCATCTACCAAGATGAGGATGTAGCCGTTGTTAACAAACCTCAAGGGATGGTGGTTCATCCCAGCGCCGGTCATACCAGTGGAACCTTGGTCAATGCCCTCATGTATCATATAAAAGACTTGTCAGGAATCAATGGGGTTCTGCGTCCAGGAATCGTTCACCGCATCGACAAGGACACGTCTGGTCTGCTCATGATTGCTAAGAATGATGAGGCCCACTTAGCACTTGCCCAAGAGCTAAAAGATAAGAAGTCTCTCCGCAAATACTGGGCGATTGTTCACGGCAATCTGCCAAATGATCGTGGTGTGATTGAAGCGCCGATTGGTCGTAGTGAAAAGGATCGTAAGAAACAGGCTGTAACTGCTAAAGGGAAGCCTGCAGTGACCCGTTTTCACGTCTTGGAACGTTTTGGTGATTATAGCTTAGTGGAGTTGCGACTGGAAACAGGACGTACCCACCAAATCCGTGTTCATATGGCTTATATTGGCCATCCAGTCGCTGGTGATGAGGTCTATGGTCCACGCAAGACCTTGAAAGGACATGGACAATTTCTCCATGCTAAGACTCTAGGTTTTACCCATCCGAGAACAGGTGAAACCTTGGAGTTCACAGCAGATAT
This sequence comes from bacterium, assembly GCA_905221255.1. GTDB lineage: Bacteria > Bacillota > Bacilli > Lactobacillales > Streptococcaceae > Streptococcus. Next base: position 222,784 of record CAJNCL010000001.1, read on the forward strand.
TCCAGAGATTTTTAAAGAAACGCTGGAAAGATTGCGTAAAACTGAGAATAGATAAAAGAGTTGAGATGCCTTGTCTCAACCTTTTTCATTTCAAGTCTTTTCTATTTTAAAGTATTCATGTTATAATGGATAAATATGAAGAATCGGAGTGAGAATATGAAGTACAAACGAATCGTCTTTAAGGTAGGGACTTCCTCCTTAACAAATGAAGACGGGAGTTTATCAAGAAGTAAAGTAAAGGTAATTACCCAACAATTAGCTATGTTGCATGAAGCTGGACATGAGTTGATTTTGGTTTCATCTGGGGCAGTTGCCGCTGGATTTGGAGCTTTGGGTTTTAAAAAACGTCCAACCAAGATTGCAGATAAACAAGCTTCGGCTGCAGTTGGTCAGGGACTTTTGTTGGAGGAATACACAACCAACCTCCTCATGCGTCAGATCGTTTCTGCACAAATCTTGCTGACACAGGATGATTTTGTAGATAAACGTCGCTATAAGAATGCTCACCAGGCCTTGTCTGTATTGCTTCATCGTGGTGCCATTCCTATCATAAATGAAAATGACAGTGTCGTTATTGACGAACTCAAGGTGGGTGATAATGACACTCTGAGTGCCCAGGTAGCGGCGATGGTCCAAGCGGACCTTTTAGTTCTCTTGACTGATGTGGACGGTCTCTATACTGGAAATCCCAACTCAGATCCAACAGCCAAACGTTTGGAGAAAATCGAGACTATCAATCGTGAGATTATTGATATGGCTGGTGGAGCAGGTTCATCAAACGGTACTGGGGGTATGCTGACAAAAATCAAAGCAGCTACGATCGCAACGGAGTCAGGGGTGCCAGTCTATATTTGCTCCTCTATGAAATCTGATGCCTTGATTGAGGCAGCGGAGGAGACCAAGGATGGTTCCTTCTTTGTTGCGCAAGAGAAGGGACTTCGTACCCAGAAACAATGGCTGGCCTTCTATGCTCAAAGTCAGGGAACGATTTGGGTAGATGGTGGAGCTGCAGAGGCACTTTCAAAAAACGGGAAAAGTCTCCTTTTATCGGGTGTGGTAGAAGTGGAAGGGAATTTCTCTTACCATGATATTGTCACAGTAGCAGATAAAGAAACAGGTCAATCTCTTGGAAAGGGACGTGTCCAATTTGGCGTCTCAGCCCTAGAAGATATGCTCCGTTCTCAAAAAGCTAAGGGAGTCTTGATTCACCGTGATGACTGGATTTCCATCACTCCTGAAATCCAGCTGCTCTTTACAGAATTTTAGAGGTGAACGATGGTAAGTACACAAGAACAATTTGAACAAGTACAGGCTGTTAAGAAATCAATCAATACTGCTAGTGAAGCAGTGAAAAACCAAGCCTTGCTAGCCATGGCTGATCAGTTATTGGCAGCTACTGAGGAGATTTTAGAGGCCAATGCCCTCGATATGGCAGCGGCCAAGGGGAAAATCTCAGATGTTATGCTAGACCGTCTTTATTTGGATGAGGGACGTATAGAAGCGATGGCAAGAGGGATTCGTGAAGTGGTTGCTTTACCAGGTCCAATCGGTGAAGTTTTAGAAACCAATCATCTTGAAAATGGCTTGGTTATTACCAAGAAGCGTGTGGCCATGGGGGTTATTGGGATTATCTATGAAAGCCGTCCAAATGTGACGTCTGATGCGGCTGCCTTGGCTCTCAAAAGTGGCAATGCGGTCGTTCTTCGTAGTGGCAAGGATGCCTATCAAACAGCTCATGCTATTGTCACAGCTTTGAAGAAGGGCTTGGAGACAACGACCATTCATCCAGAGGTGATTCAACTGGTGGAAGATACTAGCCGTGAAAGTAGCTATGCCATGATGAAGGCCAAGGGTTATCTAGACCTTCTCATTCCTCGTGGAGGCGCTGGCTTGATTAATGCAGTGGTTGAAAATGCTATCGTGCCTGTTATCGAGACAGGAACTGGGATTGTCCATGTCTATGTGGATAAGGATGCAGATGAAGACAAGGCTCTAGCCATCATCAACAATGCTAAAACCAGCCGTCCTTCTGTCTGCAATGCTATGGAAGTTTTGCTGGTTCATGAAGACAAGGCAGCAGATTTCCTTCCTCGCTTGGAGAAAGTGCTGGTTACAAGTCGGAAAGAAGCTGGACTGGAACCAATTCAATTCCGTTTGGATAGCAAAGCAAGTCAGTTTGTTTCAGGTCGAGCAGCTGAGGCTCAAGACTTTAATACCGAATTTTTAGATTATATCCTAGCGGTTAAGGTTGTGAGCAGTTTAGAAGAAGCGGTTGCGCATATTGAAGCTCACAGTACCCATCATTCGGATGCCATTGTGACGGAAAATGCTGAAGCTGCAGCCTACTTTACAGATCAAGTGGACTCAGCAGCGGTTTATGTCAACGCCTCAACGCGTTTCACTGACGGGGGCCAGTTTGGACTTGGATGTGAGATGGGGATTTCTACTCAGAAACTGCATGCGCGTGGGCCTATGGGCTTGAAAGAGTTGACCAGCTACAAGTATGTGGTTACTGGTGATGGACAGATAAGGGAGTAAGAGATGAAGATTGGATTTATCGGTTTGGGAAATATGGGTGCTAGTTTGGCCAAGGCTGTTGTGCAGGCCAAGACGGGTGCTCAGATTCTCCTTGCCAATCGTAGTCAAGCAAAAGTAGATGCTTTCATTGCCAACTTTGGTGGTCAGGCTTCCAGCAATGACGAAATCTTCGCAGAAGCAGATGTGATTTTTCTAGGTGTTAAGCCTGCTCAGTTCTCAGACTTGCTTTCTCAATACCAGACCATCCTTGAAAAGAGAGAAAGTCTTCTTTTGATTTCCATGGCAGCTGGATTGACCTTGGAAAAACTGGCTAGACTACTTCCAAGTCACCACCGAATTATTCGCATCATGCCCAATACACCAGTAGCTATCGGCCAAGGAGTGATTAGTTATGCTTTATCAGCAAACTGTCTTGCTGAGGACGGTGAACTCTTTTGTCAATTATTAGCCAAGGCTGGTCTTTTGGTTGAGCTGGGAGATGGCTTAATCGATGCGGCGACAGGTCTTGCAGGTTGTGGACCAGCCTTTGTCTACCTCTTTATCGAGGCTTTGGCAGATGCGGGTGTTCAATCAGGATTGCCCCGAGAAAGGGCCTTGAAAATGGCAGCCCAAACAGTAGTCGGCGCAGGACAAATGGTTCTCGAAAGCCAACAACATCCTGGAGTCTTGAAAGACCAAGTTTGTAGTCCAGGAGGTTCGACTATCGCGGGTGTAGCAAGTCTAGAAGAACATGCCTTTAGAGGCACCGTCATGGACGCAGTTCAGCAAGCCTACAAACGAACACAAGAACTAGGTAAATAAGAGGTTGGATGACTCCCAGCCTCTTTTATGGTCGATTGAATGGAGAAGACGCAAAAAGATTGTCACAAAAATCTATTTTTTTGATAGAATAGAAGGTAGAAAAAAAGAAATGAGTTAGACATGTCAAAAGGATTTTTAGTCTCTCTTGAGGGACCAGAGGGAGCAGGAAAGACCAGTGTTTTAGAGGCTTTACTACCAATTTTAGAGGAAAAAGGAGTAGAAGTGTTGACGACCCGTGAACCTGGCGGAGTCTTGATCGGGGAGAAGATTAGGGAAGTGATTTTGGATCCAAGTCATACGCAGATGGATCCTAAAACGGAACTCCTTCTCTATATCGCCAGTCGCAGACAGCATTTGGTAGAAAAAGTTCTTCCAGCACTTGAAGCTGGCAAGTTGGTCATTATAGACCGTTTCGTCGATAGTTCTGTTGCTTATCAGGGATTTGGCCGTGGCTTGGATATTGCTGCCATTGATTGGCTCAATCACTTTGCGACAGATGGCCTCAAACCTGATTTGACACTTTATTTTGACATTGAGGTGGAAGAGGGGCTGGCTCGCATTGCTGCTAATAGTGACCGCGAGGTCAATCGTTTGGACTTGGAAGGCTTAGACTTGCACAAGAAAGTTCGTCAAGGTTACCTTTCTCTTCTGGACAAAGAAGGAAATCGCATTGTCAAGATTGATGCGAGTCTTCCTTTGGAGCAAGTTGTGGATGCTACCAAGGCTGTCTTGTTTGACAGAATGGGCTTGGATAAATGAAACAAGAACAACTAAAAGCTTGGCAGCCAGACCAGTTTGACCGTTTTGTCCGTATCCTAGAACAAGACCAGCTCAATCACGCCTATCTCTTTTCAGGTTTCTTTGGAAGTTTGGAAATGGCGCAATTTTTGGCTAAAAGTCTCTTCTGTACGGATAAAGTGGGCGTTCTACCATGTGAGAAATGCCGAAACTGCAAGCTGATTGAGATGGAAGAATTTCCCGATGTTACTTTGATTAAGCCAGTCAATCAGGTCATCAAGACAGAACGGATTCGGGAATTGGTAGGCCAGTTTTCTCAAGCAGGGATTGAAAGCCAGCAACAGGTTTTTATTATCGAGCAGGCGGAGAAAATGCATCCTAACGCGGCTAATTCTCTGCTCAAGGTCATCGAAGAACCCCAGAGTGAAGTTTACATTTTCTTCTTGACCAGCGATGAGGAAAAGATATTACCGACTATCCGGAGTCGTACCCAGATTTTCCACTTTAAAAAGCAAGAAGAGAAACTCATCCATCAATTAGAGCAAGTAGGTCTAGTCAAGAAAAAAGCGACTCTTTTGGCCCAGTTTTGTCAATCACGTGCTGAAGCTGAAAAGTTGGTCAATCAGGCTAGTTTTTGGACCTTGGTGGATGAGAGCGAACGCCTGCTGACCTGGTTATTAGCTAAGAAAAAAGAGAGTTATTTGCAAGTTGCGAAATTAGCCAGCTTGGCAGATGACAAGGAAAAACAAGATCAGGTCTTGCGAATCCTCGAAGTCCTCTGTGGGCAGGATCTCTTGCAAGCAAGGATTCGACAGATTCTACAAGATTTGCTAGAAGCTAGAAAAATGTGGCAGGCTAATGTCAGCTTTCAAAATGCCATGGAATATCTGGTCTTGAAAGAAATATAAACTCAATGAAGGATAAAGAAAGGAAAGGGCTGGTTTATGGACAAAAAAGAATTATTTGATGCGCTAGACGATTTTTCCCAACAGTTATTGGTGACCTTGGCCGATGTGGAAGCCATCAAGAAAAATCTCAAGAGCCTGGTAGAGGAAAATACAGCTCTTCGCTTAGAAAATAGTAAGTTGCGCGAACGCTTAGGCGAGGTGGAAGCAGATACACCTGTCAAGGCCAAGCATGTTCGTGAAAGCGTTCGTCGGATCTATAAGGACGGTTTTCACGTATGTAATGATTTTTATGGACAACGCCGAGAGCAGGACGAGGAATGTATGTTCTGTGACGAGTTGTTGTACAGGGAGTAGGCATGCAGATTCAAAAAAGTTTTAAGGGACAATCTCCCTATGGCAAGCTTTACCTAGTAGCAACGCCGATTGGCAATCTAGATGATATGACTTTTCGTGCCATTCAGACCTTGAAAGAGGTGGACTGGATTGCTGCTGAGGACACGCGCAATACAGGTCTCTTACTCAAGCATTTTGACATTTCCACCAAGCAGATCAGTTTTCACGAGCACAATGCCAAGGAAAAAATTCCTGATTTGATTGGTTTCTTGAAAGCAGGGCAAAGTATTGCTCAGGTTTCTGACGCGGGTCTGCCTAGCATCTCAGACCCTGGACATGATTTGGTTAAGGCAGCTATTGAGGAAGAAATCGCAGTTGTTACCGTTCCAGGTGCCTCTGCAGGGATTTCTGCCTTGATTGCCAGTGGTTTGGCGCCACAACCACATATCTTTTATGGTTTCTTACCGAGAAAGTCAGGCCAGCAAAAGCAATTTTTCGACTTGAAAAAAGATTATCCAGAAACTCAGATTTTCTATGAATCGCCTCACCGTGTAGCGGATACGTTAGAAAATATGCTAGAAGTCTACGGTGACCGCTCGGTAGTCTTGGTCAGGGAATTGACCAAAATCTATGAAGAATACCAACGAGGAAAGCTTTCAGAGCTACTAGAAAGCATAGCTGAAACGCCACTCAAGGGCGAATGCCTTCTCATCGTTGATGGTGCTAGTCAGGATGTGGAGGAAAAGGACGAGGAGGACTTGTTTTCAGAAATCCAATCTCGTATCCAGCAAGGCATGAAGAAAAATCAAGCCATTAAGGAAGTTGCGAAACTCTACCAGTGGAATAAAAGCCAGCTCTACGCTGCTTACCACGATTGGGAAGAAAATCAAGAAAATGACTAAACAGGGAAGTTTGCCATCTTCCCTTTTTTTGTTATACTAGTAAAAGAAAATTTAGAAAGATTTGTGGGTGTCAAACAGTCCGGTTAGTTATTTAAATATGGGCTAGTTTCCATCCAAAGAGGTATTAGTGTCATGTCTCAATCTTATATCAATGTTATCGGTGCTGGGTTGGCGGGTTCGGAAGCAGCCTACCAAATCGCAGAGCGTGGTATTCCTGTTAAACTTTATGAAATGCGTGGTGTCAAATCAACACCTCAGCATAAAACAGACAATTTTGCGGAGTTAGTTTGTTCCAATTCTCTTCGTGGCGATGCTCTGACAAATGCAGTGGGTCTCCTCAAGGAAGAAATGCGTCGCTTGGGTTCTGTTATCTTGGAATCAGCAGAAGCTACACGTGTTCCTGCAGGCGGAGCCCTTGCGGTGGACCGTGATGGTTTCTCTCAAATGGTGACTGAAAAAGTGGCTAATCATCCCTTAATTGAGGTGGTTCGTGATGAAATTACAGAATTGCCGACCGATGTTATTACAGTTGTCGCTACTGGTCCTTTAACCAGTGATGCTCTAGCTGAGAAGATTCATGCCCTTAATGACGGTGATGGTTTCTATTTCTATGACGCGGCGGCGCCGATTATCGACGTTAACACCATCGATATGAACAAGGTCTATCTCAAGTCTCGTTATGACAAGGGAGAGGCGGCCTACCTCAATGCTCCAATGACCAAGCAAGAGTTTATGGATTTTCATGAAGCCTTGGTCAATGCTGAAGAAGCACCGCTGAATTCGTTTGAAAAAGAAAAGTACTTTGAAGGTTGTATGCCTATCGAAGTCATGGCCAAGCGTGGCATTAAAACCATGCTTTATGGTCCTATGAAACCAGTTGGTCTGGAGTACCCAGACGACTATACGGGGCCTCGTGATGGCGAGTTCAAAACACCGTATGCAGTTGTCCAGCTTCGTCAGGACAATGCGGCTGGTAGCCTCTATAATATCGTCGGTTTCCAGACCCACCTCAAATGGGGAGAACAAAAGCGTGTCTTCCAAATGATTCCAGGTCTTGAAAATGCGGAGTTTGTTCGTTATGGGGTCATGCACCGCAATTCTTACATGGATTCACCAAATCTTCTTGAGCAAACCTATCGTTCTAAGAAACAACCAAACCTTTTCTTTGCTGGTCAGATGACGGGTGTGGAAGGCTATGTTGAGTCAGCGGCATCAGGTCTAGTTGCAGGTATTAACGCGGCTCGTCTCTTCAAGGGAGAAAGTGAGGCTATTTTCCCAGAGACAACAGCGATTGGAAGTCTGGCGCATTACATCACTCATGCAGATAGCAAACATTTCCAACCCATGAATGTCAATTTCGGTATTATCAAGGAGTTAGAAGGCGAGCGTATCCGTGATAAGAAGGCCCGTTATGAAAAAATTGCAGAGCGTGCTCTTACCGACTTAGAGGAATTTTTAACGGTCTAATTTTTTTTAAAGAATTGCTCATGATACTATAAAAATCTTAGAAATTGTGATAAAATAGGTAGGATAAAAAAAGGAGAGTAAAAATGGCGAACCCCAAGTATAAACGTATTTTAATCAAGTTATCAGGTGAAGCCCTTGCCGGTGAGCGTGGCGTAGGGATTGATATCCAAACAGTTCAAACAATTGCAAAAGAGATTCAAGAAGTTCATAGCTTAGGTATCGAAATTGCCCTTGTTATTGGTGGAGGAAATCTCTGGCGTGGAGAACCTGCTGCAGAAGCAGGAATGGACCGTGTTCAGGCAGATTACACTGGAATGCTTGGGACCGTGATGAATGCTCTTGTGATGGCAGATTCATTGCAACAAGTTGGTGTCGATACGCGTGTGCAAACTGCCATTGCGATGCAACAAGTGGCAGAACCTTATGTACGTGGACGTGCCCTTCGCCACCTTGAAAAGGGTCGTATCGTTATCTTTGGTGCTGGGATTGGTTCACCTTACTTCTCAACAGATACAACAGCAGCCCTTCGTGCAGCTGAAATCGAAGCGGATGCCATCCTTATGGCTAAAAATGGTGTAGACGGTGTTTACAATGCCGATCCTAAGAAAGACAAAACTGCCGTTAAGTTTGAAGAATTGACCCACCGTGACGTTATCAATAAAGGTCTTCGTATCATGGATTCAACTGCTTCAACTCTCTCTATGGACAACGACATTGACTTGGTTGTCTTTAACATGAACCAACCAGGCAACATCAAACGTGTTGTATTTGGTGAAAATATCGGAACAACAGTTTCAAACAATATCGAAGAAAAGGAATAAGAAAATTATGGCTAATGCAATTGTAGAAAAAGCTAAAGAGAGAATGACCCAGTCTCACCAATCACTTGCTCGTGAATTTGGTGGTATCCGTGCCGGTCGTGCCAACGCGAGCTTGCTAGACCGTATCCACGTAGAATACTATGGAGTCGAAACTCCTCTTAACCAAATCGCTTCTATCACTATTCCAGAAGCGCGTGTCTTGTTGGTAACGCCATTTGACAAGTCTTCATTGAAAGACATCGAACGTGCCTTGAACGCTTCTGATCTTGGTATTACACCAGCTAATGACGGCTCTGTTATTCGCTTGGTTATCCCAGCTCTTACAGAAGAAACTCGTCGTGACCTTGCTAAAGAAGTGAAGAAGGTCGGTGAAAATGCTAAAGTGGCTATTCGTAACATCCGTCGTGATGCTATGGACGAAGCTAAGAAACAAGAAAAAGCAAAAGAAATCACTGAAGACGAATTGAAGACTCTTGAAAAAGATATTCAAAAAGTAACAGACGACGCTGTGAAACACATCGACGACATGACTGCCAATAAAGAAAAGGAAATCTTGGAAGTCTAAAAATAAACAGAAAAACTCAGTTGGCATTGCTGGCTGAGTTTTATTCGAAAGAAGGAAATATGAATACAAATCTTGCAAGTTTTATCGTTGGACTTATCATCGATGAAAATGACCGTTTTTACTTTGTGCAAAAGGATGGTCAAACCTATGCACTTGCCAAGGAAGAAGGTCAACATACAGTAGGGGATACGGTCAAAGGCTTTGCCTACACGGATATGAAGCAAAAACTCCGCCTGACAACCATAGAAGTGACTGCAACTCAGGACCAATTTGGTTGGGGAACCGTAACGGAAGTTCGTAAGGACTTGGGTGTTTTTGTTGATACCGGTCTACCTGATAAAGAAATCGTTGTGTCACTCGATATCCTCCCTGAGCTCAAGGAACTCTGGCCTAAGAAAGGTGATAAACTTTACATCCGTCTTGAGGTGGACAAGAAAGACCGTATCTGGGGACTCTTGGCGTATCAGGAAGACTTCCAACGTCTGGCTCGTCCTGCCTACAACAACATGCAGAACCAAAACTGGCCAGCTATTGTTTATCGTCTCAAGCTATCAGGAACCTTTGTCTATCTGCCAGAGAATAACATGCTTGGTTTCATTCACCCAAGTGAGCGCTACGCAGAGCCACGTTTGGGGCAAGTGTTAGATGCGCGTGTCATTGGTTTCCGCGAGGTTGACCGAACTCTGAACCTATCCCTCAAACCACGTTCCTTTGAAATGTTGGAAAATGATGCTCAGATGATTTTGACCTACTTGGAAAGCAATGGCGGTTTCATGACCTTAAATGATAAGTCATCTCCTGATGACATCAAGGCAACCTTTGGCATCTCAAAAGGCCAGTTCAAGAAAGCACTCGGTGGCTTGATGAAGGCTGGTAAAATCAAGCAAGACCAGTTTGGTACAGAGTTGATTTAAACCTTATAGACATGATAAAGAAACTTGAAGAAATGAGTTTAGAGGAACTCTGGCAACTTTTTCCTATTTTTCTAGTAGAGCACAGGTCAGAGTGGAAAGACTGGTATGAATCGGAAAAAACAAGTCTGAAAAAAATATTGGGTGCAAATGTTATTAAAAGAATAGAACATATCGGTAGCACTGCTATCCCTAATATTTGGGCCAAAAATATCGTTGATATTCTGTTAGAAGTAGGTAAAATAGAGGATTTAGCAAGAGTTAGGGATTTATTGGTGAAGAATGGTTGGCTAGTGATGTCGGAGAGTCCTAACAGGATTTCGCTAAATAAAGGATATACAGAGCAGGGATTTGCTGAGAAAGTTTTTCATTTACATTTGCGAATGACGGGAGATCATGACGAGATTTATTTTAGAGATTATCTCTGCCAGCATCCAGATATTGCCCAAGCGTATCAGGAATTAAAACTCAGTTTGTGGAAAAAATTTGAACACAACCGAGACGCCTATACAGATGCGAAAACGGATTTTATAAACCATTACGTTTCAGAGGCTAAGTCCAGTAATTTTCAAGAATCAGAAAAGTGTCATCAAAAAAATCTTGATAGGAGAAAGAATTGAGAAAATCATTTTACACTTGGCTCATGACCGAGCGCAATCCTAAAAGTAATAGCCCCAAAGCCATCTTGGCAGATCTCGCTTTTGAGGAGTCAGCTTTTCCAAAACACACGGATGATTTTGATGAGGTGAGTCGCTTTTTGGAGGAGCATGCCAGCTTCTCTTTTAACCTAGGAGACTTTGACGCCATCTGGCAAGAATACTTAGAACACTAGAGACAATGAGATGAGGCTAGTATTTTATTGTTCTCTTTGCTATAATAAAAAGAAATAAACGGATTAGAGAGGTTCTTTATTTGAAGGAACATTCAATAGACATTCAACTGAGTCATCCAGATGACTTGTTCCATCTTTTTGGTTCCAATGAGCGCTATCTTCGTTTGATGGAAGAAGAGCTTGATGTGGTGATTCATGCCCGTACAGAAATTGTCCAGGTTATCGGAGAAGAGTCTGCCTGTGAGGAAGCCCGTCAGGTTATCCAGGCTTTGATGGTCTTGGTGAATCGAGGAATGACCGTTGGCACGCCAGATGTGGTGACTGCGATTAGCATGGTCAAAAACGATGAAATCGACAAGTTTGTCGCCCTTTACGAAGAAGAAATTATCAAGGACAATACTGGGAAACCGATCCGTGTCAAAACCTTGGGTCAAAAACTTTATGTGGACAGTGTCAAACAGCATGATGTGACCTTTGGAATCGGACCTGCAGGGACAGGGAAGACCTTTCTTGCAGTGACCTTGGCAGTGACTGCCCTTAAACGTGGGCAGGTCAAGCGGATTATCCTTACTCGTCCAGCAGTGGAAGCAGGTGAGAGTCTAGGATTTCTTCCAGGTGATCTCAAGGAGAAGGTGGATCCTTATCTTCGACCAGTTTATGATGCCTTGTATCAGATTCTTGGGAAAGACCAAACGACCCGTCTCATGGAGCGTGAAATCATTGAAATTGCACCCCTTGCCTACATGCGTGGGCGGACCTTGGACGATGCTTTTGTTATTTTGGATGAAGCACAAAATACGACCATCATGCAGATGAAGATGTTCTTGACTCGTTTAGGCTTTAATTCTAAGATGATTGTCAATGGAGATATCAGCCAGATTGACCTGCCACGCAATGTTAAGTCCGGTTTGATTGATGCTCAAGAAAAGCTCAAGAACATTCACCAAATCGACTTTGTTCATTTTTCAGCCAAGGATGTGGTTCGCCATCCAGTTGTCGCTCAGATTATCCGAGCTTATGAACCAGCTCCAGTTAAGGTTGAAGAAAATAACCAAGAAACAGAATAGCAAAAAAAGAGCAGTTCAGATGTGAACTGCTTTTTTTAATGAGTGTCTAGCTTTAAACAAGTTCGTCGATAGACGTGTGCTCTTTAGCGAGGCCTTGAGCAACTGGGAGGCTAGTTAAGTAACCTTTATAAGTGGTCACACCTTGACGCAAGCCCTCATCTTCAGCAATTGCTTGTGCGAATCCTTTGCCAGCAAGAGCTTCGATATAAGGAAGAGTGACATTGGTTAGGGCGATGGTTGAAGTACGGGCGACCGCACCAGGGATATTGGCAACGGCATAGTGGAGAACACCATGTTTTTCATAGACAGGTTCATCGTGCGTTGTCACACGGTCAGCTGTCTCGATAACGCCACCTTGGTCAACGGCAACATCAACGATGACAGAGCCTGGACGCATTTGTTTGACCATCTCATCTGTCACCAATTTTGGTGCTTTGGCACCAGGGATGAGAACCGCACCAATCACTACATCAGCATCTCTCACACTTGCTTCGATGTTGAATGAATTAGACATAAGAGTTTGAATTTGGTTTCCAAAGACTTCTTCTAGAACCGAGAGACGCTTAGCGCTGATATCTAAAATAGTCACTTGAGCACCAAGACCAAGGGCGATGCGGGCAGCATGTGTACCGACGACACCACCACCGATGATGGTTACTTTTCCTTTTGGAACACCTGGTACACCACCTAGTAGGACACCAGAACCACCAGCTTGCTTAGTAAGGAAGTGAGCTCCGATTTGAACAGCCATACGACCTGCAACCTCACTCATAGGAACGAGGAGTGGTAGTTGTCCTTGATTGTCACGAACAGTTTCATAGGCAATTCCTGTTGTTTTGGCTGCTAACATAGCACCTGCTAATTCTGGAGCAGCGGCCATGTGCAAGTAGGTGAAGAGGAGAAGATCGTCGCGCAAATAACCATATTCAGAAGCTAGTGGTTCTTTTACTTTCACGACCAACTCGGCAGCCCAGGCTTCAGCAGCAGTTGCGACAATCTCAGCTCCTTGCTTTTGATAGTCTGCATCAGTAAATCCTGAACCGAGACCAGCATTTGTTTCGATGAGAACACGATGTCCACGACTGACTAAACTGTGGACGCCAGCAGGAGTGAGGGCAACACGGTTTTCGTTATTTTTAATTTCTTTTGGAATTCCGATTAACATAGAGATAACCTACCTTTCAATTGACGGTCTTGTTTTGGTTGTCACATTCCAGCTCATAAATCAAAAATGTGATGGTTTTATTGTATATGAAACCGCTTCAAAAATCAAGAAAAACTTGTCATCCAAATTTATTTATGCTAGACTAGTGAAAATCAAGCTCTAATGGAGGAAAAAGTATGGAATCAATATTTGTGAAATTTGCCCAGTATCCATCTATAGAAACGGAGCGTTTATTGCTCCGACCTGTAACCTTGGACGATGCAGAAGCTATGTTTGAGTATGCCTCAGACAGAGAAAATACACGCTACACTTTTCCAACAAATCAAAGCTTAGAAGAAACCAAGAACAACATTGCTCAGTTTTACTTGGCTAATCCCTTGGGCCGTTGGGGAATCGAATTAAAAAATAACGGCAAGTTTATTGGTACCATTGACTTGCACAAGATCGATACTGTTCTTAAGAAGGCAGCCATTGGCTACATTGTCAATAAAAAATATTGGAATCAAGGATTGACGACAGAAGCCAATCGTGCCGTGATTGAGCTGGCTTTTGAGCAGATTGGAATGAACAAGTTGACCGCTCTTCACGATAAAGACAATCCCGCATCAGGAAAGGTCATGGAGAAGTCAGGTATGCGTTTTTCCCACGAAGAACCCTATGCCAGAATGGATAATAAAGAACCAGGTCGAATGATCACAAGGGTTCATTATGTCTTAACTAAGGAAGACTATTTTGCAAATAAATAAGCAGTTGAAAAGAAATTTTCGACTGTTTTTTCTTTCTCTTGCGAATAACTTAAGAGAGGAGAAAATATGGAAGCAATTATCGAGAAAATCAAAGAGTATAAAATCATTGTCATCTGTGCAGGTTTGGGTCTTGCCTTAGGCGGATTTTTCCTGCTAAAACCAAGTTCACAAACATCTGTGAAAGAAACAAATTTGCAGGCTGAAGTTGCCGCTGTTTCAAAGGATTCATCGTCTGAAAAAGAAGTGAAAAAGGAAGAAAAGGACGAGTCTCTTGAACAAGATCAGATCACAGTAGATGTCAAAGGTGCTGTTAAATCGCCAGGAATTTATGATTTACCAGTAGGGAGTCGTGTTCATGATGCCGTTCAGAAAGCTGGTGGATTGACAGAGGAAGCAGATAGTAAATCGCTCAATCTCGCACAGAAAGTCAGTGATGAGGCTCTTGTCTATGTTCCAACTAAGGGAGAAGAAGCGGCTAGTCAGCAGGCTGCCTCTGGAACGACTCCTTCGACAAGTAAAGATAAGAAGGTCAACCTCAATAAAGCTAGTCTGGAAGAACTAAAACAGGTCAAAGGCTTGGGAGGAAAACGAGCGCAGGATATTATCGACCATCGTGAGGCAAATGGCAAATTCAAGTCGGTAGATGAATTAAAGAAAGTCTCTGGCATTGGTGCCAAAACGATAGAAAAGTTAAAAGACTATGTTACAGTGGATTAAGAATTCCCCTATCCCCCTAATCTATCTGAGTTTTATGTTACTCTGGCTTTACTATGCTATTTTTGGAGTGTCCTATCTCGCACTGCTAGGTTTTGTTTTTTTGCTTGTCTGTCTCTTTTTCCAATTTCCTTGGAAACCGGCTGGAAAAGTTCTAGCGATTTGTGGAGTTTTTGGAATTTGGTTTTTGTTTCAAAATTGGCAACTGACACAAGCCAGTCAAGACTTAGTTGCGTCTGTAGAGAAGGTGAGGATTTTACCAGATACCATCAAGGTCAATGGAGATAGTCTGTCCTTCCGTGGCAAGGCTGACGAAAATACTTTCCAAGTTTACTATAAACTCCAGTCCGAGGAGGAGAAAGAGAAATTTCAAGCCTTGACAGATCTTTATGAGATAGAACTAGAAGGAAAACTGTCCGATCCAGAAGGGCAGAGAAATTTTGGTGGCTTTGACTACCAAGCCTATCTGAAGACTCAAGGAATTTACCAAACTTTGACTATCAAGAGTATCCAGTCAATGAAAAAGATTAGCAGTTGGGATATAGGAGAAAATCTGTCTAGTTTACGTCGAAAGGCTGTAGTTTGGATTAAGATGCACTTTCCAGATCCTATGCGCAACTATATGACAGGTCTTCTTTTCGGACATCTAGATACTGATTTTGAGGAGATGAATGAGCTCTATTCCAGTCTTGGTATTATCCATCTATTTGCCTTGTCAGGTATGCAAGTGGGCTTCTTTATGGATGCCTTTAAGAAACTCCTCTTACGATTGGGCTTGACTCAAGAAAAGTTGAAGTGGCTGACCTATCCCTTTTCCCTTATCTATGCAGGTCTGACAGGATTTTCAGCTTCAGTCATTCGCAGTCTCTTGCAAAAGTTACTGGCCCAACATGGTGTTAAGGGTTTGGATAATTTTGCCTTGACGGTGCTTGTCCTCTTTATCATCATGCCCAACTTTTTCTTGACAGCAGGAGGAGTCTTGTCCTGCGCATACGCTTTTATCTTGACCATGACTAGTAAAGAAGGGGAGGGACTCAAGACTGTTGCTAGAGAAAGTCTGGTCATTTCCTTGGGAATATTGCCTATTCTATCCTTCTATTTTGCAGAATTTCAGCCTTGGTCTATCCTTTTGACCTTTGTCTTTTCCTTTCTGTTTGATGTGGTCTTTTTGCCACTTTTGTCCATCTTATTTATTCTGTCTTTTGTTTACCCAGTCACTCAGTTTAACTTTGTCTTTGAGTGGTTGGAGAACATCATTCGCTTGGTATCGCAGCTGGCAAGTAGGCCCCTGGTCCTTGGTCAACCCACCACATGGCTGTTGATTCTCCTCTTAGTTTCATTAGCCTTGCTATATGATATGAGGAAAAACATTAAAAGACTAGCAGTATTCAGTCTCTTTATTGTGGGTCTCTTTTTCCTGACCAAGCATCCACTTGAAAATGAAATCACCATGTTGGATGTGGGGCAAGGTGAAAGTATTTTCCTACGGGATGTAACTGGTAAGACCATTCTCATAGATGTGGGTGGTAAGGCAGAATCTGACAAGAAAATCCAAGCTTGGCAAGAAAAGGCGACAACCAGCAATGCCCAGAGAACCTTGATTCCCTATCTTAAAAGTCGAGGAGTAGACAAGATTGACCAGCTGATTTTGACAAATACAGATAAGGAGCATATTGGCGATTTGCTAGAAGTAACAAAGGCTTTCCATGTCGGAGAGATTTTAGTATCAAAAGGAAGTCTGACACAGAAGGAATTTGTAGCAGAACTAGAAGCAAGTCAAAACAAGGTACGTAGTGTGGCAGCTGGGGAGAATTTCCCGATTTTTGGCAGTTACTTAGAAGTCCTATCTCCAAGGCAGATTGGAGATGGGGATCGTGATGGTTCCCTGGTTCTTTATGGAAAACTCTTAGATAAGCACTTTCTCTTCACAGGAAATTTGAAAGAGAAGGGAGAGAAGGATCTTCTAAAGCAATACCCTGACTTAGATGTGGATGTCTTGAAAGCAGGCCAACATGGTGCTAGAACCTCATCAAATCCAGCTTTCCTAGAAAAAATCAAACCACAAATTACTCTCATTTCAGTCGGAAAGAGCAATCGTACGAAACTTCCCCATCAGGAAACCTTGACACGACTAGAATCCATCAAGAGTAAGATTTACCGAACTGACCAGCAAGGGGCTATCCGCTTTAAAGGATGGAATAGTTGGCGAATTGAAACGGTTCGATAAGATAGACAAAGTTTTTAAAAAATTGACTTTTTATCTTGACAAGGAATAGAAAACTTGGTATCATATAAAAGTTGAGAAAAGCAGAAGTGAGAGCTTCTCGCCTTGTGACATCAAGTTGCCTGGCCCTACGGATGAAAAGTTTCTAAGAAACGCTATCATAACGTGCGGGCTTGTATTATTACGAGTCCGCTATTGTTTTTCTCTAATAATAAAAAAGAGGTGAAAACCATAGCAAAGCAAGACTTATTCATCAATGATGAAATTCGTGTACGTGAAGTTCGCTTGATCGGTCTTGAGGGAGAACAGCTAGGCATCAAGCCACTCAGCGAAGCGCAAGCATTGGCTGATAGTGCAAATGTTGATTTAGTATTGATCCAACCCCAAGCAAAACCGCCTGTTGCTAAAATTATGGACTACGGTAAGTTCAAATTTGAGTACCAGAAAAAGCAAAAAGAACAACGTAAAAAACAAAGTGTTGTTACTGTGAAAGAAGTTCGTCTGAGTCCAACTATTGACAAGGGTGACTTTGACACAAAACTTCGCAATGCACGCAAGTTCCTTGAAAAAGGAAATAAAGTTAAGGTATCCATTCGCTTTAAAGGGCGTATGATCACCCATAAAGAGATTGGTGCAAAAGTTTTAGCCGAGTTTGCTGAAGCAACACAAGATATTGCGATCATTGAACAACGAGCTAAGATGGATGGACGCCAAATGTTCATGCAGTTGGCGCCAGCAACTGACAAAAAATAATTGTCAGAAAGTTAAATAAAGGAGAAAAAATCATGCCAAAACAAAAAACACACCGCGCATCAGCTAAACGTTTCAAACGTACAGGTTCTGGTGGACTTAAACGTTTCCGTGCTTACACTTCTCACCGTTTCCACGGAAAAACTAAGAAACAACGTCGTCATCTTCGTAAAGCATCTATGGTGCATTCAGGAGATTTCAAACGTATCAAAGCAATGCTTACTCGCTTGAAATAATAGCCTAACAGTAAGTAAACAATTCTAGGAAATATTTGGAGGAAATAAAACATGGCACGTGTTAAAGGTGGCGTTGTATCACGCAAACGTCGTAAACGTATTCTTAAATTAGCAAAAGGTTACTATGGAGCTAAACACATCTTGTTCCGTACTGCAAAAGAACAAGTAATGAACTCTTACTACTATGCATACCGTGACCGTCGTCAGAAAAAACGTGATTTCCGTAAATTGTGGATCACTCGTATCAATGCGGCAGCTCGTTTGAACGGACTTTCATACTCACAATTGATGCATGGTTTGAAATTGGCTGAAATCGAAGTTAACCGTAAAATGCTTGCTGACTTGGCTGTTAACGATGCAGCAGCTTTCACAGCTCTTGCAGATGCAGCTAAAGCAAAACTTGGTAAATAATAATTGATAAGACTGGAACAGGATTGTCCCAGTCTTTTTAAAAATAAAGGAGAATATATGGCTTCAAAAATGTTACACACTTGCTTGCGAGTAGAAAACCTTGAAAAATCAATCGCATTTTATCAAGATGCTTTTGGATTTAAAGAATTGCGTCGCAGAGATTTTCCAGATCATGCTTTCACCATTGTCTATTTAGGACTTGATGGTGATGACTACGAGTTGGAATTGACCTATAACTATGACCACGGCCCTTATGTGGTAGGAGATGGCTTTGCTCATATCGCCCTTAGTACACCTGACCTTGAGGCACTTCATCAAGAACATAGCAACAAAGGCTATGAGGTTACAGAGCCCAAAGGCCTACCAGGTAACCCACCAAATTATTACTTTGTCAAGGATCCTGATGGCTACAAAGTCGAAGTCATTCGTGAAAAATAATCCAGTAAAGTCAAGTAGAATGTTCGTTTTCTACTTGACTTTTTTTCTTTGAAAGAGTATACTAATACAAATTTAACCTTTAAGGGGAGTCCAGAGAGACTCACAAGGTGTCAGATAAAAGGGATAAGGGGCTCTCTGTGGGGACTTTTTAAGTGTGCGCATGAGTTCTAGCCTAACCCAACTGAGGCCTTGCATTAGCAAGGCCTTTTCTTTATCTGGTCCCCTTAAATTTAAGGAGGAAAAGTCATGAATCCCACATGTAAGAAACGTTTGGGTGCTATTCGTTTGGAAACCATGAAGGTGGTCGCACAAGAGGAAATTGCGCCAGCAATCTTTGAATTAGTCCTAGAAGGGGAGATGGTTGAAGCCATGCGAGCAGGTCAATTTCTTCATCTGCGTGTGCCTGATGATGCCCATCTCTTGCGCCGTCCTATTTCAATTTCGTCTATTGACAAGGCAAACAAGCAGTGCCACCTCATTTATCGGATTGAGGGGGCTGGGACAGCTATTTTTTCAACCTTAAGGCAGGGAGATACTCTTGATGTGATGGGGCCTCAGGGAAATGGTTTTGACTTGTCTGACCTAGACGACCAGAGTCAAGTCCTCCTCGTTGGTGGTGGGATTGGCGTTCCACCTTTGCTCGAAGTAGCCAAGGAATTGCATGCGCGTGGCGTGACAGTAGTGGCAGTCCTCGGTTTTGCCAACAAGGATGCTGTGATTCTCGAAACCGAATTGGCCCAATATGGTCAGGTTTTTGTAACGACAGATGATGGTTCTTATGGCATCAAGGGAAATGTTTCTGTCGTCATCAATGATTTAGACAGTCAATTTGATGCTGTTTACTCATGTGGTGCGCCTGGAATGATGAAGTATATCAATCAAAGATTTTATGATCATCCAAGAGCCTATCTATCTCTGGAATCTCGTATGGCTTGTGGGATGGGGGCTTGCTATGCCTGTGTCCTAAAAGTGCCAGATAGTGAGACTGTCAGCCAACGCGTCTGTGAAGATGGCCCTGTTTTCCGCACAGGAACAGTTGTATTATAAGGAGAAAGTCATGACTAACAAACGTTTACAAGTTTCTCTACCGGGATTGGATTTGAAAAATCCTATCATACCAGCATCAGGCTGTTTTGGTTTTGGTCAGGAGTATGCCAAGTACTATGATTTAGACCTTTTAGGCTCTATTATGATCAAGGCAACGACACTTGAACCGCGTTTTGGGAATCCTACTCCCAGGGTTGCAGAGACACCTGCTGGTATGCTTAATGCAATCGGTTTGCAAAATCCTGGTTTAGAAGCTGTTTTAGCTGAAAAACTGCCTTGGCTGGAAAGAGAGCATCCTACGCTTCCCATCATCGCCAATGTTGCAGGCTTTTCAAAACAAGAGTACGCTGCCGTTTCTCAGGGGATTTCCAAGGCAGCAAATGTAAAAGCTATTGAGCTCAATATCTCTTGTCCGAATGTGGATCACGGTAATCATGGACTTTTGATTGGGCAAGATCCTGATTTAGCTTATGAAGTGGTAAAAGCAGCTGTGGAAGCCTCTGATGTGCCAGTCTATGTCAAGTTAACCCCTAGTGTAACGGATGTTGTCACTATTGCTAAAGCCGCAGAAGATGCAGGAGCAAGTGGCTTAACCATGATCAATACTCTAGTCGGTATGCGATTTGACCTTAAAACCAAAAAACCAATCCTAGCCAATGGAACTGGTGGAATGTCAGGTCCAGCAGTTTTTCCAGTAGCCCTCAAACTCATCCGACAAGTAGCTCAAACAACAGACCTGCCCATCATTGGAATGGGAGGAGTGGATTCGGCTGAAGCAGCGCTAGAAATGTATCTGGCTGGGGCATCTGCCATCGGAGTTGGAACAGCCAACTTTACCAATCCTTATGCCTGTCCTGATATCATCGAAAATCTGCCAAAAGTCATGGACAAATACGGCATTAGCAGTTTAGAAGATCTCCGTCAAGAAGTCAAAGCCAGTCTGAGATAAGCTAGGTCTTCCTTATCGTCAACAAGAAATAGAATCTTCATCAATTTGTAATATTTTCGTCGGTTAACTATGTTACAATAGGGTTTAGAAAACGTTATTGGAGCATTTAAATGAAACGATGGAAAGTGGCCCTAGTAAGTGCTGGCTTATTGGGGTGTTTTTTTACTGTACTAGAAACAGCTAAAGCAGATGAAGGGACTTGGAAAGGAAAGACCTACCTCAAAGCTGATGGAAAACCAGCAACCAACCAGTGGATCTTTGACCAAACGTATCAGAATTGGTTTTATCTTAAGGCTGATGGACAACGTGCAGAAAACGGCTGGCTGACTGTTGGTGGTAAGGATTACTATTTTGATGCTAATGGAATCTTGGCTACAAATACTTGGGTCAACCAATATTATGTCAATGCTAATGGTGCCAAGGCTAAGGACCAGTGGCTTTTTGACCAAGAAGGACAGAGCTGGCTTTACCTCAAGTCTGATGGTCAGAAAGCCAAAAACGAGTGGATTAGTCAAGGGCAGGAAAAATATTACCTTAAAGAAGATGGAAAAATGGCCAAAGATGAGTGGATCACTCAAGGTGAAGACCAGTACTATGTCAATTCTCAAGGGAAAATCTTAAAAAATACCTGGCTTGGCTCTCACTATCTATCTGATAAAGGAAATAAGGTAAAACAGTCTTGGATCTATGATGCTAATTATAGTAGTTGGTTCTACCTGAAAGCGGATGGCAACTACGCAGAAAACGGTTGGCAAACAGTTAAAGGGAAAGATTATTACTTCAAAAAGGGTGGTTATCTGGCTACAAATACCTGGCTTGGAAAATCTTATGTAACTTCAAGTGGCCATAAGGCGAAAACAAGCTGGATTTTTGATAAAAATTACGAATCATGGTTCTATCTCAATGCCGAAGGCGACTATGTAGAAAAAGGCTGGCAAACAATTGATGGAAAAGATTACCATTTCAAATCAGGTGGCTATCTTTCTACAGAAAGTTGGATTGACCGCTTCTATGTTGCTAAGAGTGGTGCCAAACTAAAATCAGAGTGGTTCTTTGATAAAAATTACCAGTCTTGGTTCTACCTGAAAGAGGACGGAACCTATGCTGAAAAAGGTTGGAAAACCATTAAAGGCAAGGATTACCATTTCAAATCAGGCGGCTACCTTTCTACAGAAACTTGGATTGACCGCAGTTATGTGACGACCAGCGGAGCAAAAGCAGGAAAGGGCTGGCTCTTTGATAAGAAATATAACTCTTGGTTCTATATTAAGGCTGATGGAAATTACGCCAATAAAGAATGGCTCTGGGATAATGGCTACTATTATCTAAAATCAGGCGGCTACATGGCCACAAGTGAGTGGGTTTGGTACAAGAATAATTGGTTCTACCTCAAGTCGAATGGGAAGATGGCAGAAAAAGAGCTGATTTATGATTCAGTTAACCAAGCTTGGTACTATCTAAAATCAGGCGGTTATATGGCAAAAAATGAAACTGTGGATGGTCATACCTTGGATGCTTCTGGTAGATGGCATGTTGCGGATAAAACCAAATATTACAAAGTTAAACCAATCACTGCCTATGTCTATAGTGCATCTGGAGAAATTTTGAGTTACATTAACCAAGGAAGCATCGTTTCACTGGATAGCTCTACTCGAAAAGGTGGCCGACTTGCAGTTTCGATTTCAGGTTTGTCTGGCTATATGAATCAAAGTGATTTGACAGCAGTGGATGAAGGAAGCGAGTTTATCCCTCATTATACTAGTGATGGGAAATTCCTCTACCATGAACTCTCTCCTTATACGAGTATCAAAGTAGCTCCACACACATCTGCTATGGTTATTGGTAAGAAGTACTACTCAACTGACGGGGAACATTTTGATGGCTTTACCATTAAAAATCCTTTCCTCTTTAAAAACTTGAGAGAACCAAGTAATTATAGTGCAGCTGAGTTGAATAAACTGTATTCGATGATGAACTTGCAGGATAGTCCTCTAGCGGGTAAAGGAGCGACTTTCAAAGAGGCTGAGGAACGTTACGGTGTCAATGCTCTTTACTTGATGGCCCATAGTGCCCTTGAAAGTGCTTGGGGTCGCAGTCAAATTGCCAGAGATAAGAATAACTTCTTTGGTATTGCGGCTTATGATACTAGCCCATATCTCTCAGCCAAGAGCTTTGATAATGTGGATAAAGGGATTCTAGGAGCTGCCAAGTGGATTCGTGAGAATTACATTGACTACGGCAGAGACCACCTTGGAAACAAAGCAACTGGAATGAATGTTCGCTATGCTTCTGATCCTTACTGGGGTGAGAAAATAGCCAGCATCATGATGACCATCAATAGTAGACTTGGTGGGAAAGACTAATCAAAAAAATCAACGGTAACTGCTGCAAAGTGGTTATCGTTTTTGTTTTGGACAAAGGAAGAAAATAGGATAATAATAACCTCCTTATTCTTGAATAATTAGCAAAATGATAGTAAAATGTAAAAGGAAGAATTAATATAGTTATTATACAAAATAAAAGAGTTTTTTATGAAAAAGTTGCTCACCCTTTCACTTGCCTTACTTTCAGTAACAACAATTGTTGCTTGTTCTGGTCATAAGGTAGAACAAACAGTTTCAGAAGCAAGCCAAGTTCGATGAAAAGTTGTTTAAAGAAGCTGGACTCTTGCCTTTTAAAAATGAAAAGCAGTTAGAACTTGGGGAATTGGATTCCAAATCACGCGCGACGGGTGCTCATATTCAACTCAAGGACAGCGATGAGCCAACTGAGAAGAGAGAACCTAAGTTGACTTATGATCCAGTTGGATGGCACAACTATAAATTCTTTTATGGTGATGGTAAAAAAGAAGCTTGGCTGATGAGTCGAGGCCATCTGATTGGGTACCAGTTTAGTGGATTAAACGATGAAAAGAAAAACTTGGTCCCTATGACTAATTGGCTCAATGCTGGAAATTATTTTGGAACAGATGATCAAAACCAAAGTAGTATGCTTTATTATGAAAATCGATTGGATTCTTGGTTGGCCAATCACCCAAACTACTATCTTGACTACAAGGTGACCCCAATCTATCAGAAAGATGAATTGATTCCGAGACAAATTGAATTACAGTATGTGGGAATAGATGAAAATGGCAAACTCTTGGAAATCAAATTGGGTGGTAGTAAAGAAAAGGTTGATCAGTATTCAGTGACGCATGTTATTCTAGACAATGTTTCAGCTAATGCTGAAATCAATTATTTGGATGGTACTGCTAAGAATACAGTTGAAGATGCAAAGATAAAAGAAGAAAAAGAAAAGGCTAAGAAGGAAGCTGAGGAAAAAGCCAAGAAAGAGGCAGAAGAAAAAGAAGCAGCTGAAAAGAAAGCAAAAGAAGAAGAACAGGAAAAAGCTCGCCAAGCCGCACAAGAAAAGGAAGAAAGCCAGGAATCAAACTCACAATCAACAAATTCAGGTGGCTACTTTAGAGATAAAAACGGAAGATGGCACAGACCAAATGGTAAATTCGCTTCTAAGAAAGAAATTAGAGAAGCCGGATTGCAGTGGTAGGAAGAATTTAGCAGATATACAGTCAAAAAGCCGTTGGAAAACGGTTTTTTGTTATAATTAAATGAAGAATGTAGAATTAAAGGAGAACATCATGACATTTGAAGAAATCCTGCCTGGGTTAAAGGCCAAGAAAAAATATGTACGAACTGGCTGGGGAGGGGCTGAAAACTATGTGCAGCTTTTTGACACTATCGAGCAAAACGGGGTTGCACTTGAAGTGACGCCTTATTTCCTAATCAACGTGTCTGGAGAAGGGGAAGGTTTTTCCATGTGGAGCCCGACACCTTGTGATGTTTTGGCGACAGATTGGGTAGAAGTGCATGACTAGACGTGTATTGATCACGGGAGTAAGTTCAGGGATTGGTCTGGCTCAAGCTCGACTCTTTTTAGAGAAGGGCTATCAAGTTTATGGAGTTGACCAAGGTGAAAATCCACTCTTAGAGCGTGATTTTTACTTTTTACAGAGAGATTTGACCTTGGACTTGGAGCCAATTTTTGACTGGTGTTCTCAGGTGGATGTTTTGTGCAATACTGCAGGAGTTTTGGATGATTACAAACCACTTTTGGAACAATCAGCGCAGGAAATTCAAGAGATTTTTGAAATCAACTATATGACTCCTGTTGAGTTGACTCGTTATTATTTGACGCAAATGCTGGAAAATAAAAAAGGAATCATCATCAATATGTGTTCGATTGCTTCAAGTCTAGCTGGCGGAGGTGGTCACGCCTATACCTCGTCTAAGCACGCCTTAGCTGGCTTTACCAAGCAGTTGGCTCTAGACTATGCTGAGGCTGGTATTCAGGTCTTTGGGATTGCTCCAGGGGCAGTCAAGACAGCTATGACCGCTGCGGACTTTGAACCCGGTGGCTTAGCAGACTGGGTAGCTAGTGAAACGCCAATCAAACGTTGGATTGAGCCAGAGGAAGTAGCAGAGATTAGCCTTTTCTTAGCAAGTGGAAAAGCGAGCGCCATGCAAGGACAAATCCTGACCATTGATGGTGGTTGGAGTTTGAAGTAGGAGGAGTTGGATGGAAATCAAAAAACACTTTGGAGTCTATGCTGTTTGCTTTGAAAATGGGAAATTACTCTGCATTGAAAAAACGAGAGGCCCTTATCAACATCGTTATGATCTACCTGGAGGCAGTCAGCAACTTGGTGAAGGACTGACGGAAACGCTGATTAGAGAAGTTATGGAAGAGACAGGATTTACTGTTAGAAGCTACTCCAATCCTCGAATCTACGATGTTTTCGTCAGGGAAGAGTTGAAAAATTTTATGGTTCACCATATCATGGCATTTTATGATATTGAGGTCAACGAGAAGGAGCCTCAAGTTACGATTTCGGAAGCTGTACCTGATGGTGCGAATGATTCACTCGGATATATTTGGATGGATATTCAGAAAATCACAGAAGAAAATGCATCACCATTAGTCTTGAAGGTCAAGTCTGAATTATTAGGATTTCCAGAGCTGGACAAGACTTCTTACATGAATTGGAAGGTGAATGATGAGAAACCAACTTGCCCTTAGTGGCGAACAAATTGTTGAAAAAGTTTACCCTCAATTATTGCATCATGTTGGTATGATTCGTGGAGAATATTTGTTGAGAGAGCTCAATCAAAACATCCTATTAGCAAGTTGTCAGCAATTTATAAAAGATTATCTAGATACCATTTGCTCCTTGTACTCAGATGAAGAGGTTTGGTATCGTTTTTCAGAGTTAACAAATACAGAAGCTAATTGTCTAAAGGGGACTAAAGGGCATTTTGATGAAAATCATCCCTTGTTTGGATATAGAGGAACTAGGCGTTTGCTGGCGTGTCCTGATGAATTTCAGGCTGAGGCACATGTCGTTACAGAAGTTTATCAAACAAATCCCAATCTGTCTGTTATTTTTCCTTTTGTCAATAATTCTGAGCAGTTAAAGCAAGTTATTAGAGTATTACGTCAGCATGGTTTTACTGGAAAAGTTGGAACAATGATTGAATTACCGTCAGCTTATTTTGACTTGGACAGGATACTGGAAACGGGTATTTCAAAGATTATAGTTGGAATGAATGATTTGGCTTCTTTTGTTTTTGCGACTGTGAGAAACAGTCAATGGCATGATATGGAAAGTCCAATAATGTTAGATATGCTAAGACAGATGCAGGATAAAGCAAGGATGAAAAAGATTGACTTTGCTGTAGCAGGATATCTGAATACTTCTTTCATACAAAAAATGAATCAGATGGATATCAAATGTATTATCCACTACAGCTCTATTCCAGAGATTTTTAATTTAGAGATTGATCATCCAGACCATCTCAAACTTATAAAAGAAGTAAGTAAAAAATTACAAAGGAGCAACCCATGACACCTCAAGAAATGTGGAATGCGTATAAGCAAATTAACCCCTCGATTGGAGATGAGATAGATGCCTGGGCTTTTGGAGTGGAAGCCGATACCTTGGCAGATTTGGTTTTAAAAGGTGAAAAGACAGCAACTGCATCAGCTTACGATCTCTACGCACTAGAAGAGGAAGCCCTTCCGCAAGAAGGAACCTTTGATGTCATTTTAGACAGTCAAAATCAGGCTGTCTGCATTGTCGAAATTACCAAGGTTTCCGTTCAGCCTTTTCATCAAGTTTCTGCTGACCATGCCTACAAGGAAGGTGAGGGGGATAAATCTTTGGACTATTGGCGCCAGGTTCATGAGGCCTTTTTTACGGAGTGTCTGAGGGAGGCTAGACTGACTTTTACACCTGATAGCAAGGTCGTTTTGGAAGAATTTCGCAAGGTCTACCCACTGTAGAATGTAAAAGGAAGAAAGTTTTGGAAATCACCGTCCAATCCTTTTTTCTTAAGCAAAACATGATATAATAAGTTTGTTTGAAGAAGAGTAAAACTCTTAAACTTAGAATAGGAGAAAACTATGCAAGCAGTTGAACATTTTATTACGCAATTTGTTCCTGAACACTATGATTTATTTTTAGACTTGAGTCGTGAGACCAAGACCTTTTCTGGGAAGGTGACCATTACTGGTCAAGCACAAAGTGACCGTATTTCCCTTCACCAAAAAGACTTGGAAATCACTTCTGTAGAAGTTGCAGGTCAAGCTCGTCCATTTAAAGTTGACCATGACAATGAAGCCCTTCATATCCAACTTGCAGCGGCTGGTCAAGTTGAATTGGTCATCGCTTTTTCAGGAAAAATCACAGACAACATGACAGGGATTTACCCTTCTTATTACACAGTTGATGGTGTCAAGAAGGAAGTCTTGTCTACCCAGTTCGAGAGCCATTTTGCGCGTGAAGCCTTCCCATGTGTGGATGAGCCAGAAGCAAAAGCAACCTTTGACCTTTCTCTTCGTTTTGGCCAGGCAGAAGGTGAGTTGGCCTTGTCAAACATGCCAGAAATTGATGTGGAAAACCGCAAGGAAACAGGTATCTGGAAGTTTGCGACAACACCTCGCATGTCTTCTTACTTATTGGCCTTTGTAGCAGGTGATTTGCAAGGTGTGACCGCTAAAACTAAAAACGGTACCCTCGTAGGTGTCTACTCAACCAAAGCCCACCCACTATCTAACCTTGATTTCTCACTGGACATCGCCGTTCGCTCTATCGAGTTTTACGAAGATTACTACGGAGTTAAGTATCCAATCCCTCAATCACTTCACATCGCCCTTCCTGACTTCTCAGCAGGTGCTATGGAAAACTGGGGTCTTGTGACCTACCGTGAAGTTTACTTGGTTGTGGATGAGAACTCAACCTTTGCTAGCCGTCAACAGGTTGCACTTGTTGTGGCACATGAGTTGGCTCACCAATGGTTTGGTAACCTCGTGACTATGAAATGGTGGGATGACCTTTGGCTTAATGAAAGCTTCGCTAACATGATGGAATACGTCTGTGTGGATGCCATCGAGCCAAGTTGGAATATCTTTGAAGACTTCCAAACAGGTGGTGTTCCAGCTGCGCTTAAACGCGATGCGACGGATGGTGTTCAGTCTGTCCATGTCGAAGTCAAACACCCAGATGAAATCAATACGCTCTTTGATGGAGCTATCGTCTATGCCAAAGGAAGCCGTCTCATGCACATGCTTCGCCGTTGGCTCGGTGATGCGGATTTTGCTAAAGGCTTGCATGCTTACTTTGAAAAACACCAGTACAGCAACACCATCGGTCGTGACCTTTGGAATGCTCTCGGACAAGCATCAGGACGTGATGTTGCAGCCTTCATGGATTCTTGGTTGGAACAGCCTGGTTATCCAGTTCTCACTGTCAAAGTTGAAAATGATGTCTTGAAGATTTCACAAAAACAATTCTTTATCGGTGAGCACGAAGACAAGAACCGTCTCTGGGTGGTGCCACTCAACAGCAACTGGAAAGGCCTACCAGATACACTTGAAACTGAAAGCATCGAAATCCCTGGCTATGCCGCTCTTCTTGCTGAAAATAAAACAGCTCTTCGCCTCAACACTGAAAATACTGCCCACTACATTACCGACTATCAAGGAGACTTGTTAGAAGCTGTTCTTGCTGAGCTAGAGACACTTGATAACACAAGCAAATTACAAATCGTCCAAGAACGTCGTCTGCTTGCTGAAGCAGGGCACATTTCTTATGCTGACTTGCTCCCAGTCCTTGATAAACTTGCTAAGGAAGAGTCTTACCTTGTGGTTTCAGCTGTTTCTCAAGTAATTTCTGCCCTTGAACGCTTTATTGATGAAGGTACAGAAACTGAGAAAGCCTTTAACAGTCTGGTTGCTAAATTGGCTCGTCATAACTATGACCGTCTTGGTTTTGAAGCTAAAGACGGAGAATCAGATGAGGATGAATTGGTTCGTCAGCTGGCCGTTTCTATGATGATTCGCTCCAATGATGCAGAAGCTAGTCAAGTCGCTAGCCAAATCTTTGCAGCTCACAAGGAGAACCTTGCAGGACTTCCAGCAGCCATCCGTGCTCAAGTTCTCATCAATGAGATGAAACATCATGAGACCAAGGACTTGGTCGCAACTTATCTGGACCTCTACACTCATGCCACAGATGCTGTTTTCAAACGTCAGTTGGCAGCTGCTCTAGCCTACAGTACAGATGCTGACAATATCCAAACCTTGATTAGTTCATGGAAGGACAAATTTGTGGTGAAACCACAAGACCTTTCTTCATGGTACCTCCAATTCCTCGGACACCAAGCAACTCAAGAAACTGTTTGGGTATGGGCGCGTGAAAACTGGGATTGGATTAAGGCTGCCCTTGGTGGAGATATGAGCTTTGATAGCTTTGTCATCTTCCCATCACATATCTTTAAAACAGAGCAACGCTTGACAGAGTACAAGGAATTCTTTGAACCACAACTTTCTGACCTAGCTCTTAGCCGTAACATCCGCATGGGAATCAAGGATATCGCAGCGCGTGTTGACTTGATTAAGCGTGAGAAAGCAGCAGTCGAAGCTGTTGTAGCCCAATATGCCAAAGCGTAATTCATTCGAAATGTAAACAAAAACTCAACTTTCTATCTGAAAAGAAGAGAGAGTTGAGTTTTTTTTAAGGCAATTTTGGTATAATAATCATAACAAGGAGGAGTTTCTGATGATAAAAATCTTATTAGTAGAAGATGATCTGGGTCTGTCAAACTCAGTATTTGACTTTTTGGATGATTTTGCAGATGTCATGCAGGTTTTTGATGGAGAAGAAGGTCTCTACGAAGCAGAAAGTGGCGTCTATGACTTGATTTTGCTTGACCTGATGTTGCCGGAAAAAAATGGCTTCCAAGTCTTGAAAGAGTTGCGCGAAAAAGGAATTACGACACCAGTCCTTATCATGACTGCCAAGGAAAGTTTGGATGATAAGGGACATGGTTTTGAGTTGGGAGCGGATGACTACCTCACCAAGCCTTTCTACCTAGAAGAACTCAAAATGCGGATCCAAGCCCTTCTCAAACGTTCAGGTAAGTTTAACGAAAACACCTTGACCTATGGAGATATTGTCGTTAACCTTTCAACGAATGAAGTGAAGGTGGAAGATACTCCTGTGGAACTACTCGGAAAAGAGTTTGAGTTATTGGTTTATTTCCTTCAAAATCAAAATGTTATTCTTCCCAAGACGCAAATTTTTGACCGTCTATGGGGATTTGATAGCGATACGACGATTTCCGTTGTAGAAGTCTATGTCTCAAAAGTTCGTAAGAAATTGAAGGGTACAGCCTTTGCTGAAAATCTTCAAACCTTGCGTAGTGTCGGGTATATTTTAAAAGATGTTCAATAAACTAAAAAAAACATGGTATGCAGATGATTTCAGCTATTTCATTCGAAACTTTGGAGTGTTCACCCTGATCTTCTCTGCTATGACCTTGATTATCCTCCAGGTCATGCACTCGAGTCTCTACACTTCTGTAGATGAAAAACTCCAAGCCCTTAGTAGCAGTCCTCAAGCTGTTATCCAGTTAGCCCTGAATCGGGCAACTGAAGAGGTCAAGGATATTCAACCAGCAACAGCGGATGCCAACAAGGCTGAAATCAAGCCCAATGTCAGCTCCAATACGGAAGTCTTGCTCTTTGACAAGGATTTTAACCAACTCTTACTAGGGAACCGTTTTTTAGGTTTGGATAAGATCAAGCTGGACAAAAAGGAGTTGAATCATATTCGCCAAATCCAAGTTGTCAATAGCTACGGTCAGGAAGAAACCTATCGGATGATTTTGATGGAAACCAACTCTTCCTCCGTATCAAGTAACGTCAAGTATGCGGCGGTTTTAATCAATACCAGCCAGCTCGAGCAAATCAGCCAAAACCACGAGCATTTAATTGTTGTAGTCATGGCTAGTTTCTGGCTCCTGTCTTTAATTGCCAGTGTTTACTTGGCACGTGTCAGTGTCAAACCCTTGCTGGAAAGCATGCAAAAGCAGAAGTCCTTTGTTGAAAATGCCAGTCACGAACTGAGAACGCCTTTGGCCGTTTTACAAAATCGTTTAGAAAATCTCTTTCGAAAACCAGAGGCAACGATCATGGAATCCAGCGAAAGTATCGCTTCGAGCCTTGAAGAAGTTCGCAACATGCGCTTTCTCACAACCAATCTTCTCAACCTTGCACGTCGCGATGATGGAATCAAACCAGAAATAGCAGAAGTATCACCACAGTTCTTTAAGACGACCTTTGCTAACTATGAGTTGATTGCTTCTGAAAATGATCGTATTTTTGAGTATGAAAATCGGATTTATCGTCCCTTCATGACCGATCAGTTGCTCCTAAAACAACTCATGACCATCTTGTTTGACAATGCCATCAAGTACACCGAAGAAGATGGGAAAATTGAGTTTGTAGTTCATGCTACAGATCGCCACCTCTATCTAACAGTAACGGATAACGGAATTGGAATCTCAGCTGCTGACAAGAAGAAAATCTTTGACCGATTTTACCGTGTGGACAAGGCGAGAACCCGTCAGAAAGGTGGCTTTGGTCTTGGACTATCTTTAGCCAAGCAGATCGTAGATGCCTTGCGAGGAACGATTAGCGTGAAAGATAACAAACCTAGAGGAACAATTTTTGAAGTTAAGATTGCTATTCAATCTCCTTCAAAACGTAAGAATAAATAATCCATTCTTTTAAAAGAACTGTTCAGTTAGGTCTAATGAAATCAAAGGCAACAGAATACCTATAAGAGTGAAAAGGTTAATCGGTAGAATCATCTACCGATTAACCTTTTTCTTTTAATTATGATAAAATAGGATGAATGATAAATTAGGTACTTTATAAGTTAGAGGTATCATGATAATCACCTACAATCAATTATGCATGACTTTCATAATTGATTCACGACATAAACAAATTATATGCTATCGATATCACTGAAATAGACACTATAAATAATGGCAAGGAGAATACATAAAATGAGTACAATCCTTTCAAAAAAAGAAATGACAGAAGAAGACATTAAATTTCATTATATTAGTCCTGCTATTGTCTCTAAATGGGATAAGAATAAAATTACCATGGAGACAAAAATAACAGATGGTAAAATTAATCTTCGTGGGAATTTGATCTCTAGAGAAAAACCAAAGAAAGCGGATTATGTACTCTATCTAAATCCTAACAAACCAATTGCTATTGTAGAAGCAAAAGACAATAAGCATAGTATATCTTACGGCTTACAACAAGCCATAACCTATGCTGAAATGCTTGATGTTCCTTTTGCATATAGTTCCAATGGAGATGGTTTTTTTGAGCATGATTTTCTAACTGGAAAAGAAAGAGAACTTTCTATGGATGAGTTTCCTACTGAAGAAGAGCTCATAAATAGATATAAGGCGGAATCGAATAATGGAGAAGGGCTAAGTTCACGAGAAGAAAAAATCATTGATCAGCCTTACTTTTCGAGTATGAACTCTTATCCTCCTAGATATTATCAAAGAGTTGCAATAAATAGAACAGTTGAGCAAATTGCGTCAGGAAAAGATAGATTACTGCTTGTGATGGCGACTGGAACAGGAAAAACGTATACTGCATTTCAAATCGTCTACAGACTGCTTCAAAGCGGGATGAAAAGAAAAATCTTATATTTGGCGGACAGAAATATCTTAGTTGATCAGTCTATTCAACAAGATTTTTCTCCTCTTGAAAAAGTCATTCATAAAATTAATGTAGCCAAGGATGACCCTAGCACGATTACTTCTCATCAGGTCTATTTTTCACTATACCAACAATTAGTTGGAGAGGACGATAAGGAACATTTTTCTCAACTTTTTAGACCAGATTTCTTTGATCTCATTATCGTAGACGAGTGTCATCGAGGTTCTGCTAAGGAAGAATCTAGATGGAGAAAAATTTTAGAATACTTTTCTTCTGCTACACAGATAGGAATGACCGCAACACCAAAGGAAACCAAATATGTTTCGAATATCAATTATTTTGGCGATCCGATTTATACCTACTCTCTTAAAAAAGGAATTGAAGACGGCTTTTTAGCACCATTTAAGGTAATCAATATTACAACTGATATTGGTGAAGGTTGGAGACCAGTCAAAGGACAAAAAGATAAATTTGGAAACCTCATTGAAGATAGACTATATAACAATACAGACTATGATTACAACATCATCATAGAAGATAGAACCAATCAAGTAGCTAGTGAAATTACAAAATATCTAAAAGCGACAGACCGTATGGCAAAAACAATTGTTTTTTGCCCAACAGAAGAAGCTGCTGAAAGGATGAGAATTGCCCTAGTCAACCATAATACTGATATGGTAAAAGAAAATCCAGACTACTGCGTACGTATTACAGGTAGTGATGATTATGGGAAAAGTAAGTTAGATTACTTTATATCTGTGTCAGCAAAATTTCCTGTTATTGCCACAACATCTAAACTTCTATCCACAGGTGCAGACTGTAAGATGACAAAACTGATTGTTTTAGATGAAATGATTGGATCGATGACAGAGTTTAAGCAAATTATTGGTCGTGGTACCAGACTTCGTGAAAAAGAAGGAAAGACTCACTTTGTCGTGATGGACTTTAGAAATGTTTCAAGACTCTTTGCTGATCCAGAATGGGATGGTCCAATTGAAATTGATGATGATTTTAACCCTGAAAATAATCCTAAAGATGGTAAAAGAAAGAAAGGTGGAGATGGTACATCACCGAATCCTCCTGCAATAAAGCCAATTGTTGATAGGAATGGTTGCAGAGTTGAAATTATTCATAAAACAGTATCTGTCTATGATACAATTGGTAAGTTACTGAGACAGGAAAGTATTGTTGATTATACTAAAGAAAATATTCGGGGTGAATACGCGACATTAGACGCCTTTATTCGTGAATGGAGAAAAGACCCCAAAAAAGACAAGATACAAAGTATACTCTTAGAGCGTGGGATTGACATCGAACGGCTCAAAAAAGAACAGGCTTTGGAAGAAGTCGATGATTTTGATTTTATCTGCCATATTGCCTTTAATCAAAAACCACTGACTAGAAAAGAACGAGCAGAAAACGTAAAGAAACAGGATTTCTTTAGTCGCTATAATGGGATTGCTAAAGAAGTATTAGAAGCACTGCTTGATAAGTATATGAATAAAGGAATTACAGAAATTACGACTACGGAAGTTTTGAGATTAGATCCTTTTATGAAACTAGGTAAGCCATCTAAAATCGCTAGTTACTTTGGAGGAAAAGACGGCTATAAACATGCTGTAGAAGAACTACAAAATGCAATTTATAACTAAGGAAGGATTTAATAATGAGTAATCTATCAGGATTTATAAAACGATTACGAGATATTATGCGGAACGATGCAGGTATCAATGGAGATGCCCAAAGAATTGAGCAAATCACATGGATGCTCTTTCTAAAAGTATACGACGCAAAAGAAAGTGATTGGGAAATGAACGAGGACGATTACACCTCCATCATTCCCAATGAATGCCGATGGATTAACTGGGCGCAAGATGATAAAACTGGAGTTGTTCTAACGGGAGATGATTTATTGAATTTTATCAATAACACGCTCTTTCCAACACTTAAAAACTTAGCAGTCACTCGTGAGACCCCAATCAAAAAAGCGATTGTTCAGACAGTTTTTCAAGATGCCAATAACTACATGAAAGACGGAGTCCTTCTGAGACAAGTTATCAATGTCATTGATGAAATTGACTTTGGAGATTATAACGAAAGCCACGCCTTTGGAGAAATCTATGAGACCATCCTAAAAGAACTACAAAGCGCAGGATCTAGTGGTGAGTTCTATACACCTCGTGCAGTAACGGACTTTATGGCCAAGATGATAGAGCCTGAAATCGGTGAAGCCATGGCGGACTTGGCTTGTGGTACGGGTGGATTTATCACGAGCTGGCTCAAAGAGCTTCATCAAAAGGTAGAGACAGTTGCTGATGAAGAAGCCTATTCTTCGTCTATCTATGGAATTGAAAAGAAACAATTTCCTTATATGCTGGCGGTTACCAATATGCTCCTTCATGATTTGGATGTTCCGCAAATCTATCATGACAATACGCTACTTAGAGATGTACTCGATTATACAGATGATGATAAATTTGATGTTATCCTGATGAACCCTCCTTATGGTGGTTCAGAGAAAGCGGAAGTCAAAAGTCATTTTCCGGCTGATTTAGCAAGCTCTGAAACGGCAGACCTTTTCATGTCAGTTATCATGTATCGTCTAAAAGAAAAAGGACGAGCAGCTGTCATACTGCCAGATGGCTTTTTATTTGGTACTGATAACGCCAAGCTCAATATCAAAAAGAAACTGTTAAATGAGTTTAATCTACATACCATTATCCGTTTGCCGTCTAGTGTATTTAGTCCCTATACTCCGATTACGACTAATATTCTTTTCTTTGATAAGACAGGTCCTACAAAGGAGACTTGGATTTATCGACTAGATAAGCCAGAAGACTACAAGAACTTCTCGAAAACAAAACCCATGAAGTTAGAGCACTTTGAGCCAGTTATCTCTTGGTGGCATCAACGAGAAGAAATCCTAGTAGACGGTTTTGACAAGTCTAAGAAATTTACCAGAGAAGAGCTCGAGGAAAAGTACGGCTACAATCTTGATTTATGTGGCTACCCACATGAAGAAGAAGTCATCCTAGCACCACACGATCTGATCCATGAGTACCAAGAAGAGAGAGCCAGCCTCAATGCAGAAATTGACCGAGTCCTAGAAGAGATAGAAAAACTGTTGGAAGGTAAGATTCAATGACGCCCCAACAGTTAAAAAATGCGATCTTGCAGCAGGCTATCCAAGGAAAACTAGTCGAGCAAAGAGCAGAAGAAGGCACAGGTCAAGAGCTTTATAAAGTCATCCAAGACGAAAAGCAAAAGCTGATCCAAGAAGGCAAGCTCAAGAAACAAAAAGCCCTCCCTGAAATCACAGAAGACGAAATCTCCTTTGAGATACCAAAGACTTGGAAGTGGGTGAGGTTGGGTGAGATTGGTGATTGGGGTTCGGGAGCTACACCATCACGAACTAATCTTGAATACTATGGAGGCGATATTCCATGGCTAAAAACTGGAGATTTAACGGATGGATATATTTATGATGTGCCTGAATATATCACAGGGTTAGCACTTGAAAGAACATCTGTAAGGTTAAATCCAAAAGGTTCAATTTTGATAGCAATGTATGGAGCTACAATAGGGAAATTAGGAATTTTAACTAAAGCTATGACAACAAACCAAGCATGTTGTGCCTGTATAGTTTTTCCTAGTATTTATAATTTATATTTGTTCTATTTTCTCTTAGCAAATAGGACTACATTTATAAAGAAAGGAGAAGGTGGTGCGCAACCCAATATTTCAAAAGAAAAAATTGTGAATACCCTCATCCCCCTCCCCCCTCTCTCGGAACAAAAGCGGATTGTAGAAAAAATCGAAGAGCTTTTTCCCTTGGTTGAAAGATATGAAAAGGCCTGGGCTAGACTAGAGGAACTAAACAAAAAGTTCCCTCTTGATATGCAAAAGGCTATCCTTGGACAAGCCATCCAAGGAAAACTCGTTGAGCAAAGAGCAGAAGAAGGTACAGGCGAGGAGCTTTATAAAGCCATCCAAGCCGAAAAGCAAGAGCTGATCCAAGAAGGCAAGCTCAAGAACCAAAAAGCCCTTCCAGAAATCACAGAAGAGGAAATCCCCTTTGAAATACCTGAGACCTGGAAGTGGGTAAAGTTGGGAGAGATTGGTGATTGGGGTTCGGGAGCTACACCATCACGAACTAATCCTGAATACTATGGAGGCGATATTCCATGGCTAAAAACTGGAGATTTAACGGATGGATATATTTATGATGTGCCTGAATATATCACAGGGTTAGCACTTGAAAGAACATCTGTAAGGTTAAATCCAAAAGGTTCAATTTTGATAGCAATGTATGGAGCTACAATAGGGAAATTAGGAATTTTAACTAAAGCTATGACAACAAACCAAGCATGTTGTGCCTGTATAGTTTTTCCTAGTATTTATAATTTATATTTGTTCTATTTTCTCTTAGCAAATAGGACTACATTTATAAAGAAAGGAGAAGGTGGTGCGCAACCCAATATTTCAAAAGAAAAAATTGTGAATACCCTCATCCCCCTCCCCCCTCTCTCGGAACAAAAGCGGATTGTTGAGAAAATCGAAGAACTTTTGCCCTTGGTTGAAAAACTAAAATAATCTTGACTAAGACATCCAGCTAGCTGGATGTCTTTTTTGAGAAATAATTTCCTATATTTCTCGGATAAAAGGAATTGTTTCTCATCAATGTTTTTAATCAAATCATCTTCTCAAGATAAGCAGTAGAAGGAGTGGTTTCTATGTCAAAAATGACTTTAATGGATATATTTATTTTCTGCAACGTAAAGAAAATCGGTATGACTAGTATCTCTACAAATCATACCGATTCATTTTAAAGTAAAAAAGTCTTGAAGTAAAAGAACCCAACAGTTTGGTTTTATTGCAGAAGAGCAAAAGAGGTTGGTAGTAGTACCAACCTTTATTTTAAAAATTTTCGTTTAATGATCTTTCGTTGAAGTTGTAAAAGGGCGAAACTAAGACCCATTGCAGCGACAAAGGATAAAGCTGTATTTAATTTTATAGCTAAAAAGATAAAACTAAAAAGTGCCATAAAAATACAGAAACAAGCGATATTTACAAAAAATAAAATCTCTTTTAGGTTAGGGCCGACTGGGGCTTCTGGTGTGTAATCTTGGTAAAGCGGAGTTTGTTTCGATTCGGGAGCTTGTTCAAACTCATAAGCTTCTAGTTTTCTTGCGGACATGATTCTCTCCTTAACAGTACATAACTATTTTATCATTTTTTATGCAAAGAATTATTACAGAATTGTTACAAAACTACTAAAGTCTCTTATCAACTTCTAAGTCGCTCTCTTGACACCTACAAGGGAAAATGGTAGCATGGATGTTACACTTAAAACAGATGACCTGACCTTCTCTTTTATAAATATACTGAGAAAGGAAAGGATAACTTATATAAATTGATAGCAAGCTGAGGCTTTTTCCTAAGATGATTTGTTAAGTTGCTACCTGATTTATTTTAAAAAGTATAGGTAGGAGTTGTTTTGAATGGATGGAAGGACAGAGATTCTGTCTATTGGACTGGGTGGCCTTCTTGCTACCTCTGGGAAAAGTAAAAGGAGATAAGCATGTATCTTGCTATCAAAGAGATATTACGAAACAAACTTCGATATAGTTTGATTCTAACTACCATTTTTCTTATCGCTTTTATGGTCTTTTTTATGACCAGTCTAGCTCTTGGTCTTGTGCGAAACAACCGAGCAGCTATTGATAATTGGCAAGCGACAGGTGTCGTTTTATCCGACTACGCAAATGATAATTTGACGGCATCCTTTATTCCTGAAAAGGACTACAAGGATAAGAGTTCTGAAGAGGCTGCTCCATTGGGCTATATGTTCGCTGTAACCAATCTAGTCGATGGTAGTGAAAAGGTCAATGTTTCCATTTTTGCTCAAGACTGGGACGCTTTTATCTCTCCTAGTTTGACGGAGGGTCGTTATCCTGATGGGGATGATGAGGTTGTCGTGGATCAGTCTTTTGAGAACTATGGGATGAAGCTAGGTGATGCCATTCAGCTCAATGGAAGCGAGACAAGTTACAAGATTGTAGGCCTGACTCAAGGAAATAAGTTTTTCACTGAGCCTGTTGTCTTTACGAGTCTGACAACTTATTGGACCTTACAAGGAACCTTGAAAGCCAATCGTTCCATCTCTGCCTTGGTATTGAAAAATGACATAGAAGTGTCTGGCGATGGACTGAAACAGATTTCCATTCCAAAAATGATATCAAAAATTCCTGGTTACACACCTCAGGTGAATGTATTTTCAGGAATGATTCTTGCTATGATTGTCATTACAGGCTTGATTGTGGGGATTTTTGTTTATATCATTACCATCCAAAAACTAGGCCTTTATGGAATAATGCGGGCTCAAGGGATACAGATCAAAACCATTGTATGGTCCCTTTTCTGTCAAATCTTCCTCCTAGCTGGTATGGGGATTGCTTTAGCTTTGCTGGCAATCGGAGGAGTGATTTTAGTCTTACCAGCTACCTTCTTTTTCTATCCAAGTTGGGTAGCATACTCTGTCCTAAGTTTGGTAATTTCCTTGATGGCCCTTCTAGGTGGTGTCATTTCACTTCCACGCTTGCTAAAGGTGGACCCGATTACTGCGATTGCAGAGTGATAAGGAGAATAGTATGACAACATTGATAGAAATGAATCAAGTGACAAAAACCTATGGGGAAGGAAAGATGAAAGTCGTAGCCCTGCATGAG
This sequence comes from bacterium, assembly GCA_905221255.1. Lineage (GTDB taxonomy): Bacteria > Bacillota > Bacilli > Lactobacillales > Streptococcaceae > Streptococcus. The sequence continues at coordinate 262,168 of CAJNCL010000001.1, forward strand.
ACGAATTTTCAGCTAAATGCGGGAGAGTTCGTAGCTATTGTTGGGCCTTCAGGTTCTGGAAAGACGACCTTTCTAACAACTCTAGGACAACTTCAGGAAGCATCGAGTGGAAAGATTCTAGTCAAAGGGAAGGAAACAGGCAGTTTGACGGAGAAGGAAAAAACAGACCTCCGTTTTAGAGAGTTTGGTTTCATTCTTCAGGCTTCAAACCTAATTCCGTTTCTAACGGTCAAGGAACAGCTGGATTTGATAGACAGACTGGATAAGGGGAAAAATAGTAAAAGTGACCGAAAAGAACTCTTTGACTTGTTGGATTTGGAAAAAGTACAAGATCAGTATCCCAAAGCTCTATCGGGTGGCGAACGTCAACGTGCCGCGATTGCTAGAGCGCTCTATAACAATCCAAGCATTGTGCTTGCAGATGAGCCGACAGCCAGTCTTGACACTGAGCGTGCTTACCAAGTAACGGAGATGCTGGCTGCCATTGCCCATGAACAAGGCAGAGGAGTTGTTATGATTACGCATGACACTCGTCTTCTTGATAAGGTTGACCGTATTTATGTCATGAATGATGGCCACCTAGTTGAAGAAACACATGCATAAAATAGAGTGAATGGTACAAGTTACTGTTCACTTTTTGATTGGGAAAGATAGAAATCAGTTTAACTTTTTGTGAAACTCCCAGTACCCATAGCTGATTTTTGAGAAATGTGGTATAATTTTTCTTATGGAAAAGATTATCATTACAGCAACTGCTGAAAGTATTGAACAAGTTGAACAGTTACTCGAAGCCGGAGTAGATCGTATCTATGTTGGTGAGAAAGATTTTGGCCTTCGTCTGCCGACGACTTTTAGTTATGAAGACTTACGCACCATCGCTAAATTGGTTCATGAAGCAGGCAAGGAATTGATTGTCGCGGTTAATGCCCTCATGCACCAAGATATGATGGACCGTATCAAGCCTTTCCTAGACTTCTTGGAAGAAATCAAGACAGACTATATTACAGTAGGAGATGCAGGTGTCTTTTACGTGGTAAACCGTGATGGCTATTCCTTTAAAACCATTTACGATGCTTCAACCATGGTGACAAGCAGTCGTCAGATTAACTTCTGGGGTCAAAAGGCAGGCGCCTCTGAGGCTGTCTTGGCCCGTGAAATTCCATCTGCTGAACTCTTCAAGATGCCAGAGATTTTGGAAATTCCTGCTGAAGTATTGGTTTATGGGGCTAGTGTCATTCACCATTCTAAGCGTCCGCTCTTGCAAAACTACTATAACTTCACGCACATCGATGATGAAAAGACACGTAAACGTGACCTCTTCTTAGCAGAGCCGAGTGATCCAGAGAGCCATTACTCTATCTTTGAAGACAATCATGGTACCCACATCTTTGCAAATAACGACCTTGATTTGATGACCAAATTGACAGAATTGGTCGAGCACGGTTTTACTCACTGGAAACTTGAGGGACTTTACACCCCAGGTCAGAATTTTGTAGAAATTACTAAACTCTTTATTCAAGCGCGTGGCTTAATCCAAGAGGGCAACTTTAGCCATGACCAAGCTTTCTTGTTAGATGAAGAAGTGCGCAAGTTACACCCTAAAAACCGTTTCCTGGACACAGGATTCTATGATTACGATCCTGACATGGTTAAATAGGACACCAAAACCCGAAATAAAAATGTTCGGGTTTTTCCAGTGTATCCATGAAATAAAAACGGATACATGTTATAATAAAAATAGCTCTTTAATGGAGGTGTTTAAGTGGAGAATCTGAAAAAGATGGCAGGTATCAAGGCTGCTGAGTTTGTCAAGGATGGTATGGTTGTTGGTCTGGGAACTGGCTCTACTGCCTACTATTTCGTAGAGGAAGTAGGTCGTCGGATCAAGGAAGAAGGTTTGCAGATTACTGCTGTAACGACTTCCAGTGTGACCAGTAAACAGGCTGAAGGACTTAACATCCCGCTCAAGTCGATTGATCAAGTAGACTTTGTCGATGTGACGGTTGACGGGGCGGATGAAGTAGATAGCCAGTTTAACGGAATCAAAGGCGGTGGTGGTGCCCTTCTCATGGAGAAGGTTGTCGCAACGCCCTCAAAAGAATACATTTGGGTGGTGGATGAAAGCAAACTGGTCAAGAAACTAGGTGCTTTTAAATTGCCAGTAGAAGTGGTTCAGTATGGTGCAGAACAGGTCTTTCGTCGGTTTGAGCGAGCTGGCTATAAACCAAGTTTCCGTGAAAAAGACGGCCAACGTTTTGTGACCGATATGCAGAACTTTATCATTGACCTAGCTTTGGATGTCATTGAAGATCCAATTGCCTTCGGGCAAGAATTGGACCATGTCGTTGGTGTCGTAGAGCACGGCTTGTTTAACCAAATGGTGGATAAGGTCATCGTAGCGGGACGAGATGGGGTTCAGATTTTAACTTCAACAAAAGCAAACTAATCAACATAATAAGGAGATACACTATGTCAAAATTTAATCGTATTCACTTGGTGGTACTGGATTCTGTGGGAATCGGTGCTGCGCCGGATGCCAATAACTTTGTCAATGCAGGAGTTCCAGATGGAGCTTCTGACACACTGGGACACATTTCAAAAACAGTTGGTTTGAATGTGCCAAACATGGCTAAAATCGGTCTAGGAAATATTCCACGTGAAACTCCTCTTAAGACTGTACCAGCTGAAAGCAATCCAACAGGGTATGCAACAAAATTGGAAGAAGTTTCCCTTGGTAAGGATACCATGACTGGTCACTGGGAAATCATGGGACTCAACATTACCGAGCCTTTCGATACTTTCTGGAACGGATTCCCAGAAGAAATCCTGACAAAAATCGAAGAATTTTCAGGACGTAAGGTCATTCGTGAAGCCAACAAACCTTACTCAGGTACGGCTGTTATCGATGATTTCGGACCACGTCAAATGGAAACTGGAGAGTTGATTATCTATACTTCAGCTGACCCTGTTTTGCAAATTGCTGCCCACGAAGACATCATTCCTTTAGATGAATTGTACCGTATCTGTGAATACGCGCGTTCGATTACTTTAGAGCGTCCAGCTCTTCTCGGACGTATTATCGCTCGTCCTTATGTTGGTGAGCCTGGAAACTTCACTCGTACGGCTAACCGTCGTGACTTGGCTGTATCTCCATTTGCTCCAACAGTGTTGGACAAATTGAATGAAGCTGGTATTGATACATATGCGGTTGGTAAGATTAACGACATCTTCAACGGTGCTGGTATCAACCATGACATGGGTCACAACAAGTCAAACAGCCACGGAATTGATACACTTTTGAAGACAATGGGACTTGCTGAGTTTGAAAAAGGATTCTCCTTCACAAACTTAGTTGACTTTGATGCCCTTTACGGCCATCGCCGCAATGCTCATGGTTACCGTGATTGCTTGCATGAGTTCGATGAACGTTTGCCTGAAATTATCGCTGCCATGAGAGAAAATGATCTTCTCTTGATTACTGCGGACCACGGAAATGACCCAACTTATGCAGGAACAGACCACACTCGTGAATATATTCCACTTTTAGCTTACAGCCCTGCCTTTAAGGGAAATGGTGTCATTCCAGTCGGACATTTTGCAGATATCTCAGCGACAGTTGCGGATAACTTTGGTGTTGAAACTGCCATGATTGGGGAAAGTTTCTTGGATAAATTGGTATAAGATGAAACGCTATGCTTTACTGGTAAGGGGTATTAATGTCGGTGGGAAGAATAAGGTTGTTATGGTGCAACTTCGTCAAGAATTGACAGAGTTGGGACTGGAAAAGGTTGAAACCTACATCAACAGTGGCAACATTTTCTTTACTTCGACAGATGCCAAAGCCCAATTGGTTGAAAAGTTAGAGACTTTCTTTAAAGTCCATTATCCATTTATTCAGAGCTTTTCTTTGCTGAGTCAGGAAGATTATGAAGCAGAGCTGAAGAATCTGCCAGATTGGTGGACCAAAGACCTAGCTCGAAAAGATGTCCTCTTCTACACGGAGAGCTTGGATGTGGATCAAGTCATCGAGAAAGTGAACAGTTTGGAACTGAAAGATGAAGTGGTTCATTTTGGAAGACTTGGGATTTTCTGGGGGAAATTCTCTGAAAAATCCTACTATGCAACTGCCTATCACAAGCACTTGCTCAAGATGCCTTTTTATCGCAATATCACCATTCGCAATGCAAAAACCTTTGACAAAATCGGTCAAATGTTAACAAATAATAAAGGAGACACACAATGACATTTTTAGATAAAATCAAGGAAACAGCTGCTTTCCTGAAAGACAAGGGAATCCAAGCGCCTGAGTTCGGTCTAATCCTTGGATCAGGACTTGGAGAATTGGCAGAAGAAATCGAAAATCCAATTGTAGTAGACTATGCAGATATCCCAAACTGGGGCCGCTCTACAGTAGTTGGGCACGCTGGGAAATTGGTATATGGTGAACTTGCAGGGCGTCAGGTCTTGGCTCTTCAAGGTCGTTTCCATTTCTATGAGGGAAATCCTCTTGAAGTCGTGACTTTCCCATTACGTGTAATGAAAGTTCTCGGATGTGAAGGTGTCATTGTAACTAATGCAGCTGGAGGTATTGGATTTGGTCCTGGTACCTTGATGGCTATCTCAGACCATATCAATATGACGGGGCAGAACCCATTGATGGGTGAAAACTTGGATGATTTTGGTCCACGTTTCCCAGATATGTCTAAAGCCTACACACCAGAATACCGTGCTACTGCCCATGAAGTGGCTAAGAAACTTGGTATCAAGCTTGATGAAGGTGTCTATATCGGTGTTACTGGTCCGACATATGAAACACCTGCAGAGATTCGTGCCTATAAAACACTTGGAGCAGATGCAGTTGGTATGTCTACTGTCCCTGAAGTTATTGTGGCAGCCCACTCAGGCTTGAAAGTTCTAGGAATTTCATGTATTACTAACCATGCTGCAGGTTTCCAAGAAGAACTCAACCACGAAGAAGTTGTAGAAGTGACTGAACGTGTTAAAGGCGACTTCAAAGGCTTGCTTAAAGCTATTATTGCTGAATTGTAATCAATACTTATTATAGAAAGGTAGAGTGAAGTGTTCTGATTTGAACACGAGCGGAAAACTTGGAAAATAGATAATCTGACTGAGAAATCAGGATTTCTCGTCAGATTCCTAATTTTCAGTCGTTTTCTTCTCGCTCTTTGTATCATAAATTATGTCTATCCATATTGCTGCTCAGCAGGGTGAAATTGCTGATAAAATTCTTCTTCCTGGGGACCCTCTTCGTGCGAAATTTATTGCGGAGAACTTCCTTGAAGATGCTGTTTGTTTTAACGAAGTGCGGAACATGTTTGGCTACACTGGTACTTACAAGGGGCACCGTGTATCTGTCATGGGAACTGGGATGGGGATGCCTTCCATTTCGATCTACGCGCGTGAGTTGATTGTGGACTACGGTGTGAAGAAATTGATCCGTGTGGGAACTGCGGGTTCGTTAAACGAGGATGTCCACGTCCGTGAATTGGTTTTGGCGCAAGCAGCTGCAACCAACTCAAACATCATCCGCAACGACTGGCCACAATATGATTTTCCACAAATCGCTAGCTTTGATTTGCTTGACAAGGCCTACCATATCGCCAAAGAACTTGGTATGACCACCCACGTTGGGAATGTTTTGTCATCAGATGTCTTTTACTCAAACTACTTTGAAAAGAACATCGAACTTGGTAAATGGGGAGTTAAAGCTGTCGAAATGGAAGCAGCAGCCCTTTACTACTTGGCTGCCCAACACCACGTCGATGCACTTGCTATCATGACCATTTCTGATAGCTTGGTCAATCCAGATGAAGACACCACTGCAGAAGAACGCCAAAATACCTTCACCGATATGATGAAGGTTGGTTTGGAAACCTTGATTGCAGAGTAAAATATAAAAGAAAATCCTGATTTCACTTGAAATCAGGATCTTTTCATAGATGCGATTTTTTCGGGGTCTGGTGTAACGCGGAGGGTCTTTTGTCCAGTATAGGTCACAAAGCCGGGTTTGCCACCTGTTGGTTTGTTGAGTTTTTTGACTTCTATCATGTCAACCTGCACGAGATTTGACAAGCGCCCTTTGGAGAAGTAGGCGGCTAGTTCGGCCGCATCTGTCTTAACTTCGTCAGAAGGATTAAGATTTCCTGAGATGACGACGTGGCTGCCAGGAATGTCCTTGGCGTGGAACCAGAGTTCTTCCTTGCGGGCCATTTTAAAGGTCAATTCCTCGTTTTGCAGGTTGTTTCGTCCGACATAGATGATGGTCTTGCCATCTCTCGCCAGATACTGTTCTGGTTTTTTGCGTTTCTGAATTTTCTCGCGTTGGCGTCTTCTAATGAAGCCTGTTTGGATCAATTCTTCACGGATTTCAGCGATTTCCTCCAGCCCAGCTTGGTTGAGGACGGTCTCGACACTTTCTAGATAGAGAATGGTAGCCTTGGTTTCTTCAATCAGTTCAGTCAGGTATTTAACAGCTTCTTTGAGCTTCTGATAGCGTTTAAAGTAGCGTTGGGCATTCTGGCTGGGAGTTAGTGCCTTATCAAGAGCAATGGTGATAGGTTGGTTGGTGTAGTAGTTGTCCAAGGTAACCTGATCTTGGTCATTAGGCACTTGGTGGAGGAAGGTTGTCAACAATTCCCCTTTTTGGCGAAATTCCTCAGCATTGTCTGTTGCCAGTAATTCTTTTTCTTGTTTTTTCAGCTTATGTCGATTTTTCTGAAGTTCATTTTCAACACGTCGAATCAGTTCACTGGCTTGCTGCTTAACGCGGTCCCGTTCAGCCTTGTCCTTATAGTAGGTGTCCAGCAAGTCAGAAAGACTGGTAAAAGGCTCTCCTACATTATTTTCGAAGGGAATTGGACTGAAGGAGGTCTCTGTTAGGTAAGGCTTGGTTTCTTGTGCGAAAAAGTGACGGAAGGTAGAAAGTTTATCACGAACCAAGAGCTTTTCCAGTTCGTTTGCCGTATCACGTCCCAGACCTTGAAAGAGACTTTGAAGATTTTTTGCTGTTAGTTCCTGTGTTTGCAGGATTTCAAAGAGCTTTTCATCCTTGACGGTAAATGGATTGAGAGACTCGGTACTTGGCGGAGCGATATAGGTCGATCCTGGAAGTAAGGTGCGGTAGCTATTTTGTGAAAAGCCGACGTGTTTGATAACTTCGAGGATTTTATGGCTGCTTTTATCGACTAGTAGAATATTGCTGTGTTTGCCCATAATCTCGATAATCAAGGTAGCCTGGATATGGTCCCCAATCTCGTTTTTATTGGAAACGGTAATTTCCACGATACGGTCGTTTTCGACTTGCTCAATTGACTCAATCAGGGCGCCTTGTAAATACTTTCTCAAAACCATGATAAAAGTAGAAGGTTGGGCTGGATTTTCAAAGGTCGTTTGGGTCAGCTGAATGCGTCCAAAAACGGGATGAGCAGAAAGGAGCAGGCGATGACTTTGGCGATTGCTGCGGATTTGCAAGACCAACTCTTGTTCAAAAGGTTGATTGATTTTCTGGATGCGACCATTGACCAACTCGCTTCGCAATTCCTCAACCATGTGGTGTAAAAAAAATCCGTCAAATGACATCGTTCTCTCCTTGTGATTGTATTCCATAGTATTATATCAAAAAGGTAGAATAAAATCATGGAAATATGGTATAATAAAGCCAAGTAAAGAGAATCGAGAAGTACATGTATATTGAAATGGTGGATGAAACTGGTCAAGTTTCACAAGAAATTCTGCAACAAACCCAAGAAATTTTGGAATTTGCAGCCCAAAAAATAGGAAAAGAAGACAAGGAGATGGCAGTCACTTTTGTGACCAACGAGCGTAGCCACGAACTCAATCTGGAGTACCGTGATACGGATCGTCCGACAGATGTTATCAGCCTTGAGTATAAACCAGAGTTGGACATTGCCTTTGACGAAGAGGATTTGCTTGAAAATCCTGAATTAGCAGAAATGATGTCCGAGTTTGATGCCTACATTGGGGAACTTTTCATCTCTATCGATAAAGCGCATGAGCAGGCTGAGGAATACGGTCACAGCTTTGAGCGTGAAATGGGCTTCTTGGCAGTACACGGCTTTTTACATATCAACGGCTACGATCACTACACTCCGGAAGAAGAAGCGGAGATGTTCGGTTTACAAGAAGAAATTTTGACAGCCTATGGACTCACAAGACAATAAACGAAAATGGAAAAATCGTGACCTGGTATCTAGTTTAGAATTTGCCCTTACAGGAATTCTGACTGCTTTCAAGGAAGAACGCAATATGCGAAAACATGCAGTGACGGCTCTAGTAGTCATCCTTGCAGGTTTTGTTTTTCAGGTGTCACGAATCGAATGGCTCTTTCTCCTATTGAGCATTTTCTTGGTAGTAGCCTTTGAGATTATTAACTCCGCTATCGAAAATGTGGTGGATTTGGCCAGTCACTATCACTTTTCTATGTTGGCAAAGAAAGCCAAGGACATGGCGGCAGGAGCTGTGCTAGTGGTCTCTCTTTTTGCTGCAGTGACAGGTGCACTTATCTTTCTCCCACGCATTTGGGATATACTATTTTAAACTATAAGAGGAAATTATGACATTTAAATCAGGCTTTGTAGCTATTTTGGGACGTCCCAATGTTGGGAAGTCAACATTTTTAAATCACGTCATGGGGCAAAAGATTGCCATTATGAGTGACAAAGCGCAAACAACGCGCAATAAAATCATGGGGATTTACACCACGGATAAGGAGCAAATCGTCTTTATCGACACACCGGGGATTCACAAGCCTAAGACGGCTCTTGGAGATTTCATGGTGGAATCTGCCTACAGTACTCTGCGTGAAGTGGATACTGTTCTATTCATGGTACCAGCTGATGAGCCACGTGGTAAGGGCGACGATATGATTATCGAGCGTCTCAAGGCTGCCAAGGTTCCTGTGATTCTGGTGGTGAATAAGATTGACAAGGTCCATCCAGACCAGCTTTTGGCTCAGATTGATGACTTCCGTAACCAGATGGACTTTAAGGAAATTGTTCCTATCTCAGCCCTTCAGGGAAATAACGTTTCTCGTCTAATCGATATTTTGAGTGAAAATCTAGAGGAAGGTTTCCAGTATTTCCCATCTGATCAAATCACAGACCACCCTGAGCGTTTCTTGGTTTCAGAAATGATCCGTGAGAAGGTTCTTCATTTAACGCGCGAAGAGATTCCTCACTCAGTTGCAGTGGTAGTTGACTCCATGAAACGTGATGAAGAGACAGACAAGGTTCACATTCGCGCAACCATCATGGTCGAGCGCGATAGTCAAAAAGGGATTATCATCGGAAAAGGTGGCGCTATGCTCAAGAAAATAGGGACCATGGCCCGTCGTGATATCGAACTCATGCTAGGGGATAAGGTTTTCCTAGAAACTTGGGTCAAGGTCAAGAAAAACTGGCGTGATAAAAAGCTAGATTTGGCTGACTTTGGCTATAATGAAAAAGAATACTAAGTAGAGGTGGGCTCATGCCTGCTTCTTGTTTTTACAGAAGGAGGATTTATGCCTGAATTACCAGAGGTTGAAACGGTTCGTCGTGGCTTGGAAAAATTGATTCTGGGTAAGAGGATTTCGAGTGTAGAAATTCGCTATCCCAAGATGATCAAGACGGATTTGGACGAGTTTCGAAAGGAAGTGCCTGGTCAAGTAATTGAGTCCATGGGGCGTCGTGGAAAATATTTGCTTTTTTACCTAACAAACAAGGTCTTGATTTCCCATCTGCGGATGGAGGGCAAGTATTTTTATTATCCGGACCAGGTTCCTGAACGCAAGCACGCCCATGTTTTCTTCCATTTTGAGGATGGTGGCACTCTTGTATATGAGGATGTACGCAAGTTTGGTACCATGGAATTGCTGGCACCCGACCTTTTGGATGCCTACTTTATTTCTAAGAAACTAGGTCCTGAGCCAAGAGAGCAGGACTTTGATTTGCAGGTCTTTCAAGCTGCCCTAGCCAAATCTAAAAAGCCAATCAAATCCCACCTCCTAGACCAAACCTTGGTAGCTGGTCTTGGCAATATCTATGTGGATGAGGTTCTTTGGCGAGCTCAGATTTATCCAGCTAGACCTTCCCAGACTTTGACGGCAGAAGAAGCGTTAGCTATTCATGACCAGACCATTGCTGTTTTGGGTCAGGCTGTTGAAAAGGGCGGTTCCACCATTCGGACCTATACCAATGCCTTTGGGGAAGATGGAACCATGCAGGATTTTCATCAGGTCTATGATAAGACTGGTCAGGCATGTTCGCGCTGTGGGACAGTGATTGAGAAATTCCAGCTCGGTGGACGGGGAACTCATTTTTGTCCTCAGTGTCAAAGGAGGGGCTGATGGGAAAAATCATTGGAATCACAGGAGGAATTGCTTCTGGTAAGTCAACTGTGACAAATTTCCTAAGAGAGCAAGGCTTTCAAGTGGTGGATGCTGACGCAGTCGTTCACCAACTACAAAGACCTGGTGGTCGTCTTTATCAGCTCTTGGTTCAGCACTTTGGACAAAAAATAATCCTTGAAAATGGAGAACTCAATCGCCCTCTCCTAGCTAGTCTCATCTTCTCAAATCCTGAGGAGCAGGAATGGTCTAAACAAACCCAAGGAGAGATAATTCGTGAGGAACTGGCAGCATTGCGAGACCAGTTAGCCCAGACAGAAGCGATTTTTTTCATGGATATTCCCCTGCTTTTTGAACAGGACTACGCCAACTGGTTTGATGAAACGTGGCTGGTCTATGTGGACCGTGATGTTCAGGTGGAACGTTTCATGAAACGGGATCATCTTTCTAAGGAAGTAGCAGAGTCCCGTTTGGCCGCACAATGGTCTTTAGAGAAAAAGAAAGATTTTGCCAGTCATGTTCTAGACAACAATGGCAGTCGTGATCAGCTTGTGAGTCAAGTAGTGAAGTTACTTGAAGGAGGCGATAGCTGTGCAAGAGATTAGTTGGAAAGAGAATCTTCGTGTCGCCTGGTTCGGTAGTTTTCTAACGGGAGCTAGTATTTCCTTGGTCGTCCCTTTCATGCCTATCTTTGTAGAGCAGTTGGGAATTGAAGGGGATCAAGTTGCTTTTTATGCTGGATTAGCCATCTCAGTTTCGGCTGTTTCAGCAGCTCTAGTTTCTCCAATCTGGGGCATTCTTGCTGACAAATATGGTCGAAAACCCATGATGATTCGAGCTGGGCTTGCCATGACCATCACTATGGGAGGTTTGGCCTTCGTGCCAAATATCTATTGGCTACTCTTTCTGCGCTTGCTCAATGGTGTATTTACTGGATTTGTCCCCAATGCAACGGCCTTGATTGCAAGTCAGGTACCTAAAGATAAGTCTGGAGCGGCTCTGGGAACTCTATCTACAGGAGTTGTTGCAGGAACACTGACGGGTCCCTTTGTTGGAGGCTTTATTGCTGAAATTTTTGGCATTCGTAATGTCTTTTTATTGGTAGGTGCTTGCTTATTTTTAGCTGCAATCCTAACCATTTTCTTTATCAAGGAAGATTTTCAGCCAGTTACTAAGGAGAAGGCTATCCCAACGAAAGAAGTATTTTCTTCTTTCAAGTATCCTAGGCTTTTAGTGAATCTATTTTTGACTAGCTTCGTCATTCAATTTTCAGCTCAATCAATTGGCCCCATTCTAGCTCTCTATGTGCGGGACTTAGGGCAGACTGAGAATCTCCTCTTTGTCTCAGGCTTGATTGTATCTAGTATGGGATTTTCTAGTATGATGAGCGCTGGAGTGATGGGAAAGCTTGGTGATAAGCTAGGGAATCATCGACTTCTGATAGTGGCACAGATGTATTCAGTTATCATCTACCTTCTTTGTGCCCATGCAACCAGCCCCCTTCAACTTGGCTTGTATCGTTTTCTCTTTGGTTTGGGAACGGGAGCACTCATACCAGGTGTCAATGCCCTTCTTAGCAAAATGACTCCAAAATCAGGTATTTCACGGATTTTCGCCTTCAACCAAGTCTTTTTTTACCTCGGTGGAGTGATTGGACCTATGGCGGGATCCGCAGTTGCAGGATATTTGGGCTACCATACTGTCTTTTATGCGACAGCAGCCTGTGTGGCTTTCAGTTGTTTATGTAACTTAGTGCAATTTAGATCATTATTAAAAGTAAAGGAAATCTAGTGCGAGTAAAAATCAATCTCAAGTGCTCCTCTTGCGGCAGCATGAATTATCTAACCAGTAAGAACTCCAAAACCCATCCAGACAAGATTGAGGTGTTAAAATATTGTCCAAAGGAAAGAAAAGTAACTTTACATCTTGAATCTAAGTAGAATTTATGGTAAAATAATAGGGATTTTAAGGAGTTTGATATGTATAACCTATTATTAACCATTTTATTAGTATTATCTGTTGTGATTGTGATTGCGATTTTCATGCAACCAACTAAGAACCAATCCAGCAATGTATTTGATGCCAGCTCAGGTGATTTGTTTGAACGTAGTAAAGCGCGTGGTTTTGAAGCTGTGATGCAACGTTTGACAGGTATTTTAGTCTTTTTCTGGCTAGCCATTGCCTTAGCATTGACGGTATTATCAAGTAGATAAGAAATGGGCAGGACTAGGTCTTTGCCTATTTTTATTTTTATACTCTTCAAAAATCAAATTCAAACCACGTCAGCGTCGGCTTGTCGTACTCCAGTACTGCCTACGCCTAGCTTTCTAGTTTGCTCTTTGATTTTTATTGAGTATTAAATGATGTTTGAGAAGGTCTTACAGTAAAAGAAAATTAAAAAATCTAGAAAGAAAACATGAAAGATAAAATTAAAGAATATTTGCAAGAGAAGGGGCGAGTGACGGTAAATGATCTAGCTCAGGCTCTCGGAAAGGATGGGTCCAAGGATTTCCGTGAGTTGATTAAAAGCCTGTCTCTGATGGAAAGAAAGCACCAGATTCGTTTTGAAGATGATGGTAGCTTATGTCTGGACCAAAAGAAGAAACATGAAATTACCCTCAAAGGGATTTTTCATGCCCATAAGAATGGCTTTGGCTTTGTCAGTCTAGAAGGCGAAGAGGACGATCTTTTTGTAGGAAAAAACGATGTCAACTATGCTATTGATGGCGATACCGTTGAGGTAGTCATCAAGAAAGTTGCTGATCGTAACAAGGGAACGGCAGCAGAAGCCAAAATAATTGATATCCTAGAACACAGCCTGACAACCGTTGTCGGCCAAATCGTTCTAGATCAGGAAAAGCCCAAGTATGCGGGCTACATCCGTTCAAAAAATCAGAAAATCAGCCAACCCATCTATGTGAAGAAACCAGCTATCAAGTTGGAAGGTACTGAAGTTCTCAAGGTCTTTATCGACAAATACCCAAGTAGAAAACACGATTTCTTTGTAGCATCTGTACTTGATGTAGTAGGACATTCTACTGATGCTGGGATTGACGTTCTTGAAGTCTTGGAATCCATGGATATTGTTTCAGAATTTCCAGAAGCTGTTCTCAAGGAGGCAGAAAGTGTACCAGAAGCTCCGTCTCAAAAGGATATGGAAGGTCGTCTAGACCTGAGAGATGAAATCACCTTTACCATTGATGGTGCGGATGCCAAGGACTTGGACGATGCGGTACATATCAAGCCTTTAAAGAATGGCAATATCGAACTCGGAGTTCACATTGCAGATGTTTCCTACTATGTGACAGAGGGTTCTGCCCTTGACAAGGAAGCCCTTAACCGCGCGACTTCTGTTTATGTGACAGACCGTGTAGTTCCAATGCTTCCAGAGCGTTTGTCAAATGGTATCTGCTCTCTCAATCCTCAAGTAGATCGCTTGACCCAGTCTGCTATTATGGAAATTGATAAACACGGTCGTGTAGTTCATTACACCATTACACAAACAGTGATCAAGACTAGTTTCCGAATGACCTATAGCGCTGTCAATGATATCTTAGCAGGTGACGAGGAAAAAAGACGAGAGTATAAGAAAATTGTTCCTAGTATCGAACTCATGGCCAAGCTTCATGAAAGGCTAGAAAACATGCGTGAGAAACGTGGAGCTCTCAATTTTGATACTAATGAAGCTAAGATTCTAGTGGATAAAAAAGGCAAGCCTGTGGATATCGTTCTTCGCCAACGTGGTGTTGCTGAGCGGATGATCGAGTCCTTCATGTTGATTGCTAACGAAACGGTTGCCGAGCACTTTAGCAAGCTGGATTTGCCTTTCATCTATCGAATCCACGAGGAGCCCAAGGCTGAAAAAGTTCAGAAGTTTATTGATTATGCTTCGAGCTTTGGTTTGCGGATTTATGGGACTGCCAGTGAGATTAGCCAGGAGGCGCTTCAAGACATCATGCGTGCTGTTGAGGGAGAACCCTATGCGGATGTATTATCCATGATGCTTCTCCGCTCCATGCAACAAGCTCGCTATTCAGAGCACAATCACGGTCACTATGGTCTTGCTGCTGATTATTACACTCATTTTACCAGCCCTATTCGCCGTTATCCGGACCTTCTAGTCCATCGAATGATTCGGGATTACGGCCGTTCTAAGGAAATAGCAGAGCATTTTGAGCAAGTGATTCCAGAGATTGCAACCCAGTCTTCCAATCGTGAGCGTCGTGCCATCGAGGCCGAGCGTGAAGTCGAAGCCATGAAAAAGGCTGAGTACATGGAAGAATACGTTGGTGAAGAGTATGATGCGGTTGTATCCAGCATTGTCAAGTTCGGTCTTTTTGTCGAATTGCCAAATACAGTCGAAGGATTGATTCACATTACCAATCTACCTGAATTTTATCATTTCAATGAGCGAGATTTGACACTCCGTGGGGAGAAATCAGGCACAACCTTCCGTGTAGGACAGCAGATTCGCATTCGAGTTGAAAGAGCGGATAAGATGACAGGTGAGATTGACTTCTCTTATATCCCAAGTGAGTTTGATGTCATCGAAAAAGGCTTGAAACAAGCTGTGCGCAAAGGCAGAGGACGTGGCTCAAGTCGTCGTTCAGACAAGAAGGAAGACAAGAGAAAATCAGGGCGCTTAAATGATAAGCACAAGCATTCACAAAAAGACAAGAAGAAAAAGGGAAAGAAACCTTTTTACAAAGAAGTAGCTAAGAAAGGAGCCAAGCATGGCAAAGGGCGAGGGAAAGGTCGTCGCACAAAATAAAAAGGCGCACCACGACTATACAATCGTAGATACGCTAGAGGCAGGGATGGTCTTGACTGGAACTGAAATCAAGAGCGTTCGAGCTGCTCGAATCAATCTCAAGGACGGCTTTGCCCAAGTAAAAAATGGGGAAGTCTGGCTGAGCAATGTCCATATCGCCCCTTACGAAGAGGGCAATATCTGGAACCAGGAACCGGAACGACGTCGCAAACTTCTGCTCCATAAGAAGCAAATTCAAAAATTGGAACAAGAGACCAAAGGGACAGGAATGACCCTTGTTCCCCTTAAAGTCTATATCAAAGATGGCTACGCCAAACTCCTTTTAGGACTTGCTAAAGGGAAGCATGACTATGACAAACGGGAGTCGATCAAGCGTCGTGAACAAAACCGCGACATCGCGCGTGTGATGAAAGCTGTCAACCAGCGTTAAGAAGAGGAAGTAAAATGGAAAAATTAATTGCCTATAAACGGATGCCCTTGTGGAATAAACAGACCATGCCAGAAGCTGTCCAGCAAAAGCACAATACTAAAGTCGGCACTTGGGGAAAAATTACTGTCTTGAAGGGGGCACTCAAGTTTATTGAATTGACTGAAGATGGTGAGGTTCTAGCTGAGCATCTCTTTGAGGCAGGAGCAGACAACCCTATGGCGCAACCGCAAGCCTGGCACCGAGTGGAGGCTGCCACTGATGATGTAGAATGGTACTTGGAATTTTATTGTAAACCTGAGGATTATTTCCCTAAGAAATACCAGACCAATCCAGTCCACTCGGAAGTCTTAGAAGCTATGCAAACGGTGAAACCAGGAAGAGCCTTGGATTTGGGTTGTGGTCAGGGGCGTAACTCTCTCTTTCTCGCACAGAATGGTTTTGATGTGACAGCTGTGGATCAAAATGAATTGTCCCTTGAAATCTTGCAAAGCATCGTAGAGCAAGAGGATCTAGACATGCCTGTCGGACTTTATGATATCAATTCAGCTAGCATTAGCCAAGTCTATGATTTTATCGTATCGACAGTTGTTCTCATGTTCCTTCAAGCGGACCGCATTCCAGCTATTATCCAAAATATGCAGGAGCACACCACGGTCGGTGGCTATA
Source organism: bacterium (assembly GCA_905221255.1). Lineage (GTDB taxonomy): Bacteria > Bacillota > Bacilli > Lactobacillales > Streptococcaceae > Streptococcus. The sequence continues at coordinate 278,401 of CAJNCL010000001.1, forward strand.
ACCTTATCGTCTGTGCCATGGATACAGAGGATTATCCTTGCTCAGTGAATTTCCCATTCACCTTTAAAGAAGGGGAGTTGGCGAACTACTACAAGGATTGGGAATTGGTCAAGTATAATGAAAACCCAGGACATCTGCACCGTCGTGATGAAAATGGCAATCGTATTCAACTACGCTTTGCGACTATGTTAGCTAAAAAAGTAAAATAAACATACATGAAGGTCGGGAAAAAAGAAGGGGTATCAAATAGAAAAATTGCTTCTTTACTTGGAAAAGAGCTCTTTAAACTGTCCATACTGAAATCAAACGTGAGACAGTCCTATTGATTTCAAATAAAAGCGCTGAGTCTGTCAATCAGGCTCTAAAATTCATCTTAAAACAGCATTAAATTCTTTCCATCACGACAGATAATTGAACAGGATTCAACCACTTGTCTAATGTGTTTTCTAAGGAGCATATCTATTATCCACACCCCTATGCTTCTTGGTTAAGGGGAACTAATGAAGATCACAACAGGCTCATTCGTAGATGGTTACCTAAAGGAACTAATAAAGCGACTCCTAAAGAAGTCGCCTTCCTCGAAAATTGGATCAACAACTATTCTAAAAAATGCTTGTACTACAAGTCGCTCAGAGAAATTCTTCTTAATGGCTAACTTGAACTGAACAATTTGATTTGTTCTTAAATTGCTGACAAAAAATGAAAGCGCTTGACAAAATGGTTGTATTGGTTGTAAAATATGAATGATGTGAGAAGTTTTGTTTTAAATATACGGAACTGAAATGTCGATATAAAAGGAGATGAATATGAAACAAAAATATAAGTTAAATGTAGATGAACGTAGAAGAAGGTTTAGTCTCAGAAGAGTTTCAGGAATTGGGGTAGTGTCTGCTGTGATTGGGATTATTGGCTTTTCTTCACTTCTTATTGAAACAGTTTCAGCTACTGAAACAGATATTACAGTAAACTATAAATATGCTACTATGGATGAGCTAACAGAAATAGAGAAAAAACTTATTGTAAACGAGTTACCAAAGGATCTTGTAGATGGTTCAGATTTGTTTGTTATCTATCGTAGAGATACTACAAATAATATTTTACCAGATACTGGAAGTAATGCATTGTCCTTGGCTTCTATTATTGGAACAGGTCTACTGTTGGTTGCTTATATCATAAAAAAATCTGGTAACTCAGATAAGAAGATTGTCAAGAGTATTTTGTCAATCTCTTTGGTTGGAGGAGCTTTGACGGTAACAACTGTATCTGCTTTGACTGTTGCTACTTTATCTAACTATAACCATACCGAAATGATAACAGTAGGTACAACTCTCCCAGATGGTAAAGTGAATATTTCTGGATATCGGTTTGTAGGTTACATTGATGGAAAAGATCTAGATATGAATCCAACTACACCTGCAACTTCACTTCCAGCAAAGGAAAATAAAATTCAGGATACTATTGTTCCAACGGATAATCCTGGGAAAGATGCTATTGATGATGGTAGTAGTGGTAAAGTGGAGCCTATTAAACCAATAATGCCACCAAAAGAAGATGAACCAGTTAAGCCTGTAGACCCTAAAGTTATTGATAAAATTATTAAAGTGGATGATTCTGGGAAAACTTTAGAAGATGTCATTGGTTATATAAAAGTTAGCACGAGTCAACCTGTTGAAACACGAGAAGTTCAGAATGGTCAGCCAGTTATAATTCGAACTGTAACTGAAGTTTACAAGAAAGATACTGTATATGAAGAAAAAACAACTGCTGACATTCTTAAGGGAACAAATGTTGTCATCCCATCTACATTAGTGGAAATATTGTCTGAGGAAGTTGTGGAAGATGAGACGCCAGCTAAAACTACCCCAACCCCTGCTAAACAAACAGTTGAAAAAAATTCAGAAATTGAAAATCTAGGAACAGCACCTTCAACAGAATCATCAGTAAGAGAGGATAAAAAAGAAGAAATTCCAGCTCCAGTTGAGACTTCAAGCTCTAGCTTGGAAACTATTGCAGAGTCCACAATAGTTAAAGCCAAAAAAGTTATTCGTACTATACGCTCTACAGAAGACATTCCGTTTGAAGTGGTTGTTAAGAAGGATAGCTCTTTAGCTGAAGGTGAGACTAAGGTAGAAACAGAAGGGAAACTTGGGAAGAAAGTTTCTACTAAAAAGATTACCCTAGTGGATAATGTAGAAACTGTACAGGAAACAATCTCAGAAACAAGAGAAGAACCTCAAAATAAAGTTCTTCTGATTGGAACGAAGAAAATAGGAACTCAACCAAACATTAGTGAAGTAGCACCAAGTGCGAACTCAGCTGAGAATCTTGCTACTGATTCCAAAGCTACAACACAAAAAATTCCTAACCCAAGTTACTATACAGTCGAGGTTACTGAATCTGAAAATAAAACAGTCGTCACTGACCGTGAAAAAGTTCGTGAGTTAGTAAAAAATAGAACACCGTTTCTAAATCTTGCTTCACCAGATGAAGGAAAGTTGCTTCAGATCAAGACGATAGAAGTCTATGATAATACAATGCTTGAAGGTCAGCGACAATTACGAGATATTCAAGCTAGTTATGTGACGGTAAATGTTAAGAAAAAACGGGTTCTAAGTAACAAAGAACAACAAACGGAATTAGTAATTAGCAAAGATATACCATTAATTACTAAAGTTTATCATATAGGTACCCCCAAAAATGGGTTGTCTAGGAAAGATGTAGTTGTTTCAGGACACGCATACGATAGTAACAATAATGCACTTGAAGAAAAATCTATATCAGTTTATAAAGATAATAAATTAATTACTGAAGTTAATACTGATTTTGATGGCTATATGTTTGCTCATTTAATCTCTAATCAATCTTATACTTTAAAATCTAAAGACTTCGAAGCTAAAGTCACTGCTCTATCTTATGGTGATCCGATAATTGAAAATATAAAGGGACGTTTTGAATTAGGAAGAAAATATTCAGATGATATGGTGGACTATCATCTAAAAGGCAAGGTAATTTACGTTAATGACGGTCAATATCAGAGCGAAAGTGACGATGGGAAAAAATTAGTACTGTCTAAAGAAATTAATGCCAGAGCAGGTGATATTCTTGTGGTCCCACCATCTAAGATTTATGAGACTTCAAAAGCTATCAAAATCAAATCAATTAGAACTATTAATAATCAATCAGTTATTGAATATAGTGTTCCATCATTGTACGAGGTTGTACAAAATATCAACACAAAAGCTTGGTCATCTAATATTAGTAGTGCTACTTTTATTCCAGCTAAAGGAGTCACTGTAAAAAAAGAATCAAATACAGATACAAGTCTATTTAGAAGTGTCACTCTTGAAGGATCTTTTTCATCATCAGTCTCATTGTCTGGTAAGAGAAATGATGATAAAAGCATCAAAGGAACGCTATCATTTAATATTGAAGGTAAGGTTTGGTCAGAGGCTGTTGATTTAAATTTCTGGACTCCTAAACTAGATTTTATGAATTTTGATATCAATAATGAATTGAGTTTTACCACAGAAGGTTCTTTAGAATTTAGTGCATCAGAAGAAATAGAGATTCCATTGGGAGAATTGATTTTACCTACACCGGTTACGGGAGTGACAGTACATATCCCTATAAGTCTTAAAACAACTGTTGAAGGGAGTTTAACTGTTTCGGTATCAAGTACATATTCAATTCAAAATTCAATAAAGTTACAAAATTGGGTTCCTGAATTTAAGCGTGCTGTCCATCATACAATGAAAGTGGGAGAAGTAAAAGCTAAAGCTACAGTCCAAAGTGGTCCAGAAATAAAAGTAAAACCCAAAATATTAGGAATAGATACAGTTTCTATTTCTGCTAATGCAGGGTTAGGAATAGAATCTTCGTATTCGAGAACAAGCCTTTCAGTGGAGGATAAGAAAGATCTAATTACTGGAAAAAATGATAAACTTATTACATCAACTATTTCTATAAATGATAAAAAAATTTCCATCGAAGAGTTTGGTTATCTAACCTTAAAGGCTGAATTAGAAATTTTGAAGCAAGCTAAAACTCTGGGATTTAATCTCGAAGGATTCAAGGAATTAAATTATGAATTAACCTTATTTGATGGTAAATTAATATATAAAAAATATGAGCTTGATTTAGGAAATGATTATAAGGTTGAACTAGTTCGCAATCCAGAAGAATTATTTGAAAAACTAACTAAACCATTCATCTTTACTAGTGGTGCCGGAGGATGGTACACAGGAATGTCCATTTCCAAAGATGGTAGTGTCAAAGGAACTTTCCTTGATATGAATCGTGGAGTTACTGGTTCAAATTATCCAAATGGTCAAATGTATCTTTCTAAATTTACAGGTAAATTTAAAAATCTAGTTAAAGTTAATGACTATGAATACAAGATGACTTTAGCTGATTTGGACTATCCTAAGGCGGGAGAAACAAAGATTGTTAATGGTGTGAAAATTGATACAACTGAACCTTATGGAATAGCAAATGCGAAATCTCCTGGAAAAGAATTTATTCTTTATTTACCAGGTCGTCCAGTTAAAGATTTACCAAAAGAAGTTGGTGACTGGATTTATGATTTCAAAAAACGAATGCCGGAGAAGTTAACAAGAGCGGTAATTTTTAATAAAGATAAAGGTTGGGCATTTGTAGAAAGTAATGAGCCGATAAGTAAAGTGCCTGTTGATGATGAACTTGCTATTAAAGAAATTATTTACAATGGTCATGTTTATCAATTTTCTAAACTGGTAAAATCTAAAGCTGTTATGAACGCTGACTCTTTGTATGTGCGCCAGTTTAACCCAGGTGAATTAATAGATTATTACAATACATATAAAGGGGATAAAACCTATCAACTGGAAGATGTTATTAAGGCTTTATTACCCACGCCTGCTAAAAAACTAAGTGTACCTTTGAAGCATTATACCGAGAAACAATGGCGTAAATTAGCTAATGATAAAAAATCTTGGGTAGAATGGTTTTATTCACAAGCAGATAAAGCTTTCTATGAAGTTGCCAAAGGTGGGCGAGGAGGATATGCTTCTCCGCTACATATTGAACCAAGTAACAAATGGGTAGTGTCTGATAATGGCATTGAAGTAAAAACTTATCTTAATGATGGGGTTGCTACACCTTATCAGAAATACCTATTGAAGAAAAATAATAAGAAGTATGATGGTGGAATAAATAAAACGCCATACTATATTTCTAAGGTTACCAGATTATAAGTCTCTTTTCTATCATTTGTCAAATCTATCAAGGCTTTAAAAAATAATGAGATAAGACAGTAACTATTCAAGGTTACTGTCTTATTTTAATGCTTGTTTGAATATAAAAAATTTCATATTTTACGAATAGATGATATAGAAGGATTGACAGATATACGCATTATGAGTATAATTAAAACTAGAAAGGTGACTATAAATGCCCATTACAGGTAAGGAAATGGTAAAATTAGCTCTTGCAAATGGATGGATTGAAGTTCGTAAGAGGGGAAGTCATCATCATTTTAAGAAAGAAGGAGTTCCCTATCTTGTCACTATTCCAGTCCATGGTAATGATGATCTGGGAAGAGGTTTAGAGAGAAAGATATTAAAGGATTTGGGCCTGTAGTAGATTTGGAACAATGGAGGTGTGTTATGCTAAAGTCTTATCCAGCTATTTTTCATAGAGAAGGCACTAGATATTGGGTTGAATTTCCCGAATTTGGAGGCGGGACTGAGGGAGCAACGATTGAACTTGCCATGAAAAATGCTCATGAAATGCTCGAAAGTGTCTTAGCTTCTTATATTGACGAGGGACTAGCCCTACCTAAACCCAGTGATATTTCTCAGTTGCAAGCTCCTGATGGTTTTGTAACTTTGATTCAAGTAAATCCTCTGCCTTTTGTAAAAAATAATAAGGCGATTCGGAAGAATGTTACAGTTCCAGAGTGGTTGGTCAGATTAGCAGATCGAGAGAAAGTGAACTATTCTGAAGTGTTGACGCAAGCTTTAGAAAGTCGCTTGCAGCTGTAAGCTCATAAAATGATGAAGGTTGGGAATAACCCAGCCTTTTTCTTATTCTTTTCGAATAAAGTAGAAAAGGGGGTATAAATGTTTTTAGCCAGAGATGAAAAAGGAAGCTTAGTCAATGCCTTGGAGGATAAATTAGTTAAACAAAGCTATACTTGTCCAGCTTGTGGAGCTTTGGTTCGATTAAGAAAAGGGAAGAACCTACGGACGCATTTTGCCCATGTATCGCTCAAACAGTGTGATTTTTACTACGAAAATGAGAGTCTAGAGCATCTGGAAAATAAGGTTGCCCTTTTTAATTGGGCGATGAAAAATGACAAGGCCGAGCTTGAATGTCCCATTCCTCAACTAAAACAAATTGCAGATATTTTAGTCAATAAACAGCTTGCCTTAGAAGTTCAGTGTAGTCCTATTTCTCGCCAACTTTTGGAGGAAAGAAGCTTGGGCTATCGAAAAAATGGCTACCAAGTACTTTGGCTAGTCGGTCAAAAACTTTGGTTAAAGGAACGTTTGACTCAGCTCCAAAGAGACTTGCTTTCCTTTAGTCAAAATATGGGCTTTCATCTATGGGAATTAGATCAGCAAAGGGACATACTACGCTTGAAATACATGATCCATCAAGATTTAAAGGGGAATCTTTATTATCAAATAAGGGAGTTTCCTTATGGGCAAGGCAATCTCATAGAGATTTTACGGCTTCCCTATCAGAAGCAAAGAATAGCAAGTATGGATGTATCACAAGATGAAACAATTTGCGCCTATATTCGCCAACAACTCTATTATAAAAATCCTTACTGGATGAGAAAACAGGGGGAGGCTTATGCTCAGGGAAAGAATCTACTGAATTTGGATGTTCAAGATTGGTTTCCCCAAGTAAGGCCTATAGAAAAAGGTCATTTTTGCCAGATAACTATAGATTTGCAGGGCTATTACAACAATTTTCAGGCCTATTATCAACAAAATCCCAAAACTGACACACAAAAGCTCTATCCACCAGCCTTTTATCACTTATATTTCTCAAAAAATGTGGTAAAATAGAAAGGATGGAGGAATCTTATGGTATTACAACGACATGAAATAAATGAAAAAGATACATGGGATCTTTCGACAATCTACCCAACAGACCAAGCTTGGGAAGAAGCCTTGAAAGATTTAACTGAAAAAGTACAAACAGCAGCCCAGTATGAGGGACATCTCTTGGACAGCGCAGACAGTTTGCTTGAGATTACAGAATTCTCACTTGACTTGGAACGCCAAGTTGAAAAGCTTTATGTCTATGCGCATATGAAAAATGACCAGGACACGCGTGAAGCTAAGTATCAAGAGTACTATGCTAAGGCAATGACCCTATACAGTCAGTTAGAACAAGCCTTTTCATTCTATGAACCTGAGTTTATGGAGATTAGCGAAGATCAGTATGCGGCCTTCCTAGAAGCTCAACCAAAACTCCAAGTTTACAAGCACTTTTTTGACAAGCTCTTGCAAAAGAAAGACCATGTTCTTTCGCAACGTGAGGAAGAATTGCTTGCTGGAGCAGGAGAAATCTTTGGCGCTGCTAGTGAAACTTTCGCTATTTTGGACAATGCGGATATTAGCTTCCCATACGTGCTTGATGACGAAGGCAAGGAAGTGCAACTCTCACACGGTACTTACATCCGTTTGATGGAGTCTAAAAACCGTGAAGTGCGTCGTGGTGCCTATGAAGCCCTTTATGCGACATATGAGCAATTCCAACACACTTATGCTAAGACTTTGCAGACAAATGTTAAGGTGCAAAACTACCGAGCAAAAGTTCGCAACTATAAGAGTGCTCGCCATGCAGCTCTCGCAGCAAACTTTGTTCCAGAAAGTGTCTATGACAATCTAGTAGCAGCAGTTCGCAAGCATTTGCCACTCTTACATCGTTACCTTAAACTTCGTTCTAAAATCTTGGGGATTTCAGATCTCAAGATGTATGATGTCTACACACCGCTTTCGTCAGTAGATTATAGCTTTACCTACGAAGAAGCCTTGAAAAAGGCAGAAGAAGCTTTGGCAGTTTTAGGTGACGACTACTTGAGCCGTGTTAAACGTGCCTTCAGTGAGCGTTGGATTGATGTCTATGAAAACCAAGGCAAGCGTTCTGGTGCCTACTCTGGTGGTTCTTACGATACCAATGCCTTTATGCTTCTAAACTGGCAGGACAATCTAGACAATCTCTTTACCCTTGTCCATGAAACAGGTCACAGTATGCACTCCAGCTATACTCGTGAAACTCAGCCTTATGTTTACGGAGATTACTCTATCTTCTTGGCGGAGATTGCCTCAACGACTAACGAAAATATCTTGACAGAGAAATTGTTGGAAGAAGTAGAAGACGATGCGACTCGTTTTGCAATTCTCAATAACTTCCTAGACGGTTTCCGTGGAACAGTCTTCCGTCAAACTCAATTCGCTGAGTTTGAACACGCCATCCACCAAGCAGACCAAAATGGAGAAGTCTTGACAAGTGATTTCCTCAATAAGCTCTACGCTGACCTGAACCAAGAGTACTATGGACTCAGCAAGGAAGACAATCCTCAGATCCAATACGAGTGGGCACGCATTCCACACTTCTACTATAACTACTATGTTTATCAGTATTCAACTGGTTTTGCAGCCGCTTCAGCCTTGGCTGAGAAGATTGTCCATGGTAGCCAAGAAGACCGTGACCGCTATATCGACTACCTCAAGGCAGGTAAGTCAGACTATCCGCTCAATGTCATGAGAAAAGCTGGTGTTGATATGGAGAAGGAAGACTATCTTAACGATGCCTTTGCAGTCTTTGAACGTCGCTTAAACGAGTTTGAAGCCCTTGTTGAAAAATTGGGACTAGCTTAAGATGGTAGAGTCTTATAGTAAAAATGCCAATCACAATATGCGCCGGCCTGTCGTCAAGGAAGAAATCGTAGAACTCATGCGCCAGCGTCAAAAGCAGGTGACAGGTTCCTTGAAAGAATTGGAGACCTTCGCTCGCAAGGAAAACATTCCCATTATTCCCCATGAAACGGTTGCTTATTTCCGTTTTCTCATGGAGACCATACAGCCCAAGAACATTTTGGAGATTGGGACAGCTATCGGTTTTTCAGCCCTCTTGATGGCGGAACATGCGCCAGATGCCAAGATTACAACCATTGACCGTAATCCAGAAATGATAGGCTTTGCCAAGGAAAACTTTGCCAAGTTTGACAGTCGTAAGCAAATCGCTCTTTTAGAGGGAGATGCAGTCGATGTTTTATCCAGTCTGACAGAAACTTATGACTTTGTCTTTATGGATTCGGCCAAGTCCAAGTACATCGTCTTTCTGCCTGAAATCCTCAAGCACTTGGAAGTTGGTGGAGTAGTCGTCTTGGATGATATTTTCCAAGGAGGAGATGTTGCCAAGGACATCATGGAAGTCCGCCGAGGTCAACGCACCATTTACCGTGGTTTGCAAAGACTTTTTGACGCAACGTTGGACAATCCAGGTCTAACAGCCACTCTAGTTCCACTTGGAGACGGCATTCTCATGCTACGAAAGAATGTGGAAAATGTAACCTTGCCAGAAATGGAATAAATAAAAAATAGTACAATCCTCCTGTATCAAGTAATAGGAGGATTTTTATGTCTCAAAACATCATCAATATTGGCTATGCACGCGTTTCTACCCACAAATAAGATTTGGGCTTAGAGGTGCAAATCGAAGTTCTCAGGCATTGTGACCAGCTTTTTATAGAGTTGTGAATCTGGTTCAAACAATGTACGCTCAGAGCTCGAAAAGGCTCTAAAATTGGCTTGTGACCTTTCAAAGGAAGGCAAGCAGGTCACTTTTACTATCTATAAGTTAGATCGCCTGACTCGCTCCATGTTTAAATTGCTAGAACTGATTGAACAATTTAATGATTCGGATATTCAGCTAGTCAGTTTGCATGAAAAATTGGAAACTGACTCGCTCATTGGTAGGTTACTTTGTATGATTTTAGATTTTGTGGCAGAAAGTGAACTGGAAAATTTGCGATTTCGTACTCGTGAAGGGCTTCGTAAAGCCAATGAAAAAGGCGTCAAACTGGGTGCTAAGCGAATTTCGAAAAAGAAGGAGGGGAGAATTATTGAGCAGCACTTGGAAGGAGTGGCAAGCATCAGAATAATAGCAAAAACAGAACGAATTTCGACCTCAATCATCTATAAAGTCTTGGAATGAAACAAGATTGCCAATAATCGCAAAAAAGTTTCGCAAATTTCTTGCTAAAAACCAGACAAAATGCTACAATGAAGGCGTAAATATGTTTCGATTAACGACCGTTAAACGATACACTTAAAAAACAAAAAAATACAAATCCAACACAGGCTCAAAACCTTGTTAAATTCGTATTTTCTGAAATATTCACATTGTTATTTTGAATGTTTCGCAAAACGGCCGTTACGCGATACCCCAAAACCCTTGTCGCTCAAGTGGTTGAGGAGAACTTTACGAAATACTAAATCAAAAATTAGACATTTTGTAGTATTTGCATACCTTAAAAAGTAATTCTACATTCCTAAGGAGGAAATGATGAAAACGAATAAAGTAACCAAACTTGGTATTTCTTTGCTTTCCGTTGCAGCTCTTGGTGTTGTTGCGCCAGCTTTGATTGATACACCTATTTTTGGGGTTGCTGTTGTAAAAGCTGAAGAACAGCAAGAGCCGTTAAAATACCGTATCTCTTATTATGATGGAGAGACGGGGAAAGAAATCACTGCTAAAAAAACTGGGGTTATAAACCCTGGCGAAACGGTCAATGTTTATAAAGATATTGATGGTTATGAGGTGACCTCAAAGGATAGCTGGATGCCAAACTATGAGGCGACCTACGATATGGTATCTACGTATTTCCACGGTGATCCAGATGGTTATAGAGGTTTTTATTTAGACTATAAGAAATTAGATGCGGATGTCAAGCCTTCAGAAACTCCAAAACCAGAAGTGACACCTGAGCCTAACCCTTCAGAAACTCCAAAACCAGAAGTGAAACCGTCAGAAAAGCCTGACGCTGAAGCTAAAGAACAAAAGCCAGTCAAATACCGTATTAGGTATTTAGACGAGCATAGTAAGGAAATAGCGCCTATGGAGACTGGGGTTTTAAACCCTGGTGAGACAATAAACATCCACAAGGATATTAAAGGATATCAAGTGGTATCAAATTTTTCCTGGATGCCGGGCTATAACTTGACATATGATATAGTAAGCACATACTTTTACGGTGCTGCTGATTGGTATAATGAGGGATACCTAAGATATAGAAAGTTAGATGCGGATGTCAAGCCTTCAGAAACTCCGAAACCAGAAGTGAAACCGGAAACTAAACCTTCTGATACTCCAAAACCAGAAGTTAAGCCAGAACCTAAGCCTTCAGAGACACCAAAACCAGAAGTAAAACCGGCACCTAAGCCTTCAGAAACTCCGAAACCAGAAGTAAAACCGGCACCTAAACCTTCTGATACTTCTAAACCAGAAGTTAAGCCAGAGCTTAAACCACAAACTAATTCGAATACTGCTCCAACAGCTCCTGTCAAACCTGTTGGGCAAACTTCAAACTCTAAAGCTGACAAACCTATGTCGAAAAAAGAAACTCCAGCTCTTCCAAACACGGGTGAACAAAGTTCTTCACTTTCTCTAGTAGGTCTTCTCCTAGCAAGTCTTGGCTTAGCAGGTCTAACTTACAAAGGACGTCACTAAAAAATTAACATACGATAAACAAGAACTTGAACCATTGTTCAGGTTCTTTTTGGAATAAGAAAAACTGGAATCGTAAAAAATTTAAAAGCTAGTATTTTTAGTCTTATTTAAGTTATCTGCTTTAAAATATGGTATAATGATTGAGTCGGTCTAGAGAAAATTTCGACCGTTTTTAGAAAAAGGAGTAAACATGAAGAAAAAACTTATGGCAGGAGCCATCACACTTTTATCAGTAGCAACACTTGCAGCTTGTTCAAACAGTTCTGAAGGAAAAGATTTGATCAGCATGAAGGGCGATGTGATTACAGAACATCAATTCTTTGAAGAAGTTAAGTATAATCCAACTGCTCAACAAGTCTTGCTTAATATGACTATTCAGAAAGTTTTCGAAAAGCAATATGGATCTGAAGTGAGTGATAAAGAAGTAGAAGATGCTGTGGCTGAAGAACAAAAGAAATACGGCGATAGCTATAACAGCGTGCTTCAACGTGCAGGTATGACACCTGAGACTCGTAAAGCTCAAATCCGTACTAGCAAATTGGTTGAATTGGCTGTTAAGAAGGCTGCTGAGAGCGAATTGACAGACGAAGCCTACCAAAAAGCTTTTGAGTCTTATACACCAGATGTAACAGCTCAAATCATCCGTATGGACAATGAAGACAAGGCAAAAGAAGTGCTTGAAAAAGCTAAAGCAGAAGGTGCAGATTTTGCCCAGCTTGCTAAAGAATACTCTAACGACGATAAAACAAAAGAAAATGGTGGCGAAATCACTTTTGACTCTGCTTCTACAGAACTTCCAGAACAAGTCAAAAAAGCAGCCTTTGCCTTGGATGTGAATGGTATTTCTGATGTGATTACAGCTACTGGAACACAAGCATACAGCAATCAGTTCTACATCATCAAAGTAACGAAGAAGACAGAAAAATCTTCTAATATAGAGGATTACAAAGAAAAATTGAAGACCATCATCTTGACTCAGAAACAAAATGATTCAGCCTTTGTTCAAGGAGTAATTGGTAAAGAATTGCAAGCTGCTAATATCAAGGTCAAAGACCAAGCCTTCCAAAACATCTTCACCCAATACATCGGTGGTGGTGACTCAAGCTCAAGCAGCAGCTCTTCATCTAACTAAGAACTTTAAATACAAATCTCAAGAGAGGTTTGTATTTTTTATGCTTGAAACTAGAAAATGGGTAAAATTCGAAGGATTAAAGGATAAGAGTTTTTTTCTTTCTGAAAAAATGGTATAATAGCAATCAAAACTAGAAAATAAAACGGAATTGGGAACAGAAGCGTCTGTTCCTATTAGAGTGGTGAAATATGAAAATTAGTAAAAGGCACCTACTAAACTATTCCATTTTGATTCCTTACTTCCTTTTATCGATTTTGGGGCTGATTGTGGTGTACTCGACAACGAGTGCAACCTTGATCGAAGAAGGGAAAAGTGCCTTTCAATTGGTGCGTAACCAGGGGATCTTCTGGATAGCTAGTTTGATTCTGATTGCCTTAATCTATAAATTAAAATTAGGTTTCCTAAGAAACGGACGTCTTATTTTTATCGTAATGATTGTGGAGATGGTTCTTTTAGCTCTGGCGCGACTGGTCGGAACACCTGTCAATGGAGCATACGGATGGATTTCTGTAGGACCTGTAACGATTCAGCCTGCAGAGTACCTTAAGATTATCATTATCTGGTACCTGGCACATCGATTTTCAAAACAACAAGATGAGATTGCGGTTTATGACTTCCAGGTTTTGACACAGAATCAGTGGCTACCTCGAGCTTTTAATGACTGGCGTTTTGTTCTGCTGGTTCTGATTGGTAGCTTGGGAATTTTCCCAGACTTGGGAAATGCGACCATCTTGGTCTTGGTGGCGCTCATCATGTATACGGTTAGTGGGATTGCCTATCGTTGGTTCTCGACCATTCTGGCTCTCTTGGCAGGGAGCTCAATGTTAGTCTTGTCTGTCATTCGCTTTGTTGGGGTTGAAAAGTTCTCTCAAATTCCTGTATTTGGTTACGTTGCTAAACGTTTTAGTGCCTTCTTTAATCCCTTTAATGACTTGGCGGGTGCAGGACACCAGCTCGCAAATTCTTACTATGCAATGGTAAATGGTGGCTGGTTCGGACTGGGACTAGGGAATTCTATCGAGAAGCGTGGTTATCTTCCAGAAGCCCATACGGATTTCGTCTTTTCGATTGTTATCGAGGAGTTTGGATTCGTAGGAGCCAGTATGATTTTGGCTTTACTCTTCTTCTTGATTCTGCGAATCATCTTGGTTGGTATTCGAGCAAAGGATCCCTTTAACTCCATGGTTGCTATTGGCGTCGGAGGGATGATCCTTGTTCAGGTCTTTGTCAATATCGGTGGGATTTCAGGGTTGATTCCTTCTACAGGGGTAACCTTCCCCTTCCTTTCACAAGGTGGGAACAGTCTATTGGTATTATCCGTGGCCATCGCGCTTGTACTAAACATTGATGCCAGTGAAAAACGTGCCAAACTTATCAGAGAATACGAAAATCAAACCGATGAAAGTCTGTAAGGATTGAATGGAAAGGAAAGTATATGTCTCTTCAAAAATTAGAAAACTATAGTAATAAAGCAGTCGTCCAAGAAGAAGTCTTGATTCTGACTGAGCTATTAGAAGATATCACAAAGAATATGCTAGCGCCAGAAACCTTTGAAAAGATTATCCAGTTGAAGGAATTATCAACTAGCGAGAATTATCAAGGGCTCAATGACCTAGTGACCAGTCTTTCGAATGAAGAAATGATTTACATTTCACGCTATTTCTCTATCCTTCCACTTTTGATTAATATCTCTGAGGATGTGGATTTGGCCTATGAAATCAATCACCAAAACAATGTGGACCAAGACTATCTAGGGAAACTATCTACAACGATTAAAATGGTAGCTGAAAAAGAAAATGCAGCTGAAATTTTAGAAAAGTTAAATGTCGTTCCTGTCTTGACCGCTCATCCAACGCAAGTACAACGCAAGAGTATGCTGGACTTGACCAACCATATCCATACGCTTTTGCGCAAGTACCGTGATGTCAAACTCGGTTTGATTAATAAAGAAAAATGGCACACGGATCTCCGTCGTTATATTGAAATTATCATGCAAACGGACATGATTCGTGAGAAGAAATTGAAAGTAACCAACGAAATCACCAACGTGATGGAGTATTACCAAAGTTCTTTCCTGAATGCTGTTCCGCGTTTGACAGCTGAGTATAAAAAATTGGCTAAAGAACAAGGTATCGAGCTCCAACATCCAAAACCGATTACTATGGGGATGTGGATAGGAGGAGACCGTGATGGAAATCCTTTCGTAACTGCAGAAACTCTTAACAAATCAGCCTTGACTCAGTGCGAAGTCATCATGAACTACTATGATGAAAAGATTTATAATCTTTATCGTGAATTTTCACTTTCAACCAGCATCGTGAATGTCAGCGACAAGGTCCGTGAGATGGCGCTGAAGTCACAAGATAACTCGATTTATCGTGAAAAAGAACTCTATCGTCGTGCTCTTTTTGACATCCAAGCTAAGATGCAGGCTACCAAGGCTTATCTCATTGAAGACAAGGATCTTCAGCCAAGATATGCCACTGCAGATGAATTTTATCAAGATTTGTTGGCCATTCGCGACTCTCTCCTTGAGAACAAAGGAGAATACCTGATTTCAGGAGAATTTGTCGAGTTGATGCAAGCTGTCGAAATTTTTGGTTTCTACCTTGCTTCTATTGATATGCGCCAGGATTCTAGTGTTCACGAAGCCTGTGTGGCTGAATTGCTAGCATCAGCTGGTATTAACGACCATTATAGCGACCTTTCTGAAGACGAAAAATGTACCCTCCTCTTAAAAGAGTTGGAAGAAGATCCTCGTATCCTCTCAGCGACTCATGCTGAAAAGTCAGAACTGCTTGAAAAAGAACTCTCTATCTTTAAAGCTGCGCGTAAGTTGAAGGACAAACTAGGTGAAAATGTCATTCGTCAAACCATCATTTCTCACGCAACCAGTGTATCCGATATGCTCGAACTAGCCATTATGCTTAAGGAAGTCGGCTTGGTGGATGCCCAAAAAGCCCGCGTTCAGATTGTTCCCCTCTTTGAAACAATCGAAGACTTGGATCACTCAGAAGAGACTATGAGAAGATATTTCTCTCTACCTTTGGCTAAAAAATGGATTGCTTCAAAAGACAACTACCAAGAAATCATGCTTGGCTACTCTGATAGTAACAAGGACGGTGGATACCTGTCATCGTGTTGGACCCTTTATAAAGCGCAACAACAACTGACGGCTATTGGAGATGAATTTGGCGTTAAGGTTACTTTCTTCCATGGTCGTGGTGGTACTGTGGGTCGTGGTGGTGGACCAACTTATGAAGCCATCACATCTCAACCACTCAAGTCTATCAAGGACCGTATCCGTCTGACTGAGCAAGGAGAAGTCATTGGTAACAAATACGGTAACAAAGACGCTGCCTATTATAACCTTGAAATGCTGGTTTCTGCTGCCATTAACCGTATGATTACCAAGAAGAAGAGTGATACCAATACGTCAAATCGTTACGAAGCTATTATGGATCAAGTAGTGGACCGTAGCTACGATATCTATCGTGATTTGGTCTTTGGAAATGAACATTTCTATGACTATTTCTTTGAATCAAGTCCAATCAAGGCTATTTCAAGCTTCAATATCGGTTCGCGTCCAGCAGCTCGTAAGACCATCACTGAAATTGGCGGTTTGCGTGCCATTCCTTGGGTCTTCTCATGGTCACAAAGCCGTGTCATGTTTCCTGGATGGTATGGAGTAGGATCCAGCTTTAAAGAGTTTATTGATCAAGATCCGAAGAATATCGAGTTCCTTCGAGACATGTACCAAAACTGGCCTTTCTTCCAATCTTTGCTTTCCAATGTAGACATGGTCTTGTCTAAGTCTAACATGAACATTGCTTTTGAATATGCCAAGCTCTGTGAAGACGAAGAAGTACAAGCTATCTACTACACTATTTTAGATGAATGGCAGTTGACTAAGGACGTTATTTTAGCTATCGAAGGTTATGACGAACTCTTGGCAGAAAACTCTTACCTAAAAGACAGTCTAAACTATCGTATGCCCTACTTTAATATCCTTAACTACATCCAGTTGGAGTTGATCAAACGCCAACGTCGCGGAGAATTGTCGGCAGATGAAGAAAAACTGATCCATACAACTATTAACGGAATTGCAACTGGTTTGCGTAATTCAGGCTGATATTCTACAAACTTCCTCTTTTTTCAAGGGGAAGTTTTTGAATTGTTTAAAAAATTCTAAAAATAAGCTTGACAAGTAGTTGAAAAATGATATAATTTAAACATTCAGAAAGTAATCTTGCTCATTTTTTAGAGAGTCTGTGGTTGGTGAAAGCAGATAGATGAAATTGATGAAATTGGGCTGAATGTACTTAAGAATTTGAAATCATAAAAATTCGGTGAGCACACCTTACAGTGCAACTCGTTATTGCGAGAAAGAGCGATAGGGATATTCCCTATAATTGAGGTGGCACCGCGTATCGACGTCCTCACACAAGTTTTTTGTGTGAGGACTTTTTCTATGGGGAGGAAAGATATTGGAATTTAAACGATGGCATCGCTTGATGATGTGATTTAAAAAGTTAAGATAAAAGAATTAAGGAGAAAGAAAAATGAAAAATAAACGTTTGATTGGAATTGTCGCTGGATTAGCAGTATTGGTAGTGGCTAGCTTGATTTATTCATCAATGAACAAACCAGCAGCTAAGGAAGAGCAAAAGGTCGCTAAGGTTGGTGTCCTTCAATTTGTTAGTCACCCATCCTTGGACTTGATTTACCAAGGAATTCAAGATGGACTAGCTGAAGAAGGCTATAAGGACGACCAAGTAAAAATCGATTTTATGAACTCTGAAGGTGATCAGAGCAAGGTTGCAACCATGAGTAAACAATTGGTAGCAAATGGAAACGACCTTGTTGTTGGGATTGCGACACCAGCTGCTCAAGGACTCGCTAGTGCTACAAAAGACCTACCAGTTATCATGGCTGCTATTACAGACCCAATCGGTGCTAACTTGGTTAAAGATTTGAAAAAACCAGGTGGCAACATCACAGGGGTATCAGACCACAACCCTGCTGAACAACAAGTAGAGTTGATTAAAACCCTCACACCAGATGTCAAAACAATCGGCGCTCTCTACTCAAGTAGCGAAGATAACTCAAAAACACAGGTAGAAGAATTCAAGGCTTATGCTGAAAAAGCAGGTTTGACAGTCGAAACATTTGCAGTTCCATCAACCAATGAAATTGCTTCAACAGTCAATGTTATGACCAGCAAGGTCGACGCTATCTGGGTTCCAATTGACAACACCATTGCATCAGCCTTCCCAACAGTTGTATCAAGCAACCAAACAGCTAAAAAACCAATCTACCCAAGCGCAACTGCCATGGTAGAAGCAGGAGGTCTGGCATCTGTAGTAGTTGACCAACACGATCTTGGAGTGGCTACTGGTAAAATGATTGCCAAAGTATTGAAAGGTGAAAAACCAGCTGATACGCCAGTTAATGTCTTTTCAACTGGTAAGTCAGTGATTAATAAAAAACTAGCGCAGGAACTTGGTATCACCATTCCTGAGTCCGTTATAAAAGAAGCGGGACAAGTGATTGAATAAAGATAAAGGAGGAGCTGGGCACATCTCCTCCCATTTTTACTAAAGAAAGAAATGAGTGAAAGATTATGATAGTATCCATTATTTCTCAGGGGATGGTCTGGGCGATTTTAGGTTTGGGAATCTTTATGACTTTTCGAATTTTGAATTTCCCTGATATGACTACTGAAGGTTCTTTTCCTCTTGGGGGAGCAGTAGCTGTAACCTTGATAACACAGGGAGTCAACCCATTTTTAGCAACCCTAGCCGCAGTAGGAGCGGGCTGTCTAGCTGGAATGGCGACAGGTCTCTTATATACCAAAGGAAAAATCCCAACTCTCTTATCAGGGATTTTAGTAATGACTTCTTGCCATTCCATCATGCTCATGATTATGGAACGTGCCAATCTAGGGCTCCTTGGAACCAAGCAAATTCAGGATTTCTTGCCTTTTGATTCAGACTTTAACCAACTCCTGACAGGGTTAATCTTTGTGGCTCTTGTTATTGGCCTTATGCTCTTTTTCCTTGATACCAAACTAGGTCAAGCCTACATCGCTACAGGTGACAATCCTGATATGGCCCGTAGCTTTGGTATCAATACAGGACGTATGGAACTCATGGGCTTGGTTCTCTCAAATGGGATCATCGCACTTGCAGGAGCCTTAATCGCTCAACAAGAAGGATACGCGGATGTTTCTCGAGGAATCGGCGTGATTGTCGTAGGGCTTGCTAGCTTGATTATTGGTGAGGTTTTGTTCAAGAGTTTGACCCTGGCAGAGCGACTCATGACCATCGTTGTAGGGTCTATTGCTTATCAGTTCCTCGTTTGGGGAGTGATAGCTCTTGGGTTTAATACAAGTTATCTTCGTTTGTACAGCGCCTTGATTTTGGCAGTTTGTCTCATGATTCCAACCTTCAAAAGCAAATACCTGAAAGGAGTCAAGTTTAGCAAATGACAGCAATTGTAGAATTAAAAAATGCCACCAAAGTCATCACCAATGGCTTTGACGAGGAAAAAATCATTCTGAATGATGTTTCTCTTGAAATTTTCGAACATGATTTCATTACTATCCTAGGTGGAAATGGAGCGGGGAAATCAACGCTTTTTAACACGATTGCAGGTACCTTACCTTTAACAAGTGGAAGTATCCGTATCATGGGGGAGGATGTGACGCATTTTTCACCTGAAAAGCGGGCTAAGTACCTGTCTCGTGTCTTTCAGGATCCTAAGATGGGTACGGCTCCCCGTATGACAGTGGCGGAAAATCTCTTGATTGCCAAGTTTCGTGGTGAGAAGAGAGGACTCCTGCCTAGGAGACTTTCAAGCCATAGGGAAGAGTTTCAGGCTACCATTGAAAAAGTGGGGAATGGTCTTGAAAAGCATCTAGATACTCCGATTGAGTTTCTTTCAGGTGGACAACGTCAGGCACTGAGTCTCTTGATGGCTACCATAAAGCGACCAGAGTTGCTCTTGTTGGATGAACACACAGCAGCCCTTGACCCAAAAACAAGTGTGGCCTTGATGGAGTTAACAGATGACTTTGTCAGCAAGGATCATCTGACAGCCTTGATGATTACCCACCATATGGAAGACGCTCTCAAGTATGGAAACCGTCTCATCGTTATGAAAGAAGGACGTATCATTCAAGATTTGAACAAAGAAGAAAAAGCAAAAATGAAGATTTCAGACTACTATCAATTATTTGAGTAAAGTGGAGAATTGTTCATAAAAAATAGAGAAAAAAACTTAGAAGCATGGAAGTGTTTCTGAGTTTTTTATCTCCTCTTTCTATCTAGAAAAATAAGGCAAAGAGAATTACGGAAAGCGTATGAAATGGTTTACTTTTTTTCAGAAATAAGCTATACTAGTTTACGTGAAACTATGATAAGATGGAGGTATTGTGTATGGTTGACAAGCAAGTCATTGAAGAAATCAAAAACAATGCCAACATTGTGGAAGTCATAGGTGACGTGATTTCTTTACAAAAGGCTGGACGGAACTATTTAGGGCTCTGTCCTTTTCATGGTGAAAAGACCCCCTCTTTTAACGTAGTTGAAGACAAGCAGTTTTATCACTGTTTTGGATGTGGTCGTTCAGGAGATGTTTTTAGGTTCATCGAAGAATACCAAGGTGTATCCTTTATGGAAGCCGTTCAGCTCTTAGGAGAGCGAGTCGGTATTCAACTGTCTATGCCGATACAGTCTCGTCCTCAACAAGCTTTACCTCATCAAGCTTTATATGATATGCATGAAGAAGCGGCACGCTTTTACCATGCCATCCTCATGACGACCAAGATGGGAGAAGAAGCAAGGGCTTATCTCTACAAACGTGGTTTGACAGATGATGTTCTGAAGCATTTCCAGATTGGACTGGCTCCAGCAGAGAGAACTTATCTCTATCAACGTTTGGCTGACAAGTTTGAGGAAAAGGATTTATTGGATTCTGGCCTGTTTTACCTGTCAGATAGCAATCAGTTTTATGATACTTTTTTTGGACGGATCATCTTTCCTTTGACCAATGACAAGGGGCAGGTTATTGCATTTTCAGGTCGTATTTGGCAAGAAACGGATAGTCAGACTGCCAAGTATAAAAATAGTCGCTCGACTGCAATTTTTAACAAGAGTTACGAATTGTATCATTTGGACAAGGCAAAAAAGGGAACAGGTAAGATTTCAGAGCTCTATCTGATGGAAGGCTTCATGGATGTGATTGCAGCCTACCGTGCTGGTATAGAAAATGCTGTAGCTTCTATGGGGACAGCCTTAAGTAAGGAGCATGTTGACCACCTCAAACGCTTTACCAAAAAAATTGTTCTCAGCTATGATGGCGACAAGGCAGGGCAGGCAGCAACAGCCAAGGCTCTAGAGGAATTAAAAGACTTCTCAGTGGAGGTTGTTCGAGTACCTGATGCCATGGACCCAGATGAGTATTTGCAAAAGAATTCTGCTGAAGACCTGGCTTACCTTTTAACCAAGACTCGGATTAGTCCTATAGAGTTCTATATTCACCAACTCAAGCCAGAAAATAGTGATAACTTGCAGGCGCAAATCGAGTTCATTGAAAAGATTGCGCCCCTAATCGCCAAGGAAAAGTCTATCACTGCCCAGAATTCTTATATCCACATTCTGGCGGATAATCTACCTTCCTTTGATTACCAGCAGGTGGAGCAGATTGTAAATGAAAGTCGCATTGTTCAAAGGCAGGAAAGAGTCAAAGAGGAGCAACCTCCAGCAGCGATTAGTTTACCTGTAACGCGGCAACTGACAGCAGTCATGAGAGCAGAGGCTCATCTCCTCTATAGGATGGCTGAGAACCCAGTTGTTCTAAATGACTACCGATTAAGAGAAGATTTTTTCTTTGATACCCCAGAATTTCAGATTCTTTACGAATTATTAAGTGAGCAGGGAGAAATCGGATCAGAGGAACTGTCTCACCAGACTCCTGAGGTTGAAAATGCCTGGTACCATGTTCTTGGTCTAGATTTGCCAACTGAGATGTCGCCTCAAGAACTTTCTGAAGTCGAAGCGACTCGTAACCGTGCCCTCCTCAGTAAGGACAACTTAAGAATTAAAAAGAAAGTGCAGGAAGCTAGTCATGTAGGAGATACAGACACAGCCTTGGAAGAATTGCAACGATTGATTTCCCAAAAGAGAAGAATGGAGTAATAATGGCAACAAAACAAAAAGAAGTAACCACATTTGATGTGCAAGTAGCAGACTTTATCCGTAACCACAAAAAAACAGGAACAGCAACAGACGATGAAATCAACTCAAGTCTGGTTATTCCTTTTACTTTAGATGCAGACGGCATTGAAGACCTTTTGCAACGGATTCAGGATGCTGGCATTTCTATCACAGACAACGAAGGGAATCCAAGTGCGCGTGTGCTTAGTGCAGAAGAAGAACCAGAACTCAGTGATGAGGACTTGATTGGCTCAACTTCTGCCAAGGTTAATGACCCAGTCCGTATGTATTTGAAGGAAATCGGGGTCGTTCCTCTCTTGACCAACGAAGAGGAAAAAGAATTGGCTTTAGCTGTTGAAGCTGGTGATATCGAAGCCAAACAACGTCTTGCAGAAGCCAACCTTCGTTTGGTGGTTTCTATCGCTAAGCGCTACGTAGGGCGTGGCATGCAGTTTCTTGACTTGATCCAAGAAGGAAACATGGGCTTGATGAAGGCCGTGGACAAGTTTGACTATTCAAAAGGATTTAAGTTTTCTACGTATGCAACTTGGTGGATTCGTCAGGCAATCACTCGTGCCATCGCTGACCAGGCTCGTACTATTCGTATTCCTGTTCACATGGTAGAAACCATTAACAAGCTTGTCCGTGAACAACGTAATCTCCTTCAAGAATTGGGGCAAGATCCGACTCCTGAACAAATCGCTGAGCGAATGGATATGACACCCGACAAGGTCCGTGAAATCTTGAAAATTGCCCAAGAACCAGTATCACTTGAAACACCGATTGGTGAAGAGGACGATAGCCATCTTGGGGACTTTATCGAAGACGAAGTGATTGAAAATCCAGTAGACTACACAACTCGTATCGTTTTGCGTGAGCAGTTGGATGAAGTTTTGGATACTCTCACAGACCGTGAAGAAAACGTCTTGCGCTTGCGCTTCGGTTTGGACGATGGGAAAATGCGTACTCTTGAAGATGTTGGTAAAGTCTTTAACGTGACTCGTGAGCGTATCCGTCAGATTGAGGCCAAGGCTTTGAGAAAATTGCGCCAACCAAGTCGCAGCAAACCGCTTCGTGATTTTATTGAAGACTAAGAGTGAGGAATAACATGGCTTATACAGAAGAGCAAATTGAAACGATCAAAACACGCATTTTAAATGCTTTGGAAGAAGTCATCGACCCTGAGTTGGGGATTGATATTGTCAACCTAGGTTTAATTTATGAAATTCGTTTTGATGGTGAAACAGGTCACACTGAAATTGATATGACCTTGACAACTATGGGCTGCCCACTGGCTGACCTTTTGACAGACCAGATACATGATGCGATGACAGATGTGCCTGAGGTAACTAATACCGAGGTCAAATTGGTCTGGTATCCAGCTTGGACGGTTGAAAAAATGAGCCGATACGCGCGTATCGCCCTAGGAATTAAATAAAGACTAAAAAAATGAGAGAGACGATTGGAAAATAAGGTATTTTTATCCTTTTTCCTTTGGTCTCTTCTTTCTTTTGCTGATTTTCTGGAAATAAAATGGTATAATGAAAGGTATGGAAAACGAAAAATTGCGTATTAATATGCTAAGTTCAAGTGAAAAAGTAGCTGGTCAAGGAGTGTCAGGAGCTTATCGAGAATTGGTTAGTCTCCTTCACCGCGATGCCAAAGACCAGTTGATTGTTACAGAGAATCTTCCTGTAGAGGCAGATGTAACTCATTTTCACACCATTGATTTCCCTTATTATTTATCTACTTTCCAAAAGAAACGCTCTGGGAGAAAAATTGGCTATGTGCATTTTTTGCCTGATACGCTTGAGGGGAGTTTGAAGATTCCATTTTTCTTAAAGGGAATTATCAAACGTTATGTTTTTTCATTTTACAACCGAATGGAACACTTGGTGGTGGTTAATCCCATGTTTATCGAGGATTTGGTGGCAGCTGGTATTCCACGTGAAAAAGTAACTTATATTCCAAACTTTGTAAATAAGGAAAAATGGCATCCACTGCCAGCTGACCAAGTAGCAAAACTTCGTCAGGAAATGGATCTTGCGGAAGATCAGTTTGTCGTAATCGGTGCGGGTCAGGTTCAGAAACGTAAAGGGATTGATGACTTTATCCGTCTTGCTGAGGAATTGCCAGAAATTACTTTTATTTGGGCTGGTGGTTTTTCATTTGGTGGGATGACAGATGGTTATGAACGCTATAAAAAAATCATGGACAATCCACCTAAAAATCTAATTTTTCCAGGTATTGTTCCTCCAGAGCGAATGCGAGAGCTCTATGCTTTAGCGGATCTCTTCTTGCTACCAAGTTACAACGAATTATTCCCGATGACCATCTTAGAAGCAGCTAGTTGTGAAGCACCGATTATGCTAAGGGATTTAGATCTATACAAGGTTATTCTCGAAGGGAATTATCGTGCTACAAGTGATGTTTCAGAGATGAGAAAAGCTATTCTCGAATACAAAGATCGTCCTGAAAAGTTGAAAGACTTAAAAGAAAAAGCTAGAGAAATTTCTAAAGAGTACTCGGAGGAGCATTTACTGGAAATCTGGTTGAAGTTCTATCGGGAGCAGGCGGCTTTGGGCAAAAAGTGAGGTAATTTATGCGAATTGGTTTATTTACTGACACCTATTTCCCTCAGGTTTCTGGGGTTGCGACCAGTATTCGAACCTTAAAGACAGAGCTTGAAAAGCAGGGACATGCAGTTTTTATTTTTACAACAACAGATAAAGATGTGAATCGCTATGAGGATTGGCAAATTATCCGAATACCGAGTGTTCCCTTCTTTGCATTTAAGGATCGACGTTTTGCTTATCGTGGCTTTACAAAGGCTCTTGAAATTGCTAAACAGTATCAGCTAGATATCATTCATACTCAAACAGAGTTTTCACTAGGTTTGTTAGGGATTTGGATTGCGAGAGAGTTAAAAATTCCTGTTATCCATACCTACCATACTCAGTACGAAGATTATGTGCATTATATTGCGAAGGGTATGCTGATTCGTCCAAGTATGGTAAAATATCTGGTACGGGGCTTTCTTCACGATGTTGATGGAGTGATTTGTCCTAGTGAGATTGTTCGGGACCTTCTCTCTAAGTACAAGGTCAAGGTTGAAAAGCGGGTTATTCCAACTGGTATTGAGTTAGCTAAATTTGAACGCCCTGAGATTAAGGAAGAGAATTTAGCTTCCCTTCGATCTAAACTTGGGATAAAAGAAGACGAGAAAATGTTACTGAGTCTTTCTCGTATCTCCTATGAGAAAAATATCCAAGCGGTTCTAGTCGCCTTTGCGCAGGTTTTGAAAGAAGAAGACAAGGTGAAACTGGTTGTTGCTGGTGACGGTCCTTATTTGGACTGTCTGAAAGAACAAGCCGTCCAGTTGCAAATTCAAAATCAGGTGATTTTTACTGGTATGATCGCCCCAAGTGAAACAGCACTGTACTATAAGGCGGCAGATTTCTTTATCTCTGCATCCACTAGTGAAACTCAAGGGTTGACTTATCTAGAGAGTCTAGCCAGTGGAACGCCTGTCATCGCTCATGGAAATCCTTATCTGGATAATCTGATCAGTGACAAAATGTTTGGAACCCTCTTCTATGGAGAACAGAATCTTGCAGGTGCCGTCTTGGAGGCTTTGATTGCCACTCCAGATATGGATGAGCAAAAGTTGGCTGACAAGTTGTATGAGATTTCGGCTGAGAATTTTGGGAAACGAGTTCATGAGTTTTACCTTGATGCCATTATTTCTAATAATTTTGAACAAGAATTGCTCGATGGAGAACCTATGAGTCAACGTTTTCTAAAAACTATTTTATATCTCCCTCAACAAGCAGTCAGCGTCCCGGTAAAAGAATCTAAACGCATTCTGAAGGCGTCTAAAAAACAGTTGTCCAGTATGCGAGACTACTGGAAAGATTAACAAAAAGTAAAAAAGGAGGAATAAAAGATGGCGAAAAAATTTATGAGAAGCGGCAAAGATCAAAAAATTGGAGGCGTTTGCGCAGGTGTTGCCCACTATTTTGATATTGATCCGACGATTGTCCGTGTGATTTGGGGAGTTCTAGCCTTTTGTTATGGAGCAGGGGTTCTTGCTTACTTGATTTTGTGGGCAATTGCACCTGTTTCTACAGAATATTAAATTAAAATTATAGAGTAAAAAGGAGAAACTATGGCTTTTGGAGATAACGGTAACCGTAAAAAAACAATGTTTGAAAAGGTGACACTTGTTGTCGTGCTCATCATGTTGTTTGTGACCCTTGCTGGTATCTTTGCAACGGCGCTTGGAGCTTTTAGCAGATTCTAAGCAAGTTGTTTAGACAGAAACAATGACTAATGACTGGGATTTCCCAGCCTTTTTAAAGTGAGAAGAAAATATGAGTATGTTTTTAGATACAGCTAAGATTAAAGTCAAGGCTGGTAATGGTGGTGATGGCATGGTTGCCTTTCGCCGTGAAAAATATGTCCCGAATGGCGGACCTTGGGGTGGTGATGGTGGATGTGGTGGTAACGTCGTTTTCGTAGTAGACGAAGGCTTACGTACCTTGATGGATTTCCGCTATAACCGTCATTTCAAGGCCGAATCTGGTGAAAAAGGGATGACAAAAGGAATGCATGGGCGTGGTGCAGAAGACCTTCGTGTTCGCGTACCCCAAGGAACGACTGTACGTGATGCTGAGACAGGGAAAGTCATTACAGACTTGATTGAGCACGGTCAAGAGTTTATCGTGGCACATGGCGGTCGAGGTGGTCGTGGAAATATCCGCTTTGCAACACCAAAAAATCCTGCACCTGAAATCTCTGAGAATGGAGAGCCGGGTCAGGAACGTGAGTTGCAACTGGAATTAAAAATCTTGGCGGATGTTGGCTTAGTTGGTTTCCCATCTGTCGGAAAGTCAACTTTGCTTAGTGTCATCACTTCAGCTAAGCCAAAAATCGGTGCCTACCACTTTACGACAATTGTTCCTAATTTGGGTATGGTTCGTACGCAGTCAGGTGAGTCCTTTGCTGTTGCAGATCTTCCAGGTTTGATTGAGGGAGCTAGTCAAGGTGTTGGCTTGGGAACTCAGTTCCTTCGACATATTGAACGCACTCGAGTTATCCTTCATATCATCGATATGTCGGCCAGCGAAGGGCGTAATCCTTATGAGGACTACCTTGCTATCAATAAAGAATTGGAATCATACAACCTTCGTCTGATGGAACGTCCGCAGATCATTGTGGCTAACAAGATGGACATGCCCGAAAGTCAGGAAAATCTTGAAACCTTCAAGAAGAAATTGGCAGCAAACTACGACGAATTTGAAGAACTACCAGCCATCTTCCCGATTTCTGGTTTAACCAAGCAAGGGTTGGCTACCCTTTTGGATGCGACAGCTGAATTGTTGGATAAAACTCCTGAATTCTTGCTCTATGATGAGTCTGATATGGAAGAAGAAGCTTACTATGGCTTTGATGAGGAAGAAAAAGCCTTTGAAATTAGCCGTGATGATGATGCAACTTGGGTACTTACTGGTGAAAAACTCATGAAACTCTTTAACATGACTAACTTTGACCGTGATGAGTCAGTCATGAAGTTTGCTCGTCAGTTACGTGGTATGGGAGTTGACGAAGCCCTTCGTACGCGTGGAGCCAAGGATGGAGATTTGGTAAGAATCGGCAAGTTTGAGTTTGAATTTGTAGACTAGGAGATTGATATGGGAGATAAACCGATATCATTCCGAGACGCAGATGGAAATTTTGTTTCTGCAGCAGACGTATGGAATGAAAAGAAACTAGAAGAATTGTTTAATCGTCTCAATCCCAAACGTGCTCTTAGATTGGCACGTATGAAGAAAGAAGAAACACTTTCAAATGAATAAAAGAATCCCGTGATTTTAAATCACGGGATTTGTTCTATTCGCTAAAGAAAAATGGCGGGGCATATTTTTTAAGATTTTCAAAACATGCTTGTGCTTTTGTAGCATCTTCACAGATGATCATGCAGACATCGTCTCCGCATAGTGTAGCAACAACATCTTTGAAATCAAGGGCATCAATGACAGCTCCAAATGACTGAGCCAAACCTGGAAGAGTCTTTAGAATGACTTGGTGTTGGACAGGACGTAACATGACAAGAGCATCTTCCATATAGTTTTCCAAACGTTTCTCCCATTTAGAAATAGAACCAGTATTTAGAACATAGTAGGACTGGTCTTCTTCCCGAACTTTTGAAAGGTTCATAGTCTTGATATCACGAGATAAGGTTGCTTGTGTGACTTGGATATCATTCTCGGCTAGCAAGACTTGTAATTCTGCTTGGGTATGAATTTTATTTTTTGAAACGAGGGCGCGGATAAGTTGGTGTCGATGTTCTGATTTGTTCATAAAGTAAGTACTCCTTTTAAAAGGTACAGTATGCGTGGACTGAACGTAAATGCCAGTCGGATGGTAGGCGGTATTGTCACGTATGATGATGTCAAAGTCAGTAGGATAAAGAACTAGAGGGAGAGAATCTCCTTCTTTTAACTTGTCACTAGTAGGGTGCAGATGAATTTGGTATTAAGCCTTTCATCACCATTGATGTTCTTTAATGACAGTGAATCATCCAATTAGGGTAGCTTTTGTCACGGCTTGTTGTGAATTTCCTATAAATGTCAATTCACAGAGATTATCCAACATGTGCTGTAGTAGCGTGTATGATAAATGGTGACACATGTTGGTTTGGGGTCTTTGTATCTTTTGTCCAAGGTTCATCTAGAGGCTTATAAAAAGCTCTTATTTGAACTGGATTTGATACGAAGTTTATGTTTAGTTGGACTGTTCAAGTGGAAATCTTTGGTTACAGGAAGTTCAATAGACAATTTGATTGACTTTTCCTTGGAATACTTCCATATTGAAAGTCTGGTAGATTATACCTTTTGACAAGGTAGGATAAGACTAGACTGTGCTAAATCAACAGTCAAGTCATAGTCTGTATTATCTCGAATTGTAATCTCAAAGTCTGTTGTATAGAGGACCAAACGGAGAGAATCTCCTTCTTTAAGTTTGTAGATAGTTGGTTGAAGCTCTAGCTTGAAGTCCATCCATTCATTTGGTTGGATTTCTTCAATCGTCAAGAGATTGGTTCGATTTTGAAGATTAAGGTAGCCTTTGGTGATGACACGTTGGGCACTTGGGTTGAATGGCAGTTCACAGAGATTTTCTAACATGTGGAAACGGCCATTATCAATGGTTCTAGCACTTAAAACAGCTGGATAAGGCTGCAGATATTTCTTTTGTCCAAGTTCTAACAGTTGGGCTGATAATAATCCCTTGTTCGTACTCGATTTGACACGAAGTTTCAGCTCCACTCGCCCATTTAAGTGAATGTCTTGACTTACTGGAAGGTCAATGGTGATCTGATTAGCTTTTCCTTGGTAAAGTTCGGTGATGAAGGTCTGGTAAGTCTTACCATAACGATCAAAATCTTTTTGATCATACTGGTTTTGAATCACTTTTTCTTCAGTTCCAAGAGAGAAGGTATGCAGTTCGTCCTGCTTGCCAAAGTTATCAAGACCTTGCCATCTTTGCGGTGCGATATTGTCCTGCCAGATGACAGTCGGAAGTTGATAGCCTGAGTCAATTCCTAATAATTTCTTACTTAATAAGGCATTCATGGACTCGCGGAAGTCGATCGACTGCCAGTTGTTCATATAGACATGGGCACCATGATGGAAAAAGAGGTGCTTATTGATATGGCTAGGAAGGGCATGAAACATTTGGTAAACATGAAGAGGTTTGACGTTCCAATCCTGGGAACCATGCGTAAAGACGACCTCAGCTTGAACCTTGTGAGCATTGAGCAGATAGTCGCGGTCATGCCAAAACTGATTGTAGTCACCAGTCTTGCGATCGAGTTTCTCTTTAACTTTTTCTAAGTCTGCTTGATGAGCTCCATTACCACGAATATAGTCACCAGCTTGGAGGTTGCGGGAGTAGGTCAGTTCAGCAAGTGAGTCAAAATCCTCACCTGGATAGCCCCCTGGGCTGGTCACTAGACCATTTTCCCGATAGTAGTTGTACCAAGAGGAAATACCTGCTTCTGCGATGATGACTTCTAAGCCATCAACACCAGTGGTGGCGAGACCATTGGACATGGTACCCAGATAAGAAAGGCCAGTTGTGGCGACTTTGCCGTTTGACCAGTCAGCTTTGACTTGGCGTTTGCGCGTGTGATCGGTGAAAGCGCGACAACGACCATTAAGCCAGTCAATCACATTTTTATAAGCTTCAATCTGCTGGTAGTCCCCATTGGTCATGAGACCTTGAGAATCTTTGGTTCCAACACCTGATACATAGAGATTGGCAAATCCACGTGGGAGGAAGTAGTCATTGAGTGTGTATGAGCTATTGATATGAGATAGCTTTTCTTCAGCTTCTGAGACGACTTCTGCTTGACCATGAGGTTCGACTAAATTCAGCTTGGGCTCCTCAAGTTCAATGGTGTGGGGCGGTTTGACCTCAAGCTCTCCTTCCATTTTGTATAGAGCTTTGTCACTGGCTTTATCGTTGGTCCCTTGGTGATAAGGGCTGGCAGTCATGACTGAAGGAATCTGTCCATCATAACGCGGGCGAATAATGCTGACCTTGACTAAGTCAGGGAGACCGTTGTTATCAGTATCCACACGACTCTCGACATACACGACTTCACGAATGACATCATGAGTAGAGAAGGTTGCCAAGCTCTTACCGTTAAAGTAGTGGTAGTGATTGTCTTCTGAAATGAGTCCATCACTAACAAGTTGATCGATGAGTGTATTTCCTTTTTTGGTTCGAGTGTTGAGCAGATGGTAGAGATTTTCAATCAAATCTCCATAAATAACAGGAAATCCAGTTTCTTTACGAAACTGTTGGGCATCCTCAAAGTCAACAAGATAGCTAAATCCTAAAAGTTGAAAAACTACTGTGTAGAAAATCTCCGCAGTTAACTCACGGTCTGACTGGAAAAAAGTTACTAAATCTGTTTCTTTATCCGCAGCCAAAGTCGATAAGGCATAATCCGTGTTAGAATAAGTGAAAAAACTCCAACGAATGAAGTCTTCAAACTGTCTTTTCATAGGCAGTTTAGATGATAGCTTCAAGCCAAGACTCTCTAATTCATCTAATAGTTGAGAACGAGGAGTGGGCAAGTAGCTGAATTGATTAAAACGCATGTTTCTCTCCTTTGAAAACAGACTGGATTTATTATATCAAAAAAGAGGGAAAAATGGAATAAATAAACTTAAATGAAATAAATTTTAAAAATAGGAATGAACTTTAAGCAAGTTATTATAAAATATTGAATAAATCTTCTAATTAAAAGCCACCTTAAAGATATTTATATGTAAATTTGCATAAGGAATATTATTTCACTATTCGTCACTTAGCATAAAAATGTCCAAAAATACTTTTAAAAATATTATAAGATATAGATATTTTATTCTTCTTAATTTTCATTTTCAAGAAACATAATGGATGAACAGTTGAAAAAATTTCAACAAGGTTTTGAAAGAAAGAGTCTGAGCCAGTTCATTATGGAACTTAAAATGGTATAATAGTACTATATTTAAAGCAAGGAGGAGAAGAAATGGTTGCACAGCTCGATACCAAGACTGTTTACAGTTTTATGGAAAGTGTGGTTTTGATTGAAAAATATGTACATACAGCTAAAGATTATGGCTATTCTCACCTTGCTATCATGGATGTGGATAATCTCTATGGAACCTATCACTTTTTAGAAGTGACTCGAAAATATGGAATCCAACCTTTAATTGGTCTTGAAATGACCTTGATTATAGACGAAAAGGCGATCTCTTTCCGTTTTCTAGCTCTATCTACTAAAGGTTACCAAGAGTTGATGAAGTTATCCACTTTAAAAATGACTGGACGAAAAAATTGGTCTGACTTTACCAGTCACCTTGAGGATGTTGCTGTTATTGTTCCTTATTTTGATGGAATCGATCAGCTGGATTTAGGTTATGATTATTTTATTGGGGTTAGTCCCGATACTCACCAAGAAGTCTTTACCAAACCCATTCTTCCACTCTATCAGGTCAACTCTTTTGAAAAAGAAGATATTCAAGTTTTACAAGTCTTATCAGCAGTCAAGGACAATGTCAGCCTGAGAGAAGTAGATGTACATTCACAACAGGGGATTATTTTACCTGCCTCAGACTTGGAAGCACGGTTTAAAAATCGCTTCCCTCAGGCGCTTGCCAATCTCCAAGGTCTGATAGAGAATGTAAGCTATCAAATCGACTCAAGTTTAAAACTCCCTCGCTTTAATCCTGAAAGACCAGCGGTCGAAGAACTTAGAGAGAGAGCTGAGCAAGGCTTGAGTGACAAGGGGCTAACCTCAGCTATCTATCATGAGCGACTGAATGAGGAATTAGCTGTTATTCATGATATGGGCTTTGATGACTATTTCCTAGTTGTTTGGGATTTGTTGCGTTTTGGACGTTCCCAAGGCTACTATATGGGAATGGGGCGTGGTTCTGCTGTTGGTAGTCTGGTGGCTTACTCACTGGATATTACAGGAATTGACCCGGTTGAAAAGAACTTGATTTTCGAGCGCTTTCTAAATCGTGAGCGCTACACCATGCCTGATATTGATATCGACATCCCTGACCTTTATAGGCCGGAGTTCATTCGCTATGTTCGTGATCGGTATGGAAGTCAACATGTGGCACAGATTGTCACTTATTCGACCTTTGGAGCAAAACAGGCAATTCGTGATGTTTTCAAACGTTATGGTGTTCCAGAGTATGAATTAACCAATATTACGAAAAAAATCAGTTTCCGAGATACGCTAACAACTGCCTATGAAAAGAATTTGCAGTTTAGGCAGGTTATCAATAGTAAAATGGAATACCAAAAAGCTTTTGAGATTGCTCGAAAGATTGAAGGGTATCCTCGTCAGACCTCTATCCATGCCGCTGGGGTCGTTATGAGTGACCAAGATCTTACAGACTATATCCCGCTCAAATACGGTGAAGATATGCTGATCACCCAGTATGATGCTCATGGTGTTGAAGCTAATGGCCTTTTAAAAATGGATTTCCTAGGTCTGCGTAACCTGACTTTTGTCCAAAAAATGCAGGAATTGCTTGCGGAGTCAGAGGGTGTTCATCTAAAAATCGAGGAAATTGATCTGGAAGACAGTGAAACTTTAGCCCTCTTTGCAGCTGGAAATACCAAAGGGATTTTCCAATTTGAACAACCTGGCGCCATTCGACTCTTGAAACGAGTTCAGCCTCAAGTCTTCGAAGAGGTAGTAGCCACAACCTCACTCAACAGACCGGGGGCAAGTGATTATATTGATAATTTTGTCGCTCGTAAGCATGGTCAAGAAAAGGTGACGGTGTTAGACCCTGCCTTGGAGGACATTCTGTCATCAACCTACGGTATTATGCTCTATCAAGAGCAGGTCATGCAGGTAGCTCAGCGTTTTGGAGGTTTCAGTCTTGGTAAAGCTGACATTCTCAGACGAGCCATGGGTAAGAAAAATGCCAAAGAGATGCATTTGATGAAGGAAGATTTTATCTCTGGAGCTATGAAATTGGGGCATACAGAAGAAAAGGCCAACCAAGTTTTTGCAGTGATGGAAAAGTTTGCAGGCTATGGATTTAACCGATCCCACGCATATGCCTACTCAGCCCTGGCATTCCAACTAGCTTATTTCAAGACACACTACCCTGCTATTTTCTTCCAAGTCATGTTGAATTATTCCAGTAGCGATTACATTGTAGATGCATTGCAGATGGGCTTTGAAGTGGCTCCTTTAGCAATCAACAGCATTCCCTATCATGATAAGATTTCTCAGAAGAAAATCTATCTTGGTTTGAAAGCTATTAAAGGGATGCCGAGAGATTTGTCTTACTGGATTATTGAAAATCGTCCTTTCTCAAGCATTGAAGATTTCGTCACACGTCTTCCCAAGAATTACAAGAAACTGTCGGTTCTGACGCCTTTGGTTGAACTAGGGCTTTTTGATGAATTTGACAAGAATCGCCAGAAAATCTTAGTCAACCTACCAAACTTATTTGTTTTTGTTGAGGAATTAGGTGGACTTTTTGCAGATACAAATTATAGTTGGACTGAAGCTGATGATTTTACTGAGGCAGAGAAATTTTACAAAGAGCAGGAACTGATTGGGGTAGGTATCAGTTCACATCCTCTCCAAACTCTTGCCAAACAAGCTCTATATCCAACGACGCCAATCACTAATCTAACCGAGGGAGCTCAAGCCACTCTCCTAGTTGAAGTTCAAAAGATTAAAGTGATTCGAACCAAGAAAGGTGAGAGTATGGCCTTTCTACAGGTTCATGATAGTAAGTCCCGGATGGATGTAACTGTATTTTCAGACCAATATAGAAAATATGCTTCCATTTTATCCGAAGGGAAATTTTACTACATCAATGGCAAAGTTCAATCTCGAGATGGTCGTCTGCAAATGATTGCACAAGATTTGAAAGAAGCAGTGGCAGAACGATTCTGGATTCAAGTTAAAAATCACGAATACGATAAAGAGATTTCAAATATCCTAGAACAATACAAAGGCCCAATTCCTGTCATTATCAGGTATGAAGAGGAAGGAAAAACGGTTGTTTCTACACAACATTTTGTAAGAAAAGATTCTGCTCTAGAGGAAAAATTAGGGGGAATTGCTATGAAAACGATTTATCGCTAAAAATACGGAAAATAGAAGAATTTTCGATTTAAATGTGGTATAATCAGTAAGAATGTTAAAAGAAAAAGGAGCATAAACCAAATGAAACGTATTGCTGTTTTGACCAGTGGTGGAGACGCCCCTGGTATGAATGCTGCCATCCGTGCAGTAGTTCGCCAAGCAATCTCAGAAGGAATGGAAGTTTTTGGTATCTATGATGGATACGCAGGTATGGTTGCCGGTGAAATTTATCCACTTGATGCTGCTTCAGTAGGAGACATCATTTCACGTGGTGGTACTTTCCTTCACTCTGCTCGTTACCCTGAGTTTGCAAAACTCGAAGGTCAACTTAAAGGGATTGAGCAATTGAAAAAACACGGTATCGAAGGTGTCGTAGTTATCGGTGGTGATGGATCTTATCATGGAGCTATGCGCTTGACTGAGCATGGATTCCCTGCTATTGGACTTCCAGGAACAATTGATAACGATATCGTGGGTACAGACTTTACAATCGGATTTGACACTGCAGTAACAACTGCTATGGATGCGATCGATAAGATTCGTGATACATCATCAAGTCACCGTCGTACTTTCGTTGTTGAAGTAATGGGACGTAACGCTGGTGATATCGCTCTTTGGGCAGGTATTGCAACAGGTGCTGACGAAATCATCATCCCTGAAGAAGGTTTCAAATTTGAAGACATCGTAGCAAGCATCAAAGCTGGATATGAACACGGTAAGAAACACAATATTATCGTTTTGGCAGAAGGTGTCATGTCAGCGGCTGAATTTGGTCAAAAACTAAAAGAAGCTGGAGATACAAGTGACCTTCGTGTCACTGAACTTGGTCACATCCAACGTGGTGGTTCACCAACTGCTCGTGACCGTGTATTGGCATCTCGTATGGGCGCACACGCTGTTAAACTCCTTAAACAAGGAATCGGTGGTGTTGCTGTCGGTATTCGTAACGAGAAAATGGTTGAAAATCCAATTCTTGGAACAGCAGAAGAGGGAGCTTTGTTTAGCTTAACAGCTGATGGTAAAATTGTCGTTAACAACCCTCACAAAGCTGATATTGAACTTTCTGACTTGAACAAGAACTTGTCATAATCAACTTTAACTAATCTGGTAAAATGACCATTAAAGGTCGAATTATATAAAGGAGTCACAAAAATCATGAACAAACGTGTAAAAATCGTTGCAACTTTGGGTCCTGCGGTAGAAATCCGTGGTGGTAAAAAATTCGGTGATGACGGATACTGGGGTGAAAAACTTGACGTTGAAGCTTCAGCTCAAAATATTGCTCAGTTGATTGAAGCTGGAGCAAACACTTTCCGTTTCAACTTCTCACACGGTGACCACCAAGAACAAGGTGACCGTATGGCAACTGTTAAACTTGCAGAAAAACTTGCAGGTAAAAAAGTTGGTTTCCTTCTTGACACTAAAGGTCCAGAAATCCGTACTGAATTGTTCGAAGGTGAAGCTAAAGAGTACTCATACAAAACTGGTGAAAAAATCCGTGTTGCAACTAAACAAGGAATCAAATCAACTCGTGAAGTGATTGCATTGAACGTTGCTGGTGCTCTTGATATCTATGATGACGTTGAAGTTGGTCGTCAAGTATTGGTTGACGATGGTAAACTTGGTCTTCGCGTTGTAGAAAAAGACGACGCAAGTCGTGAATTCATCGTTGAAGTTGAAAATGACGGTGTTATTGCTAAACAAAAAGGTGTAAACATCCCTAACACTAAAATTCCTTTCCCAGCTCTTGCTGAACGTGATAACGCTGATATCCGCTTCGGTCTTGAACAAGGTATCAACTTCATCGCGATCTCATTCGTTCGTACTGCAAAAGACGTAAACGAAGTTCGTGCTATCTGTGAAGAAACTGGTAATGGTCACGTTCAATTGTTTGCGAAAATCGAAAACCAACAAGGTATCGATAACTTGGACGAAATCATTGAAGCTGCTGACGGTATCATGATTGCTCGTGGTGACATGGGTATCGAAGTACCATTCGAAATGGTTCCAGTTTACCAAAAAATGATCATCACTAAAGTGAATGCTGCTGGTAAAGTTGTTATCACTGCAACAAACATGCTTGAAACAATGACTGAAAAACCACGTGCGACTCGTTCAGAAGTATCAGACGTATTTAATGCTGTTATCGACGGAACTGACGCTACAATGCTTTCAGGTGAGTCAGCAAACGGTAAATACCCACTTGAGTCTGTTCGTACAATGGCTACAATCGACAAGAACGCTCAAACTCTTCTTAACGAATACGGACGTTTGAACTCAGATACATTTGAACGTAACTCTAAGACAGAAGTTATGGCTTCAGCTGTTAAAGATGCTACAAACTCAATGAACATCAAATTGGTTGTTACCCTTACTAAGACTGGTCACACAGCTCGCTTGATTTCTAAATACCGTCCAAATGCTGATATCTTGGCATTGACATTCGACGAATTGACAGAGCGTGGATTGATGTTGAACTGGGGTGTTATCCCAATGTTGACTGAAGCTCCATCATCAACTGATGATATGTTCGAAATCGCTGAACGTAAAGCAGTTGAGGCAGGTCTCGTAGAATCTGGTGACGATATTGTTATCGTTGCAGGTGTGCCACTTGGCGAAGCTGTTCGTACAAACACAATGCGTATCCGTACAGTACGTTAATCTAACATTAAAACCTATC
This sequence comes from bacterium, assembly GCA_905221255.1. Classification (GTDB taxonomy): domain Bacteria; phylum Bacillota; class Bacilli; order Lactobacillales; family Streptococcaceae; genus Streptococcus. The sequence continues at coordinate 315,846 of CAJNCL010000001.1, forward strand.
ATTTCAGGCTGTAAAGCTTGAGTGATAGGTCTTTTTTTATCAAAATGAGATTGTATTTAATAAATAGGAATGGGAAAAAATTGAAAATTATGATATAATAGAATGAAGAGACCTTTTTAGTAAATTTTGAAAGAGCATAACATGAGAAAAATTGTCATCAATGGTGGACGTCCATTGCAAGGTGAGATCACCATTAGTGGTGCTAAAAATAGTGTTGTAGCGCTTATTCCAGCTATTATCTTATCAGATGATATTGTCACTTTAGATTGTGTTCCAGATATTTCAGACGTTGCTAGTCTTGTCGAAATTATGGAGATTATGGGGGCGACTGTTAAGCGTTATGAGGATGTCTTGGAGATTGATCCAAGAGGTGTTCAAAACATTCCGATGCCTTATGGTAAGATTAATAGCTTGCGTGCTTCTTATTATTTCTACGGAAGTCTTTTAGGTCGCTTTGGTGAAGCTACAGTTGGCCTTCCTGGTGGATGTGATCTGGGACCTCGTCCGATTGACCTTCACTTAAAAGCCTTTGAAGCCATGAGTGCCAAGGTCAGCTATGAGGGAGATAATATGAATTTATCTGCCCAAGGTAAGGGGCTTCATGGCGCAAGTATATACATGGATACCGTCAGCGTTGGAGCAACGATTAACACCATGATTGCTGCGGTTAAAGCTAAGGGACGCACTGTCATTGAAAATGCGGCTCGTGAACCGGAAATTATCGATGTTGCTACCCTTTTGAACAACATGGGGGCCCATATTCGTGGTGCAGGGACTGATATTATCATTATTGATGGTGTCGAGAAACTTCATGGAACGCGTCATCAGGTTATCCCAGACCGTATCGAAGCTGGAACCTATATTTCACTTGCTGCAGCGGTAGGAAAAGGAATTCGTATTAACAACGTTCTCTATGAACACTTAGAAGGCTTTATCGCTAAACTAGAGGAAATGGGCGTTCGTATGACGGTCTCAGAAGACAGCATCTTCGTTGAAGAACAGTCCGATTTGAAGGCTATTAATATTAAAACAGCTCCCTATCCAGGGTTTGCAACCGATTTGCAACAGCCTATCACGCCACTTTTACTAACTGCGCAAGGTCGTGGAACCATTATTGATACGATTTATGAGAAACGTGTTAATCATGTCTTTGAATTAGCGAAAATGGATGCGGATATTACGACTACGAATGATCACATTATCTATAAAGGTGGTCGTACCTTGCATGGAGCAAGTGTTAAAGCTACTGATTTGCGAGCAGGTGCCGCTCTTGTGATTGCTGGATTGATGGCTCAAGGCCAGACCGAAATTACAAATATTGAGTTTATCCTTCGTGGCTACTCAGATATTATTGAAAAATTGCGTAGTCTTGGAGCGGATATTACACTCGTTGAAGACTAAGCCGTTGAGGTGATTATGAATATTTGGACCAAATTAGCAATGTTTTCTTTTTTTGAAACGGAGCGCTTGTATTTGCGTCCTTTCTTTTTTAGTGACAGTCATGCGTTTTTCGAGATTGCTTCAAACCCTGAGAATTTACAGTTTATTTTTCCAAGTCAAGCAAGTTTGGAAGAAAGTCAGTACGCACTTGCTAACTATTTTATGAAGAATCCTCTAGGTGTTTGGGCAATTTGTCTTCAAGGAAATCAGGAAATGATTGGCTCCATTAAATTTGAAAAAATCGATGAAATCAAAAAAGAAGCAGAAATTGGTTACTTCTTAAAAAAAGATTCTTGGTCACAAGGTTTTATGACAGAAGTGGTTACCAAGCTATGTCAGCTTTCATTTGAAGAATTTGGTTTAAAACAATTATCCATCATCACTCATTTGGAAAATCAAGCTAGCCAAAAAGTAGCCTTAAAATCGGGATTTAGTCTCTTCCGACAGTTTAAGGGGAGCGATCGCTATACACGAAAAATGAGGGACTATCTTGAATTTCGATACATAAAAGGAGAATTCAATGAGTAAACACCAGGAAATTTTGTCCTATCTGGAAGAGTTGCCAATTGGGAAGAGAGTTAGCGTTCGCAGTATTTCCAATCACCTAGGTGTTAGTGACGGAACAGCCTACCGAGCTATTAAAGAAGCTGAAAATCGTGGCATCGTTGAAACTCGGCCACGTAGTGGAACTATACGGGTCAAGTCCCAGAAAGTGGCTATTGAGAGGCTAACCTATGCAGAAATCGCAGAAGTGACTAGCTCTGAAGTTTTAGCTGGTCAGGAAGGGTTAGAGAGAGAGTTTAGTAAATTTTCTATTGGAGCCATGACTGAGCAGAATATCCTCTCTTATCTCCATGATGGAGGTCTTTTGATCGTAGGAGACCGCACTCGCATTCAACTTTTAGCCTTGGAAAATGAAAATGCAGTCCTCGTTACGGGTGGTTTTCATGTTCAGGACGATGTTCTTGAGTTGGCTAATAAAAAAGGGATTCCAGTTCTGAGGAGTAAACATGATACTTTTACAGTAGCGACCATGATTAACAAAGCCCTCTCAAATGTTCAAATCAAAACCGATATTCTGACAGTCGAAAAGCTCTATCGTCCCAGTCATGAGTATGGTTTTTTGAGAGAAACGGATACGGTCAAAGATTATCTAGACTTGGTCCGTAAGAACAGAAGTAGTCGTTTCCCAGTCATTAACCAACACCAAGTGGTTGTTGGAGTTGTTACCATGCGTGACGCAGGAGACAAGTCTCCTAGTACAACGATTGACAAGGTGATGACACGTAGTATCTTTGTAACAGGATTAGCGACTAATATTGCCAATGTCAGTCAACGAATGATTGCAGAAGATTTTGAGATGGTTCCCGTTGTCAGAAGTAACCAAACCTTGCTCGGTGTCGTAACACGAAGAGATGTCATGGAAAAGATGAGCCGTTCCCAAGTTTCTGCCTTGCCAACATTCTCAGAGCAAATCGGGCAAAAACTCTCTTATCATCATGATGAAGTCGTCATTACTGTTGAGCCCTTCATGCTGGAGAAAAATGGTGTCCTTGCTAATGGAGTCTTGGCTGAAATCCTCAACCATATGACCCAAGACCTCGTTGTCAATAGCGGACGTAATCTCATCATTGAGCAGATGTTGATTTATTTCTTGCAGGCTGTGCAGATAGATGATACTCTGCGGATTCAGGCTCGGATTATTCACCACACGAGACGCTCAGCTATTATTGATTATGATATTTATCATGGGCATCAGATTGTTTCAAAAGCAAATGTTACGGTTAAAATTAATTAGAATCTAGGAGAAAAAATGATAACTTTAAAATCAGCACGTGAAATCGAAGCCATGGACAAGGCTGGTGATTTCCTAGCAAGTATCCATATTGGCTTACGTGATTTGATTAAGCCAGGCGTGGATATGTGGGAAGTTGAAGAGTACGTTCGTCGACGTTGTAAAGAGGAGAATTTCCTTCCTTTACAGATTGGCGTTGATGGTGCAGTTATGGATTATCCCTATGCCACTTGTTGCTCTCTTAATGACGAAGTAGCTCACGCTTTCCCACGTCATTACATATTGAAAGATGGCGATTTGCTCAAGGTTGACATGGTACTGGGTGGTCCGATTGCAAAATCCGACCTCAATGTCTCTAAACTCAACTTCAACAATGTTGAGCAAATGAAAAAATACACCCAAAGTTATACTGGTGGTTTAGCTGACTCATGTTGGGCTTATGCGGTTGGTACACCGTCTGAAGAAGTGAAAAACCTGATGGACGTGACCAAGGAAGCTATGTATAAAGGAATTGAGCAAGCAGTTGTTGGCAATCGTATCGGTGATATCGGTGCAGCCATTCAAGAATACGCTGAAAGTCGCGGTTATGGTGTCGTTCGTGATTTGGTTGGTCATGGTGTTGGTCCAACAATGCATGAAGAGCCAATGGTTCCTAACTACGGTATTGCAGGCCGTGGACTCCGTCTCCGTGAAGGAATGGTACTAACCATTGAACCCATGATTAATACTGGTGACTGGGAAATTGATACAGATATGAAGACTGGCTGGGCTCACAAGACTATAGATGGCGGCCTGTCTTGCCAATATGAACACCAGTTTGTGATTACCAAAAACGGCCCTGTTATCTTGACTAGTCAAGGTGAAGAAGGAACGTATTAAAATGAAAGGAGCTTAGCTCCTTTTTTTTGTCAAATTTAGTCAAAATAAATAAGCGTAGCAGACTTCTTACAAATTTTTTCTTTTGTAGTAAAATAGGATTAGAATTTTGAGAAAGTAGGTAATTCGTTGGAGTCGATTATATTTCTAGTATCCGTTTTTTTAGCAGGTATTCTGTCCTTCTTTTCACCCTGCATCTTTCCTTTGCTACCTGTCTATGCTGGTATTTTACTGGATGATCAGGGAAATTCGAAAAGCTTTCGCTTTTTTGGAAGAGATGTTGCATGGTCTGGTTTAATTCGAACCTTGTGCTTTATTGCAGGAATCTCCCTCATTTTCTTTATTTTGGGATTTGGAGCTGGATTCCTAGGGCACATGCTCTATGCAGACTGGTTTCGTTATGCTATGGGAATAGTCATTATTCTTTTAGGACTTCACCAGATGGAAATCTTGCATTTCAATAAACTGGAGGTTCAAAAGACAGTCACCTTCAAACAATCAAAGTCTAATCACTATCTGTCAGCCTTTTTACTTGGGATAACCTTTAGTTTTGGTTGGACCCCTTGTATCGGACCAGTCTTAAGTTCAGTCTTGGCCCTAGCAGCTTCAGGTGGCAGTGGTGCTTGGCAAGGAGCTGTGTTAACATTAGTATACACATTGGGAATGGCCCTTCCTTTCATTGTTTTGGCCTTGGCTTCGGGCTGGATTATGCCCTATTTTAGTAAATTAAAACCCCATATGATTCTACTAAAGAAAATCGGGGGAGCTTTGATTATTTTGATGGGATTATTATTAATGCTAGGGCAATTAAATGCCTTGTCAGGAATTCTTGGATAAAAGGAGAAAAAATGAAAAAAGTTATTTTTGCTGGATTGAGCCTCATGTCTCTATTCTTATTGATTGCCTGTGGTGAAAAAGAAACCAAACAGACAAGCACTCCAAAACAACCTGCTGTACAACAAATCGCAGTCGGTAAGGATGCGCCAGACTTCACCTTGCAGTCTATGGATGGCAAAGAAGTGAAGTTATCAGACTATAAAGGAAAAAAGGTCTATTTGAAATTCTGGGCTTCTTGGTGTGGACCATGTAAAAAAAGCATGCCTGAGTTGATGGAATTAGCTGCTAAACAAGATCGAGACTTTGAAATTTTGAGTGTCATTGCACCTGGTTTACAAGGTGAAAAAACAGTTCAAGACTTTCCAAAATGGTACCAAGAACAAGGTTACAAGGATATTCCAGTTCTATATGATACGCAAGCAACTACCTTCCAAGCCTACCAAATTCGTAGTATTCCAACAGAATACTTGATTGACAGTCAGGGTAAAATCGGAAAAATCCAATTTGGTGCTATTAGCAATGCTGATGCAGAAGCGGCTTTTAAAGAAATGAAATAAAGAAAAAATCGCGATTGTTCGCGATTTTTTTATAGTTTTTCATTGATAAAGCGGATAAATTGATTCCACCAAACCTTCAAAAAGAAGGCTTTTTCTACTTTCTTTTCAGAAACCATTTCAAAAGATGGTTTGTCAGAAGTGAGATAACCTCGGCCAATCAAATCTTGGTCCTCATAGGTTAAAGTACCAACAACCTTGCCTTCTTCCAAAGGAGCCATTTCTGATGTTGATTTCGGTGTGAATTGGAGAGCTGGTGTAGTACCGCTTCCGATGCGTTGGACGATGGAAATGTCTGACTTAGCGACAGCTGTCACATTATCTTCCTTACCATCAAGAACTGTTACTTTACTATCGTTGTATGCTTCACCTTTCTGAACGACAGTTTTTAAGGCAAAGTTTGCAGAAATATAATCTAAAAGTGCAGAAGTTGCTGTAAAACGCGCATAAGGGTTAGTATCTTGTTGATCTGCATTTAAAACAACCGTAATAATACGCATCCCTTTCTCAACAGTTGTTCCCACGAATGAAGCGCCAGCTTTATCGGTAGTACCTGTCTTTAGTCCATCGATACCACCACGATAGGCAGGCATTCCTTCCAACATATAGTTGGTTGAGTGGATTTCAAGTCCTGCAAAGGTAGAAGTTGGCTTTTTGGTGATTTCCAAAACTTGAGGATAATCTCGGATGAGGTTACGAGCGACGATTGCAACGTCGTAGGCACTCAACTTGTTTTCATCGTCTTTTTTAGAACCAGGATAGATATTATCGCCCAGGGTCTCATTATTTAAACCAGTAGTGTTTACAATAGTTGCATCTTGAATTCCCCATTCAAGAAGTTTAGCCCTCATCTTGTCTACAAAGTCTTTCTCAGAACCAGCAATCTTTTCTGCTAGTGCAATCGCAGCGCTGTTTGCACTGGATACCATTGTAGCCTCTAATAGCTGTTCAACAGTATAATTTCGAGCTTCCATAGGGACGTTACTCGCCTCAGAATTAGTTGTAAGTTTGTAAGGATAGTCCGAAATATCAACAGGTGTAGATAGGCTGATAGTTCCTTGTTCCAGAGCTTCATAGACCAGATAAACTGTAACCAGTTTTGTAATAGAAGCAATTTCTACAGGCTGATTTGCATCTTTTTCATAGAGGATTTTTCCAGTTGTAGCCTCGACGGCAATGGCATGTTTAGCAGCAACATCAAACTCCTGAGCAGAAACAGTAGAAGTTGTTCCAAAAACCAACAGTGTCATAAAAGATAAAATTATTTTTTTCATATTAGCTTTATTTTATCATAAAGAAAAAAAATATTCTCGCTTTTTTACTAAAGCCAACTTATCTTTTTAAGAAATATGGTAAAATAGAGAGGAGGAGGATACCTATGTTCCGTAGAAACAAATTATTTTTTTGGACAGCTGAAATTTTATTATTAACACTGATTTTCTATCTTTGGAGAGAAATGGGAGCCATCATTACTCCCTTCGTGACGGTTGTGAATACCATCATGATTCCATTTTTGCTTGGTGGATTTTTCTACTACATTACAAATCCAATCGTGACTTTCTTAGAAAAGAGATGTAAAATCAATCGTCTAATTGGTGTCTTGGTCACTCTTTGTGCCTTGATTGGTGCTATCGTTGTAGGGGTCGTTTATCTCTTGCCGATTTTGATTAATCAGTTGACCAGCTTGATTATTTCTAGTCAAAACATCTATAGTAGACTACAAGATTTGATCATCGATTTGTCCATGAATCCAGTCTTCCAAAATATTGATATTCAACAAACAATTCAACAACTGAATCTCTCCTATGTGGATATCCTCCAGAATATCCTTAATAGCGTCAGCAACAGTTTAGGAAGCGTTCTTTCAGCCTTGTTTAGTACGGTGCTAATTCTCATTATGACCCCTGTATTCTTGATTTATTTCTTGTTGGATGGTCATAAGTTGCTACCAATGTTGGAACGTACCGTCTTAAAGCATGACAAATTGAATCTTTCTAGCCTTTTAACCAATCTCAATACAACCATAGCACGCTATATCAGTGGAATTGCGATTGATGCAGTTATTATTGGATGTTTAGCCTATATTGGCTATAGCGTTATCGGATTAAAATACGCCCTAGTTTTTGCTATTTTCTCTGGAATCGCAAATTTAATTCCTTATGTTGGTCCAAGTATTGGCTTGATTCCAATGGTGATTGCCAATGTGTTCACAGATCCTCATCGTATGTTGATTGCGGTTGCTTATATGCTTATTATTCAGCAGATTGATGGAAATGTTCTCTATCCACGTATCGTTGGAGGAGTTATGAAAGTTCACCCAATCACCATTTTAGTCCTTCTCTTACTATCAAGTAATATCTATGGTGTGATTGGCATGGTAGTAGCAGTACCTACTTACTCCATTTTTAAAGAAATTACTAAGTTCCTAGCGAAATTATATGAAAACCATAAAGAAGCTAAGGAACTGGAAAAAACAGAATCAAATTAAAATCAGGGAGACCTGATTTTTTTGATGAAAATACTATCACTCAAACGAAAAGAAGTTTGAATTCATATTGCCATAAAGAAGCAGAAGAACAGGATTTGATAAGATTTAGATTAATTCACAAAATATGTGTAAAACACTTGCAATTTAGCAGAAATTTGATAAAATAGTAAGGAAAGTTAGACTGTATTGCCTACTGTCTATCTATAAAATATATTTTATTGGAGGCTTTTACTCAAATGGCAAAAGAAAAATACGATCGTAGTAAACCACACGTTAACATTGGTACTATTGGACACGTTGACCACGGTAAAACTACCCTAACTGCAGCTATCACAACTGTTTTGGCACGTCGCTTGCCTTCATCAGTTAACCAACCTAAAGACTATGCGTCTATCGATGCTGCTCCAGAAGAACGCGAACGTGGTATCACTATCAACACTGCACACGTTGAGTACGAAACTGAAAAACGTCACTACGCTCACATCGACGCTCCAGGACACGCGGACTACGTTAAAAACATGATCACTGGTGCCGCTCAAATGGACGGAGCTATCCTTGTAGTAGCTTCAACTGACGGACCAATGCCACAAACTCGTGAGCACATCCTTCTTTCACGTCAGGTTGGTGTTAAACACCTTATCGTCTTCATGAACAAGATCGACTTGGTTGACGACGAAGAATTGCTTGAATTGGTTGAAATGGAAATCCGTGACCTTCTTTCAGAATACGACTTCCCAGGTGACGATCTTCCAGTTATCCAAGGTTCAGCTCTTAAAGCTCTTGAAGGTGACTCTAAATACGAAGACATCATCATGGAATTGATGAACACTGTTGACGAGTACATTCCAGAACCAGAACGTGACACTGACAAACCATTGCTTCTTCCAGTCGAGGACGTATTCTCAATCACTGGACGTGGTACAGTTGCTTCAGGACGTATCGACCGTGGTACTGTTCGTGTCAACGATGAAATCGAAATCGTTGGTATCAAAGAAGAAACTTCAAAAGCAGTTGTTACTGGTGTTGAAATGTTCCGTAAACAACTTGACGAAGGTCTTGCAGGAGATAACGTAGGTGTCCTTCTTCGTGGTGTTCAACGTGACGAAATCGAACGTGGACAAGTTATCGCTAAACCAGGTTCAATCAACCCACACACTAAATTCAAAGGTGAAGTTTACATCCTTACTAAAGAAGAAGGTGGACGTCACACTCCATTCTTCAACAACTACCGCCCACAATTCTACTTCCGTACTACTGACGTTACAGGTTCAATCGAACTTCCAGCAGGTACTGAAATGGTAATGCCTGGTGATAACGTGACTATCGACGTTGAGTTGATCCACCCAATCGCCGTAGAACAAGGTACTACATTCTCTATCCGTGAGGGTGGACGTACTGTTGGTTCAGGTATGGTTACAGAAATCGAAGCTTAATTCGATTTAGTTCCCAGAAGAACAATTATTTAAGTCAGACACTAAAAGAATCTTGCTTTGCAAGGTTCTTTTTTCTTCTTACTCTATTTGAAGTGCTTCTACTCTAGCAGTATAATCGTTTTTTTGGTATAATAAAAGTTATGGAAATCGAAAAAACCAATCGTATGAACGCCCTTTTTGAATTTTATGCGGCGCTTTTGACAGACAAGCAGATGAATTATATTGAACTCTACTATGCAGATGATTACAGTCTTGCGGAGATTGCTGAAGAGTTCGGTGTCAGTCGGCAAGCTGTCTATGACAATATCAAGCGGACAGAAAAGATTCTGGAAGACTATGAGATGAAACTGCACATGTATTCGGACTACATTGTCCGCAGTCAGATTTTTGACCAGATCTTAGAGCGTTATCCCAAGGATGACTTTCTGCTGGAGCAGATAGAAACTTTAACAAGCATTGATAATAGAGAATAAGAGGAAGAAAAATGGCATTTGAAAGTTTAACAGAACGTTTACAGAACGTCTTTAAAAATCTACGTAAAAAAGGAAAAATATCTGAGGCTGATGTCCAGGAAGCGACCAAAGAGATTCGTTTGGCCTTGCTGGAAGCCGACGTTGCTTTGCCTGTTGTAAAGGACTTTATCAAGAAAGTTCGTGAACGTGCAGTCGGACACGAGGTCATTGATACCCTCAATCCAGCCCAACAGATTATCAAAATCGTTGATGAGGAACTGACAGCTGTTTTAGGTTCCGATACGGCAGAAATTATCAAGTCCCCAAAAATTCCAACCATTATCATGATGGTTGGTTTGCAGGGGGCTGGTAAAACAACATTTGCTGGTAAGCTGGCTAATAAACTCAAGAAGGAAGAAAATGCTCGTCCTTTGATGATTGCGGCAGATATTTATCGTCCAGCAGCTATCGATCAGCTGAAAACACTTGGACAACAAATCGATGTTCCTGTCTTTGCACTTGGAACAGAAGTACCAGCTGTTGAGATTGTCCGTCAAGGTTTGGAGCAAGCGCAAGCCAATCACAACGACTATGTCTTGATCGATACGGCAGGGCGTTTACAAATCGATGAACTTCTCATGAATGAGCTTCGTGATGTTAAAGCACTGGCTCAACCAAATGAAATCCTCCTCGTCATTGATGCCATGATTGGTCAGGAAGCGGCTAATGTTGCTCGTGAATTCAATGCTCAGTTGGAAGTGACTGGTGTTATCCTTACCAAGATTGATGGGGATACTCGTGGTGGTGCGGCCTTGTCTGTTCGCCACATCACTGGTAAACCTATCAAGTTCACTGGTACGGGTGAAAAAATTACAGATATTGAAACCTTCCACCCAGACCGTATGTCAAGTCGTATCCTTGGTATGGGGGATATGTTGACCTTGATTGAGAAGGCTTCTCAGGAATACGATGAGCAAAAAGCCCTTGAAATGGCTGAGAAGATGCGTGAGAACACCTTTGACTTCAATGATTTCATTGATCAATTAGATCAGGTGCAAAACATGGGGCCGATGGAAGACTTGCTTAAGATGATTCCAGGTATGGCTAACAATCCGGCCCTTCAAAATATGAAGGTGGATGAGCGTCAGATTGCGCGTAAGCGTGCCATCGTATCTTCGATGACACCAGCAGAGCGTGAAAATCCTGATTTGTTAAATCCAAGTCGTCGCCGTCGTATCGCTGCAGGTTCTGGAAATACATTTGTCGAAGTCAATAAATTTATCAAAGACTTTAATCAGGCCAAACAGCTCATGCAAGGGGTCATGTCTGGTGATATGAACAAGATGATGAAACAAATGGGCATCAATCCAAATAACCTCCCTAAAAATATGCCAAATATGGGCGGGATGGATATGTCTGCTCTTGAAGGCATGATGGGACAAGGCGGCATGCCAGATATGTCAGCTCTTGGAGGAGCAGGCATGCCAGATATGAGCCAGATGTTTGGTGGTGGACTCAAGGGTAAAATTGGTGAATTTGCCATGAAACAGTCTATGAAACGCATGGCCAACAAAATGAAAAAAGCTAAGAAAAAACGCAAATAAAAAAGGAAAGCAGAAGTGCTTTCCTTTTTGGTATAAAATATGTGCTTCCTATGATTATGCAATTTTCTTAATCGAAAATGACTAAATAGAAAGAGAGATTTCAAAGCCTTGCATCCATTCAGATTTTACCGTGATATCGATTTTTAAAGCATCTGCTAATTGTTTGACCAGATAGAGACCCATCCCTGTTGATTTTTTTCTTGTGTCTCCTGAATCACCTGTAAAGCCTTTTTCAAAGATATGAGGGAGGTCGCAAGCTTTAACTCCGCAGCCATTATCCCTAATAATCAGACTTGTACGTCCCTTGTCTTTTGATATATAAATATTGAGTTCGGGCTTGTCGGAGCTATATTTAATGGAGTTGGCTAGGATTTGAGAGAGGATAAATTCAAAACTGCGTTGATCGGTGTAGTAGATTCCTTGTATGTTTTCTACCTTAATCGTAAATTTCTTTTCTTTGAGCAAGGGATCAAAGTTTTCCAAAAGATCTTGGATACACTCTTGGAGGTCGACATCTTCAAATAGAAAATCATTTTTCTCACTTTTCACCCTGTAGTAGAATAGGATCTGTGATACATTTTCTTGGATTTGCTTTTTCACATAGTCCAACTTAAAAGCTGTATCCTCAGGCAACTGGTCGCTTTGATTGTCCAAAAGGAGGGAAAGAAGCGACAGAGGGAGTTTAATCTCATGCGCCCATTTTTCAACATAGTCCTCATACTCGGCTAGTAATGAGTTGAGTTTTCCTATTTGAGCCTGCTTTTGATAAAGTGTATCTGCTATTTTTTCAATGCTTTCTTTTTCTGAGGCACTTGATAAATGCAATAATTCAAGCTCAGTATCCGCCTTGGGATTGGCTATGAAGGTTTTATAGGCAGATGATTTTTTTCTTTCTGTTCTTATAAGTAAGAATGATAGGATGAAAAAAAGCAGGACGGTGGCTAAAATATAGAGAAGGATGAGGGCTTGAAACATTCTCACATCTGAAAGCCAAAGAAGGACAGCTGTAAATAGATCAAATGCTAGGAGAACAAATAACCAAGGCAGATAACTAGCTAGATATTTTAGATTATGTTTCATCTGGACTTACCTCTTCTAGCTTGTAACCAATACCTCTGACGGACTTGACTTGAAGGGCAATGCCAGCCTGTTTCATCACCTTTTTCAGCCTTGCAATATTTACTTGTAGGGCATTTTCATCAATGAACTCAGTTGTATCCCAAAGTTTCATGCTTAGCTCTTCCTTTGTGACGACAGGGACATTTGCAACTAATAAGGTTTCTAACAATTTCCCTTGATTTTGGGGGAGTAAAATCGAGTGTCCATTGATATAAAGGGTATAGGTCTGTCTATCCAGCAGAAAATTATCTTTTTCAAGTAGATTTTGTCTGCCTTCATAGCGTTTCAAGATATTTTCTATACGTGCCAAAAATCTTTCTTTCTTGAAAGGCTTTGTTAAGTACTCATCTGCCCCTAATTTCAGGGCGTAGATTTCATCTTTTAATTGTTCACGAGAGGTGAGAACCAATATGGGCACAGAGCGTTTGGACTTGAGATTTTTACAAATTTGAAAACCTGTTTCACCCGGCAAATTCAAATCCAGTATGATTAGATCCGTATCGTATTGCAGCACTTGTTGGCTTGTATCTTTGAAGTCAGTCAACTTATCAACTTGATAACCCGCTTTCTCTAACAAGATGACAATTTCATCTCGAATCAAGGCTTCATCTTCAATAACCAGAATATGCTTCATATCGGCTCCTCCTTTTCCTATTTTATTCTACTTTATTCATCTCTTTTGGGTTCCATTAAGGACAACAAGTAATTATTGCTATTTTTCTTTACAATTCTGATATAGATGACTTCAAAGCCAGCTAAGAGCAGTACGATCAGCATGGCTGTGATAAATTTTTGCCCCATAACCATTCTTGCGCTAGCGGGTACTATTCCTGTGAGGAGGGAGCTCACTCCGAAGCTACTACTGAGAAGTGCAATGGCTATTGGTAGACCGAAATACCAGTTGATTTGCTTTTCTGACGATTTACATAGAGTTTCGTAGTTGGCTCCGAGATGGATCAAGGTTTGGTATCGTCTGTAGGATTGTCTTTGTCCCATCAAAAATTGAACGCCGATGATTGTATTTGCGACAACAAGGAAGATGATAGCCAGATAGATAGTGATATAGCTGGCAGAGATAATGTAAAATAATTGTCTTCCCATATTTTGTATATAGCTTTCATAACCAAGAGAGGTTCGATTTAGCTTTTCATTGGTATCTGAGATAGCTCTCATCAGGCCTTTTTCCTTGACTAGCTCAGGAGCCAAGATACCACTAACATAATTTGAATACCTACCATCTGTATAGCTCATAAAGGTTTCATCTGGGACTATGAGGGCTACAGAAATGGTGATTTCACGATCCGTTACAATCGGTAAAGACTGAACCTCTCCAATCAATTTTACCTCATTCCCCATGACTTTGATTTGAGGCTTCGTCTTCAGAACAGAGTTGACGAGACTTTCATCTGGGAGAAAATCTTTCCCCATATACAAGTAGGATTCCTTGCTAGTTAATTCTAGAGGAGGGAGATTGGCAGCCTTTCTAAGTTCATTGTATTCAGAGAGCGGCAAAAGGTGGCAACTTCTATACTTCTGGAAATTATGGACTAAGATTTCCTTGTTTTTACTGTCTCTTTGCTCTTTTAATACCTTGATAAACTGTTCAAAGGCTACGGACTCGTTTTCTTTTGGTTTGCCGACTTTGATTTGCAGAATCTTTGAAAACTGTGATGCTTGTCCAGCAGCTTCAAGCTCTTTTTTTACTGTATTTTCATCAAGATTTTCATCTGTTTCCTGTTTGCTATCTCTAAATGTGTAATCCAATACGTGGGTTTGATTGCCTGAATTGCCGCTTGCAATGGCAACACCTGCTCCAAAGAGGCATAAGGCAGAGAAGATTAAGAGCGAGCAGACAGCCAGTATAGTTGATCGCTGGATAACTAATTCCTGAATCTGTCTAAAATTATAGGTATGGAGTTTTCGATTGTTTCCAAGCTTGACCAAAAAGTCTATAAATAAACGCATACCAAAGAAGAGCAGGATAGTTCCAAAAGTTCCCAAGAGAACAGTTAAGCCCATGGTTATGACACTTTCCCAAGCTCGTCCACTCATCCCCAAGTAATAGGCTGTTCCGAGAAGCAAGATTCCGAGGACGGAAGCAAGAAGGTATACCCCCTTGGGAAGTAGTTTCTTCATACCAGAAGGAGAATAGGCAAGAAGATCTCCGATTTCCTTATTGGCCGTCTTTGCACTTAAAAGGACAAAAACAGCTAATTTTACGGCTAGGAAGCCGATGACTGTATAGACTAGAGCTGTGGTAGATAGAGAAAATTGATGTTCAATAATCCCTAGTCCAACAATTTTAGCGGTTATTAGGCTGATTAGTTCTGAAATCAAGATAGAAATTGGAAGGCCTATTCCAAGGGCAAGGACACTGTTTCTCAAATCCTCGAGCAGGAGTAGCAAGAACAGTTTGCTTCTTCGCATTCCCAGTGTGAGATAGACACCAAATTCATGTTTTCTCCTTTCCATCTGCATACTGCTTGCGAAGTAGACTAGAAAAAAGAGGATAAAGAGAGTTGCTACATAAAGAATGGGAATCATGCTAAAGAGTTTATTTACAGCGTCACTTTCTATTTGTTTTAGAAAGATCATCACATCTTGATGGGACAAAGAAAGGATAATGTAAAAGGAGATAATAGAAAGAACCATGGAACTAAAATACAAGCCGTTATTCTTTCGATCTCTTTTGCTATTTCTTGAAACTAATTTAGAAAACATTGCCATCACCTCCAGCTAGGGCTGCCATGACCTTTAGTATTCTGTGGTAAAAATCTTCTTGACTTTCTCTTGGATAATCGCGACGGATTTCATGGAAGAGTTTGCCGTCTTGGATAAACAAGATGCGGTTGCAAAAACTGGCTGCAACTGAATCGTGGGTTACCATGAGAATGGTGGTTTCTTCCACTTGATTCATTTCTGATAATTTTTGCATCAAAATGGTCGCATTTTTTGAATCCAAAGCCCCTGTGGGCTCGTCGGCAAATACAATCTTAGGGTCTAAAATTAAGGCGCGCGCAGCAGCTACCCTTTGCTGTTGACCACCTGATAATTGAGAAGGGAACTTATCCAGAAGTTCAGAAATATCCAGATATTGGGAAAGTAATTCTAACCGAACCTTGCTTTCGTCGGCATCGACCTTGTGCAAAGACAAGGGGAGTAAAATATTTTCTTTAGCTGTCAGATTGTCCAAAAGCTCAAAATTTTGAAAGAGATAACCAATTTCCTTGCCACGATAATCAGCTAACTGGTTCCCTTTTAACTGACCTAAATCTTTTTCTTGCATTTGAATAGAGCCGTCAGTTGGCTTGATGATTGTGGCGAGACAGTTAAGAAGGGTTGTTTTCCCAGAACCGCTACTCCCCATAATTCCTAAGAACTCACCTTTTACAACTTGAAAAGATATGCCGTTCAAGGCTTTGGTGATATTGGGCTCTTTTCCATAATGCTTTTTTAATGATTCTACTCGTAAAATGGTTTCCATGTGAAACACCTCCATCTTTTGTTACTTTCATTATAATATGAATCAGAGTAGAATAACACTTACGGATGATGTAAGAAATCTTTTATCGCTGATTTTATAGTTAGGTTATTGGAGCTATACTTACTATATTATAGCATGGTTTCAGGGATTTAAAAAGAGGAGTAGGGGGGGAGGGATTCCTACAACCTTGAAACCATCGAATTTCAAAATTGAAAAAAAGTCCTAGAAATCAACATTTCTAGGGCTTTTTAACTTATTAACTCTATTCCCACTCACTAAAAGTCAGATATTGACTATTTAGAATAGTTGATTTAATAGTGATTGATAATACAATCAATGAGTACTATTTGTTATTATTTGAGTCTTTTGTTGTTAAATTGTTGTTAATTGAGTATTGATTTAAAAAATCAAATAATAGATTTTCTTCAAATTTTGGTAATTGAAATGCTTGTATTAATTTATTTATTGTGTTTGGTGATAGTCCTTCATTGTGAGCTATTTCTTTGAAATGTAAAAAGTTTTGAATCGTTAGTAAAAAAGAAGGTTCTGATTCTATAATACTTTCTTCTTCAGATTGTCTCTTATTAGTTTTTCCTATCAGATAATCAATACTAGTTTTAAAATAAACAGCAATTTTTTGTAAAGTATCAATGTCCGGTACCGCATTTTTACTTTCCCATTTTGCTATTGTAGCTCTCTTAACATTTATTATATCTGCTAAGTTTTGTTGAGTTAATTTTTCCTCTTTGCGTAAGGTTTTTAATCTTTGAGAAAATGTAATCATAATTTCTCCTATCTTTTGTG
Source organism: bacterium (assembly GCA_905221255.1). GTDB lineage: Bacteria > Bacillota > Bacilli > Lactobacillales > Streptococcaceae > Streptococcus. Next base: position 332,732 of record CAJNCL010000001.1, read on the forward strand.
ATTTTAAATCACTTTTTTGTTGACATGGTGTTTTGAAAGTTATACAATTAAAATGTGATGATAAGTCACTAAACAAATTATATCAAACTATAAAACGTTTGGCAAGAATTGGGGGTAACTGTCTATGATTGTATAAAAAAGTCTTTGAGGATTTTTCTTTAAAGACTAGTATATTAGTAATTTTGGTTTTTTGTTGCTAGTAGCTAGTAACTAGTAGCAGGAGCAAGCGTAAGCCAGCGACTGCGGTCACTAGTGGTCACTAGCGGTCACTAGCAACTAAGGATAGGTTACTAGTAGCTGGTAGCTAGTAGCAGGAGCGAAAGCGTGAGCCAGCGACTGCGTGTACTAGCGGGTACCAGCGGGTACTAGTCACCTATCAGTAAAACAGTATATTTCACAAACTTTTAGGAAAAAAAGACCTACAATCTCTAATAGGTAGGTCTAAAAGACATTGAAGAGCCTTCAAACCCTTGGGAGAGTAGGTGCGGGGTGCATTTTATTGAACGAAATCGAATTGGCGCTTAGAGCCACAAGGGAATAGAGCCTATTTGATGTCTTTTGCCGAAAGACAAGGATATTTCAGCAATGGAAAAAGATTGTGAAATTTTATCAAACATATAGAAAAGGAAATATAAAAATGGAAAAATTTAAAATAACTGCAACACAATTTATTAAAGGTGAGTTTGAATTTGATAAGGAGCAATTTGAGGTTCCGAGAATATTAAGAGTTGATTTCTCAAAAGCTAGAGAAAAATATGAATATGTTGAGATTAACGGAGAAAGTACAAAAACCGATAAAATTGAACGTTACACGGTTTATTCTAAAGATGGGGATTTAGCTCAGTTCCTTGAAGAAAAAGGTATGGTTTCTGAGATTGGAGAATTGAAAGACTTTGTATTTGAGGTCGCAGGTGATTTGGAGAAAGTCAAAATGTTTAAAGATAAAGGTTTAACTCGTTATATCATTCTGACAGATTATGCTATTAAACCAAAATGGAATGGTTCAAGACAATGCTTTGATGGTATTAAATTAGAGGTAAGAGAATTTGAAGAGGAGTAATACAGTCACTATTGACTGGTTTGCTAACACAGTCAAACCAGTTGATGATGCTGATTATATTAGATCTTGTAAATATGTAATTGAAGAATTACTAAAATTAAATTTTAATGATTTTGTTCTCGAGTTGTACGGTACAAACCGATATAATCATCATTTTGCCTATGCAGATATTAAGGTTTATTTTTCTCTTAATGATGATAATTCAATGAATTATGGAATGGGAATATTTACTGAGATGAGAGGGCAAGGATGTAGGCAATATGAACAATTTATGGACGGTTCAGTTAATAACTGGAGCGCTTTAATAAGTCGGTATCTTAATGATTGCGCACATTTTACAAGGTTAGATGTAGCAAATGATATTTATGATGAAAGTCTATCTGTTCAAAAAATATACGAATATTGCAAACAAGGCTTGTGTATTAGCTATTCAAAAAAATATGAGTATCACGAAACCGGTAGACTTGAAGATGGCGAAATCGTTGGAGAAACTATAAATATTGGGAAAAAAGGAAGTAACTCGCAACAGTGGGGAGTATATAATAAGCTGATGGAACAAGGAGAGAAAGCAAGAGATATTGGAATTAACTCATGGGTTCGTTCGGAGTTGAGATTATTTGGAGATAAGGCTGTTTTATTTGCTCAAAATATGGCTTCGAAGAAACCATTGAAAGATTTGTTTTTTTCTGTATTAGCAAGTCATTATCGCTTTGTTTTATCAGATAAATACTCAATAGATACAAAAAAATCCAGAAGGGAAACTGTTTCATGGTGGAATGAATATATTCAAACAAAGGAGCGTACAAAATTGAAAACAATCAGAGAAGAGACTACTTTGCTAAAGTCAAAAGAATTTCTAGAAACTCAAGTTGCACGAACACTTACCAAGGTTTATAAGGCTTATGAAAGTTCCCAAGGTGTAGAATCTGCAAATGCGTATATAAATTATTTGTTAGCTATTGGACTTGAAAAAATGAATGATAAAGATTATACAGAAGTCAAAGAATTTTCGATTGAGCAAAATAACAATTTTTCATGGGGGAAATAAAAATGACTAAAAAAATTGTGATGTTCTTTGATGAAAGGTTAAATACTGACTTTCGTATAGTACGCTTTGGGAAGTGTATACCAGTAAGGCAAGAAATAGATAACATCTATATGTTCCTGAATGATAGAAATTTATGGGCTAGATGTAAAAAAAAGATGCGTGAAAATCAATCACACATCAAAATAAAAAACCAAAATAATTATATCATAAAGAAAGGGGAAAAAGTATGTTTGTTGTAAAAAAAGATTTAATGAAATTAGGTTTTTCAAGTTGGCAAGCCATGATGTTAGTAAAACAGGCTAAAGCAAAATTAGCCAGTCAAGGTCTATCCTGGTATGAAAGTAAAGGTTTAGGACGTGTACCACTTGAAACGGTAGAAGAAATCTTGGGTGTGAAAATAGATGAAGCCAGTCTAGTAGATATGGAAGTAAAAGAAAATGCCTAAAATATCTAGTATTTATCCTATGGGAAACGGCACGTATAGAGCGACTGTTTCTCTAGGTTTTGATGTTCAGACGGGTAAAAGGATACAAAAGTTTAAGAATGGTTTTAAAACGCAAAAGGAAGCTCAAGAGTGGCGCTTACGTATGCTTGCTGACTTTGGTAAAGGTTCTATAACCGTTAATAGCACAATGACTTTTAAAAAGTTTCTTGATGACTATTTTATACCAGATTATAAAAGTCAAGTAAGAAAACGTACTTTTGATATGACACAATCTAAATTTAAAAGACTGTCATATTTTGAAAATATGAAGTTATCAGATATTCAAGCAACTCATGTAAAGCAGTGGCAAAATGCAATGTTTATAGAGGGATTGTCTAATAATTATATTCGTTCTGTTCATCAAATATTACAACAAGTTTTTGATTTAGCAGTTAAATTGGGTATGTTGTCAAATAATGTTGCTAAGACGGTAGGAAACGTAAAAAAAGACCGCCCTAAAGTTGATTTTTGGACGGTGGAAGAATTTCAGCTATTCATTAGTACATTTGATAAATCTAATATCTATGAATTATTGTACTTTACTACATTTTGGTTTTTCTTTATGACTGGAGTTAGAACAAGTGAATTACAAGCAGTTGAATGGTCGAAAATAGATTTTGAAAAAGGTACAGTTTTAATAGACTGTTCAATGTATTATAAAAGCCAAAAAGAGTGGTATCTTACTGATACAAAATCTATATCAGGTGTAAGACTTTTGTATCTTGATGATGATACATTAGAACATTTGAAATATTGGAAGAAAGCACAATCTCAGATAGGAGAATGTAAATTTGTATTTTCCATAGCAGATAGTCCGTTGGTAAAATCAACTCTTAAACGTGTTCTAAAATCTCATAGTGATTACGCAAAAATAAAATCAATAAGGATCCACGATTTAAGGCACTCTCATGCCAGCTTTATGCTCTCTCTAGGAATGAATGATTTAGAAATGCAAAATCGTCTAGGACATGCTGATATTAAGACAACACTTGGAACGTACTCTCATTTAAGACCAAATGCTATGAAAGAAGTAGCTACTAGAATGACTGGGAAAGTAGTGGTGAGTGATAATAATATCAGAAAAAGTAAATTTAATGGCAATCAGCATACTAAAAATTTTCAATCTAAAGTTTTGTCTGACTAGCGAAGTCTGTCCGATTAAACTTTAGATTCCTACGGTAAACTATTGAAGTTTACCGTATTATTAGTTATAATTCATATACAAGGGAGCAGTATAATGAAAAAAGAAAATGTTATTGGTGAGTTTGAATATAATAATGATTTTTACCGTGTTTATGAATTGCGTGAAGATAATGAAGATTATGCTAGAATTGTTAGCGACTCTAAGAAAGGTATGTATATAGGGTTAAAAAGATATTAGGTTTAAATACTGAAAAATAGTTTTTGTTGTTAAATTGTTGTTAAAGCAAAATAAAAAGCCTTAGAAATATTGATTTCTAGGGCTTTTTTAGCTCATTAACTCTATTCCCACTCAACGGTTGCGGGTGGTTTACTTGTAATGTCGTAGACGATACGGTTAACGTGGTCTACTTCGTTAACGATACGTACAGAAATCTTTTGAAGGACATCCCAAGGAATTTTGGCAAAGTCAGCTGTCATACCATCGATAGAAGTGATGGCACGAATAGCAATTGTGTAGTCGTAAGTACGACCGTCACCCATAACACCGACTGAACGAACGCCTGTGTTGACAGTGAAGTATTGCCAGATATCGCGGTCAAGACCAGCTTTAGCGATTTCTTCACGAAGGATTGCGTCTGATTCACGGACTGTTTCAAGTTTTTCTTCAGTGATTTCACCCATGACACGGATAGCGAGTCCTGGTCCTGGGAATGGTTGGCGCCATACGATGTGGTCTGGCATACCAAGCTCTGTACCGAGGGCACGAACTTCGTCTTTATAAAGAGTGTTCAATGGCTCAATCAATTCAAACTGCATGTCTTCTGGAAGACCACCCACGTTGTGGTGTGATTTGATGGTTTGAGCAGTATCTGTACCAGACTCAATCACGTCAGTGTAAAGCGTTCCCTGAGCAAGGAATTTCACATCTTTTAGCTTGCTTGCTTCGTCATCAAAGACATACACAAACTCGTTTCCGATAATCTTCCGTTTTTGTTCAGGATCAGAAACACCTGCAAGTTTATCAAGGAATCGTTTAGCAGCGTCTGCTTTGACGATATTCAAACCAAACTTACCACCAAGCATGTCCATAACTTGGTCAGCTTCTCCTTTACGGAGAAGACCGTGGTCTACAAAGATACAGATCAATTGATCACCAATCGCTTTTTGAAGAAGAACCCCAACAACTGAAGAGTCAACACCACCAGAAAGTCCGAGGAGAACACGTTTGTCTCCAACTTTTTCACGGATTTGTTTGATTTGCATCTCGATAAAGTTATCCATAGTCCAGTCACCTTTGGCACCACAGATATTCAAGGCAAAGTTACGTAGGATATCATAGCCGTGAACTGAATGACGAACCTCTGGGTGGAATTGGATACCGTAAATGTGCTTGTCAGGGTTTTCAATAGCTGCATAAGGACAGTCAGCAGAAGTTCCAGTACGAACAAAATCAGCTGGAATCTCTGTAACAGCATCGCCATGGCTCATCAAAACAATCTGTTCTTCAGGAGTCCCTTCAAAGAGGGCAGAAGGGGTATGGGTAAGTGGTGATTGGCCATACTCGCGGTTACCAGCATCACCTGCAGGAACAACTTTTCCTCCAAGTTTATGAGTTAAAAGTTGCATACCATAGCAGATTCCTAAAATTGGAATGCCAAGTTCAAAAATTTCTGGGTCAATATCAAATGAACCATCTTCGTATACAGAGTTTGGTCCACCAGAGAGGATGATCCCTACAGGGTTAATCGCACGAACCTCTGCGGCTGAGATTTTATGACTTTTTAACTCTGAAAAAACACCGATTTCACGAATACGGCGTGAAATTAGCTGGTTGTATTGGCTACCATAGTCCAGCACGATGATTTTTTCGACATCTTGCAAGTCAGTTGAAATGTTGCTCATCTTTTTCCTTTCTCAAAAGAAATATCTTTTTCAATATTCTATCACAAATAGGGGCGAATTACCAACTAAACAAGGCAAAGTTTGACTTTTTCTTAGCAAATACGGTACAATGGAGAAAATAAAGAAAAGAAGTGAGAATCATGTTACCAGCTTATATGAAAATCCACGATCAGATCAAGAAGGATATAGATGAGCATCATTGGAAAATCGGAGAGAGACTTCCAAGTGAGCGAGATTTAGCGGAACAGTTTCAGGTTAGCCGGATGACATTACGCCAAGCTATCTCTCTCTTGGTTGAGGAAGGAGTTTTGGAGCGTCGAGTAGGAAGTGGGACTTTTGTCTCTAGCACTCGTGTCCAAGAAAAAATGAGGGGAACGACTAGTTTTACGGAGATTGTCAAATCTCAGGGGAAAGTTCCTTCTAGTCAACTCATTTCTTACAGAAGAACCATTCCAAATGAGCAAGAGGTCGCTAAGCTAGGGATTACTCCGACAGAGAATATTATCCGTATGGAACGGGTGCGTTACGCTGATCAAGTTCCTCTGGTCTATGAAGTAGCTTCTATCCCCGAAAAGTTTATTAAGAATTTTAAAAAAGAAGAAGTAACCAGTCATTTCTTCCAAACCTTGCAGCAACATGGCTACCGGATTGGCAAATCCCAACAGACCATTTATGCGAGATTAGCTAAGGAAAAAATTGCTCACTATCTGGAAGTTGAAAAGGGGCATGCCATTTTAGCCTTGACTCAGGTCTCTTATCTTGAAGATGGGACGGCTTTCGAGTATGTAAAGAGTCAATACGTGGGCGAACGCTTTGAATTTTATCTTGAAAATAACTAGTCTAGAAAGGCTAGTTTTTTGTTTTAGAAAAGATTAGAATTGTCAAAACAATCTGTCTAGGCTTGATTTTATCGCTTATTTACTATAAAATGAGAAGGAAAAACGTCAAACTTTTATATTGCAAATAGGAGAAAAAATGACAAAAACATTAAAACGTCCTGAGGTTTTATCACCTGCAGGAACTTTAGAGAAGCTGAAAGTAGCTGTTCAATATGGTGCGGACGCAGTCTTCATCGGCGGACAGGCCTATGGTCTTCGTAGCCGTGCTGGAAACTTCACCTTTGAACAGATGGAAGAAGGCGTGCAGTTTGCTGCTAAGTACGGTGCAAAGGTTTATGTGGCTGCTAACATGGTTATGCACGAAGGAAACGAAGCTGGTGCTGGAGAATGGTTCCGTAAGTTGCGTGACATCGGGATTGCCGCAGTTATTGTGTCAGATCCGGCCTTGATTATGATTGCAGCAACCGAAGCACCAGGCCTTGAAATTCACCTTTCAACCCAAGCAAGTGCAACCAACTATGAAACTCTAGAGTTCTGGAAAGAACTTGGTCTAACTCGTGTGGTTTTGGCTCGTGAAGTTTCAATGGAAGAATTGGCGGAGATTCGCAAACGTACAGATGTTGAGATTGAGGCTTTTGTCCATGGAGCCATGTGTATTTCTTACTCAGGTCGCTGTACGTTATCAAACCACATGAGTATGCGTGATGCTAACCGCGGGGGCTGTTCTCAGTCTTGCCGTTGGAAATACGATCTTTACGATATGCCTTTTGGTCAAGAACGTAAGAGTCTTAAAGGTGAAATTCCAGAAGAATTTTCGATGTCAGCAGTTGATATGTCTATGATTGATCATATCCCAGATATGATTGAAAATGGTGTAGATAGTCTCAAAATTGAAGGTCGTATGAAGTCGATTCACTATGTTTCAACAGTAACAAACTGCTACAAGGCGGCTGTGGATGCTTATCTAGAAAGCCCTGAAAAGTTTGAATCCATTAAACAGGACTTGGTGGATGAGATGTGGAAGGTTGCTCAGCGTGAATTGGCTACAGGTTTCTACTACGGTACACCGTCTGAAAACGAACAGTTATTTGGCGCTCGCCGTAAAATTCCTGAATACAAGTTTGTCGCAGAAGTCGTTTCTTATGATGAAGCAACCCAGACAGCAACCATTCGTCAACGGAACGTAATCAACGAAGGTGACCAAGTTGAGTTTTACGGACCAGGTTTCCGACATTTTGAAACCTATATTGAGGATCTTCACGATGCCAAGGGAAATAAAATCGATCGTGCTCCAAATCCAATGGAACTCTTGACAATCAAGGTTCCACAACCTGTACAAGCAGGTGACATGGTTCGTGCTCTGAAAGAAGGGCTCATCAACCTCTATAAGGAAGACGGGACAAGTGTCACAGTTCGTGCCTAGAGAAGGAAAAGTAAATGAATCAAGCACAAGGTTTGTTAGTTGATGATGAAGGCAGATGTGTTCATTATCATAGTGAAAAGGACATCGTTTCTCTTCAGTGCTATGAGTGTAAAAAATACTATGCTTGCTATCAGTGCCACAATGCTATAGAAACGCATGTGTTTTCGCCCTATCCCTTGGCGCTTTCTGAGGATCGACCAATTTTATGTGGGGCTTGTAAGAGGACAATGACTTTCCAAGAATACCAAAAACAGATGGCTTGTCCTTACTGCAGTGCTCCATTTAATCCAGGTTGTAAACAACACTATTCCTACTATTTTAAATAAACTTAAACTGAATAGATCCAAGTTTTAAACTTGGATTTTTCGGTTTGTTTCAGAAAATATAGTAAAATCAAGAAAAATACTCAATCTAAAATGGAAAAACTTTCTATAGAATAGTGTAAAAACAGCAAAAATAGAAATATATTATCTGAAACGCTTTCAACGTAAGTAAAAAGTTGACAAATCAAAATTTTAGGACTAAACTAAGTAAGTAAATTTTAAATAAAAGGAGAATTCATCATGAATTTAACATTTTTCGGTCTTTGTCTTGCCTGTATGGGTGTATCCCTTGCAGAAGGTATGTTGATGAACGGTTTGTTCAAATCAGCTGCTCGCCAACCAGACATCATTCCACAATTGCGTAGCTTAATGATCATGGGGATTGCCTTTATCGAAGGAACATTCTTTGTAACTCTCGTATTTTCATTTATCATCAAATAAAGAGAAGTATAAAATGGAAAAGGGAGGATTTTAGATGGAAGAAAGTATCAATCCAACCATCAATATTGGTCCTGTTACCTTTGATTTGACCTTGACTGCCTTGACCTTGCTGTCAGTAGTCGTTATTTTTGGCTTTATCTATTGGGCAAGTCGGAATATGACTGTGAAACCCAAAGGAAAGCAAAATGTGCTGGAGTATCTCTATGACTTCGTAGTCGGATTTACTGAACCTAATGTAGGCTCACGGTACATGAAAGATTACTCACTCTTTTACTTGTGTTTATTTCTTTTTATGGTGATCGCAAACAATCTTGGTTTGATGGCTAAACTTCAAACTACAGATGGGACAAACCTTTGGACATCGCCAACTGCCAATCTTCAATTTGACTTGGCCTTGTCATTTGGAATTATCCTGATGACCCATATAGAAGGAATTCGTCGCCGTGGTGTTAAAAAGTATCTGAAAGGCTTTGTTACCCCAGGTTTTATGACACCGATGAATCTCCTTGAAGAAGTCACGAATTTCCTATCACTTGCTTTGCGGGTATTCGGAAATATCTTTGCCGGAGAAGTGATGGCTAGTTTGCTAATCACACTTTCTCATCAGGCTCTATATTGGTATCCAGTCGCTTTTGTTACCAATCTTGTCTGGACGGCGTTTTCTGTGTTTATTTCCTGTGTTCAGGCTTACGTATTCACAGTCTTGTCTTCTATGTATCTAGGAAATAAAATTAATGATGAAGAGTAGAAAGGAGTAACAGATGCACGTAACAGTAGGTGAATTAATTGGTAACTTTATTTTAATCGCTGGCTCTTTTATCCTTTTGATTGTCTTAGTTAAGAAATATGCGTGGTCAAACTTGACAAGTGTCTTCGAAGAAAGGGCAAATAAAATTGCTGCTGATATTGATGGAGCTGAACAGGCTCGTCAAAAAGCAGAAACTCTTGCCCACAAACGTGAAGATGAACTGGCTGGTAGTCGCAACGAAGCCAAAACAATCATTGAAAATGCTAAAGAGACTGCAGAGAAGAGTAAAGCAAATATTCTGGCAGATGCTAAAGTTGAAGCAGGTCGCTTAAAAGAGAAGGCGAATCAAGAAATTGCTCAGAATAAAGCTGAGGCTTTGCAAAGTGTTAAGGGCGAGGTGGCAGATTTGACGATTAGTCTCGCTGGTAAAATCATCTCAAAAAACCTTGACAGTCATGCTCATAAGGAACTCATTGATCAGTATATCGATCAGCTAGGAGAAGCCTAATGGACAAGAAAACAGCAAAGGTAATTGAAAAGTACAGCATGCCTTTTGTCCAATTAGTGATTGAAAAAGGAGAAGAGGACCGGATTTTTTCAGACTTGGATCAAATCAAGCAAGTCGCAGAAGAAACGGGCTTACCTTCTTTTTTAGCTCAGGTAGCAGTTGATGAGTCTGATAAGGAAAAAACAGTTGGTTTTTTTCAAGACTCTGTCTCACCTTTAATGCAAAACTTTATTCAGGTTCTGATTTACAATCACAGAGCAAATCTTTTTTATGATATCATTGTTGATTGTTTGAATCGTCTTGAAAGAGAAACCAATCATTTTGTAGTCACGATTTCCTCAGCTCATCCTTTAACGGACGAACAGAAGGAACGTTTGCTTCCCTTGATAGAGGAAAAAATGTCTCTGAAAGTACGGAGTATTAAAGAACAAATTGATGAAGGACTCATTGGTGGTTTTGTTATTTTTGCTAATCACAAGACAATTGATGTGAGTATAAAACAACAACTTCGAGTTGTTAAAGAAAATTTGAAATAGAAAGTGGTGTTCTTTTGGCAATTAACGCACAAGAAATCAGCGCTTTAATTAAGCAACAAATTGAAAATTTCAAACCCAATTTTGATGTGTCTGAAACAGGTGTTGTAACCTATATCGGGGATGGAATTGCGCGTGCTCACGGTCTTGAAAATGCCATGAGTGGAGAGTTGTTGATCTTTGAAAACGGCTCTTATGGGATGGCGCAAAACTTGGAGTCTACAGACGTTGGGATCATCATTCTCGGTGACTTCACGGATATCCGTGAAGGAGACACTATCCGTCGCACGGGTAAAATCATGGAAGTTCCTGTCGGTGATAACTTGATTGGACGTGTTGTGGATCCACTTGGTCGTCCCGTTGATGGTCTTGGTGATATCCATACTGACAAGACTCGTCCAGTAGAAGCGCCAGCACCTGGCGTTATGCAACGTAAGTCTGTATCAGAACCATTGCAAACAGGTTTGAAAGCTATTGACGCCCTTGTTCCGATTGGTCGTGGCCAACGTGAGTTGATCATTGGTGACCGTCAGACAGGGAAAACCACCATTGCGATTGATACTATCTTGAACCAAAAAGGTCAAGATATGATCTGTATCTATGTAGCGATTGGACAAAAAGAATCAACAGTTCGTACACAAGTAGAAACACTTCGTCAGTACGGTGCCTTGGATTACACAATCGTTGTGACAGCCTCAGCTTCACAACCTTCTCCATTACTCTTCCTCGCTCCATATGCAGGGGTCGCTATGGCAGAAGAATTCATGTACCAAGGGAAGCATGTTTTGATCGTTTATGATGACCTATCTAAACAAGCGGTAGCTTATCGTGAACTTTCTCTCTTGCTCCGTCGTCCACCAGGTCGTGAGGCCTTCCCAGGGGATGTCTTCTACCTTCACAGCCGTTTGCTTGAGCGCTCAGCTAAAGTTTCTGACGAGCTTGGTGGTGGATCAATCACAGCCTTACCATTTATTGAGACGCAAGCAGGAGATATCTCTGCCTATATCGCAACCAACGTGATTTCAATCACAGATGGTCAAATCTTCCTTGGAGATGGTCTCTTTAATGCAGGTATTCGCCCAGCTATTGATGCGGGTTCATCTGTATCCCGTGTAGGTGGTTCCGCTCAGATTAAAGCCATGAAGAAGGTTGCTGGTACTCTTCGTATCGACCTTGCTTCATATCGTGAGTTGGAAGCCTTCACTAAGTTTGGTTCTGACTTGGATGCGGCTACTCAAGCTAAGTTGAATCGTGGTCGTCGTACGGTAGAAGTATTGAAACAACCTGTTCACAAGCCTTTGCCTGTTGAGAAACAAGTAACCATTCTCTATGCTTTGACACACGGATTCTTGGATACAGTTCCAGTGAATGACATTGTTCGTTTTGAGGAAGAGTTCCATGCCTTCTTTGATGCTCAACATCCAGAGATTTTGGAAACCATTCGTGAAACAAAAGACTTGCCAGAAGAAGCAGTCTTGGATGCTGCGATTACCGAGTTTCTCAATCAATCCAGCTTCCAATAAGAATAGAGGTGTCAGATGGCAGTATCTCTAAATGATATTAAAACAAAAATCGCCTCAACCAAGAATACTAGTCAAATCACCAATGCCATGCAAATGGTATCAGCTGCTAAGTTAGGGCGCTCTGAAGAAGCAGCTCGAAACTTTCAAATCTACTCTCAAAAGGTTCGTAAACTCTTGACGGATATCCTTCATGGCAATGGAGCTGGTGGTTCAACCAATCCTATGTTGATTAGTCGTCCAGTTAAAAAGACAGGCTATATTGTCATCACTTCAGATCGTGGTTTGGTTGGAGGCTACAATGCTTCCATCCTTAAAACTGTTATGGAGTTGAAAGAAGAATATCATCCAAATGGAGATGACTTTGAAGTCATCTGTATTGGTGGTATGGGAGCTGACTTTTTCAAGGCTCGTGGCATTCAACCAATCTATGAATTACGAGGCTTAGCTGACCAACCTAGCTTTGATGAAGTTCGTAAAATTATTTCAAAAACGATTGAAATGTATCAAAATGAACTTTTTGACGAACTCTATGTCTGCTATAATCACCACGTTAATACGCTCACAAGCCAAATGCGTGTGGAACAAATGCTTCCGATTGTTGACTTGGATCCAAATGAAGCGGATGAAGAGTATAGCTTGACCTTTGAGTTAGAAACGAGCCGAGAAGAAATTTTGGAGCAGTTGTTGCCACAGTATGCAGAAAGTATGATTTACGGGGCTATTATTGATGCCAAGACAGCTGAAAATGCTGCAGGCATGACAGCTATGCAGACAGCGACCGATAATGCCAAGAAAGTTATCAATGATTTGACAATTCAGTATAACCGTGCCAGACAGGCGGCGATTACACAAGAAATTACAGAAATTGTAGCAGGTGCTAGCGCCTTAGAATAAGGCTTTACCCTGTAGGTATCAAAATGAACTTATACTCAATGAAAATCAAAGAGCAAACTAGGAAGCTAGCCGCAGGCTGTACTTGAGTACGGTAAGGCGATGCTGACGAGGTTTGAATTTGATTTTCGAAGAGTATTAGGACCTAGTTGAGCTAGGAACCGATAGTATCTTATATAGAATAGGAGAAGGAGATGAGTTCAGGTAAAATTGCTCAGGTTATCGGACCCGTTGTAGACGTCTTGTTTGCAGCAGGGGAAACACTTCCTGAGATTAACAATGCACTTGTCGTCTACAAAAATGACGAAAGAAAAACAAAAATCGTCCTTGAAGTAGCCTTGGAGTTGGGTGATGGTATGGTCCGTACGATCGCCATGGAATCAACAGATGGTTTGACTCGTGGAATGGAAGTTTTGGACACAGGTCGTCCAATCTCGGTTCCAGTGGGTAAAGAAACTTTGGGACGTGTCTTCAACGTTTTGGGAGATACCATTGACTTGGATGCTCCTTTCGCTGAAGACGCTGAGCGTCAGCCAATTCATAAAAAAGCTCCGACTTTTGATGAGTTGTCTACCTCTTCTGAAATCTTGGAAACAGGGATTAAGGTTATCGACCTTCTTGCCCCATACCTTAAAGGCGGGAAAGTTGGACTTTTCGGTGGTGCCGGAGTTGGTAAAACTGTTTTGATCCAAGAATTGATTCACAACATTGCCCAAGAACATGGTGGTATTTCAGTATTTACCGGTGTTGGAGAACGTACTCGTGAAGGGAATGACCTTTACTGGGAAATGAAAGAATCAGGCGTTATCGAGAAAACAGCCATGGTATTTGGTCAGATGAATGAACCACCTGGAGCACGTATGCGTGTTGCCCTTACTGGTTTGACAATCGCCGAATACTTCCGTGATGTAGAAGGCCAAGATGTGCTTCTCTTTATCGACAATATCTTCCGTTTCACTCAGGCTGGTTCAGAAGTATCTGCCCTTTTGGGTCGTATGCCTTCGGCCGTTGGTTACCAACCAACACTTGCTACGGAAATGGGTCAATTGCAAGAACGTATCACATCAACTAAGAAGGGTTCTGTAACCTCTATCCAGGCTATCTATGTGCCAGCGGATGACTACACTGACCCTGCGCCAGCAACAGCTTTCGCTCACTTGGATTCAACAACAAACTTGGAACGTAAGTTGGTACAGTTGGGTATTTACCCAGCCGTTGATCCGTTGGCTTCAAGCTCTCGTGCCTTGGCACCTGAGATTGTTGGTGAGGAGCACTATGCAGTTGCTGCTGAGGTTAAACGTGTCCTTCAACGTTACCATGAATTGCAAGATATCATTGCTATCCTTGGTATGGATGAACTTTCTGATGAAGAAAAGACTTTGGTTGCACGTGCCCGTCGTATCCAGTTCTTCTTGTCTCAGAACTTTAACGTTGCAGAACAATTTACTGGTCAACCTGGTTCTTATGTGCCAGTAGCAGAAACAGTTCGTGGCTTTAAGGAAATCCTTGAAGGAAAACATGACCAGCTACCAGAAGATGCCTTCCGTGGTGTCGGTTCAATCGAAGACGTCATTGCTAAGGCAGAAAAAATGGGATTTTAAGAGGTGATCTATGGCTCATTTAACTGTCCAGATCGTGACACCAGATGGCCTCGTCTATGATCACCATGCCAGCTTTGTATCGGTACGAACTCTGGATGGTGAGATGGGGATCTTGCCACGACATGAAAATATGATTGCGGTTTTAGCAGTTGATGAAGTGAAGGTGAAACGTATCGATGATGATACTCATGTGAACTGGATTGCAGTGAACGGAGGAATTATCGAGATTGCTAATGATATCATTACTATTGTAGCAGACTCAGCAGAGCGTGCTCGTGATATTGATATCAGTCGGGCAGAACGTGCGAAACTTCGCGCTGAACGAGAAATCGAAGAAGCCCATGACAAGCATTTGATTGACCAAGAACGTCGTGCAAAAATCGCATTGCAACGTGCTATCAACCGTATCAATGTCGGAAATAGACTATAAAAAAATGAACTTGAAACTCAAGTTCATTTTTTTTAATGTGGGAAGTTGATGCAGACTGCTTCAGGGACATGGAAGTCGTTAGAAAGCTCTGCAAGACGACCACTTTTAGGATTGCGCTTAAAAACGGTTGCGTTATCAGAATCTTGATGAACAGCAATGAGAAACTCTTGATCAGGAGTTAGGTCGAAATCACGTGGATTTTTACCATGACTTGGTACAATCTCTAATAATTCCAAGCTACCATCAGCGAGGATTATATAGACTGCAATGGAATCATGACCTCGGTTGGATGCATAGAGGTATTTGCCATCTTTTGAAAGACGAATGGCAGCAGTAGCATTAAAGCCTTCGTATCCATCTGGTAATGTTGAAATAACTTGCAAGCGTTCAAATTCACCAACCCCATCATAAATCAAGACCTCCACCGTGCTATTAAGTTCGCAGATGAGATAGGCAATCTTATAGTGGTGGTGGAAAACGATGTGGCGTGCACCTGCTCCAGCTTGGCTGTGATAAGTGTAGAGTTTATTTAGTTTTCCTTCTGGACTAACATCATAGGTCGTTACTTCATCCGTACCAAGGTCACATGTCACGAGATACTGATCAGGTGTTAGGTCTGTATAGTGTACATGTGGGGAAGTTTGGTTTTCATGAGGACCTTGTCCACTATGCTGATCTAGATCCGTTTGGATGAGGCTACCATCCGTTTGACGTTTATAAACCAGAACTTGACCTTTATGATAGTTGGCTCCATAAACGAGATCACGCTTTTCATCCACTGCCACATAACAATGCGGAGCGCCTTCTTCAACAACATGATTTAGCAAAGCACCATCTGTCTTGTAAGCAGCGATTCCACCTAAGCCATCCTGGCTCCCTACAGTGTATAAGTGTTGCTGTTGGTCAAAGGCAAGGTAGGTTGGACTTGGTTCAGCAGCAAAGAGCTCAAGATTTGCAAGCTGGCCTGTTTCTGTATCAAAATCTGCCTTGTAAATCCCTTTAGATAAGCGACGAGTGTAAGTTCCAAAATAAACAGTTTCTTTCATGTCCATACCTCTTAATAATGATAAGTTCATTATACCACAAAATGGCAGTCATGAAGCACTAGATTCATTCATGTAAGCACTTTAAAAAAGAGTTATTTTAGTCTAAAAATGGTATAATGAGAGAATGACAGAAAGGATGTATTTATGGAACATAAAGAGAAACATTTTAGCCTATCTTGGTTTTTTAAGTGGTTTTTAGATAATAAAGCCATCACTGTATTTTTAGTAACCTTGTTACTGGGGCTAAATATTTTTATTCTAAGTAAGATTAGTTTTATCTTTTTACCAGTTTTGGATTTTCTAGGAGTTGTCATGTTGCCAGTTATTTTATCTGGTTTACTTTATTACCTCCTCAATCCGATTGTGGACTGGATGGAGAAGCACAAGATCAATCGTGTCCTTGCCATTAGTATTGTTTTTGTTATTATTGGACTCTTTATCATTTGGGGGCTGGCAGTTGCAATTCCTAATCTGCAACGTCAAGTCTTAAATTTTGCGAAGAATGTGCCGACATACCTGGAAGATGCTGATAAGGTGATCAATGACCTTGTAACCAAACGCTTGCCAGATGATTTTAGACCACAGTTGGAGCAGGTTCTTTCCAATGTTTCTAGTGAGGCGACCATGTGGGCCAGCAAAATCTCTTCTCAAGCTGTTAACTGGGTTAGCGCCTTTATCAGTAGCGTTTCCCAGGTCATTGTTGCGGTTATTATCGTACCCTTCATGCTCTTTTATCTTTTGAGAGATGGGA
This sequence comes from bacterium, assembly GCA_905221255.1. Lineage (GTDB taxonomy): Bacteria > Bacillota > Bacilli > Lactobacillales > Streptococcaceae > Streptococcus. The sequence goes on from CAJNCL010000001.1 coordinate 349,426, forward strand.
AAGGCTTGCGAGATTACCTGACTAAATTCATCCCAAACAAGTTAAAAGAACCTGTCGGACAAGTTTTGTCAGATGTTAATAAACAGTTGTCAAACTATGTTAGAGGGCAGGTTACAGTTGCTATTATCGTGGCAATTATGTTTATTATCTTCTTTAAAATTATTGGTCTCAGATATGCTGTGACTCTGGGGATCACGGCTGGTATCCTTAATCTAGTACCTTATCTAGGTAGTTTTCTAGCGATGTTGCCTGCTTTGGTTTTGGGCTTGATAGCAGGACCTGTGATGCTTTTGAAAGTGATTATTGTCTTTATTGTTGAACAAACGATTGAAGGTCGCTTCGTTTCTCCACTTATTTTAGGTAGCCAGCTAAACATCCATCCCATCAATGTCCTCTTTGTTCTCCTAACTTCAGGTTCTATGTTTGGTATTTGGGGAGTCTTGCTGGGAATTCCTGTCTATGCTTCTGCCAAGGTCGTTATCTCAGCTATCTTTAACTGGTATAAAAAAGTCAGCGGTCTGTATGAAGAAGAAGGGGAGGAAATCAAGAGTGAACAATAGTCAACGCATGCTCCAGGCTTTGGATGAACAGGATCTAAGCAAAGCGGATCAGTATTTTCGTAAAGCAATTGAAACTGATTCGACCGAAGTTCTCTATGAATTAGCAAATTATCTTGAGGGAATTGGCTTTTATCCTCAGGCCAAGGAAATCTATCTAAAAATTGTGACAGATTTTCCAGAAGTGAATCTGAACTTAACCAGCATTGCTAGTGAGGATGGCAATGTTGAGGAAGCCTTTGCTTACCTTGAGGAAATCACACCCGAAAGTGACTGGTACGTGTCGGCCTTGGCCTTGAAGGCTGACCTCTATCAATTGGAAGGATTGACAGATGTAGCGCGTGAAAAGTTACTGGAAGCTTTAAATTACTCAGATGATGCCTTATTAGTTTTTGGTTTGGCTGAGTTGGATAGCGAGTTAGGAAATTATCAGGAAGCTATTCAGGGCTATGCTCAATTAGACAATCGCTCTATCTATGAGCAAACGGGTGTCTCAACCTATCAACGAATTGGCTACGCTTATGCCCAGTTAGGTAAGTTTGAAGCTGCAACTGAATTCTTAGAAAAAGCTTTAGAATTAGAATACGATGACCAAACTGCCTTTGAACTGGCTAGTCTTTACTTTGACCAAGAAGAGTATCAAAAATCTGTTCTTTACTTTAAGCAGATTGATACTATTTCACCTGATTTTGAAGGATATGAATATGGTTATAGTCAAGCCTTGCATAAGGAACATCAGGTGGAAGAGGCCCTTCGTATCGCTAAACAAGGTTTGGAGAAAAATCCATTTGAAACTCGGCTCTTGTTGGCGGCTTCTCAGTTTTCGTATGAATTGCATGATGCTAAGGCAGCGGAGGACTTTCTCCTTACTGCAAAAGAAGATGCAGAAGATCTTGAGGAGATTTTCCTTCGACTCGCAACCATTTATATGGAACAAGAGCGATTTGAGGATATCATCGCTCTCCAAAGTCAAGAACCTGAAAATCTCCTTACCAAGTGGATGATTGCCCGTTCTTATCAAGAAATTGAGGATTTAGATAAGGCCTATGAGCTCTATCAGAAACTATCGCTTGATCTCAAGGATAATCCTGAATTTTTGGAGCAGTATACTTATCTCCTGCGTGAATTGGGGTATTTTGAAGAAGCCAAAGTGCAAGCTGAAGCTTATTTAAAACTCGTTCCAGATGATGTTCAGATGCAAGAGCTCTTAGAAACACTTTAAAAGTTATCTCTCTAAAAGAACGTATCCGTCAATTTGGCAGATACGTTTTTTTTGAAAAAATAGAATTTTTTTACAAAAAACCCTTGCTAAAATGTTTATTTATGCTATAATAGGAACAATAATTTTTAGGAGGTGCAGTATGTCTTATATGTTTGAGATATTACCAAGTTTATTGAACGGTGCAAGTATGACGCTTCAAGTCTTTGCTCTGGTCTTGATATTTTCAATTCCTTTAGGTATTGTCGTTGCCTTTGCTTTACAAGTCCGCTGGAAACCCCTCCATTATCTGATTGACCTTTATATTTGGGTGATGCGAGGGACTCCCTTGCTCTTGCAATTAATCTTTATTTACTATGTTCTTCCTAGCATTGGGATACGTTTAGATCGTTTGCCTGCTGCTGTGATTGCTTTTGTATTGAACTATGCAGCCTACTTTGCTGAAATTTTTCGTGGAGGGATTGAAACCATTCCCAAAGGACAGTATGAAGCTGCTAAGGTCTTGAAGTTTAGTCCATTTGACACAGTGCGCTATATTATTTTGCCTCAGGTTACAAAGATTGTCTTACCGAGTGTTTTTAATGAGATTATGAGTTTAGTCAAGGATACTTCGTTGGTTTATGCCCTTGGGATTTCAGATTTGATTTTGGCAAGTCGGACAGCAGCCAATCGAGATGCCAGTCTTATTCCTATGTTTTTAGCTGGAGCGATTTATTTGATTATGATTGGTCTTGTAACCATTGTAGCGAAAAAACTTGAGAAGAAGTACAGTTATTACAGATAGGAGGATTGCTATGTTAGAATTACGAAATATCAACAAGGCCTTTGGTGGCAAACAAATCTTAACCAACTTCAGCCTATCTATTCCTGAAAAGAAAATCCTTGCAATCGTAGGTCCATCAGGAGGCGGCAAGACAACCCTATTACGTATGTTAGCTGGATTGGAAACCATCGATTCGGGGGAAATCTACTATAACGGTGAATCGCTAGCTATAGACGAACTAGAAAAGCGCAATCTTCTGGGATTTGTTTTCCAAGATTTTCAACTTTTTCCGCATTTGTCAGTTCTAGATAACTTAACTCTGTCGCCTATAAAAACGATGGGTATGGAGAAGGAAGTTGCTGAGAAGAAGGCGCGTGGTTTGTTAGAACAACTTGGGTTAGCAGGACATGCAGATGCCTTTCCGTTCTCACTTTCAGGTGGGCAAAAACAACGGGTGGCTTTAGCGCGCGCTATGATGATAAACCCCGAAATTATTGGGTATGATGAGCCTACATCAGCCTTAGATCCAGAATTGCGATTAGAAGTAGAAAAACTTATCCTTCAAAATAAAGAGCGTGGGATGACTCAGATTGTTGTGACCCACGATCTTCAGTTTGCGGAAAACATTGCTGATCAGATCCTTAAGGTTGATCCAAAGTAGGAATAGGAGGTGCCTATGAAGAGAAAGAAAATTGCCCTTGTACTTGCTCTGTTCTTTAGCTTCTTCCTGACGGCTTGTACTCAGAAGGCAAGTGATCCAAATCAGGATAATTGGGCCAAATATCAAAAGCAGGGTAGCATTACCATTGGCTTTGACAATACCTTTGTTCCCATGGGATTTGAGGAAAAGAATGGCCAGTATGCAGGCTTTGATATTGACCTGGCCCAAGCTGTTTCTGAAAAGCTAGGAATTCAGATTAAATTTCAACCCATCGACTGGGATATGAAAGAAACCGAACTACAAAATGGTACCATTGATGCCATCTGGAATGGCTATACAGCTACAGATGAACGGAAAGAGAAGGTTGCCTTTACCATTCCTTACATGGAAAATCAACAAGTTTTGCTCTCTAAAAAGTCTCAAAATATCCACTCAGTTCAGGATATGACTGACAAAGTTCTAGGGGCCCAGGCAGGATCTTCTGGCTATTTGAATTTTGAAGGACAACCCGAACTACTCAAGAATCGAGTGAAAGACCAGAAAGCTAATCAATACCAAAGTTTCAATGAAGCCTTGATTGATTTAAAAAATGATCGGATTGATGCCCTGTTGATTGACCGAGTATATGCTAATTATTATCTCCAGTCTGAAGGGATATTAAGTGACTACAATGTCTTTTCAGCTGGATTTGAAAGTGAAGCTTTTGCAGTGGGTGTTAGACCTGCTGATAAAACATTGCTAGATGCCTTGAACCAAGCCTTTGTTTCACTATACAAAGAAGGAAAGTTCCAAGAGATCAGCCAAAAATGGTTTGGGGAAGATGTAGCAACCAGTCAAGTTAAAAATCAAGAATAAGAAAAAGAGATTGGGTTTACCTCAGTCTCTTTTTACATCAAAAAATCCTCTGGCAAGTACCAAAGGATAAGAGTTTATTTCATTGTTGGGAAGAGCAATACGTCACGGATAGTAGTGGTATCTGTGAGGAGCATGCAGAGACGGTCGATACCGATTCCCAATCCACCTGTTGGTGGCATACCGTATTCAAGAGCCTCGATGTAATCGTAGTCGATACCCGTTGCTTCATCGTCCCCAAGTTCTTTAGCTTTTGCTTGTGCTTCAAAACGGCTAAGCTGATCGATTGGATCGTTCAACTCGGTAAAGGCATTACCGTATTCCTTAGTCATGATAAAGAGCTCAAAACGGTCAGTAAAGCGTTCGTCTTCAGGATTTTTCTTCGCGAGTGGAGAGACAGCTACTGGATGACCATAGACAAAGGTTGGTTGAATCAAGGTTTCTTCAACGAACTCTTCAAAGAAGGCGTTGATAATGTGACCAACTTCAGTGTAATGTTTCTCAACTGGAACTTTCTTCTCAGCAGCGATAGCTTTAGCTTCTTCGAAAGTCATGTTTTGCCAGAAGTCTACACCAGTAATTTCCTTGATAGCATCCACCATGTGAACGCGTTTGAATGGTTCGTTGATTTTGATTTCAGTTCCTTGGTAGTTAACTGGACCATCACCCTTAACTGCCTTAGCAGCGTGTTGGATAATGCCTTCGGTCAAATCCATGATATCTTGGAAGTCAGCATAAGCTTGGTAAACTTCGATAGAAGTGAACTCAGGGTTGTGAGTGGCGTCCATTCCTTCGTTACGGAAGATACGACCAATCTCATAAACACGTTCCATACCACCAACGATAAGGCGTTTTAAGTGAAGCTCAGTCGCGATACGAAGCACCATGTCAATGTTTTGGGCGTTGTGGTGGGTGATAAATGGACGAGCAGCAGCACCACCAGCTTCATTGTGAAGAACAGGTGTTTCCACTTCAAGGAAACCTTTTTGATCTAGATAACGACGGATTTCAGAGATGATTTTTGAACGAGTGACAAAGCGCTCAAAGCTTTCACGGTTAGAAATCAAGTCAAGGTAACGTTTACGGTAAATTGTTTCAACATCAGTCAAACCGTGGAATTTCTCAGGAAGAGGACGAAGTGCTTTAGACAAGTGTGTGATGTGTGTGGCCTTGATAGAGAGCTCTCCCATATCAGTACGCATGACTTCACCTTCGACACCAAGGAAGTCACCAAGGTCAGCTTTTTTGAAGATTTCGTAGTTTTCTTCACCAACTTCATCTTTACGAACGTAGATCTGGATTTGACCTTCTCGGTCTTGAAGATGGGCAAAGCCAACTTTTCCTTTTCCACGTTTAGTTACTAAGCGTCCAGCGATTGTAGCAGTTTCATTTAATTCATGTAATTGTTCTTTATCAAGTTCTGCAAATTTGTCTTTTAGTTCTTGAGAGTTAGCAGTACGTTCAAAACGTTTTCCGAAGGGATCGATTCCTTGTTCACGGAGCGCAGCCATTTTTTCACGGCGAACGATCTGCTGGTCATTTAGTTCTTCCATATGTTCTGTAGACATGGGTTCCTCCTAATTTTACTCAAAATTTGATACGATGAGTCATTTTTTGCGATACTCCCATTTTATCATAAATAGCAGAGAAATTCACGGATATTCTTTGAAAACTAAAAAGAACTTGACTATTAAGATCAACTTCCATTATTTTTCTTGATAGGAAGTGTCATTCCATCTTTCCAGAGTGAAGGTTTCAAAATCATCGGTCTCTAAAACTGTCAGACTAGCATTGGCCAAGCCTCCATCTTTGCGGAGGTGAGCTTCTTTATAGCCTAAAAGTGTACGAAGGCTAGCAGTGAGATTTGCCCCATGCCCGACAATCAAAATTCTTTCAGCCGGACTTTCTTTCAGAGATTTGATAAACTGAATGGTTCGCTGAGTCGTAGAGTAGAGAGATTCGGCTTCAAACATCCTCGTATCAAACTGAGCCAGATTAGAGCGAAAGGCCTTGATTTGTTGTGGGTAGATGGCATTGAGCGTAGCAATTTTTAATCCCTCTAGTTTGCCAAGTTGCCATTCACGTAGGTCAGGAATGCTCTTCAAAGGACAAGGGGATTGGAGTTGACTTTGGATAATTTCAGCAGATTTGGCTGCTCTGGGTAAATCACTTGAATAAATCGTATCAAAAGGTATTTCCTTGAGATATTGGCCCAGTTGTTGTAGAACGTCAATGGATTCCGGAAGAAGGGGCGAGTCGCCACTAGCACCTTGAAAACGTCCTTCCAGATTCCAGAGGGTGCGACCATGACGGACAAAATAGAGTTTCATTACTTACTTTCCTCCAAGAGATCAGCAAAATCTGCTTTTACAAAGCTGGCTAAGTCTTGAGGTCGAATGATGATACTGTGCCCGACTTCTCCAGCAGAGACAATCATTTTTTTCAAATCTAAAGCAGTCTGATCAATAAAAATAGGATAACTATGTTTTTGGCGAATGCCGACAGGGTTATTAGCCCCATGAATATAGCCTGTCGTTTTTTCCAAATCTTTTTGTGGAATCATACTCACTTTTTTATTACCCGAAACCTTTGCTAGTTTTTTCTCAGCGAGGTGTTCTGTTATGGGAACGATTCCGATAATTGGCCCCGTTTTGTCCCCTAATAGAGCCAAGGTTTTAAAGATATGAGTTCGATCATATTCCGAAGGAAGTTCACCCTCAAGCGCGTTAATCTGAATACCAGTATGGTCAATACCCGCCTTGGTCAAGATTTGCTCGACCAAAGTTTTTTTAATCTTAACTTTCTTTGCCATTATTTATACTTATCCTCCAATTGACTCATCCAGATACCAAGCCAAATGCCAAGTGCAAAGAAGAAGGCGATGAGAACATAACTCACGATAGAAAGTCCAGTGTATTGGATACTTTCAGCACTTCCAGCATTTGGAATCAAAATCAAGAGAGTACTTGAAAGAACAATTCCAATGATAAAGTGATAAACACGGGAGTGGTAGTTGTTTAAGGCATGGTCCATTAATTTTGAAAAGATAATAAGAGTTGCTCCTGCACCAATCCCAATAGGAAGGAAGGTTCCGAATAAATCAAAGGTCTTAAAACCAGTTAGCATTGGAGCGTACAATCCTAAAATCAAGAGTAGATTTGACGGACTTAAACCAGGTACCAAGATACCAAGTGCCAACAGAGCTCCCGCTAAGATGAAACTAGCGAAACTGGTACTGAGTGAACCAACAACAAAGTTTAGCGCGTAGAGCCCGACTCCTGAAAGGATAAAGGTGGTCCAAAACCAGACTAGGTCAATCTTATCGCGATCAGATTCTCGAGTAGATTCTTTAAGGAGGCTAGGTACTGTACCAATAATAGCTCCTGCAAAACTCCACAAAACATAGACTTGGTAATTTTCTAACAAATACTCGATTGGATATGAAAATAACCCAATTCCGAGTAGCATCCCGACAGCTACTGGGATAAAGTATAGAACATTCGCTTTAAAATCCTTAAAAGGATGAGCCAGAAAGCTAATCATTCGCTCGTAGATCCCCAAAATAGCTGCCAAAACACCGCCTGAAATTCCTGGTAGGATAAATCCTAAGGCGATGACGATTCCTTTAATAACTCTTGCAATCCATGAAAACATCATAAAATCCTCAATTTCATAAAATTCTTTCTCTATTCTATCAATTATAACACAGACGAGAAGAAAATGAAAAAACAAGTGAAAAAGAGAGCAATTTTCACTTGTTTTATGGTCTTAAAAATAGTTTTCTGAAGGTTTCTTCTTTTTCCTTCAAGGTAGAAATAAGATTAATATCTAAATGGTGTTCAAATCCAGCGATTCTTCCTTTTGAAGTATACTGATGGAGGTCATAGTCTAAACTGGTATTGGGTGTTGTTTCAAAGTAACCAGAGTCTGTCCCGTAGGAAGGAATCCAAATAGCAGTAAACTTATCTGTATTGATACTGTGTTCTTGCATGAAGTAAACTCCAATATAGATGCCGATGTTTTTAGCACCTAAAGATTCCAGTTTAGCACGAAAGGCTTCAACCCCTTCATTCATATCAGACATTGTTTTTTCTTCCACGTCCAACCAATAGTAACTAGGGTTGTAAGGAGAAGCAGCATTATAGAAAACTTCAGCGGCTTTTTCCATTTCTTCCTTGCTGGGGCTAGCTAGATAGGCATAGACTCCAACTGGGACATTACGCTTTTGAAATTCTGTAATATGACTTTTATAGGCTTTATCAATACCATTGGCATAAGCGGCATCATTTTTTTCAGTATGTTGAGCCCCATTGTGGACGCGAACAATAACACCTGAAATATTTTGAGACAAGGTATCGTAGTTGATTTCCTCAGGTCTTTGCCAACCAGAGACATCAATAATAGGTTTGTCAAGATTATGCAAGGCCTGATTTTCAACCTGAACAGCATTTGGCTTTGACTTGACGGGATGGTCTTCATAAGTTGGTCTATTGAGGATCAAAATAGCTATAAATATAGTAAATAAAGTAAAAATAATCGCTGGATTAATCTTTTTTCTCATATCTATTTAGTTTAACGTAAATAAATAAAAAAATCAAAGAAAACATCGGAAAAAGTGAATATATGGGCGTCTTTTCCCTATTTCTCTGTTTGTTTACTCCTAAGAAACTAAATTATGGTATAATATAAGGGAATTTCTAGAGAAAAGAGAAGATTATGTCAAATTATGCCATTATTTTAGCAGCGGGTAAAGGTACTCGCATGAAATCAGATCTTCCAAAGGTACTTCACAAAGTAGCTGGAATTTCGATGTTGGAACATGTTTTTCGTAGTGTTGGTGCTATTCAACCTGAAAAAACAGTTACTGTAGTTGGTCACAAGGCAGAGCTAGTTGAGCAAGTATTAGCCGGTCAGACAGACTTTGTTACCCAATCAGAACAACTAGGAACTGGGCATGCTGTCATGATGGCAGAGCCTATTCTCCAAAATCGTACTGGCCACACCTTGGTTATTGCTGGGGATACTCCTCTGATTACAGGTGAAAGCTTGAAAAACCTTTTGGATTTCCATATCAATCACAAAAATGTTGCAACGATTTTAACAGCTGAAGCGGCAAATCCTTTCGGATACGGTCGTATCGTCCGTAACGATAATGCTGAAGTTCTTCGTATTGTTGAGCAAAAAGATGCCTCAGATTTTGAAAAACAAATCAAGGAAATCAATACAGGAACTTACGTTTTTGATAACCAACGTCTTTTTGAAGCTCTTAAAAACATCAACACCAACAATGCCCAAGGAGAATACTATATTACTGATGTGATTGGTATCTTCCGTGAGGCTGGTGAGAAGGTTGGTGCCTATACTCTCAAGGATTTTGATGAAAGCCTTGGTGTAAATGACCGTGTAGCTCTTGCTACTGCAGAAGCAGTGATGCGTCACCGCATCAATCAAAAGCACATGGTTAACGGTGTCAGCTTTGTCAATCCTGAAGCAACTTACATCGACATTGATGTTGAGATTGCTCCTGAGGTCCAAATCGAAGCCAACGTTACCTTGAAAGGTCAAACGAAGATTGGTGCGGAGACTATTTTAACAAATGGAACTTATATCGTAGATAGTATCGTTGGAGCTGGGGCTGTGATTACGAATTCCATGATAGAGGAAAGTACAGTTTCAGATGGCGTGACTGTAGGTCCTTATGCCCATATCCGACCAGGTTCAAGCCTAGCTTCTCAGGTTCATATTGGAAACTTCGTAGAAGTTAAAGGTTCTTCAATCGGTAAAAATACCAAGGCAGGTCATTTAACCTATATCGGAAACAGTGAAGTAGGCAGCCATGTTAACTTTGGTGCTGGTACGATTACGGTTAATTATGATGGTAAAAACAAATATAAGACCGTGATTGGCAACAATGTCTTTGTTGGTTCAAATTCAACCATCATCGCTCCTGTAGAACTTGGGGATAATTCTCTGGTTGGAGCTGGTTCAACCATTACTAAGAATGTACCTGCGGATGCTATCGCAGTTGGACGTGGACGACAAGTTAACAAGGATGAGTACGCAAGGCGCTTACCTCATCATCCTAAGAACCAGTAGGAGTTTGTAATGGAATTTGAAGAAAAAACGCTTAGTCGAAAAGAAATCTATCAAGGTCCTATTTTCAAACTAGTACAAGATCAGGTGGAACTACCAGAAGGAAAGGGGACTGCCCAACGTGACTTGATTTTTCACAATGGAGCTGTCTGTGTATTAGCTGTGACAGCCGAGGACAAAATCGTTCTCGTTAAGCAATACCGAAAAGCTATTGAGGCGGTTTCTTATGAGATTCCTGCTGGTAAACTTGAACTTGGTGAAAATGCTGATCCAATGGCGGCGGCCCTTCGTGAATTGGAAGAAGAAGTTGCCTACACAGCTAAGTTAGAACTGTTGTACGATTTCTATTCTGCGATTGGATTTTGTAATGAAAAACTAAAACTCTACCTCGCTAGTGATTTGGTCAAGGTGGAAAATCCTCGCCCACAAGATGATGATGAAACTTTGGAAGTTTTAGAAGTAAGCCTAGAGGAAGCCAAGAACCTGATCCAGTCAGGTCATATCTGTGATGCCAAGACCATTATGGCGATCCAGCACTGGGAACTACAAAAGAAATAGAGGAGAAACCCATGGGAAAACCTTTATTAACAGACGAAATGATTGAACGTGCCAATCGTGGTGAGAAAATCTCAGGACCACCTCTTCAAGATGATGAGGAAACAAAAATCCTACCAACGTCTTCACAACATTTTGGTTATTCACGTTCTAGAGACCACGGTTTTAGTCAAGATACACTTACAATCGAAGTAGAGCCAACAATTCATAAGAGTCGTCGCATTGAGAATACCAAGAGAAATGTTTTTAATTCGAAACTCAATCGCATCTTGTTTGCAGTTATCCTACTTTTGATTTTGTTAGTGTTGGCAATGAAACTATTGTAATTGAAAGGACTTGAAATGAAAATTGGAATCATTGCTGCCATGCCAGAGGAACTCGTATATTTGACTCAGAATTTGGACAAACCTCAAGAAGTCCAAGTCCTCGGAAATACTTACTACACTGGCTCTGTTGGCAATACTGAAGTCGTTCTAGTTCAGAGTGGGATTGGAAAGGTCATGTCAGCTATGAGTGTAGCAGTGTTAGCTGACCACTTCCAAGTAGAAGCTATCATCAATACAGGATCAGCAGGTGCTCTTGCCGAAGGGATTGCTGTTGGTGATGTCGTGATTGCAGATAGACTAGCTTACCATGATGTGGATGTGACTGCTTTTGGTTATGCTTATGGCCAAATGGCTGATCAACCTCTTTACTTTGAATCTGATAAGAAGTTTATCGCTAGGATTAAAGAAAACTTATTTCAGTTAGAGCAGACATGGCACCTAGGCTTGATTGCTACAGGAGACAGTTTTATAGCTGGAGATGATAAGATTGCTAGTATCAAATCCCACTTTCCAGATGTTTTAGCAGTGGAGATGGAAGGGGCTGCTATTGCACAAGCAGCTCAGGCTCTTTGCCTACCTTTCCTAGTCATTCGTGCCATGAGTGACAATGCCAATCACGAAGCCTCTATCTCTTTTGATGAGTTTATTATCGAAGCTGGACGTCGTTCTGCCCAAGTATTACTAGCCTTTTTAAAGGCTTTAGACTAAGCGGAAATTTGACAGTTTATCTAGCTTATGATAAGATTTAAATAAAGAAAAGCTAGAAAACGTTTCAGAGGATATTATGAGTATTGAAATGACCGTCAGTGAGATTGCAGAGGTTTTAGGACTATCTCGTCAAGCAATCAATAATCGTGTCAAAGAACTTCCTGAAGAGGACACGAAAAAAAATGACAAAGGTGTAACTGTAGTTACTCGAAGTGGCTTGATCAAGCTAGAGGAAATCTACAAAAAAACAATTTTTGAAGATGAGCCTGTCAGTGATGATGTCAAACAACGTGAACTGATGGAAATCTTGGTCGATGAGAAAAATGCTGAAATTCTTCGTTTGTACGAGCAGCTCAAGGCAAAAGACCGCCAGTTATCAGAAAAAGATGAACAGATGCGTATCAAAGACCGCCAGATTGCTGAAAAGGACAAACAGTTGGACCAACAGCAACAGTTAACTCTTCAAGCGATGAAGGATCAAGAAACCTTGAAACTCGAGTTGGACCAAGCAAAAGAAGAAGTCCAAGCAACCAAAAAAGGCTTTTTTGCTCGCCTTTTTGGAGGAAAATAAAGAAGCTGTTTGGGTTACTCACGAACCTAATGGCTTCTTTTATTATTTATAGTTTATTTTGGGTAGTAATTGAGGTAAATAATGGAAAAATTAAGAGATTATATCGCCTTTGATTTGGAATTCAACCAACACGAGGGGGTTACCCATTTAATTCAAGTGTCAGCAGTCCGTTTTCAAGATGGTAAAGAAAGTGCTGCTTTTGATTCTTATGTTTATACTACAGCCCCATTAAAGAGTTTTATCAATGGTTTGACTGGAATCACAGCTGAAACCTTGAAAGATGCGCCAAAAGTAGAACAAGTTTTAAAGGACTTTCAAGCATTTGTTGGCGACTTACCTATTGTTGGTTACAATGCAGCTAAGAGTGATTTGCCTATTCTCTTGGAGCATGGCATTGATTATCGTGACCAGTATAAGGTTGATCTATATGAGGAGGCTTTTGAACGCCGTAGTTCTGATCTACACGGCATAGCCAATCTTAAATTGCAAACTGTTGCAAATTTTTTAGGCTTTCACGGGAAGTCTCATAACAGTTTAGAGGATGCCCGCATGACGGCGCGTGTTTACGAAGCTTTTTTGGAATCGGATGAAGGAAAGCTATTAATAGAAGACCAGAGTAGTTTTTCTATGAATAATCCTTTCGGTGGCTTAGATTTATCCCAATTTTTAGACTAGGAGTACCTATGAAACCTGAAAAACCTAAAAAGCTAGGTTTTAGGAAGATATACTATAACCTAGATAAGATTTTATTTCTATTTTTCTTGATATTTATGATGGTTGAGTTTGTCTGGCTACCATTGAATTCTTGGATTGCAGGGATGTTGCTCAGACAAACAGGCTATTTGTTTATTTCTTACAATAACTTTCTTGCTATTATTCAAGGCTCACCTTTTGTCAGTTTAGCCTTTCTCATCTTAATTGCAATCAATCTCTTGGTTGCTTATTTTCAGATTTGTCTTTTATTCATTGGGGCGCGTCACCTTCTCTACCATGAAAAGAGAACCTTGATTGAGTATAGTCGAAAAGTCTTTCAACAGAGTTTTCTATTTATGAAACGATTTAGTTTCTGTAAAATGGCCTTTGTCTTCTTTTACGTAGCTATGCTTTTTCCTTTCATCAGGAAAATTTTAAAAATCTATTACCTTAATAAGATTATTATTCCAGATTTTATCGTTACCTACCTTGAAGATAAGTATTGGCTAGTTGGTCTGCTGATTCTGTCCTCTGCTTGGATTTTACTCTATATTTCAGTTCGTTTCATGTTTGCTCTTCCCAAGATTCTTTTTGAAAAGAAAACAGTGAGAGAGGGAGTGAAATATAGTCTACAAAAGACAAAAAAATACGTTATCTTCTATGCTTGGAACTTGCTCCTCATTATCATTAAAACCTATCTCTTTTTCTTTCTACTCTTGATTCCCATATTGTTTGCTCAAGTTGTAATGGATGAATTAACTCATAAAGAATCCCTAGTCCTAGGGGTAATCAATTATGTCTTGATTAAGAACTTCCATTATATGACCTTAACTTATTTTCTCGTTAAATTTGTTTCATTTTTAACTGGTGAAGAACTTGAAATCATGCCAAGAAGAAAGAAAGACCATTTGATGAGATGGGGAGTAATGGGCTGCGCTAGTATCGTTTTTGCTTTAGAGGGTTATATCTATCTTGAGTCTCCTGACACGAGTACCCCTTTGGTTATTTCTCACAGAGGAGTTTCCAATAAAAACGGAGTTCAGAATACAGTTGAGTCATTAGAGAAAACAGCTCAACTAAAACCAGATTTGATTGAAATGGATGTCCAGGAAACCAAAGATGGTCAGTTTGTAATGATGCACGATGCTAACATCAAAAATTTAACAGGTATTAATGCTACGCCGCAAGATTTAACACTCGAAGAATTAACTAATATTCAAATCTCCGAAAATGGTTATCAGACAAAAATTTCAAGTTTCGACGCTTATCTGGAACGTTCCAATGCATTAAACCAAAGATTGCTGATTGAAATTAAAACCAGTAGAAAAGATAGCCCTCAAATGATGGAACATTTCCTTGAAAAATATGGGACGACCATCAAAAAATATGGGCACCAGATTCAATCCCTTGATTATCAAGTGATTGATAAGGTTTTGAATTATGATTCTGAAATCCCGTCTTACTTTATTATGCCTTATAACAGTATCTTCCCAAGAACCAAGGCAACTGGTTATACCATGGAATATTCAACCTTGGATGAGTACTTTGTTAATAAACTTTGGACAACAGATCAGAGGTTATATGTATGGACTGTTAATGGTTCTGACGCTTTCGATAAAGCTATTCGTCTAGGAGCCAACGGTATGATAACAGATGACCTAGAAATGGTACAGTCACAGGTATTGATGGCTCAGGATGACCCTGAATATACTGATCTGATTCTAAAGAAAGCCATGGGATTTTTTGACTTCTAAGAAAAAAGAGAAACATTCGTTTCTCTTTTCTTATGGATTAGAAAGGCAAATTTCCAGCAAAGGCTCCTAGTTTCTTCTTAGTCGTTTTATCAATTTGCTCAAGAGCAGCATTAATTGCTTGCGCAGTCATGTCAGAAAGAGTTTCGAGATCTTCTGGGTCAACAACGGCTGGGTTAAAGTTGATGCTTACAACTTTCTTATCACCAGTTAAGGTTGCTTGGACAAGGTCTTGAGCAGATTTTCCAATAAATTCCATAGCAGCAAGTTCTGCTTGACTTTGTTCCATTTGTTTTTGAAGTTTTTGTGCTTGACGCATCATGTTTTGCATATTCATCATAGCGGTTTACAGTTTCCTTTTTCTATTATTTTCCTTTTTATTTTAACAATTTTAGGATTAAAAGTCTATTATTAGTTTTAGATAGCTAACATTAAATTTTCTGACAATTTATTGAAAAATGAGAGAAGACATGATATAATGAAACGTAAAATAAATTCAGGTCTTCTGAACCAATAGGAGTAAATAATGAAAAAACTAGGTTTCGTCCTTTTATCTTCAGCCTTGCTATTGACAGCTTGTGCTAATAATCAATCTAAGCCAAGCGATACGAGTGATTCATCTAAGGTGACAGCCTTGTCAGATGACAAACAAAAATTGCTTGATAAGGCAACTGCAGATTATAAGACCTTTGTACAAGAGCAAATTGATAAACTTTTGACAGATACAGAAGGTTTTGTCAAACTGTTGAAAGAAGGCAAATTAGAAGAGGCTAAGAAGGTTTATCCACTGATTCGTATGTCTTATGAGCGTTCAGAACCGATTGCCGAAAGTTTTGGTGAGTCAGATGTCAAGATTGACTTCCGTCTAGCAGACTATGTTGATGAAAACAAGACTGAGGAAGGTTGGTCAGGTTTCCACCGTATCGAGCGTAACCTTTGGGAAGAAAATACAACTAAAGGAACTGAAAGTTATGGCGATCAATTAGTCAATGATATCAAAGAATTGAAGGCTAAGATTGCAACTGTGGATGTGGACTACAAGGTTATGTTGACTGGAGCAGTTGACTTGCTTAATGAAGTAGCGACCAGCAAGATTACAGGTGAAGAAGAAATTTATTCTCATACAGATTTGTACGATTTCCGTGCTAATATTGAAGGTGCTGAGAAAATTTTCCAACTATTTAAACCTTTACTAGAAAAATCAGATGCTGATTTAGTTAAAGAATTAGAAGCTGATTTCAAATCTGTTAATAGCTTGTTGGACAAACATCTGACAGACAAGGAACACTACAAACTCTATACTGATTTGACAAAAGAAGACACCAAGGAATTGGCTGAAGCCGTGACAAAACTTGGTGAACCTCTATCACAAATGGGCAAATTTCTTGATGGAGAATAAGCAGTATGACTGATAATGATGAAAAGTTTTTTGAGAAAAAAATGGACCGTCGAGAATTTCTAAAAAAAGTAGGGATTGGAGGGGCTGGTTTAGCGCTAGGACTCTCTGGTGCTTCTGCTTTTTTCGCACCTAAGCTAGGAAATCAAGAAAAAATCTCGTACGGTAATGAAAAGATTGACTTTTATGGAAAACACCAAGCGGGTATTACGACCCCTATGCAGAAGAATATTTATTTTGTTGTCCTAGATTTACATACGACAGATAAAGATAAGATTATTCAGCTATTTAAGGATTGGACAGATTATAGTAGTAAACTTGTAGAGGGAGAACTGGTCAAAAAAGATAGTCAGAATGCTCTCTTGCCACCTAGTGACACTGGAGAAACCGTGGGGCTAAATCCTCATCGTTTAACGTTGACTTTTGGTGTGTCTGCAAATTTCCTGAAAAAGATGAATTTAGAACAAAAACGTCCTCAACTTTTTAAGGATTTACCTCCCTTCCCAAAAGAGCAACTACGTGAAAAATATACTGGGGGAGATATTGTTATCCAAGCCTGTGCAGATGACGAGCAAGTTGCTTTTCATGCTATTCGCAACCTTATCCGTAAAGGGAGAAATGCGGTGACTCTCCGTTGGAGTCAGTCAGGTTTTGCAGCCATTGGAGATCGTCTGGAGACACCCCGCAATCTTTTTGGTTTCAAGGACGGAACTGCTAATGTGACCAAAGAGAAGGATTTTGATCGTGTTGTCTGGGCTGACAGCAAGGACTGGATGGAAAATGGATCCTATATGGCTGTTCGTCGCATCCAGATGTTTCTCGATACTTGGGACCGAACCAATCTTGAAGAGCAAGAAAATACCTTTGGTCGCTACAAGGAAAGTGGCGCTCCCTTTGGTAAGAAGAATGAATTTGATGAAGTAGATTTGAGTCTTTTGCCAGATGATTCGCATGTTCGATTAGCCAAAGAGGTAGAGAAGCCTCTCTTACGCCGATCCTATTCATATTCAGATGGCATTGATGAAAAGACTGGACAATTTGACACAGGTTTACTCTTTATCTCTTTCCAAAAGGATCCAGATCATTTTGTCAAGGTTCAAACCAACCTCGGAGCTACAGACAAGATGAATGAGTATGTAACCCACATCGGTAGCGGTCTCTTTGCCTGCTTTGGTGGAGTAGAGAAAGGAGGCTATATTGGTCAAAAATTATTGGAAGATTAACATTTGTTTCTTAGCTTTGTCTTTTCTCTTGTTAGCTGTTTTTCCCGTTAGCGCACAGGAAAGCCTGAGTTCATATTTTGTAAAGATAACGGATGCCTCTAAAGCTATAAAAAACGGAAATCAAGCAGAAGCCAAGGTTCTAGTTAGAGAAATGGCGACGGATTTTGAAAAAGTAGAACATTCTGATTCGGAAGCTGGTAAGATCGTCAAGGAAAAGCTTGCTCTGACAGGAGATATAAGTGAGGAAAATCTGACACAGATTTCATCTGCTCTTCTTGCATTTGAGAAAGAGCAAAATCCGGTAGATCTTGATGCTGAAAAAGAAAAGCTTGTTAGTCGACTAAGACCGCGTTTTGAGACTTTGGATAAGGCAATTTCTTCCAAAGACATAGAGCAAATTCGAGAAGCTTATAAAAAGATGAATTCCACTTGGACCATCAATGAAAGTGTTGTCCGTGACAACAGTACAGCTCATTATGGTCAAGTAGAAACAGCTATTTCTTTCTTACGGAGTAGCATTGAAACGGAGCCTACTGACTTTAACTCCATCCAGACTTCCTTTGAGGACTTAAAAAAGGCTATTGATGATTTTGTAACTGGAAAAGAAGTCGCAGAAGCATCTTCTGATTTAAGTCTCAAAGACGGTATTGCCCTTTTGAAGAAGGCTTTGGAACAATTCCAAGCTGGTGACCAAGCATCAGGGGCAGCTACCATGAAAGAGTTTATCACTATCTGGCCAACGATTGAGGGTTCTGTTAGCACGACCAATCCTTCCCTCTACACCCGAGTGGAAAGTGAAAGCCCTGTGATTATGGTCAAGGGAGGTGAGAAGGAATACCAAGAAAAATTAGAAAAACTGATTGCGGATTTATCTCAAATTGACACTAGTGCTACCTACAATGCTTATGATGCTATGCTCATTCTCCTACGGGAAGGAGTGGAGGCCCTCTTAATCGTCATGGCTTTGGTCACAACTCTAAAAGCAGCCAAGATGCGCAAAGGACTCAAGTGGGTATATGGTGGGGCCCTAACAGGTATCGCTGCGAGTCTAGTGATTGCATTTATATTACAAATCGCCTTTCCTGCTGTAACATCGGGGGCTAATCGTGAAATCATCGAAGGAGTTGTTGGTATTTTCGCAGTAGTGATGATGATTTTGATCGGAATCTGGCTTCATAGTAAATCCTCGGTCAAAAAATGGAATGACTTTATGGATTCTCAGATGAAAACGGTGACCAAGACAGGTTCATTCATTTCCATGTTTGCTCTAAGTTTTTTAGCTGTTTTTCGTGAAGGGGCAGAGACCATTCTATTTTACGTAGGGATGTTACCGAGAATATCTCGTTTTGAGTTTATCCTAGGCATTTCTCTGGCTCTATTAGTCTTGCTGATTATTGCATTTTTGATGAACAAGGCGAGTCAATTCTTCCTACCTCATAAGGTCTTCTTCCTACTGACATGGATGATCTATGCTCTGGCTTTCAAGATGCTAGGTGTTAGCCTACATGCTCTCCAGCTGACCAATATGGCACCTAACCACTTACTGCAAGGTTTCCCTACTATTGACCTATTGGGCATCTATCCAAGTTGGGAAAGTTTAGGAAGTCAGCTAGTCTTTTTGATAATTGTTTTGGTTGTCACATTGAGACAGGGTGAAAAGTAGATGGATACAAAAGAATTGACAATCATTGAACATCTGGTAGAATTTAGAAAGAGGTTCATTGCTGTTATAGCCTGCTTTTCTATAGTCTTCTGTGGAGCTTTATTGTTTGCAGATCAGCTTTACTACTATCTAACTCAGTCCTTTAATCAAAAATTGATTGTATTAGGTCCAAATGATATTCTGTGGATTTATTTTCGCTTAGCGAGCCTAATGTCCTTTACCATTACGCTACCTTTTACAATTTATCAGGTTTGGGGTTTTATCAAACCAGGCTTGAAAATTGAAGAAGCTAGAGCCATTTTTGCCTATATTACAGCTAGTTTTATTTGCTTTCTACTTGGACTAGCCTTTGGGTTTTACTTTGTAACACCAGCCTTACTTCAAGTTCTTTTAGGACTTGGGGAAGGATTATTTGAAACTCAATTAACGGCGCAGAACTACTTAGACTTTGTTTTTCAAACAACTGTCCCTTTGGCATTCATCTTTGAATTGCCAGTCATCATCGCTTTTTTAACGACGGTTGGCTTGATTGAACCAGGGCTCTTAGTTACCTATAGACGTTATGCCTACTTTATTTTATTGGTGCTAGCTGTTATTTTGACACCAGCTGATTTTATTAGCGATTTAGCCATGACTATTCCTTTAATCTCGCTCTATGAGCTTAGTATTGCAATTAGCAAGAGAATAATAAAGAAAAAAATGAAAGGAGAAAAGAATGGGAATCTTACGTGATATCGGTGCTCCAGGATTGATTATCATTGTTCTAGGTGCACTCTTAATCTTTGGACCAAAACGTTTACCAGAACTGGGTGAATCAATCGGTAAAATGCTGTCTGAGTTTAAGAAGGCAGTTAAAGGACTTAGTGACCAAGAACAGGAAAAATAATCTATTCCATAATCATATATAAAAACAATAAAGTTAGGAACTGTATCTGTCTTTGCGAGTTCGAACAGTTTCCTAGCTTATTTTTGTATTCTAAAAAATGTGTTTAAGCTTTCTTTAAGGTTTCTATTATATTCTAAAGAACTCTATGTTAACCGAACGTTGAGAGGAGAATATAGAGGATAACCTAATTTTATTTCTTAATTTGTTATGGTCTTTCCAGATTTAGTAACACATTGTTCACTTTTCACCTTAAATGGTGTGTTGATTAGACTAAATGACACTCTATCTTTTCTTCATGATGGAGGCAGATTATGATATAATAGATAGTAATGAGTTTTTTTAGAATAAACAAAGGAGAAAATATATGATCTATGCAGGAATCCTAGCCGGAGGAACTGGCACACGCATGGGAATCAGTAATTTACCAAAACAATTCTTGGAGTTGGGTGATCGACCTATTTTGATCCACACAATCGAAAAATTTGTCTTAGAACCAAGTATTGAAAAAATTGTGGTTGGAGTTCATGGAGACTGGGTGTCACACGCTGAGGACCTAGTTGACAAGTATCTTTCTCTCCACAAGGATCGCATCATCATTACCAAAGGTGGGGCTGATCGCAATACCAGTATCGAGAAGATTATTGAAGCTATTGATGCCTATCGTCCAATCACTCCAGAAGATATCGTGATTACCCACGACTCTGTTCGTCCATTTATCACACTTCGCATGATTCAGGACAATATCAAACTGGCGCAAAATCATGATGCGGTTGACACAGTAGTAGAAGCGGTTGATACCATTGTTGAAAGTACCAATGGTCAGTTTATCACGGATATTCCAAATCGTGCTCACCTCTATCAAGGACAAACGCCTCAGACATTCCGTTGCAAGGATTTCATGGATTTGTATGGTTCCCTATCTGATCAAGAAAAGGAAATCCTGACGGATGCATGTAAGATTTTTGTTATCAAAGGGAAGGATGTTGCTCTAGCTAAAGGGGAATATTCAAACCTTAAAATCACGACTGTGACGGACTTGAAAATCGCGAAAAGTATGATTGAGAAAGACTAAGGCTATGATTAATCAAATTTATCAACTGACCAAACCAAAGTTTATCAATGTAAAATACCAAGAAGAAGACATTGATCAGGAGAATCATATCCTGATTCGTCCAAATTATATGGCGGTTTGTCATGCGGATCAACGTTACTATCAAGGGAAGCGTGATCCAAAGATATTGGCTAAAAAACTTCCTATGGCTATGATTCACGAGTCTTGTGGAACTGTTATCTCAGATCCAACTGGTACTTATGAAGTCGGTCAAAAGGTGGTCATGATTCCAAATCAACCGCCTATGCAGAGTGACAAGGAGTTCTACGAGAACTACATGACGGGCACCTACTTCCTATCTAGTGGTTATGATGGCTTTATGAGAGAATTTGTCTCTCTTCCAAAAGACCGAGTCGTTTCTTATAATGATATCGAAGATACAGTTGCAGCCATTACTGAGTTTGTAAGTGTTGGTATGCATGCCATGGATCGTTTCTTAAATCTTGCTCATAGCAAGCGAGAGCGCATCGCTGTTATCGGAGATGGTAGTTTGGCCTTTGTGGTTGCAAATATTATCAATTACACACTACCGGAAGCAGAGATTATCGTTATTGGTCGCCATTGGGAAAAATTGGAGCTCTTCTCTTTTGCAAAAGAGTGCTACATTACGGATAATATCCCAGAGGAATTGACCTTTGATCATGGGTTTGAGTGTTGCGGTGGCGATGGTACAGGCCCAGCTATCAATGATTTGATTCGTTACATTCGACCTCAGGGAACGATTCTCATGATGGGAGTGAGTGAATACAAGGTTAATATCAATACACGAGATGCTTTGGAAAAAGGATTGTTATTAGTAGGATCATCTCGTTCAGGACGCGTCGATTTTGAGAAGGCCATTCAAATGATGGAAGTTAAAAAGTTTGCGAATCGTCTGAAGAATATCCTTTATGTTGAAGAACCTGTGAGAGAAATCAAGGACATTCACCGTGTCTTTGCTACAGACCTGAATACTGCTTTTAAAACAGTATTCAAGTGGGAAGTGTAGAAGATGGAGGTTAATTGTGGAGAAACTCATCAAAGAAAAAATTTCTTCTTTACTATCTAATGAAGAGGAAGTACTCAGTGTTGAACAGCTGGGAGGCATGACCAATCAAAACTATTTGGTTAAAACAACCAACAAACAGTATATTGTGAAATTTTTTGGTAAAGGGACTGAAAAACTCATCAATCGTCAAAATGAAAAGTACAATCTTGAACTTTTAGAGGATTTAGATTTAGATGTCAAAAATTATCTTTTTGATATTGAGTCAGGGATTAAAGTAAATGAGTACATCGAATCAGCAGTAACTCTTGATTCAACATCAATCAAGTCCAAGTTTGAAAAGATTGCACCAATTTTACAAACCATCCATGCTTCAGGGAAAGAATTAAGAGGAGAATTTGCTCCTTTTGAGGAAATCAGCAAATATGAATCCTTGATTGAGGGACCTATCCCTTATGAAAACTATGAAGCTGTAAGAAAAGATGTATTTTCACTAGAAGAGAGATTGGCTGATTTGGGTGTTGATAGAAAGTCCTGTCACATCGATTTGGTTCCAGAAAACTTCATCGAGTCACCTCAAGGTCGTTTGTATTTGATTGACTGGGAATACTCTTCTATGAATGACCCGATGTGGGATTTGGCAGCTCTTTTCTTAGAGTCTGAATTTACAAAGCAAGAGGAAGATGATTTCCTTTCCTACTATGAAAGTGACAAAACGCCTGTATCACGTGAGAAGATTCGTATCTATAAAATCTTGCAAGATACTATCTGGAGTTTGTGGACAGTGTACAAAGAAGCTCAAGGGGCTGATTTTGGAGATTACGGTGTCAATCGTTACCAAAGAGCTGTCGACGGTTTGACTTATTATGGAGGTTAGGATGAAGAATAAAAATGGTGTTTCCTTTGGTCTGCTCTCTGGAATTTTCTGGGGACTAGGTCTAACAATTAGTGCTTATATCTTTTCAATTTTTACAAATCTTTCACCCTTTGTGGTGGCTGCTGCTCATGATTTCTTGAGTATCTTTATCTTATTAGCTTTTCTTTTGGTAAAAGAAGGAAAAGTTCGCTTGTCAATCTTTCTAAATATTCGAAATGTCAGTGTTATTATCGGTGCTTTACTAGCAGGACCTATAGGTATGCAGGCCAATCTTTATGCGGTTAAATATATCGGTAGTTCTCTAGCTTCATCTGTATCAGCTATTTACCCAGCAGTTTCAGTTTTGCTCGCCTTCTTCATTTTGAAACACAAGGTTTCAAAGAATACAGTATTTGGTGTTTTCTTGATTATTGCAGCTATCATTGCTCAAACCTACAAGGTTGAACAAGTTAACTCGTTTTACATTGGGATTCTTTGTGCCCTTATCTGTGCTATTGCCTGGGGGAGTGAAAGTGTTCTCAGCTCCTATGCTATGGAAAGTGATTTAAGTGAAATTGAAGCCTTGTTAATTCGCCAAGTAACCTCATTCTTGTCCTATCTAGTGATTGTTCTCTTTTCTCACCATTCATTTGCAGAAGTGGCAGATGGGCAATTATTCGGCCTCTTGATTGTCTTTGCGGCCTTTGATATGATTTCCTACTTAGCTTATTATATCGCAATTAATCGCTTACAACCTGCGAAAGCGACAGGTTTGAATGTGAGCTATGTAGTTTGGACTGTCTTATTTGCAGTGCTTTTCTTGGGTGCACCGCTAGATATGCTGACAATCATCACTTCACTTATTGTTATGGCTGGTGTTTATATTATTATTAAAGAATAAAGGAGATTCGTGTGAAAGCGATTATTTTGGCAGCGGGCCTAGGAACTCGTCTGCGCCCTATGACTGAAAATACCCCAAAAGCTTTGGTTAAGGTTAATCAAAAACCCTTGGTAGAATACCAAATCGAGTTTTTGAAAGAGAGAGGAATTGATGAGATTATCATCGTTGTCGGTTACCTCAAAGAACAATTTGACTACCTAAAAGAAAAATATGGTGTCCGTTTAGTCTTTAACGACAAGTATGCTGATTACAATAACTTTTACTCACTTTATCTCGTTAAAGAAGACTTAGCTAACAGCTATGTCATTGATGCGGATAACTACCTCTTCAAGAATATGTTTAGAAATGATCTAGAACGTTCTACCTATTTCAGTGTTTATCGTGAAGATTGTACAAACGAATGGTTCCTAGTTTATGGTGATGACTATAAGGTTCAAGATATCATTGTTGATAGTAAGGCAGGCCGTATTTTGAGTGGTGTATCATTCTGGGATGCTCCAACTGCAGAGAAGATTGTTGACTTTATTGATAGAGCTTATGAAAGTGGAGAATTTGTGGATCTCTACTGGGACAACATGGTTAAAGATAACATTAAAGAACTAGATGTATATGTAGAAGAATTGGAAGGAAATAGCATCTATGAAATCGATAGTGTCAAAGACTATCAAAAACTAGAAGAGATTTTATCTTCTATTAAATAACTAATCCAAAATTAGAAGGCTAAGCCTTCTTTTTTTGTAGTTGAAACGAAGGAGTGTTTGATATTGATTGTATTTATCAAACAAAACACAATTTATAAAAAAATGAACAAAATAAAACAAAAAATCATTGACAACGATTTCATATAGTGTTATACTTATAGCATAAAAGATAATTGAAAGAAGGGAAAATGTTATGGGATTAGATCATTTCTTTGACAAAAACCTGGTGTTTTGCTTAGAAGCGGATAATCAAGAACAACTCTTTGATCAGGTAGCAAGCTTGTTGGAAGAACGAGGAATTGTCACTCCAACTTATCGTGAAGCCTTGATCACGCGTGAAAAGTCATTTCCAACTGGTTTAGATATGGAATTTCTAGGTAAGGACTTGCCAAATGTAGCAATTCCTCATACAGATATTGTTCATAATCTAGCTGAGAAAGTAGTGGTTGTTCGATTAGAAAAACCAGTAACTTTTCACAATATGATAGCTCCTGATAAGGAAGTAGAAGTATCCCTACTCTTCTTTATCATTAACAACTCAAGTTCAAGTCAAACCAATATTCTTGCTCAGTTGATGGACTTCTTTACTGGAAATGGTCACTTAGAAGATCTGGCAAAAATTTCTGAACCAGAAGCTCTCTACACTTACATTTCTGAAGCAACTGCTTAAATCGTACATTAAAATTACTAAATCGGAGGAAATCCTAATGATTAAAATTCTTGCTGCCTGCGGTGCAGGTGTTAACTCAAGTCACCAAATTAAAAGTGCTCTAGAAGAAGAACTTTCAAACCGTGGTTATGACGTTCACTGTGATGCCGTCATGGTGAAAGATGTAAACGAAGACCTTATCAAGGGCTATGATATCTTTACACCAATCGCTGCAACAGACCTTGGCTTTGATCCTGGTATTCCAGTTGTTGAAGCTGGCCCAATCTTGTTCCGTATTCCAGCGATGAGTGCTCCAGTATTTGACAATATTGAAGCAGCTATCAAAGAACACGGACTAAGCTAATTTATTCTTTATCTTGTTAACATTCATATAACTAAAAAAACGGGAGGAACTATTATGGATGTCATTATCAATCTGGCCAACGATATCTTTAAACCTATCTTGGCTATGGGTGGCCCTATCATCATGCTGATCATTTTGACAGTATTGGCTCTACTTTTTGGAGTGAAATTCTCCAAAGCGCTTGAAGGTGGTATCAAGCTTGCTATCGCGCTTACAGGTATCGGTGCCATCATCGGTATGCTCAACGGAGCTTTCTCAGCTTCACTTGCGAAATTCGTTGAAAATACTGGTATCCAATTGAACATCACCGACGTTGGTTGGGCACCACTTGCTACAATCACTTGGGGATCTGCTTGGACACTTTACTTCTTGCTTGTAATGTTGATTGTCAACGTTGTGATGCTTGCTATGAAGAAAACGGACACACTTGACGTCGATATCTTCGATATCTGGCACTTGTCAATCACTGGTCTTTTGATCAAATGGTATGCTGACAACAACGGTGTAAGCCAAGGGGTTTCACTCTTCATCGCGACAGCAGCAGTAGTACTTGTAGGTATTTTGAAGATCATCAACTCTGACTTGATGAAACCAACTTTCGACGACCTTCTTAACGCACCAAGTTCATCACCAATGACTTCAACACACATGAACTACATGATGAACCCAGTTATCATGGTCTTGGATAAGATCTTTGATAAAGTTTTGCCAGGTCTTGATAAATATGACTTTGACGCTGCAAAATTGAACAAGAAAATCGGTTTCTGGGGATCTAAATTCTTCATCGGTTTCATCCTTGGTATTGTTATTGGTTTGATGGGAACTCCACATCCAGTTGCTGGAGTAGAAGATGCATCTTCATGGGAACTTGTTATTAAAGGTTGGTTGAGCCTTGGTTTGACAGCCGGTGTCTGCTTGGAGCTCTTCTCACTTATCGGATCTTGGTTCATCGCAGCCGTAGAACCACTTTCACAAGGTATTACAAACGTTGCTACTAAACGTCTTCAAGGACGTAAATTCAACATCGGTCTTGACTGGCCTTTCATCGCTGGTCGTGCTGAAATCTGGGCTTGTGCCAACGTACTTGCACCAATCATGTTGATTGAAGCAGTGCTTCTTTCAAACGTAGGAAATGGTATCTTGCCACTTGCAGGTATCATCGCCATGGGTGTGACTCCAGCTCTCTTGGTTGTTACACGTGGTAAATTACTCCGTATGATTATCTTCGGAACACTCTTGTTGCCTCTCTTCCTTCTTTCTGGTACTCTTATCGCACCATTCGCAACAGAACTTGCTAAAGGTGTAGGTGCCTTCCCAGAAGGTGTGAACCAATCTCAATTGATTACTCACTCAACTCTTGAAGGACCAATTGAAAAACTATTTGGTTGGGCAATCGGTAATGCTACAACAGGTGATATCAAAGCGATCCTTGGTGCAGCAGTCTTCCTTGTATTCTATGTAGGTATCTTTGCTTGGTATAGAAAACAAATGATCAAACGTAACGAAGAATACGCAGCAAATGCTAAATAATTCGCTCCTATAAAATGTAAATTGTGAAAACTAGGTTGTTAATTTCCTACATTGGGAGTGGCAACCTAGTTTTTTATATAAAAATCTAAAAATAGTTGGAGAATATTATGGTAATTGAAATCAAATCAGACCAGTTAACGGTCCAGTTTAAAACCTTAGGTGGCACCTTGTCGTCGATCAAGGACCGAGAAAGCATTGAGTATCTTTGGCAAGGAGATGCCACTTACTGGAGTGGACAAGCGCCTGTACTTTTTCCAATCTGCGGCTCTTTAAGAGAAGATACAGCCTTCTACAGTCATGCAGATGGAACGGAGACGAAAGGAAACATTCCTCGCCATGGTTTGGTTCGCAAGAAAGAATTTGAATTAGTTGAACAGACAGAAAACAGTGTTACTTTTGCTATCGAAGATGATGAGAATACTTATCAAAACTATCCTTATCACTTCCGCCTTGAAATCACTTATCTAGTGACTGGCAAGACTGTTCGTACTCAATACAAAGTCTTCAATAAAGAAACTAGCAAGGTCATGCCATACTTTATTGGTGGACATCCAGGCTTTAATTGTCCTCTGCTAGATGGCGAAACTTATGAAGATTACTATTTAGAGTTTGAGAAAGAAGAGACTTGCTCTGTTCCACGTCCTTTCCCAGAAACAGGAATGTTAGACTTCCAAGATAGAAGTCCATGGTTGGATGGGCAAAAAGAATTAGACCTTATCTATGATTTGTTTAGCACAGATGCAGTGACTTTGGATGAGTTGCAATCCAGAACAATTGCCCTTCGTTCTCGTAAGCATGAGAAGGGATTAAAAGTACACTTCCAGGAGTTCTCAAATCTCATCATTTGGTCAACTTTGAATAAGGGACCTTTCATCGCTTTTGAACCATGGTCTGGCTTGTCAACATCTCTTGAAGAAGGAGATCATCTAGAAGATAAGAAGAATGTTCGTCTCCTAGAACCTGGTCAAGTAGATCAGATTGGCTTTGATATTGAAATATTTTAGATTAAAAACTACAAAAACAAACATTTACTGTTGACTTTTTCTATAAATAGGAGTATATTATGTTTGTAAGCAACAAATGATGTTTGTAACAAACAAATAATCACTTGTTATATTCTCTATCGCAGAGAAAGTTTCTTTCTAGGAACTTGATTTCCTGGACTTGGATAAGGTGATATTCATCTCATTCAATCAAATTTATCACTAAACTGCTAGAAAGTCTTTTGTAGGTAAACTGCTAACTATAAAAGTCTTTACTAGCCTAGAATAATAAAAAGGAGTATACAATATGTCTATTGTTATCGGTGCAGATGCTGCAGGTTTGAGATTGAAAGAAGTTGTGAAAGACTTCTTGGAAAAAGAAAACTTCCACGTTGTGGATGTTACAGCTGAAGGTCAAGACTTTGTTGATGTGACTCTTGCTGTTGCTGCAGAAGTAAACAAAGAAGAACAAAACCTTGGTATCGTGATTGATGCTTATGGAGCTGGTCCTTTCATGGTCGCAACTAAAATCAAAGGAATGGTTGCTGCAGAAGTTTCAGATGAACGTTCAGCATATATGACTCGTGGACACAACAACTCACGTATGATCACTATGGGTGCACAACTTGTTGGTGATGAATTGGCTAAAAATATTGCTAAAGGATTTGTTAACGGCAAATACGACGGTGGACGTCACCAAATTCGTGTGGATATGTTGAACAAAATGTGCTAATTAGATTACATTAAGAAAGGTAAATTAAAAATGAGAATTGCAATTGGATGTGACCACATCGTAACAGATGAAAAAATGGCGGTTTCAGAATTCTTGAAATCAAAAGGATATGAAGTCATCGACTTTGGTACATATGACCACACACGTACTCACTACCCAATCTTTGGTAAAAAAGTTGGTGAAGCTGTAACTAGCGGTCAAGCTGATCTTGGGGTATGTATCTGTGGTACTGGTGTTGGTATCAACAACGCTGTAAATAAAGTTCCAGGAGTTCGTTCTGCCTTGGTTCGTGATATGACAACAGCTCTTTATGCTAAAGAACAGTTGAACGCTAACGTTATTGGTTTTGGTGGTAAGATCACTGGTGAGTTGCTTATGTGCGACATCATTGAAGCTTTCATCAATGCTGAATACAAACCATCAGAAGAAAACAAAAAATTGATTGCGAAAATTGAGCACGTTGAAACTCACAATGCTCATCAAGCAGATGCAAACTTCTTTACAGAATTCCTTGAAAAATGGGATCGCGGTGAATACCACGACTAAGAGGTGACGCATGATTTTAACAGTCACAATGAATCCATCCATCGATATTTCCTATCCTTTGGATGAATTAAAAATTGACACTGTCAACCGTGTGGTGGACGTGACCAAGACAGCTGGTGGTAAAGGGCTCAATGTTACACGAGTTCTTTCAGAATTTGGTGATTCTGTTGTTGCTACTGGTTTGGTCGGTGGTAAACTTGGTGAGTTTTTAGTAGAGCATATTGACGATAAAGTAACGAAACGTTTCTTCTCGATCAAAGGAGAGACTCGTAACTGTATCGCTATTCTACACGGTGAAAACCAAACAGAAATCCTTGAAAAAGGTCCCGAAGTTCTTGAACAAGAAGGGCAAGATTTCTTGGCTCATTTCGAGAATCTTCTTGAAACTGTAGAAGTAGTAGCCATTTCAGGTAGTCTGCCAGCAGGTCTTCCAGTTGACTATTATGCAAACTTAGTGAAGCTTGCTAATAAAGCAGAGAAACCAGTTGTTCTAGACTGCTCAGGTGCTGCCCTTCAGGCGGTTCTTGAATCACCACACAAACCAACAGTTATTAAACCAAATAACGAAGAATTGTCTCAGCTTCTTGGGAAAGAAGTTTCTGAGGATTTGGATGAATTAAAAGAAGTTCTTCAAGAGCCTCTATTTGCAGGGATTGAGTGGATAATCGTTTCACTTGGAGCAAATGGTGCCTTTGCAAAACACGGTGATACTTTCTACAAGGTAGATATTCCAAGAATTCAGGTAGTCAATCCTGTCGGATCTGGAGATTCTACTGTTGCAGGGATTTCATCAGGTCTTCTTCATAAGGAATCAGATGCAGAACTCCTCATCAAGGCCAATGTCCTTGGTATGCTCAATGCTCAAGAAAAAATGACAGGTCATGTCAATATGGCCAACTATCAAGCTTTATATGATCAATTAATAGTAAAAGAGGTATAAAATGGCTTTAACAGAAAATAAACGCGCTTGCTTGAAAAAACTCTCAGATGAAAATGGCATTATCTCAGCTCTTGCCTTTGACCAACGTGGCGCTTTGAAACGCCTCATGGCTCAATACCAAACAGAAGAGCCAACAGTAGCTCAAATGGAAGAACTCAAAGTCTTGGTAGCAGATGAATTGACACAATACGCATCCTCTATGCTTCTAGACCCAGAGTATGGACTTCCAGCTACAAAAGCGCTTGATGCCAATGCTGGTCTTCTCCTTGCGTATGAAAAAACTGGTTACGATACTACTAGCACTAAACGCTTGCCAGACTGCTTGGATGTTTGGTCTGCCAAACGCATCAAAGAACAAGGTGCAGATGCTGTTAAGTTCTTGCTTTACTACGATGTAGACAGCTCTGACGAACTCAACCAACAAAAACAAGCCTACATCGAACGTATCGGTTCTGAGTGTGTGGCGGAAGACATTCCATTCTTCCTTGAAATCTTGGCTTACGATGAAAAAATCGCTGACGCAGGTTCTGCAGAATACGCAAAAGTAAAACCACACAAGGTTATTGGTGCTATGAAGGTCTTCTCAGACCCACGCTTTAACATCGATGTCTTGAAAGTGGAAGTTCCAGTTAACGTTAAATACGTTGAAGGATTTGGTGAAGGAGAAATCGTTCATACTCGTGAAGAAGCAGCAGCCTTCTTCAAAGCACAAGATGAAGCAACAAATCTTCCTTACATCTATTTGAGTGCTGGTGTATCAGCTAAGCTCTTCCAAGAAACACTTGTCTTTGCCCACGAATCAGGCGCAAACTTCAACGGAGTTCTTTGTGGCCGTGCAACTTGGGCTGGATCAGTTGAAGCTTACATCAAAGACGGTGAAGCAGCAGCTCGTGAATGGCTACGCACAACTGGATTTGAGAACATTGACGAACTCAACAAAGTTCTTCAAACAACAGCGACTTCATGGACTGAACGTGTATAATAAAACCATTAAAGACTGAAATTTTAATACTTACAAAAATCCCCACCAATCGGTGGGGATAGTTTTATGGTTTAGAAAGAATGATTTTTGTTTGTTTCGAAAGTTGGTCGAAAGTTTCTTTGTTCAGTTTGGAATCTGAAACGATGGTATCAATCTCTGAGATATTGTAGAAGGTGTAAAAATCAAACTTATTAAACTTACTGTGATCTGCCAGTAAGTATTTTTTATTGGCATTGTTCAAGGCGATTCGTTGTACCTCGCCCTCTTCCTCGCTGAAAGTAGCAATTGCCTTATCCTTAATACCATTACAACTTACAAAAGCTTTAGAAAACTGAAGGTTGGTCAAATCCTGTAAGGTAAGTGTCCCTACAAAAGCACCAGTGATAGCGCGATAATTTCCACCAATCAAAATCAAATCTGTTAGTTTTCGTTCGTTTAGGATGAGAAAAACTGGAAGACTGTTTGTTACAACACGAATGTTATCGACAGGGAGTTCACGAGCAAAACATTCTAAGGTTGTTCCTGGCCCGATAAAAATAGTTTCACCTTCGTCAATCAAATGACCTGCAAAACGGCTAATTTCTTGTTTTTCAGCAATCTGCAAGCCTTGTTTTTCGACGTTTGAGCGTTCGTTGTTTAAGAGAGAACCTGTACGAAGTTTTTCAGCACCACCATGCACACGAACCAGCAAATCCTTATCTGCCAATTCTTGTAAGTAGCGACGAGCTGTCATGTCTGACACATCAAGACTTTCCATAATCTCTTTTACAGTAATAGTGCCTTTTGTATTTACTGCTTCTAGAATACTATCTAGTTTTTCTTGCTTTAGCATCCTTATCACCTCGATTTATACTATTATTATTTTACCATAAAACACTCAATCAATCAAATAGAAAAAAACAAAAGAAAACAAAAACAAAAATATCATGGTTGTTTTAAACAAACCATGATATTTTGAATGATTGGTCAAATTAGTCTAAACCGTAGTTGTAATCCTCGTCTTGCATGGCTTCAACTTCACCAAGGAGGTAACCATTTCCGACTTGAGAGAAGAAGTCGTGGTTAGAAGTTCCTGTTGAAATACCGTTCATGACGATAGGATTGACATCATCTGCTGAATCTGGGAAGAGTGGATCTTGTCCTAGGTTCATAAGAGCCTTATTAGCATTGTAACGAAGGAAGGTTTTAACTTCCTCAGTCCAGCCAACACCGTCATAGAGGCTTTCTGTATAGCCCTCTTCGTTTTCGTAGAGAGTGTAGAGCAGGTCGTACATCCATTCTTTGAGCTTTTCTTGCTCTTCTTCAGGCAATTCATTGAAACCAAGTTGGAATTTGTAACCAATATAAGTTCCATGAACAGACTCATCACGGATGATCAGTTTGATGATTTCCGCAACGTTGGCCAGTTTGTTGTTACCGAGATAGTAGAGGGGAGTGAAGAAACCAGAGTAGAAGAGGAAGGTTTCAAGAAAAACGCTGGCAACTTTCTTTTCTAGCGGGCTACCATTGAGATAGATTTCATTGATAATTTCCGCTTTTCTTTGTAAGTAGGGATTAGTGTTGGTCCATTCAAAGATTTCTTCAATTTCAGCCTTGGTATTCAAGGTCGAAAAGATAGAAGAATAAGATTTTGCGTGGACAGATTCCATAAACTGGATGTTGTTGAAAACAGCTTCCTCATGCGGTGTACGGATGTCTGCGCGAAGCGCTTGTACCCCTGTTTCAGATTGCATGGTATCGAGAAGAGTCAAACCACCAAAGACTTTTCCAACCAAGTCTTTTTCTTTGTTTGATAGTTTTCTCCAGTCGTCTAGGTCATTTGACAAGGGAATACGCGTATCGAGCCAGAATTGCTCTGTCAGCTTTTCCCAAGTTGATTTGTCGATGACATCTTCGATGGCATTCCAGTTAATGGCTTTGTAGTAAGTTTCCATTTGAAATCTCTTTCTGTAAGTAATAATGCGATTGTTGAATCCTCTCTATTTTATCATAGTCTGAGAAGAGTATCGCACAAAAAGTCGGAAGACCGACTTTTTAGTTTTTCATAGTATTTAAGATACTTATCAAGTTTTGTATGATGGGTAACTTAATCAGTAGTCTGAGAAAATGTGGTTGCCCCAGATAAAAATTAAATCACACAGCTTTCACATTGGTTAGCACCGACTTCTCCACCGTCGTCTGTAAAGGTACGGACGTAATAGATAGACTTGATACCCTTGTTAAAGGCATAGTTACGAAGGATTGACAAGTCACGTGTCGTTTGTTTGTTTTCTTTCTTCCATTCGTAAAGACCTTTTGGAATGTCACTACGCATGAAGAGAGTGAGTGAAAGTCCTTGATCCACGTGCTCAGTAGCAGCAGCGTAAACATCAATCACCTTACGCATATCCATGTCATATGCAGAAGTGTAGTAAGGGATAGTATCTGTTGACAAGCCTGCAGCTGGATAGTAGATTTTACCGATTTTCTTCTCTTGGCGTTCTTCGATACGTTGTGTAATCGGGTGGATAGAAGCAGAAACGTCGTTGATGTAACTGATAGAACCATTTGGAGCAACAGCAAGACGGTTTTGGTGATAAAGACCATCTGCTTGAACCTTGTCGCGAAGTTCAGCCCAGTCAGCAGCACTTGGAATAAAGACATCTTTAAAGAGTTCTTTAACACGGTCTGATTTTGGAACAAATTCACCAGTCACATACTTGTCAAAGTAGCTACCGTTAGCATAATCTGATTTTTCAAAGTTGTGGAAGGTGATACCGCGTTCACGCGCTATGTTATTAGATTCTACCAAGGTCCAGTAGTTCATAAGCATAAAGTAGATGCTAGTGAATTCAACAGACTCAGCTGATCCGTACTCAATCAGTTGTTGGGCAAGGTAACTATGAAGTCCCATGGCACCAAGACCAAAGGTGTGAGCCAAACTGTTTCCGTGGTCGATAGTAGGAACAGCTACGATGTGTGAACTATCTGTAACGAAAGTTAAAGCACGAACCATCGCACGGATAGAACGACCAAAGTCAGGTGAAGTCATCATGTTGACCACGTTGGTTGATCCAAGGTTACATGAAACGTCCGTTCCCATTTGAAGGAATTCTTGAGCATCGTTGATTAAGCTTGGTTCTTGAACTTGAAGAATCTCAGAACACAAGTTACTCATGATAATCTTTCCATCAACAGGATTGGCACGGTTAGCCGTATCGATGTTGACTACATATGGATAGCCAGATTCTTGTTGCAATTTAGAGATTTCCGTTTCCAAATCCCGCGCCTTGATTTTTGTCTTGCGGATATTTGGATTTGCGACCAATTCATCGTATTTTTCTGTGATATCGATGTAGTTGAATGGTACACCGTATTCAAGTTCTACAGAGTATGGGCTGAAGAGGTACATTTCTTCATTTTTACGAGCTAATTCGTAGAATTTATCGGGCACCACAACTCCAAGTGAGAGGGTCTTAACACGAACCTTTTCATCGGCATTTTCTTTCTTAGTTGAAAGGAAAGCGATGATATCTGGGTGAAAGACATTGAGGTAGACAACCCCAGCACCTTGACGCTGACCCAATTGGTTAGAGTAAGAGAAACTGTCTTCAAAAAGCTTCATAACTGGTACGACACCAGAAGCTGCTCCTTCATAACCTTTGATAGGTGCGCCAGCTTCACGAAGGTTGCTTAGAGTAATACCTACACCACCACCGATACGTGAAAGTTGAAGAGCTGAGTTGATAGAACGTCCGATAGAGTTCATGTCATCAGTTACTTGAATCAAGAAACAAGATACCAACTCCCCACGACGAGCACGGCCTGCGTTCAAAAAGGAAGGAGTAGCAGGTTGGTAGCGTTGGTGGATGATTTCATTGGCAATATCAGTCGCAATCGCTTCATCCCCGTCAGCAAAATAAAGCGCGTTAAAGAAGACACGGTCTTCCATGCTTTCAAGGTAGTATTCACCGTCATTAGTCTTCAAGGCATATTGATTGTAAAACTTATAGGCAGCCATGAATGATTTGAATTGGAAGTTTTGGTCCTTGATGAATTGATGCAATTCTTCCAAAAACTCTGGACGGTATTTCTTGAGAAATGCAGTTTCAATGTAGTTGTGTTCAATAAGGTAGTTGATTTTATCAGTAATTGAATCAAAAACCATGGTATTTGGAACCACATTTTCTTTAAAGAAGGCATCCAAGGCTTCCTTATCTTTATGAAGCATGATTTGTCCATTGACAGGACGGTTAATTTCGTTATTGAGACGGAAGTAAGTTACGTCCTCAAGATGTTTTAATCCCATAAAATTTCCCTTATCTAATTACAAAAGAAAGGCCTCTAAGTTAGCCCTAGAAGCAATCTCTTCTGGATGATGTACTAAGATTATGCTAATTGTTTCAGTTTTCCTGGTTGGAAGCCTGAAAAGACTTCAGTTGGTGTTTGGATAACAGGAGCAGCGCTGAAACCGAGCTCTTTAACTTGATCGATGTACTCTGGTTGCTCGTCGAGATTGATCTCACGATAAGCGACATTGTTGCTGTCCAAGAAACGCTTGGTCATCTTACATTGGACACAGTTGTTTTTAGAATAAACGGTTACCATTTTCGTAACTCCTCATAAAATTTGATTACTTTCTTAGTATATCAGAAAAAAAAACTTTGTCAAACTTTTTAAACTAAATCTTGTGCTAAAAAGTTACAGTTTCAAAAACAAAGCACAAGATATAGTGTTTTGACAGAGTGTAAAATTGGGTTTTCATTGAACTATCAAAGTTTATCAAAACAAAAAAACTATATACTGTATATTGGTAAGATAAATAGAAGATTTTCAGCAAGTTATCAGAAAGGAAATAGAATAAAGTCCATAAAACACTTGAAAAATAATCTAGAAGGTGATATAATACAGTCTTGTAAGGGTTATCACATATAATCCAAAAAAGAAATAACTAAAGGAGAGTCAAACTATGGCTTCTAAAGATTTCCACGTAGTGGCAGAAACAGGTATTCACGCACGTCCAGCAACATTGTTGGTTCAAACAGCTAGCAAATTTGCTTCAGATATCACTCTTGAATACAAAGGTAAATCAGTAAACCTTAAATCTATCATGGGTGTTATGAGTCTTGGTGTTGGCCAAGGTGCTGACGTTACAATTTCAGCTGAAGGTGCAGATGCTGACGACGCGATTGCTGCTATCACTGAAACTATGGAAAAAGAAGGATTGGCATAAGGAAAATGACAGAAATGCTTAAAGGAATCGCAGCATCTGACGGTGTTGCAGTTGCAAAAGCATATCTACTCGTTCAACCGGATTTGTCATTTGAGACTATTACAGTCGAAGATACAAACGCAGAAGAAGCTCGCCTTGATGCCGCTCTACAGGCATCACAAGACGAGCTTTCTGTTATTCGCGAGAAAGCAGTAGGTACGCTCGGTGAAGAAGCAGCTCAAGTTTTTGACGCTCACTTAATGGTTCTTGCTGATCCAGAAATGATCAGCCAAATCAAGGAAACTATCCGTGCGAAGAAAGTGAATGCAGAAGCAGGTCTGAAAGAAGTAACAGACATGTTTATCACTATCTTTGAAGGTATGGAAGACAACCCATACATGCAAGAACGCGCAGCGGATATCCGCGACGTGACAAAACGTGTATTGGCTAACCTTCTTGGTAAAAAATTGCCTAACCCAGCTTCTATCAATGAAGAAGTGATTGTCATTGCACATGACTTGACTCCTTCTGATACAGCTCAATTGGACAAAAACTTTGTAAAAGCTTTTGTAACCAACATTGGTGGACGTACAAGCCACTCAGCTATCATGGCGCGCACGCTTGAAATTGCAGCGGTATTGGGTACAAACAACATCACTGAAATCGTTAAAGACGGTGACATTCTTGCCGTTAACGGTATCACAGGTGAGGTTATTATCAACCCAACTGATGAGCAAGCAGCAGAATTCAAGGCTGCTGGTGAAGCGTATGCGAAGCAAAAAGCTGAATGGGCGCTCTTGAAAGATGCTAAAACAGTAACTGCTGATGGCAAACACTTTGAATTGGCTGCCAACATCGGTACTCCAAAAGACGTTGAAGGTGTCAATGACAACGGTGCTGAAGCTGTTGGTCTTTACCGTACAGAGTTCTTGTACATGGATTCTCAAGACTTCCCAACAGAAGACGAGCAGTACGAAGCCTACAAAGCTGTACTTGAAGGAATGAACGGTAAACCTGTTGTTGTTCGTACAATGGATATCGGTGGAGATAAGGAACTTCCTTACTTCGATATGCCTCACGAAATGAACCCATTCCTTGGGTTCCGTGCCCTTCGTATCTCTATCTCTGAGACTGGAGATGCTATGTTCCGCACACAAATCCGTGCCCTTCTTCGTGCGTCCGTTCACGGTCAATTGCGTATCATGTTCCCAATGGTTGCGCTCTTGAAAGAATTCCGTGCAGCGAAAGCAGTCTTTGACGAAGAAAAAGCAAACCTTCTTGCTGAAGGTCTTGCAGTTGCGGATAATATTCAAGTTGGTATCATGATCGAAATCCCAGCAGCAGCAATGCTTGCAGACCAATTTGCTAAAGAAGTTGACTTCTTCTCAATTGGTACAAACGACTTGATCCAATACACAATGGCAGCAGACCGTATGAACGAGCAAGTTTCATACCTTTACCAACCATACAACCCATCAATCCTTCGTTTGATTAACAACGTTATCAAAGCAGCTCACGCTGAAGGTAAATGGGCTGGTATGTGTGGTGAGATGGCTGGTGACCAACAGGCTGTTCCACTTCTTGTCGGAATGGGCTTGGATGAGTTCTCTATGTCAGCAACATCTGTACTTCGTACACGTAGCTTGATGAAGAAACTCGATACAGCTAAGATGGAAGAGTACGCAAACCGTGCCCTTACAGAATGCTCAACAATGGAAGAAGTCCTTGAACTTCAAAAAGAATACGTTAATTTTGATTAATCAAAAAGTCCTTGCAACTTAGTTGCAGGGATTTTTTTTAAGAACTTTCAAGAAAATCTTTCTTATATAAACTCCATTCTAGAGAAAGTAGCGGTGAAGAATAAAAAATACTTAACTGGTTCATAAAATTCTTGACAAGTTGCAAATTTAGGAGTAAACTATTAACCAGTTAAGTAATAGAGAGGAGTTTCTGCAATTTAGAAATGAATTGCAACTAGAAATATCAAAAAAGAAAGTGAGTTTCGATGAAAATTAATAAAAAATACCTTGCTGGTTCTGCAGCAGCTTTAATTTTAAGTGTCTGTTCTTATGAATTGGGACTGTATCAAGCTAGAACGGTCAAGGAAAATAACCGTGTTTCCTATATAGATGGAAAACAGGCTGCGCAAAAAACAGAGAATCTGACTCCTGATGAGGTCAGCAAAAAAGAAGGCATCAATGCCGAACAAATCGTCATCAAGATAACAGACCAAGGATATGTTACTTCGCACGGCGACCACTATCATTACTATAATGGCAAGGTCCCTTATGACGCTATCATCAGTGAAGAGTTGCTGATGAAGGATCCAAACTACCAGCTCAAGGACGAGGATATTGTCAGTGAAATCAAGGGCGGTTATGTGATCAAGGTAGATGGAAAATACTATGTCTACCTTAAGGATGCAGCCCATGCAGATAATGTTCGTACAAAAGAAGAAATCAATCGACAAAAACAAGAGCATAGTCAGCATCGTGAAGGAGGAACTTTAGCAAATGATGGCGCTGTTGCATTGGCACGTTCACAGGGACGCTACACCACAGATGATGGTTACATCTTTAATGCCTCTGATATCATTGAAGATACTGGTGATGCTTATATCGTTCCTCATGGCGACCATTACCATTACATTCCTAAGAGTGAGTTATCAGCCAGCGAATTGGCTGCTGCAGAAGCCTTTCTATCTGGTAGAAGTGGCCAATCAAATACGCCTACTTATCGCCGTACCAATAACAACAGTGCTAGCAGCGATGTAGATAGATGGACTCCATCCTATAATAATCAAGGCAACAGCTATACGAACACGAACACAGCTAACAACAGTAGCGACGATAACCAAGCAAGTCAGAGTGATGAGGATATTTATAGCCTTCTGAAACAACTTTACGCCTTGCCGCTCAGCCAACGACACGTAGAATCTGATGGCCTTGTCTTCGACCCAGCACAGATTACAAGTCGAACAGCTAGAGGAGTTGCTGTGCCTCATGGGAACCATTACCATTTCATCCCTTATTCACAGATGTCTGAATTGGAAGAACGAATCGCTCGTATTATTCCTCTACAGTACAGTTCGAACCATAGGGTGCCGGATTCAAGACCAGAACAACCAAGTCCACAACCGATTCCGGAACCTAGTCCAAGCCCGCAACCTGCACCAACTCCTCAACCAACTCCAAGAAATCCAATTGAAGAAAAATTGGTTAAACAGGTGATTCGAAAAGTAGCTGATGGCTATGTATTTGAGGAGAATGGAATCTCTCGTTATATTCCTGCCAAGGAACTTTCAGCAGAAACTGCTGCAGCCATTGATAGTAAACTAGCTAAGCAAGAAAGTTTAGCTCATAAGCTAGGAGCTAAGAAAACCAACCTCCCATCTAGTGATCAAGGATTTTACAATAAGGCTTATGACTTGCTAGCAAGAATTCATCAAGACTTACTTGCTAATAAAGGGCGCCAAGCTGAATTTGATGCTTTGGATAAACTGTTGGAACGACTCAACGATGCCTCAAGTGATAAAGTCAAGTTGGTGGATGATATCTTGGCCTTTCTAGCACCGATTCGTCATCCAGAACGTTTAGGAAAACCAAATGCGCAAATTGCCTACACTGATGATGAGATTCAGGTAGCCAAGTTGGCAGGCAAGTATACAACAGAAGATGGCTATATCTTTGATCCACGTGATATCACCAGTGATGAGGGGGATGCCTATGTAACTCCACATATGACCCACAGTCATTGGATTAAGAAAGATAGTTTGTCTGAAGCCGAAAGAGCGGCAGCCCAGGCTTATGCTAAAGAGAAAGGTTTGACTCCTCCTTCAACAGATCATCAGGGTTCAGGAAATACGGATGCTAAAGGAGCAGAAGCTATCTACAATCGCGTGAAAGCGGCTAAGAAGGTGCCCCTTGATCGTATACCTTACAATCTCCAACATACTGTGGAAGTCAAAAACGGAAGCTTGATTATTCCTCATTATGACCATTACCATAACATCAAATTTGAGTGGTTTGACGAAGGACTTTATGAGGCTCCTAAGGGGTATACTTTAGAGGATCTCTTTGCGACTGTGAAGTACTATGTCGAACATCCAAACGAACGTCCGCATTCAGATAGTGGTTGGGGAAATGCAAGTGACCATGTTCAAAGAAACCAAAATGGTCAAGCTGATAACAATCATACGGATAAACCATCAGTAGAGAAACCTCGTACAGAAAAACCTGAGGAAGAAAAACCTCGCGAAGAGAAACCTCAGAGTGAGAAACCAGAGTCTCCAAAACCAACTGAGAAGCCGGAAGAAGAATCACCAGAGGAACCAGAAGAACCTCAGGTCGAGACTGAAAAGGTTGAAGCGAAGTTGAGAGAGGCTGAAGAGCTACTTGCAAAGATCCAAGACCCCATTATCAAGTCCAATGCCAAAGAAACTCTCACTGGCTTAAAAAATAACCTGCTATTTGGTGCTCAGGATAACAATACCATTATGGCTGATGCTGAAAAGTTGTTGGCTTTATTAAAGGAGAGCAAGTAAAGGTAGAAGCATTTTCTAGATCCTAAAAACAGGATAGGAGATCTAGAAAAGATAAAATCGAAAATGAGAATAGAATGTAAGTTCTAATTCTCATTTTTTTCATGAAAATATGCAAAATATCTTGACATATAGTGTAAATAAAGATAAACTATTTACTAGTTAATTAAACGGTTAAATACTAGTTAAGGAGTAATGATGAAAAAAAGAACATTTCTATTATTAATGGCAGGTCTCTTGGTTCTTGTCTTAGGAGCATGTAGCCAAAAAGAAAAACAAGAAGCAAAAGGGATGAAGATTGTAACAAGTTTTTACCCAATCTATGCCATGGTCAAAGAGGTATCGGGGGACTTGAATGATGTACGGATGATTCAGTCAAGTAGTGGGATTCACTCCTTTGAACCGTCAGCAAATGACATTGCTGCTATCTATGACGCGGATGTCTTTGTCTACCATTCTCATACGCTCGAATCTTGGGCGGGGAGTCTAGATCCTAACTTGAAAAACTCAAAAGTTAAGGTTTTAGAAGCTTCTGAAGGAATGACCTTGGAGCGTGTACCAGGTTTGGAAGATGTTGAAGCTGGTGACGGCATCGATGAAAAAACACTCTACGACCCTCACACTTGGTTAGATCCAGAAAAAGCAGGTGAAGAGGCACAGATTATTGCGGACAAACTTTCGGAGCTTGATAGTGCCAATAAGGAAACGTATCAAAAAAATGCCAAAGACTTTATCGCTAAAGCTCAAGAATTAAGCAAGAAATACCAACCTATTTTTGAAAAAGCAAGTCAAAAGACTTTTGTTACGCAACACACAGCCTTTTCTTACTTGGCTAAACGGTTTGGATTGAAACAACTTGGTATAGCAGGGATTTCTCCTGAACAAGAGCCAAGTCCGAGACAGTTGACAGAAATCCAAGAATTTGTTAAAACTTACAAGGTTAAAACCATCTTTACTGAGAGCAATGCTTCTTCTAAAGTTGCTGAAACCTTGGTCAAATCAACAGGAGTTAGCCTAAAGACACTCAATCCTTTAGAAGCAGATCCTGAGAATGACAAAACTTACTTAGAAAACCTAGAAGAAAATATAAATGTTCTTGCAGAAGAATTAAAATGAGGAGATGATGAAAATGAAGAAGAAATACCTTGCGGCGGGATCGGCTTTAGTCCTTTCCCTAAGTCTTTGCATCTATGCACTGAACCAACACCAGGTAGAAGGAAACAAAGATAATAACCGTGTGTCTTACGTTGATGGGAAGCAAGACTCTCAAAAAAAAGAGACTCAGACACCAGATCAAGTTAGCAAAAAAGAAGATATTCAGGCAGAACAAATTGTCGTGAAAATTACCGATCAAGGTTATGTGACTTCACACGGTGATCATTTCCATTATTACAATGGGAAAGTTCCTTTTGATGCGATTTTCAGTGAAGAATTGTTGATGAAAGATGCCAATTATCAACTGAAAGATGCTGACATTGTTAATGAAATCAAAGGTGGTTACATTATCAAGGTGGATGGTAAGTATTATGTCTACCTTAAAGATGCGGCGCATGCTGATAATGTTCGTACGAAGGACGAAATTGAGCGCCAAAAACAAGGTCATACTCATGATGCACCAACTTCTAACAGTGCAGTGACACTTGCGCGATCACAAGGACGCTATACTACCGATGATGGATACATCTTTAATCCATCTGATATTATAGAGGATACTGGAGATGCTTATATTGTCCCTCATGGTGGACATTACCACTATATTCCAAAGAGCTCCTTGTCTGCTAGTGAATTGGCTGCTGCCCAAGCCTACCTCTCTGGAACTAGAAAACAAGCAAGTGTGACTGACTATCGTCCGAGTCCAAACACAACTAGTCAAACTAGCAATCTGAGTCAAGAAGCTGAAAGACCAAGCAATCCAGAAGAGAGCTTACAGAGTCTATTGCAGCAACTCTATGCTCTTCCAAGTAGTCAACGTTATGCTGAATCAGATGGCTTGATTTTTGACCCTGCTAAGATTTCAAGCAGAACACCAAGTGGCGTAGCGATTCCACACGGAAATCACTATCATTTCATCCCATATACAAAGCTTTCTGCCTTGGAAGAAAAGATTGCGCGTATGATTCCTTTATCTAGCGACAGTGGGAAGCCAACACCTTTGGAAAATCCAAGCAAACCAACAGAACATCCAGCTCAACCAGATCATTCTCATGACCAAGACGGTGACCATGGAAGTCAGGGGACCAACCATGAAGATCATGACCACGATGGAGAGAACCATGACCATCATCATGACGAAGAACATGATCATGGTTTTGCAGCTGACCGTGTTATTAGTGAAGATGAGCAAGGGTTTGTAGTTTCTCATGGAGATCACGCTCATTATTTCTTTAAGAAGGACTTGACTGCAGCCCAAATCAAAGCTGCACAAGATCACTTGAAAGAAAATCATCAGTCTCAGCACGTTCAACCACTTGCCAAGACTGTGGAAAGTTTCTCAAGAGATGCTAGCGATGAAGAAAAAATCAAGTATATCTCACAGACCTACGGGGTTCCGCTTGAAGCGATTCGTATTTCAAATGGATTCTTTGTCTTTGGAAATCCGGATCAGGCTTATGATCCAACCCATATCCATCCCTATGCTGTTCGAAAAGAACATGTTCGTATTCCTCTCCAAACTGGGAATCCAGAACTGGATTTCCTAAATGAACTGTATACGACTGCCCTACGTGATGGGGTATCTCCTTATAGTTTACAGGTAGAAAATGGTAGTTTTGTGATTCCTCACGGAGACCACAATCACTACATCAAGGTTCAAACTAAGGGCTATGAAGTGGCTTTGAAAAATAAGATTCCGGCCCTACAATCGACCTATCAACCTGGAGCATTTGATGAACAAACTGTTCTATCTAAAGTGGATCAACTTTTAGCAGA
This sequence comes from bacterium, assembly GCA_905221255.1. Classification (GTDB taxonomy): domain Bacteria; phylum Bacillota; class Bacilli; order Lactobacillales; family Streptococcaceae; genus Streptococcus. Next base: position 393,283 of record CAJNCL010000001.1, read on the forward strand.
TAGCAGAAGTCTCTACAAAGACCAGCCAATCATGCAGAGACGGGTTGAACTTGCTTTGGGGCAGTTCACCGAAAATATGAAAAAACTGGCAACAAACTCAACTGCTGGATACCTAGCAGCCTTGGATCTCTTTGATAAACAGTATATCCATGTGGATCAAAGCGTGGCACCGGTTGAAACTTCACCTTTAGATAAGAAGTACCAAGCCCTTGTAGATAAGATCAATACATTGGATACAGATACTTATGGCTTGCCTAAGAAAGATCTTTTGGTACATTTGCAGGAAGCAAAACTAGCACAGGATGAGACAGAGTTGGCTGCCATTGAAGCGAAACTGCAGGCCTTGCAAGATTTCCGAGATCGGACTGGGGTTACAACAGTAGAGTACATCAAATACTTCTACGAACATGTATCTGATGGTCGTTTGAGAGAAGAACTTCGGAACCGTGTTGCCAAGTTGACATGGGAACTTTACCAGTCACAATCTTTCCTCAAAGCAACCGACTTGAACAAGTTATTCCCAACTATTTACCAAACTAAGCTAGAAGTAGAAGAAGCTCTCAAAGAAGAACCCGTTTCTACAAAAGCTGGTAAGACTATTCTAGATACGGAAAAAGTAGATAGTCAAACTGCTAAGACCGCCATCTATGAATTCCTAAAAGAGCTCTACGGTGATTTTATGCCAGAAGAGCGGGTTAGCCATGTTAAGAAGGAAGAAGTGGATGCTCTCCTAACTAAAGCTGCCCAACTCCTAGCACGTGTCAAAGAAGATGGTGTCAAACAATCCCTAGCTGAAGAAGCAGCTAATATCAAAGCGGCTACTGAAAAGGAAAATGCAGACCTTGACGAAGCTAAAACACAACTTGAGGATCTCTTGAATCGTATTGCAACGACTATCCAACGAGAGAAAAAAGAAGCAGAACAAGATCCACAAACAGTGATTATCTATCAAAAACTCTATAATGTCTTGCTCTCTCTTCACAAGTACTTAGAGGATAACAAAGGATCCGATGCTGACTTTGAACGTGTTGATGGCCTATTTGATCAACTTGCAGCCAAAAGCAGTGATAAAGAAGGTCTCCTCACTCTAGCTAAAGAAATCATTAGCTTGAACCAGGAACTCCGTTCAAAAGCAAGTAAAACTGATAGCCAATCTAAGTCTGAGAAAGACAGTGAAACAGCTGCTTCTAAACCAACAGAAAAGCAAGCGCAAAATGAGTCTGAGACAAGTGCTCAACCAAATGAATAAAAAGAAAGGCGAAGTAGCTGAGCTACCTCGTCTTTTTTAGTCTTTATAAGATACAATGCCAATGATGGTATCCACCGCACGCTCCATAGTCTGAAGGCTGACATATTCAAAACGTCCATGCATGTTTTCACCACCAGCAAAGAGATTTGGAGTTGGAATTCCCATAAAGGAAATCTTAGACCCATCTGTTCCACCACGGATTGGTTCGATAATTGGCGTGATCCCTAAATCTTCCATAACAGCTTTAGCAATGGTAACAGGCGTCATGTCTTTCTCGATGACTTCCTTCATATTGTAGTACTGGTCTGTCAGGGTTAAAGTCACGCGATCATTCCCAAGCTCTTGATTCATCTTGTCAGCGATGGCTTGCATAGCTGCTTTACGTGCTTCAAAGGAATCCTTTTCAAAGTCACGAATGATGTAGCTTGCACGCGCCTCCTCGACACTACCTGACACATCCATAAGATGATAGAAACCTTGGTAACCATCTGTCAGTTCAGGTCGGTCATTCTCTGGAAGTTGATTATGAAAATCAATCGCTAACTGTAAAGCGTTGACCATCTGTCCTTTAGCAGTACCAGGGTGAACATTGCGCCCTTGGAAATGAAGCTCAGCAGCAGCTGCTGAGAAAGTCTCGTACTGAAGTTCTCCTAGCGGACCACCATCAACAGTATAGGCAAAGTCAACGTCAAAGTCATCTGCATCAAATTTATTGGCACCAACACCGATTTCTTCATCTGGACCAAAACCAACACGGATTTCACAGTGTTTGATTTCGGGATGAGCAGTCAGGTATTCGATAGCAGTCATAATCTCAGCAATCCCTGACTTGTCATCAGCACCCAGCAAGGTCGTGCCATCAGTTGTGATGAGGGTTTGGCCTGGATATTTCTCAAGACTCTTGAAGTCGGCCGGATCTAGTTTAAATCCAGAATCACCCAAGTCGATAGCTCCACCATCGTAATTTTCGATGACTTGCGGATTAACTCCCTCAGCGTTAAAGTCAGCAGTATCCATGTGGGAGATGAAGCCAATCTTGCGTGTCAAGCTAGGATCATTAGCTGGTAAGGTACCAATAGCAAAACCATTTGGAAGGTAGTAGACGTTTTGCAGACCGACACGTTTCATTTCAGGAATAAGAACATTGGTCGCAAAATCTACCTGGCTTTGCGTACTTGGAGTAGTAGCAGAGTGTTCATCAGAACGCGTATTGACCTTAACGTAGGTCAAGAAACGATCTAAAAGGTTCGGATAAGTCATAAAAACTCCTTTAACAATCATAAAATAGAATGCAAGCTTCAGAAAAAACCTTATTCTGAAAATTTCATGAATTTTGAAAAAATATAATAATTCAAATTCAATAGACTTTCAAATGAAATCTTGGGCATTTTAGAATAAAATATATGCATTGATATTTTATGAGATTTTTTATTTCTTTTTTCATTTTACCATAGAATAGTTTGAAAGACAAAGAAGAATCATACTCTTTTATTAATTAACATAATATAAAATTAATCATATTAATTGACACTGCGTGAACTTTATTGTACAATTGTTTTGTAAATGTACTAGGTTGACATAATAACAATGTTAGTACATTCTAGTTAAGGAGAATAAAATGAACATTCAATTCGAGTTTAAGAAAGTTCAAATTATTGCGCGCCGTTTAGTTACACTGTTAGCTATTCTCTTTTTGTGTGCTCCGATAAGTCTGTTAAATGCAGATTCTACTACAGAACCTCAGACAACTCTTCACAAGACAATTACTCCGATATCAGGACAGGATGACAAGTATGAGTTGTCATTGGATATCACTTCCAAACTGGGAACAGAAACCCAAACGGATCCCTTGGATGTTGTTTTAGTAGCAGACCTGTCAGGAAGTATGCAGAATCAGGATGTCCAATCTTTTGATGGACGGACGATCAGTCGGATTGACGCATTGAAAAATACTCTAAGAGGAACAAATGGTCGTAAGGGCTTAATTGATACCATTCTATCCAATTCTAATAACCGTTTATCTATGGTAGGATTTGGTGGGAAAATTGACAATAAAAAGAATGATCAGTATTGGGATGGAAATAAATGGAGACTTTTTAGACCATACTGGCCCTATGAACGGATGACAAAATACTATGATGGCGTTTCACCATGGGATGATGCTAACACGATTTTAGGATGGAGTAACAATGCTCGTGCTGCTAAAACAGCGGTATACAACATGAGTATTGCAGGAGGTAATTCCATTGGTACTGAGTCAGGTATTGGTACCGGGACCAATATTGGGGCTGGATTAACCTTGGCCAACCAGTTAATGGGAAGTGCAAGATCTAATGCTAAGAAAGTCGTTATTTTGCTTTCAGATGGCTTTGCGAATATGGTCTACGATGCCAATGGTTACACTATATATAACTACAATAACGAAGATCCTAATATCGAAACAGCTCCCCAGTGGTTTTGGGATAGATTAAATAATAATCTAAATAGTCTATCATATAGCTTGGCTCCAACACTTGATGGTTTCTATTCGATTAAATTTCGTTATTCAAACAATGTCGACAGTATTACTAGTCTGCAGTATTATATCAGGTACCACAATTCTTCCATTCCTAATGAAATCCTATCCGCAAACAATGAAGACCAGTTACGAGACAGTTTTAAAGATATCACTGATAAGATTCTGCCACTGGGAATCCACCACGTGACCATCAAGGATGTTCTTTCTAAGTATGTCCAGCTATTACCAAACGGATCGTCAGAGTTTCGTGTCGTTAAAGAGAAAGATGGTAGCAGTGAAACATTAACTGAAAATCAAGTAACTTTTGATACCAAAACAACTTCAGAAGGATTAGTGGAAGTTACGGCTAAATTTTCTCCGAATTATTCCTTAGAAGATGGGGCTAGATATGTCCTCAAATTCACTGTTACATCTAGTCAAGATGCTCTGGATGCCATTGCTGGTGATAAAAAACTAGAGGCTGGTGATGCTGAAGGTTCTGATGTCAATAAACTCTACTCCAATAAAGGTGCCAGTGTCACCTATTCCTATGGAATAGGCACCTCTCAAACCAAGACCAAAGAATACTCTGACAACCCAACCTTTAAGCCTTCAGATCCATTAACGGTTCCGGTGGAAGTTGAATGGCAAGGTGTGACGGGTGCGAGAACTGTCATTACAGCTGATCAACCGAGTAATGTTGAACTCAAATTGGTTCAAAAGAACAAGAATGGGGGTTCAGACAATCAGGACTATCGAAAGACTAACGTAAATGTTAGAACAAATATCTTTAATGAAACAAGGAACTTTGAAAAAGTTGCCAAAGGATATCAATACGATTTAATTGCACCGGACGTCCCAGCCTTTACCAAAGAAATAAAAAATGTTGGTACAGAAACTAAACCATCCTTCAAGGTAATCTATAAACAATTGCCAAGTCTGACGATTAAGAAAGTGTTGGAAGCTGAAAGCAACTTGAACAAGGAGTTTTGGATTAAGGTAAAACTAACCTCTCCTGATTCTAAGCCATTGAATGGAACTTTCGGAGAGATAACTGTTGTGAATGGTGAAGCGGAGATCCGTGTCGAAAAACGAAAGCGTTGGAAAGGTATTCTAAGCTATCTTCCTCGGGGAACCCATTACAAGGTTGAAGAAGAAGAGGCATCAACGAATGGTTACCACGTTACATATGAGAATCAAGAGGGCGATCTGAATAAAGACGAAACCAGTATTGTCACGAATCACAAGCTTCCAAGTTTATCCGTTACAAAAAAGGTTACGGGTGTATTTGCCAACCTATTAAAATCCTTCAAGATTACCATTAACATTAGGGATGCTCAGAATAGCCCATTGAATGGAACCTATACTGCAACGGTGAATAATAAAAGAACCTCTCTGCAATTCACGAATGGTCGAGCATCTATAGATCTCAACAAAGATCAAACCATAAAAATTTATGGGCTACCACTCGATAGTCACTATACCGTAGAAGAGGAATCAAACTCTTCTCGTGGATATCAGGTATCTTATGAAAATCAAGAAGGCAAACTGGATGGGGATAAGTCCGTGACAGTCACGAATAATAAGAATAATGTACCTGAAACCGGAGTTGACTTCCTCAGCAGTACACTCGTGTTAGGAATAATCCTTCCTCTAGGAGGTATCTTCTTTACAATCCTACTCGGCTATCTAGTGGTACATAGGAGAAAATAATGCTACTTAAAAAGAAACATAAGAAAACAGTAACACAAGTCAATCGGGATAAGTCTCCGCCGAGTGTATGGGGAGATATCCTCTACTTAGTCAGTAAGCTTCTGATGGTTGGGTTTGTACTGGCCACCCTTTACTTTTTTGTCTTTGGACTATTGAGATACAATGACGATGGTATGAAGCCAGCCTTAAAAGATGGCGATTTGGTTGTCTACTATAGGCTGGATAAACGTTATTCGATTGGTGATTTACTCGTCTATAGTTATAAGGGCAAGGAAAGAGTGGCGCGTGTCATTGCAACCGAAGGAAGTACGATCGATATAAACGAAAATGGTCTCATCATCAACGGTTCTCCTCAACAAGAGCAGGATATCTACAAAGAAACGCTGCTCTATAAGGAAGGGGCTACCTTCCCAATGAAAGTCCCGGCAGGACAACTCTTTGTCCTCGGAGACAATCGAACAACGGCTGTAGATAGCCGTGCTTTTGGAACCATTCCTATACAGGATACCCATGGCAAGGTGGTAACAGTCCTAAGGCGACGGGGCTTTTGATGACAATTTATGAAAAAAGAAATTTAAAAATAAAAGGAATAATCATGAAAAAAACATTTTTGAAAAAATTAGTTACTGCAAGTATTGCAGCTGTGACCGCCTTGTCGGTCTTTAGAGGAGTGCCAACATTTGCGGATACAAATGATGATAATCTCGCAACAGCTAGAGCAACAGGAGAAAGTGATGCTAAAGTTGCTATAAATAAAACTTTAAAAATTGCCGAAGGAATTACTACACCTAATGCAACTTTTACATTTACCTTCACACCTCAAACTGGAACATCATCTAATGGGGCACCATATGAAACTGGAACGAATATTCCAGATCAGAGTGTAACTTTTCGTTCGTCAGATGTATTGAAACCGAATGAAGATAGTATAAAAAAAGACACAACTAATATTTTTTATTCTGTTAGATATAATCATGCTGGTGAATATGTTTATAGAGTTGCAGAAAAGAATGATGGTTGGCATGCGATTTCCAAAAATGGTACCCCTATTGATTATATGACTTATGATACGCGTACATACGACATGCACGTTATTGTAAAGAATAAGAGTCGTGAGAATGGGACTTACATTTCATCTGTGTATTTTAAAGAAACCAGTAATACTAATGGCGCAAAAGTAAAACCTTCTACAGGCTCTGAAACATATAAATATGACTTATTTAGTAACATCTATCGAAAAGATGCTGGAAAAATTACGGACCCCAATGATCCAAAACCAAATAATCCAGATCAAGCTAACATAGATCCAACAGCAAATTCATTAGTTATTAAAAAAGTTGTGTCAGGATCAAGTGCTGATAAGACTAAAAATTTCACTTTCAAACTTACTTTTAAAAAAGCGTCGACTGAAGAAGCAAGTTCAATTAATGGTAGTATTGATGGAGTTTCCAAAACTTTTGAATATGATAGAGAAACTACAATTACTTTAAGACATAATCAAACTCTTGTATTTAAAAAAATTCCAGCTGGTACAAAATATAAATTAGTTGAAGTTAGTTCTCAGGGATATACTGCATCATCAGAACTCAAATCAAATGGTTTAATTAGAACACAGAATGGAACAAAATCACAAGATTTTACACAAGAAAATATCCTTATTGGTGAAAAACCAAACAACAATACTATCACGAATAGCTTACCAGACGTTACCCCTACTGGTCTCTTGATTGACAACCTTCCTTTCATCTTGATGATTGGTCTTGGTTTGGCTGGATTTGTTGTTTTGTCTAAAAAACGCAGACAAGCTTAAGCAAGTGGTTTGACCGATGAAAATCAAGCGTGAGAAACCAAAAAAGAGTTTGTCTAGGCGTCTGGTCCTTGCTGTAGATGCATTGATGAATCATATCTTGCTTCTCTTGGCAGCCTTAGTCTTTCTCTTTGGTTTCTACGCCCTTTGGGATGCCAACCAGGTTTATTCTCAGGCTTCATCAAGTGAGTATGAGGCCTATAGACCTGTTAGTACCAGTGAGAAAGATGAGCTTGCTAGTTTTTCTGGCTTTCACAAGCTACAGCAAGTCAATCCAGAGGTTCTCGGTTGGATCAATGTCTATGGCACCAATATTGACTATCCCTTAGTCCAAGCCAAGGACAATGAAAAGTACCTGAACAAGGACTCAAAGGGAGAATTTGCCGCAACAGGAGCTATCTTTCTTGAGGCTCGAAATGAATCCAAGTTCGAAGACTTTAATACTATCATCTACGGACACCATGTTGAAAATGGGGTTATGTTTGGAGATGTAGCAAAGTTTTCTGATAAGGAATTTTTTGACCAGCATCGCTACGGCAGTATTTACTATAATGGCGTTGAAAAAGGTCTTGAGATCTTTGAGATGCTCGAGGTGGACGCCTATGACTTTAACATCTACGATCCAGGTATTAATGGGGATGATCGGCGCCAAGAATATATCGATCACTTACTCTCGGTTGCCATCCACAAGCGGGATATTACACTGGGGCCAAATGACCATATCATTCTTCTCAGTACCTGTTTCCTAGACGTAACAAATGGAAGACATATCGTAGTTGCCAAGATTACGGATACGGTTCCAAAGAACACCTTCCATACGAAAAAATCAAAACCATTCCCTTATAGTGTCTTTGATGATTCGTCGCTCGGACGATTTTTCTCATCGATTCCTTTGTGGATATGGTATATCATCTTATTTATCTTGCTCTTGCTATTGATCTTCTTGCTCATCATCCTCTACTTGATCTTGCGTCGTAGAAAAGAAGTAAAGGAAGAAGGGGCAGATACCATTACTGACTAAACTACCAATAAAAGAGAAAGGGACAGCCTCTCTTGCTCTTTTATTTTCAAGGCTAGAAAGGAGAAAGAAGGAAATATGAAAACAAGTACGAGTCGCAAAGTTATAAAGGTCATTCTATCCCTCTTTCTAGCTTTTTTCTGTCTTTTTACAGCTGATAGAGTCCTTGCAAGTGACTATGATCATTATAATCCCATTGAAAAGAATGCCAGCAGTACGGGCTTTGAAACCTTGCAGCACCTCAACAAGGATGTTTGTGGTTGGATTAGCCTCGATGGGACCAAGGTAGACTATCCCCTCTTGCAGAGTCAGGACAATGTCAAATACCTTGACCGCAATGCCTTTGGCGATTATACTGTGTCAGGTTCTATATTCCTAGACTATCGTTTTAACCCCAACTTTACGGACTTTAACACCATCATCTATGGTCACTCCATGGCTTCTGGTGCTATGTTTGGGGAGATTCAAAAATTTGCGGATCAAGATTTTTTTGAAAAGCATCGCTATGGTTCTATCTACTACAATGGTCGAGAACGTGGTCTGGAGATTTTTGGGATTTTAGAAGTGGATGCCTATGACACGGAGATTTACCGAACTTTGAGTTCCAACGATGAGGAACACCAGGCCTACTATCAATATCTGCTAAGTAAAGCCAAGTACAAGCGAGATGTCTCCTTGACCTCAACGGACAAGATTGTTTTGTTAAGCACCTGTTTCCTTAATATTACCAACGGAAGACATATCCTCTTAGCTAAAATCACGGATGCACCAGTAAAAGCAGCCCAGGATAAAAGTGGGGAAGCAGTAGGAACACGCTATTTTGACCAAGGGATTCCAACGCATTGGATTTATATCCTTGCCTTTCTCCTCCTGATTATCGTTATTTTACTCCTTGTCGTTATCATCCTAATCATGAGACGAGATAGAAAGACAAAAGAACAAAAGAAATAGTAGACGTCGGAAGCGTTTACTATTTTTGTTTTTCATGATAGAATAGATAGTGAAAATAATAACATAAGGATGATAATATGAAAAAAGCCATATTAATGATGACCTTTGGATCTCCCGAGGAGATTAGTTTTGAAGGAGTAGCAGAATTCTTTACAAACATTCGTCGTGGAGTTAGACCCCGAGACCCCGAGATTCAGACTCTCTATGACAACTATGTCCTTATCGGTGGGACGCCCTTGCAGCGGATTACACGTGAGGAGGTTGATTTAGTCAAGGAACGTTTAGGGGAAGATTACGGTATCTACTTTGCCAACAAATTTTCTCGTCCCTTTATTCCAGACGTGATCAAGCAGATGGAAACTGATGGTGTTGAAGAATGTATCTGCTTGATTTTGGAACCTCATTATTCCTTTTACTCGGTGATGGGGTATGAAAAGTTTCTGGAAAGTCAGCAGATCCGATTTTTAGTAATTAAGGACTGGTATCAACAACAGGCTTTGTTGGACTTTTGGACTGACGAGATTAGGAAAATTTTACAAGATCAGGTGGGAGCAGAATCCTTCAAGGTGATCTTTTCGGCACACAGTGTTCCCATTTTTGCCTTAGACTATGGAGATCCTTATATCGATCAGATTTTCGATAATAGCAAGCTAATCGCTGAACAACTCGGTCTAACAGCCGACCAGTATACCAATACTTGGCAGAGCGAAAGCGATATTGGAATCCCTTGGATCAAGCCAGACGTTTTAGAATATTTGCGAGAACAAAAGCAACATCCAGAGCATTACATCTTTGTCCCGATTAGTTTTATCAGTGAGCACATCGAAGTCTTGTTCGATAATGATGTGGAATGTTATGAGTTGTGTCAAGAAATAGGTGTCACCTATCATCGCCCGCCTATGCCCAATACGGATAGCCGTTTAATTGACGCTTTAGTTGCTACTGTACGAGCCAACGAACACAAAGAATTTAAAGCTTTTCTCCCAGAAGAAGAAACCTTCGATGAGTTAGCACCTTCGGCAACTACCAAGGACATTATGGAGGAGACAGACGACCTTCAGATGCCAGAATTTGTCAAAAAGCTCATTGAGAAAAAAGGCCGTGAAAATGTGAAGATGCCTTACTTGATTAAGAAAATGCTCGAAAAGGCTGGGAAGTTACCAAAAGAGTAAAGAAAAAAGGATTTAGCTTGAAGCTAGATCCTTTATTTGTCTTATTTTTTCTCAAGAAGAGCTTTGATTTCTTGAAGAACTTCGAGTTCAGTTGGAGCAGCAGGTGCTTCTTCAACCACTTCCTCTTTCTTGCGAAGGTTTTGCGCTTTTTCCATAGCTTTAATAACGAAGAAAAGCACAGTACCTACAACGAGAAAGTTGATAATAGCACTCAAGAATTTACCATATGTAACACCATTCCATGCAAGCTCAGCGATGTTTTGTACTTTCGCAGCTTCCAAAGCTGGGTTCAATAGAAGTGGAGTGATGATATCGTTAACAAATGAAGTAACGATAGCACCAAATGCAGAGGCAATGATCACACCGACAGCGAGGTCAACGACATTACCACGAAGCAAAAATGCTTTAAGATCCTTTAACATTTTCATAAATTCCTTTCCTAATTTTCTAATTAATTATATCCTAAAATGTGACAAAAAGCAACTTAAACGCTCAAAGTGGTCAGTTGTTCCCTTTAAAAATATAGATTTTACTGAAAATATAGTTTATAATGATGATCAAAACTTGCGCTAAGATAGTTTCAATCGTATTAACCCTATCTATATTAAATTCGACAAACTGGCCAATAAGATCAGGAAAGGTTGTAACAAAGATATAAGTTAAAAGAAGGTCCAGACCAAGAGTAGAGAGACGAGCTAAGAAAAATTTAACTAGTCGAATTGGCCAATTCTTCCTCTCTTGTTTAAAGACGATTGTATCATTTGCGAGAAAGGCAAAGAGAATCCCGATAATATTTGCGAGGGCAGTTGCGAGGATTTCCTGGTGGCTGATACGATAGATAGCTAAACGTGATAAAATAGATACCAAGGTAGTAGCTCCACCAAAAAATAGATAGGAGAGGATTTCATTATCAAAAAAATCCTTAATTTGATTTTTCATGATTTTAGTATAGCATAAAGTCATATATTGTGCTATACTGGTAAGGTTGATTCACTCAACCCTTGGTGCTTAGCTTCTTTCACCAAGCATATTTTACGCGGGAAACCGCCAAAGGAGAAAACATGAAAAAATTAACTGTTCGTGACATGGCAGATATTGCTATTGTTGCTGCTATCTATGTGGTTTTGACCATTACCCCACCACTAAATGCTATTAGCTATGGTGCTTACCAGTTCCGTATTTCTGAGATGATGAATTTTTTGGCTTTTTACAATCCTAAATACATCATCGGTGTGACGATTGGTTGTATGATTGCTAATTTCTTTAGTTTTGGCCTAATTGATGTCTTTGTCGGCGGGGGATCTACTCTAGTTTTTCTTAGTCTAGGTGTTTGGCTCTTTAGCAAGTATAAGAAAGACTATTTGTTCAATGGTTTGATTCGAAAAGATCATTTCTTATTTTCAATCCTATTCTCAATTTCAATGATTACCATTGCAGCAGAACTTCATATCGTTGCTGAAGCTCCATTCTTCTTTACTTGGTTTTCTACAGGGATTGGAGAGTTTGCATCGCTTATCGTTGGTGCAATCCTAATCGGAAAACTAGGACAGCGAATCGATCTAACAAAATAAGAAGTTTATAAGCTAGATTCTTGATAGATCTAGCTTTTTTCATTTCAGAAAATTAAAAGAGAGCGCTTGACAAGAGCATAGAACTATAGTATACTTTTTAGGTAAGCTGATTTAGCTCAGTTGGCAGAGCGCATCCATGGTAAGGATGAGGTCGCCGGTTCAATCCCGGCAATTAGCATTAGATAGACAGGAAAACTCTTGATATTCGAGAGTTTTTTATATTTACCCCGCATTAGCCTTGACAAAGTCAGCAAAGCATAGTAGAATTAAACTTGCGATGAGTCGATAGGTAGTCTTCGGACTACTATTGAGTATAAGGAGGTCATAACGCAGGAGCGGACCTTGATGAGTTGTGTGAACCTGCTCATCACATGAAGATGCCTCTTAGTCCCTGGTCAATGGCTAGGGATTTTTTATTTTCAGAAATTAGACCCAAAAATACTTTTCAATTTTTAGAAAAAGTAGTATAATACATCTATTATAGAAATTTTTAGAAAATTCCGAAAGAGGTTAGTTATGGGATATACAGTTGCTGTAGTCGGCGCGACAGGTGCTGTCGGAGCTCAGATGATAAAAATGTTGGAAGAATCAACACTTCCAATCGATAAAATTCGTTACCTTGCTTCTGCACGTTCAGCAGGCAAGACTTTGAAATTTAAAGACCAAGATATTACGATTGAAGAAACGACTGAGACCGCTTTTGAGGGTGTTGATATTGCACTCTTCTCAGCAGGTGGTTCGACATCTGCTAAGTATGCACCATACGCAGTTAAGGCTGGTGCTGTAGTGGTTGATAACACATCTTACTTCCGTCAAAACCCAGATGTACCATTGGTTGTCCCAGAAGTCAATGCTCATGCACTTGATGCCCACAACGGAATCATTGCCTGCCCGAACTGTTCCACAATTCAAATGATGGTTGCCCTTGAGCCTGTTCGTCAAAAATGGGGCTTGGACCGTATCATCGTTTCAACCTACCAAGCTGTTTCAGGTGCTGGTATGGGAGCGATTCTTGAAACACAACGTGAACTTCGTGAAGTCTTGAATGACGATGTGAATCCACGTGATTTGCATGCGGAAATCTTGCCTTCAGGCGGTGATAAGAAACACTATCCTATCGCCTTTAACGCTCTTCCACAAATCGATGTCTTCACTGACAATGATTACACTTACGAAGAGATGAAGATGACTAAAGAAACTAAGAAAATCATGGAAGATGATAGCATCGCAGTGTCTGCAACATGTGTGCGTATTCCAGTCTTGTCAGCTCACTCTGAGTCTGTTTACATCGAAACAAAAGAAGTAGCTCCAATCGAAGAAGTGAAAGCAGCTATCGCAGCCTTTCCAGGTGCAGTTCTGGAGGATGACGTAGCAAATCAAATCTATCCTCAAGCCATCAATGCTGTTGGCTCGCGAGATACCTTTGTTGGTCGTATCCGTAAGGACTTGGATGCTGAAAAAGGAATTCACATGTGGATTGTTTCAGATAACCTTCTCAAAGGTGCTGCTTGGAACTCTGTACAGATCGCAGAAACGCTTCATGAGCGTGGTTTGGTCCGTCCAGTAGCTGAGTTGAAATTTGAATTGAAATAATGGTTTAGGAGTTCGAATGAACTCCTTCTTTGAAATAGAGAGGTGTTTCTCATGTCTTACCAAGATCTAAAAGAATGTAAAATCATTACTGCTTTCATCACTCCTTTCCATGAAGATGGCTCCATCAACTTTGATGCCATTCCAGACCTTATAGAGCATTTGTTGGCCCACCATACAGATGGTATTTTGTTGGCTGGAACGACAGCTGAAAGTCCAACCTTGACTCACGATGAAGAGTTGGAACTCTTTGCTGCTGTACAAAAGGTTGTAAAGGGACGCGTTCCTTTGATTGCGGGTGTAGGTACCAATGATACACGAGATTCGATTGAGTTTGTCAAAGAGGTCGCAGAATTTGGTGGTTTCGCTGCTGGTCTTGCTATCGTACCGTACTATAACAAACCTTCTCAAGAAGGGATGTATCAGCACTTTAAAGCTATTGCAGATGCCTCAGATTTGCCGATTATCATTTATAACATTCCTGGGCGTGTGGTTGTCGAATTGACTCCTGAGACTATGCTTCGCTTGGCTGACCATCCTAATATCATCGGTGTTAAAGAATGTACCAGCTTGGCAAATATGGCTTACTTGATTGAGCACAAGCCAGAAGAGTTCTTGATTTATACTGGTGAGGATGGAGATGCCTTCCATGCCATGAACCTTGGTGCGGATGGGGTTATCTCTGTTGCCTCTCATACAAATGGGGATGAAATACACGAAATGTTTACTGCCATTGCAGAAAGCGATATGAAAAAAGCCGCAGCTATTCAGCGTCAGTTCATTCCTAAGGTCAACGCCCTCTTCTCTTATCCAAGTCCTGCTCCAGTTAAGGCAGTTCTGAACTACATGGGATTTGCAGCTGGACCAACTCGTCTGCCTCTAGTTCCAGCACCAGAAGAAGATGCCAAACGCATTATCAAGGTTGTTGTAGATGGTGACTATGAAGCGACTAAGGCAACCGTAACAGGTGTCCTTAGACCAGATTACTAATAAAGACAATAAAATCCATGACCGAATGAATGATCATGGATTTTTCTTATTTTCCTAAACAGAATTGGCTAAAGAGTTGGGTGATGAGTTCATCAGGAGCTGCATCTCCAGTGATTTCTCCTAGGATTTCCCAAGTACGGGTCAAGTCAACTTGCAACAAATCAACTGGCATACCCAGCTCAAGACCTTCATTAACAGCTTGAAGGCTTTCAACGGCCTTCTCAATCAAGGAAATATGACGGGCATTAGATAGGTAAGTAGCATCTTGCTCGACCAAACCAGCATTTTCAAAGAAGAGGTTGTTAATGCGTTCTTCGATCTTATCAATGTTTTGGTTTTTAAGAACTGAAATACGGATGACATCTTCAGGGAGTTCTGAAGTTTCAATTGCTTCAGGCAGATCCGTTTTATTAAGTAGAATAATGCGGTTGGTATCTTGGCTGATTTCTAAGAGTTGGCGATCTTGGGCGGTCAGTAGTTCACTGGCATTTAGTACTAGTAGTACCAAGTCAGCTTCCTTGAGGGCTTTTTTGGAGCGTTCGACACCGATTTGTTCTACAATGTCATCTGTTTCACGGATACCAGCTGTATCAATCAATTTTAGAGGAACCCCGTTAATGTTGACGTACTCTTCGATGACATCACGGGTGGTACCAGCGATGTCTGTAACGATGGCCTTGTCCTCACGCAAGAGGTTGTTGAGGAGGCTGGATTTCCCAACGTTGGGACGTCCAATGATAGCAGTTGAAATTCCCTCACGAAGGATTTTACCACGACGAGCTGTTCTAAGGAGATTGGTTAGCAATTGCTCAAACTCCATAGTTTTCTCACGGACGACTGCAGTAGTGGCTTCCTCAACATCGTCATACTCAGGATAGTCGATATTGACCTCAACTTGGGCAAGTGTATTGAGGATTTCTTGGCGAGTATTATTGATAAGATCAGAAAGAGAACCGTCCAATTGTTTGACTGCGATATTCATAGCCTTATCTGTCTTAGCACGGATGATGTCCATCACTGCCTCAGCCTGAGTCAAGTCCACGCGACCGTTTAGAAAGGCGCGTTTGGTAAATTCACCAGGTTCTGCCAACCGAGCTCCTTCACGTATTACTAGCTGGAGAATTTCATTGGTTACCGCAATCCCACCGTGAGTGTTAATCTCGATAATATCCTCACGAGTGAAGGTCTTTGGAGACTTCATAGCTCCAATCATAACTTCGTCCATGACCTTCCCTGTCTGCGGGTCAATAATGTGACCGTAGTTGAGGGTATGGCTTGCAACCTTGCTCAAGTCTTTTCCTTTAAAAATCTTTTGCGCAATGGCAAAACTATCTGTTCCGCTCAGGCGGACAATACCAATGGCTCCTTCACCTAGTGGAGTAGAGATAGCAGCGATGGTATCAAATTCACGTGTAATCATACTATTTCCTTTTGTATTTCTTTTCTTAGGATAGGTATCCAAGCATCTCTTCAAATTGTAACAAAATTAGACTATTTCTTCAATGGATGCTACTTGGAGATTGAAAAAGCCTAAGCAATTCTGCTTAAGCTAGATTATTTGGTGCGCATTTCCCCTTGAGGAAAGTAAGTTCCTTCTGGCATGTCGTTGATGATGACATGAACGGCTGATTGAGGGGCTCCAGTGTTACGGACAACAGCTTCCGTTACTTCCTTAGCAAGAGCTTTTTTTTGCTCGAGCGTGCGTCCTTCAAATAAATCGATGCGTACAAATGGCATAATGGCTTCCTCCACTAGTTTTTGATTTCTTCTATTTTACCACATTTTGCCGTTTAAAGCTTCAGAAAATTATGATATACTAGAATGTAGCAAAAATTTAGAAATGGACGTGAAATAGAAGCATGGCACAGTTGTATTATCGTTATGGGACCATGAACTCTGGTAAGACGATTGAGATTCTCAAGGTGGCCTATAACTACGAGGAGCAAGGAAAGGGAGTTGTGATTATGACTTCTGCTCTGGATACGCGTGACGGTGTTGGCTATGTGTCGAGTCGAATCGGCATGAAACGCCCAGCCATTGCGATTGAGGAAACGACAGATATCTTCGGCTATATCCGAGACTTACCTGAAAAACCTTACTGTGTGTTGGTCGATGAGGCCCAGTTTCTCAAGCGTCATCATGTTTACGACCTAGCTCGTGTTGTTGATGAGTTAGACATACCTGTCATGGCTTTTGGTTTGAAGAATGATTTTCGCAATGAACTGTTTGAAGGTTCAAAATACCTCTTGCTTTTAGCAGACAAAATTGACGAGATTAAGACCATTTGCCAGTATTGTAAGAAAAAGGCGATTATGGTGTTGCGTACGCAGGATGGTGTGCCAGTCTATGATGGCGAACAAATTCAAATAGGTGGCAATGAAACCTATATCTCGGTTTGTCGTAAACACTATTTTGCCCCTGAAATCAATAAGGAGAATAAAGAAAAATGAACATTTATGATCAACTACAAGCTGTAGAAGACCGTTATGAAGAATTAGGAGAATTGCTCAGTGACCCTGATGTCGTTTCAGACACCAAACGTTTCATGGAGCTTTCAAAAGAAGAGGCTTCAACTCGTGACACAGTAACAGCCTACCGTGAGTACAAACAAGTTCTTCAAAACATCGTTGATGCCGAGGAAATGATTAAGGAGTCAGGCGGAGATGCGGACTTGGAAGAAATGGCCAAGCAAGAATTAAAAGATGCCAAGGCTGAAAAAGAAGAATATGAAGAAAAATTGAAAATTTTGCTCCTTCCAAAGGATCCAAACGATGATAAGAATATCATCCTTGAAATCCGTGGAGCAGCTGGTGGAGATGAAGCAGCACTTTTCGCTGGAGACCTTCTAACCATGTACCAAAAGTATGCGGAAGCACAAGGCTGGCGCTTTGAAGTCATGGAAGCTTCTATGAACGGTGTCGGTGGTTTCAAAGAAGTGGTTGCTATGGTTTCTGGTCAGTCTGTATACTCTAAACTCAAGTATGAGTCTGGTGCCCACCGTGTGCAACGTGTCCCTGTGACAGAAAGCCAAGGGCGTGTACACACTTCAACTGCGACAGTTCTTGTCATGCCTGAAGTAGAGGAAGTAGAATACGATATCGATCCAAAAGACCTTCGTGTTGATATCTACCACGCATCAGGTGCTGGTGGACAGAACGTCAATAAGGTTGCGACTGCCGTTCGTATCGTTCACTTGCCAACCAATATCAAGGTTGAGATGCAGGAAGAACGTACCCAGCAGAAGAACCGTGAGAAGGCCATGAAAATCATCCGTGCGCGTGTTGCTGACCATTTTGCTCAGATTGCCCAAGATGAACAAGACGCCGAGCGTAAGTCTACTATTGGTACTGGTGACCGTTCAGAACGTATCCGTACTTACAATTTCCCACAAAACCGTGTCACAGACCACCGTATTGGATTGACCCTCCAAAAACTAGATACCATCTTGTCTGGTAAATTGGATGAAGTTGTAGACGCTTTGGTCCTTTACGATCAAACACAGAAATTAGAAGAATTAAACAAATAATGAAACTAGCTCAATTATTTTCAGATTTTGAAGAAGAGTTGATGAGACAAGGAGAGGAAGCAGAAAGCCTCTCTTTTGTCTACCGTAGCCTAAAAAATCTCTCTTTTACGGACTTTGTCTTTGCTCTTCAGCAGGAAGTGACAAAAGAGGAAGAAAATTTTGTAGAAGAAATTTACCAGCAGTTAGTGGCTCACAAACCGGCGCAGTACATCATTGGTCACGCAGATTTCTTTGGAATGCAGTTAAAAGTGGATGAGCGGGTTTTGATTCCTCGTCCAGAGACAGAAGAGTTGGTGGAACTCATCCTCACAGAAAATCCTGAGGAAAATCTTAAGGTCCTAGATATCGGGACTGGAAGTGGCGCCATAGCTCTTGGATTAGCTAAAAACAGACCAGATTGGTATGTAACGGCAGTGGATATTTCACAAGATGCACTAGACTCAGCAATGGACAATGCTAGAAATCAAAATCTTAATATATTTTTTAAAAAATCGGATTGTTTTGCAGAAATTTCTGAAAAATATGATATAATTGTATCCAATCCACCCTATATCGCTCGCGAGGATGAATCAGAAGTTGGCTTGAATGTTCTGCATTCAGAACCTCATCTAGCTCTCTTTGCAGATGAGGATGGCCTAGCTATTTACCGTAGAATTGCGGAAGATGCAAAAGACTATCTCACAGATGGTGGTAAGATTTACCTTGAAATTGGATACAAGCAAGGTCAAAGTGTTCCTGCGCTTTTTAGGAAACATCTTCCTGAAAAACGAGTACGAACACTCAAGGACCAATTTGGTCAAGATAGGATGGTTGTAGTTGATGATGGACAGGATTAGACAAGAGTTGGAAAAGGGCGGAGCTGTTGTTCTGCCTACAGAGACGGTTTACGGTCTTTTTGCTAAGGCCTTAGATGAAAAAGCTGTCAACCATGTTTACCAACTAAAACGTCGTCCTAGAGAAAAGGCACTTAATCTTAATGTCGCTTCTCTAGAGGACATCTTGCACTTTTCAAAGAATCAGCCAACTTATCTAGAAAAAATTGTAGAGGCCTTTTTACCAGGTCCCTTGACCATTATCCTCGAAGCCAATGACCGAGTTCCCTTTTGGGTCAATTCTGGTCTTGCAACTGTCGGATTTCGGATGCCGAGTCACCCCATTACACTTGATTTGATTCGAGAGACAGGTCCTTTGATTGGGCCGTCTGCCAATATCTCGGGTCAGGCGAGTGGAGTGACCTTTGCTCAAATTCTAGAGGATTTTGAGCAAGAGGTTCTGGGTCTGGAGGACGACGCTTTTCTAACTGGACAGGATTCGACGATTTTGGATTTGTCTGGAGACAAGGTGAAAATCTTACGCCAAGGGGCGATTAAGCGAGAAGATATTCTTGCACAGTTGCCAGAGATTTCTTTTGAGGAGGAATGAGATGCTAAGAGATTTGCAAGAAACAGATGTGAATGCTATATGTGAGATTAACCAAGAGGCTTTGGGTTATTCTTTTAGTCAAGAGGACACAGCTAGTCAACTAGCTAGACTGTCTCAGGATTCTCATCATTTCCTACTTGGCTACGAGGATACTGCCAGTCATATCTTGCTTGGCTATGTCCATGCTGAAGTTTATGAATCCCTCTATTCCAAAGCAGGATTTAATATTTTAGGCTTAGCAGTTTCGCCTCAAGCACAAGGACGAGGTATCGGTAAAAGCTTACTGCAAGGGTTGGATCAAGAAGCAAAAAGACGGGGTTATGGGTTTATCCGCTTAAACTCTGCTGATCATCGTCTGGGAGCTCATGCATTTTATGAAAAAGTTGGTTATACTTGTGATAAAGTGCAGAAACGGTTTATTCGCATCTTTTAGTATATTTTCTTAAACTAAAGGACCAGTCACACTATAAAGGAGAAGACCTATGATTTTTGACAAAGACGATTTTAAAGCATACGATGCTGATCTCTGGAATGCTATTGCCAAAGAAGAAGAACGCCAACAAAACAATATCGAGTTGATTGCTTCGGAAAACGTGGTTTCCAAGGCTGTTATGGCAGCTCAAGGGTCTATCTTGACAAACAAATATGCCGAGGGTTACCCAGGACGCCGTTATTATGGTGGAACTGATGTAGTAGACGTGGTAGAAACTCTAGCTATTGAACGTGCAAAAGAAATTTTCGGTGCTAAATTCGCCAATGTCCAACCTCACTCAGGAAGCCAAGCCAATTGTGCTGCTTACATGGCCTTGATTGAGCCAGGTGATACCGTTATGGGGATGGATTTGTCTGCAGGTGGACACTTGACCCACGGGGCTCCAGTTAGCTTCTCTGGTCAAACCTACAACTTTGTTTCTTATAGCGTGGATCCTGAAACAGAACTCTTGGACTTTGATGCCATCTTGAAACAAGCTCAAGAAGTGAAGCCAAAACTAATCGTAGCAGGTGCTTCAGCCTATTCTCAAATTATCGACTTCTCAAAATTCCGTGAAATCGCAGATGCTGTTGGGGCTAAGCTTATGGTCGATATGGCCCATATCGCTGGTTTGGTTGCGGCCGGTCTTCACCCAAGCCCAGTGCCATATGCTCATATCACTACAACAACGACCCACAAAACCCTTCGTGGACCGCGTGGCGGCTTGATTTTGACAAATGATGAGGACCTAGCTAAGAAAATCAACTCAACTATTTTCCCTGGTATTCAGGGTGGTCCTTTGGAGCATGTTGTCGCTGCTAAGGCTGTTTCCTTCAAAGAAGTTTTGGACCCAGCCTTCAAGGAATATGCTACTAATGTCATCAAAAACAGCAAGGCTATGGCAAATGTCTTCTTGCAAGACCCTGATTTCCGAATCATTTCTGGAGGAACTGAAAATCACCTCTTCCTAGTGGATGTAACCAAGGTTGTAGAAAACGGAAAAGTTGCTCAAAACTTATTGGATGAAGTCAATATTACCCTAAATAAAAACTCAATTCCATACGAAACCTTGTCACCATTCAAGACAAGTGGAATTCGTATTGGAGCAGCAGCCATCACTGCACGTGGATTTGGTGAAGAAGAAAGCCGTAAAGTGGCTGAACTCATCATTAAAACCCTTAAAAATGCAGAAAATAAAGCTGTCTTAGAAGAAGTGAGAAGTGCGGTCAAAGAATTGACAGATGCCTTCCCATTATACGAGGACTAAAACTTTTATGGACATTTATATTAAGAAAGCTATTATCCATCAGTTCAGCCCAGATGATACCGAGCTGTTTCTAGCGGATAAGTTTCTCAATATCACTCCAAAAATCGAGGAATACCTACGTAAAAAAATAGAACGTGTGTATTCAGATGAAGCTAAGACTGGGATTTTCGAAGAAGAAAATCCCTTCTTCAATCACATCAAGGATGATTTGTTGGAGACATCAGTAACACTGGCTAATCTCTGGAAAGAGGAGTTTAGTATTTCTGAAAATCTCAAGACCAATGACTTGATTTTTGTACAATTTTCTAAAGAAGGCGTTGAACATTTCGCTTTCTTGCGAATTGCTCTACGTGAGACCTTGACCCACCTCGGTGGAGAAGTTGATAATCCAATTAAGCTAACTCAGAATAACCTTCCTGGATTTGGAACGGGAGCTGATGAGGCTCTGGTGGTCAATCTTCAAAGTCGCAAGTATCATCTCATCGAAAAACGCATCAAGTACAATGGGACTTTCTTGAACTATTTTTCAGAAAATCTCCTAGCTGTTGCTCCCAAGATTTCACCAAAGAAATCCATCAAGGAACTGGAAAAAACGGCCCAGAGAATTGCAGAGTCCTTTAACACAGATGATTTTCAATTTCAATCCAAGGTCAAATCAGCGATTTTCAACAATCTTGAAGAAAGCAATGAGTTGTCTCCTGAGAAATTGGCTAACGACCTTTTTGATAATAATCTGACAGCTCGCTTGAGCTTTATCGACCAAGTCAAGGAAGCTGTACCAGAACCAGTTCAGTTTGATGAAATTGATGCCAGTCGCCAATTAAAGAAATTTGAAAACCAAAAACTTTCCTTGTCAAATGGAATTGAGCTCATCGTTCCCAATAACGTCTATCAAGATGCGGAATCGGTTGAGTTTATCCAAAATGATAATGGAACCTATTCTATCTTAATCAAAAATATCGAGGATATTCAAAGTAAATAATGTTTAAATTTATAAGAAGAGTGCTTGTGCTAGCAGTCTTCCTTTTCGCAGGATACAAAGCTTATCATATCCATCAGGATGTTAAACAAGTCATGACCTACCAACCCATGGTGCGAGAAATCTTGAGTGAAAGAGATACTCCAGCCAATGAAGAGTTGGTGCTCGCTATGATTTATACCGAAACAAAGGGAAAAGAGCGGGATGTCATGCAGTCTAGTGAGTCTGCTAGTGGCGCTACCAATACCATCAAAGACGATGCCTCTAGTATTCGCCAAGGGGTACAGACTTTAACAGATAATCTCTATTTGGCACAGAGCAAAGGAGTAGATGTCTGGACCGCCGTTCAAGCCTATAATTTTGGACCTGCCTATATCGACTTTATCGCTCAGAATGGCAAGGAAAATACTCTGGCACTAGCCAAGCGTTACTCCCGAGAAACGGTCGCTCCTATCCTTGGTAATACTACAGGGAAGACCTACACCTACATCAACCCAATTTCTATCTTTCACGGAGCTGAACTCTATGAAAATGGTGGAAATTATTACTACTCGAGACAGGTTCGCTTTAATCTCTATATCATGAAATTCTTTAATTTCTTCTAAACATCTGGTTTAACCAGGTGTTTTTCACTATAAGCTTTCTTTAAGATTGTTTTATTACCCTAGAAAGGAAAAGGAGGGAATATCCCATGAGAAAGAAATTCTTTCTAACAAGTGCTGCAGTATTGTGGGCCGCAACAGCTATGACAAGCGTCCACGCAGCAACCGATGTTCAAAAAGTAATCGATGAAACCTATGTACAACCCGAATATGTCCTAGGTTCTTCTCTATCTGAAGACCAGAAAAACCAAACTCTTAGCAAACTTGGCTATGACGCATCAAAAGACACCAAAGATATCAAAACCATGACACCTGATATCTATTCGAAAATTATGAATGTGGCTAATGATGCTAGCCTACAGCTCTATTCGTCAGCTAAGATTCAAAAGCTAGGTGATAAGTCGCCTCTAGAGGTTAAGATTGAAACGCCTGAAAATATCACCAAGGTGACGCAGGATATGTACCGTAACGCAGCAGTGACACTGGGAGTGGAACATGCCAAAATCACAGTTGCAGCTCCTATTCCAGTTACAGGAGAGAGTGCTCTTGCAGGGATTTACTACTCGTTAGAAGCCAATGGTGCCAAAGTACCGCAAGCCAATAAAGACTTGGCCCAAGAGGAGCTAAAAGCCTTATCAGATATCAATGCTGAAAACAAGGACAAGTCAGGCTACGATGCCAATAAACTCAATGTCGCTTTGGCAGATATCAAGGCAGGAATCGCAAAGGCAAAAGAAGCAAAAGGCAATCTGACAGAAAAAGATGTCCGCAAAATCGTTGAAGACACACTAAAAAACTACAAACTTGATCAGGTTATAACAGGAAACCAGGTCAACATCATCATCAATTTTGCCCTTAATCTCTCAAAGAGCGACATCTTGAATAATGCTGATTTCACTAAAACCCTAAATGACCTCAAGGAAAGCATTGTCTCTCAAGCTGGAGATAGTTTTAAAAATATCAACCTCAACTTTGATGCCAATAAAGCGCTAGAAGACGGGGGTAACTTCTTTAGCTCCCTTTGGCAAGCCATTGTCAACTTTTTCAAGAGTTTTGGTGCTTAGGTCATTTCATGATATAATAGATGGTAACAGAAATGTTGCCGTCTTTTTTTGTCGGCCGATAGAAAGTGAAAAATATGCTAAAGAAAAATGATATTGTAGAAGTTGAAATTGTTGATTTGACCCATGAAGGTGCTGGGGTTGCTAAGGTAGATGGTTTGGTTTTCTTTGTAGAAAATGCTCTACCAACTGAGAAAATCCTCATGCGAGTCCTTAAGGTCAATAAAAAGATTGGCTATGGGAAAGTTGAAGAATACCTTACACATTCTCCGCATCGTAACCAAGACCTTGATCTAGCTTATCTACGCTCAGGTATCGCTGATTTGGGGCATCTTGCCTATCCAGAGCAGATCAAGTTTAAAACCAAGCAAGTCAAAGACAGTCTCTACAAGATTGCTGGTATTACAGAAGTAGAGGTCGCTGAAACGCTCGGCATGGAACATCCAGTCAAGTATCGAAATAAGGCACAGGTGCCCGTTCGTCGTGTCAATGGTGTCTTGGAAACTGGCTTTTTCCGTAAAAATTCGCATGATCTCATGCCCCTTGAAGATTTCTTTATCCAGGATCCTGTCATTGACCAAGTCGTAGTAGCCCTTCGAGATCTGCTTCGTCGTTATGATTTAAAACCTTATGACGAAAAGGAACAGTCTGGCTTGATTCGCAACCTTGTGGTGCGACGTGGGCACTATTCAGGACAAATCATGGTTATTTTGGTCACAACTCGTCCTAAAATTTTCCGAGTGGAGCAATTGATTGAACACCTTATCAAGCAGCTCCCAGAGATTGTGTCTGTCATGCAAAATATCAACGACCGAAATACCAATGCGATTTTTGGTAAGGAGTGGCGCACCCTTTATGGTCAAGACTATATTACGGATCAGATGTTGGGAAATAACTACCAAATCGCTGGCCCAGCCTTTTACCAGGTCAATACAGAAATGGCGGAGAAACTCTATCAAACGGCCATTGACTTTGCGGAGTTAAGAGAAGATGATGTGGTGATCGATGCTTATTCTGGTATTGGAACGATTGGATTATCCGTTGCGAAACATGTTAAGGAAGTCTATGGAGTGGAGGTCATCCCAGAAGCAGTTGAGAATAGCCAGAAGAATGCTGTATTAAACAATATTACAAATGCTCACTATGTCTGTGATACAGCTGAAAATGCCATGAAGAACTGGCTTAGGGAAGGTATCCAATCAACCGTTATCTTGGTTGATCCTCCACGCAAGGGATTGACCGAAAGTTTTATCAAAGCAAGTAGCCAAACTGGAGCTGACCGCATTGCCTATATCTCCTGCAATATCGCAACCATGGCGCGTGATATCAAGCTCTACAAAGAGTTAGGATATGACTTGAAGAAAGTCCAGCCGGTGGACTTGTTTCCGCAGACGCATCATGTTGAGTGTGTAGCTTTGCTAGTAAAAGCCTAGAAATCTTATAACAAAAGGGATAATTAAAAGCCTTGATTGCAAGGCTTTTTGTTATAAAGGGGATAAGTATCAGAGTGAGAATACAAGTTGTGTGTCTTAATATGCTAACCTGATAGGTTCTCAATCTATTTCCATAAAGCCTAGGGGGTACAGTGTTGTTTCCATTGACAAGGAGTTTGTGGGAATAGAAACGTAGCCACTCTGTTTTATGATAACTAACTCAATCTGAAATCGTTCTATGGAATTAAAGTCGGATCTGTCTTGGCTTTCTTTTGAAACTGTTACTATGAAAATTTTTATGATAAAATACGTTCATCCGTACAAACACATAAACTAATAAACATAAAGAAGAAGTATTTTATCTATTCAAAAGTTTTATAACATTAATCAGCAGATACTATTGCATGTTGAAAAAAGTTAATTGAATTAGTTGAATATAGTCCTTATCACATTTTATAGTCGAATGAATTAGCTTTCAGATAAAAGACTGTGACTGGGAAGTTTCAGTCTTTTTCGGGTTTTAATGGTATAATGAGATTATAAATTTGGATATTGTTTAAATTCTCTGGAGGACGCATAATGTTGAATTTAGTAAAAGGTCACCAAGTTAGCTAGGTAGAAAATCTATTTGAATCATTTACAAAGTTAACTGAACATCATTTTACGGCGAATGTACACGCAGAAAAATATTAGAGGTTTTTCAACACTTTATTGCGATTCATGACGAGCCCTTGTTTTTTATTTTGGAATTGCCTGTCAGTATTGATAGAGAAAAAGTGATAGCAAAGAATATTATCAAGGAATCCCATAAGGATGTTTATTATATTGATGGTTGTTCAAGAGAGGAATGCCTAGCACTGTTGATTAGATACGGTGATTTGCTTGTTAATGATGGACTAAGTAAGTTTGGATTTGGTGGGCATAAAAGTCATGATGAGATTATGCTTGATAGCTATAATGTTGTGACAATTTATAGTGAAGAACTATCGAAATTTAATGACTTTTTTGAACCTCATAATATTCAATTTGTAGAAGAACTAGTGACAGCTTGGAAAACTTTTTCTAAGACCTCACCAGGAATCTCTGAACTCTATGAGAGTAATGGAAAAACTGTTTATGATTTGCCTGAAGAATTAGCTGAATGTGGAATATATTTAGCTGAGACTCGAACAGAATAGGCATATCTATAGGATTAGAAAGAGAATATTTCAATTCCTTAAAATTTGATTTAGAGCAAGGTGGAGATTGAAGTTGTAAGATAAATAATGGTTATTTATGGCAGAACTCTGGTTCTGCCTTTTGTGATTTATGAAGTATACGAAATATGGTATAATAAAATATAGTCAACAAGAATTAAAAATGTAAGATATAATAAGAATTTACATGGGGGAATAAAGTGACAGAAAAAGAAAATACAGTTTATAAAATATTACTTACTCCTATCAAATGTGATAAAAATGTCCCTAAAATTTGTTTGAAAGATAATGTTATATATAGCCCACAGTTATATAAAAGTACTCCGGATGAAGACATGTCAGATTTTAGTGTGGGTTTCTATAAAATAGTATATAAGGACATTTTAGGGGGGAATAATGTAGAAATTTTAAATGAAGATGGGACATATAAAAATGAGAATTATATGGGAGATACTATTCATTCATTTAATTCACTTGCGAATGTGATTTTGGGTAATAGATCGCAAAAAGAACGAAGTCTAAAAGAAGAGTGGCCTAAAGAATTAATTGACTATCAGTCTAAGTATCATTGTTTAGCTAATTTTTGGGTTATTCCTATGTGTCATGGAAGAACAAGTGCAAAACTCAATCGCTATGATTCTCTAGATTCGTATTTAAACAAAGTATATTCAGGGGTTATAAAAAATACAGATGAGTATTTTCAGAAGTTTACATATGAATCTTTTTTAGAAATTCATGGTATGTCAGGGTACAAAATATCAGATAATCCATTAGAAATATATATATCAAAAGATAAGAAAGGTTGTATTGATGAAATACAACGTATATATAGTTTTTGGAATAAAAGGGCTAGTGAAATTGTAAAAAAATATAATAGTGAACTGTATGATTACTTTGATGGTCTTGGATTGATATATGTGGCTGAGACTACGAATTAATGGTTATTACTTGGCTAAGTTGTTGTAATAAAAATGGTTAGGATTATGACAAATCTAAATTTATCTGTCTGATACTTTTTAACGATAACCTTATGCTATCGTTAAAAGGTTTATAGATATGTTCCCACATACGAACGTAACTACTTGACATACTTGGTGTTCACTCGTTTCACGTTGAGTGTGTAGCTTTGCTGATAAAAGCCTAGAAACCTTGTAACGAAAGGGATAATCAAAAGCCTTGATTGTAAGGCATTTTTGTGTTTTTATGATAGAATATAGGTAGTTATAATCGATAGCAACTAAGAAGCAGTAAAAATATTATTCATAAAATAATCAAGATCAGGAAGAAAAAAAATGACAGAAATTGATAAAAGGAATTTAAAAAATTATCTTTGTTTTACATTTGGAATTACTTATATATCTTGGGGGCTTCTTGCCATATTTACACAATCTTATATTTTGGGATTAGAGACATTTATGGGAAGAATATTACATATAGTTGGTGCACTTGGACCAGCTATTGCAAGTGGCTTTTATTTAAAAAGTAATAATATAAAATTTAAACATTTTTTATTTAATAAGATAGAAAATAGCAGTATTTATTTCATTTATCATATATTAGCAATTTTGATACTATTTTCTGTATCTTCCTTAGAATTAAACGGAGTATCAATTTATCTGATGCCATTATTCTTTATACAACTAATTTTTTTTGGTGGTGGACATGAAGAATTAGGATGGAGAGGAATATTACAACCATTACTTGATAAAAAATATACTTATTGGCAATCTAATTTGATTGTAGGATCAATTTGGGGAATATGGCATCTACCTTTATGGTTTATAGTTGGAGAAAGTCATCAAGGATTTCCTTTTATTTTATTTTTTATATATACATTATTTTTAAGTTTTGTTTTAGGGCTTCTTTACCGTCAAACGAAATCTGTGGGATACTGTGTATTATTTCATGCATTCGCAAATTTGTTAAATCTCTATTTTGTGTTAAAAATTAATCTTATTTTTATTATCATTTTTATTGGTTATTTGATTTATACTATATTGGCGAGTAATAGAATTAGTAAGGAAACAACATTTTAAAATTTAGATCAGGATATCCATTATTGAAAGTAACGTGTGGTCATTCTAGATAATCAATGTTAGAGACTTTTCTATTTGATGAGACATCACTGCTTGTACAAGCTGATTAAACATGGGTGTAGCTAGTGAAAGTTCTACAGTAAGGAGTTTAAACATGAAATTCCATGAATTTGGTGATAAGAATTTGCCTCCTATTTTACTGATACATGGTGGTGGAAGTTCTTGGTGGAATTATCTTCGTCAAGCACGAATCTTGTCAGAAGAATACCGTATTATTCTACCCACTTTGAATGGCCACGGCGAGGAATATCAACTTGATTATGTTTCTACTGAAGATTCTGCTTTGGAGATTCTAGACTATATCAAAGAAAACTGTGGTGGGAAATTGTTTGCAATCGGTGGTGTTTCACTTGGTGGTCAAATTACCATGGAGCTTTTGTCTTTAGACAGTGAAATTGCTGAGAAGGCCATCATAGATGGAAGCGTCTGCATTCCTCAACCAAGGTTAGCTAAAATCAGCATCTTTCTAGTGTCTCTATTTGGTAAACTGATGTTCAATAAAATCTCTTGCAAACTTCAGTTAAGCATGATGAACAAACTCTATCCTAAACTGGCTTATCCAGAGGAAATAAAAGCTTATTATTTGGAGGATTTGCCAAGGACGCCTATCAAAACATTGGTGACCATTTACAAAAACTATATGGGATGTTACAAGCTGAAAAATATGATTTCTGCTAGCAAGGCTCAGGTTCTGTATATCTATGGTGAAAAAGAATTGAACTGTGTGAAAGAATCAGCAAAATTATTTCATCATCTACATTCAAATACAATTTTGTATGAAGCAAAGGGCTATAACCACGGCTATTTATCAGCTTACCTGCCTTATGAGTGGATTGATTTGGTGGTGCCATTTTTAAAGAGTGACTCATTAGAAATGTGTAACGAATCT
Organism: bacterium; assembly: GCA_905221255.1. Classification (GTDB taxonomy): domain Bacteria; phylum Bacillota; class Bacilli; order Lactobacillales; family Streptococcaceae; genus Streptococcus. The sequence goes on from CAJNCL010000001.1 coordinate 422,784, forward strand.
GATATGCCATAAGGAGGAATACCATGCTAGGAGCAATTATTGGAGATATTGTAGGTTCAGTATACGAATGGAACAATACCAAAACGAAGGACTTTCCTTTATTTCGTGAGGATTGTTTTTTCATGGTTGATACGGTAAGTCCGAACCACTGAGTGTGTAAGCTTGTTAGTGAAATGTAGCTAATCCTCAAAATAAAGAAACTAAAACTTCATTATTTTGAGATGACAACCTGAACTGTTTTTAAGGAGGTAAAATATTGATAGAGAGCAGACCTGAGTTTGATAAAATCACATCCTTTGATGAGTTTAATAAATACTACTGGTATCGTGATGAACTTTCACAGATATGCAGGTCGTTAGGACTTGAATATAGAGGTACAAAACAGGAACTCAATGATATTATTGAGCAGTACTTCAAGGGGAATTTGATTAAAAAATCATCAGTAAAAAGGAAAAAGAAACGAGTAGAAGTCGTTACTTTAGATACGCCCTTACTTGAATGTGGATTCTCCTTTAATGCAAACTTTAGAGAATATTTCTCAACTTTAACAGGTGTTTCGCCCTTTAAATTTACTGCTAATATGGCCACTGCTTGGAGAAAAGTAAAAAGAGAACATGATTTGAGTTTTACAATCCAAGATATGCTAAAAGTCTATTATGGAGATTCAGATTATGCCAAGTATGACCATTCGGTTTGTCAATGGAATCAATTTTTAAAGGATTTCTGTGCAGACGAAAATAGTGCCAACTACTCTAATAAACTAAAAGTAGCTTCTATTCTTTGGAAAGAAGTTAGAAATTCAAGTAATGAAAAAATTTATTCAAAAAAACTTTTGACTGAATATGCTGATAAAATAAAAGAGTATTGTAAGTAGAAACGCCATCTCACTTGGTGGCAGAGGCAACTTATGGTATTCCATATTGGATAAAGGATAAAGCTTATTCTGATTTGGATGAATCCTTAAAGAATGTAATTAGGTGATGGGAAAATAGAATAAAATTACGTTAATATCCAGTACGTCAGATTTCTCTTTTCTGTATTTTCATTGTATAATAGGGGTACATTTAGTTTCATATAATGAAATATAAAGATTTCTAACGAATATTAAGGAGAAAATCAATGAAAAAAGCAATGTTAATTATCAACCCTACCTCTGGTGGGGAAAAGGCTTTGGATTATAAGGTCAAGCTGGAGAATAAAGCCAAAGATTATTTTGAGCATGTGGAAACCAAAATTACCGAAAAAGCACTGGATGCAACACACTTTGCTGAGGAAGCTTCTCGTGAGCAGTACGATGCAGTGGTTGTTTTTGGTGGAGACGGGACTGTCAATGAAGTTATTTCAGGTATTGCTGAGAGAGACTACATTCCTAAGTTAGGGATTATCCCTGGTGGGACGGGTAACCTCATTACAAAACTGTTGGAAATCAATCAAGACATCGATGGCGCGATAGATGAACTCGATTTTAACTTAACCAACAAGATTGATATCGGTAAAGCAAATGATAACTATTTTGGTTATATCTTTAGTATCGGTTCTCTGCCTGAGGCGATTCACAATGTGGAGATTGAGGACAAGACAAAATTCGGTATTTTAGCCTATGCTGTAAATACCATGAAGTCTGTCATGACGGATCAGGTCTTTAACATTAAGGTTGAAACAGAAAATGGAAATTATGTTGGTGAAGCTAGTCATGTTTTGGTTCTCTTGACAAATTACTTCGCTGATAAGAAAATCTTTGAAGAAGACAAAGATGGCTATGCCAATATTTTGATTCTAAAAGATGCCTCTATATTCTCTAAATTATCCGTCATTCCTGATTTACTAAAAGGAGATGTTGTCAGCAATGATAATATTGAGTATATCAGAGCGCGTAATATTAAGATCTCTTCAGATAGTGAATTGGAGTCAGATGTTGACGGCGATAAATCAGATAACCTACCTGTAGAAATCAAAGTCCTAGCACAGCGAGTAGAAGTATTTTCAAAACCGAAAGAGTAGAAGATAAAAAATAGTTTATTTTTCACTGCGAAATTAAGTTCTATATCAACGATTGGAGGAGGAATGAATTCTCTATTTGATGAATTTCGAACAATTTGTTCTCGTTTAAACCAAGTCGGAATCACTCCGACGCTCATGGGGTCTTTGGGGTTTGAATACCGTTCAAATGAAGAATGGCAGCCATCTGACATTGACATTCATGTGCCTGGTGACCCTAGAGGTTGGGAAGCACCTGATCATCTCAGGATTTATGACTGGGACAAGATAATGAAAGTGATGCAACACTTAGGCTATGCCTTAATAGATATTCATGAGCATGAATTCCAAAAGGATGGTGTGAGCGTTGAGTTTGGAAGTATCAATTCTTTACCAGATTTTGCAGGAGTTTCGGAATCAGATATAGAGTTGATTCATCTCGAGGACATCACGTTTCGCGTTCCAAGTTTAGAACATTATTTAAGTATTTACAAGGCTTCTTCCCAAGATTCTTATCGAAATGACCACAATAACAATAAGGATTTTAAAAAGATAAAGTGGCTAGAAAGACATTTGTAAATCATCAATCTGAAAGTAGTAGGTATTAAGACTTACTGCTTTTTTATATCCTCAAAAACAATCCACTCGAAACTACGGATTAGTCTTGAAAATAAAATTTTAAAGTAGTATACTAGAATCACAATTATGAAAACGTTTGCGCAGCAAGATGAATAAAAGTAAACTAGGAGACAGAACAATGGAATTAACTGCCATTTACCATAGACCAGAGTCGGAGTATGCTTATCTTTATAAGGATAAGATAATGCACATTCGTATCCGGACCAAGAAAGATGATATTGAAAGCATCCATTTGCATTATGGAGATACTTTTATCTTTTTAGAGGACCATTATGAAGCAAGCAAGGCGATGGTCAAAGTAACTTCTGATGCCTTATTTGATTACTGGCAAGCGGAAGTTTCAGTTTACTATGCGCGACTCCAGTATCTCTTTGAACTTAAAGATAAGCAAGGTCAGAGTATTTTGTATGGCGATAAGGGATGTGTTGAAAACACGCTAGAAAACCTTCATTATGAAGGAAATGGCTTTAAAATTCCGTACATCCATGAGATTGATGCTTGTCATGTTCCTGACTGGGTAGCAAAGACGGTATGGTACCAGATTTTCCCAGAACGCTTTGCTAATGGGAACCCTGAGATTTCACCTGAAGGTGCGCTAGTTTGGGATTCCTCTATCAAGCCAAAGACGAGCGATTTCTTTGGTGGTGATTTACAGGGCATTATTGACCATCTGGATTACTTGCAGGACTTGGGCATTACAGGTCTTTATCTCTGTCCGATTTTTGAATCCCCAAGCAATCACAAGTATAATACGACGGATTATTTCGAAATTGATCGTCATTTTGGAGATAAGGAAACCTTTCGTAAACTGGTGGAGGAGGCCCATCAGAGAGGCATGAAAATCATGCTGGATGCTGTTTTCAATCATATCGGGGATCAGTCTCCGCAGTGGCAAGATGTCCTCAAGCATGGTGAAGATTCTGTTTACAAAGACTGGTTCCATGTTCAAGAATTTCCCGTGACCAAAGATAAGCTTGGAAATCCAAGAAAACTCCCTTATCATACCTTCGCTTTTGCCAGCTATATGCCCAAGCTCAATACGGCCAATCCTCAAGTGAGAGACTATTTGCTAAGCGTTGCGACCTACTGGATTGAAGAGTTTGATATTGATGCTTGGCGACTGGATGTGGCAAATGAAGTCGACCACCAATTTTGGCGAGATTTCCATAAGACTGTCTTGGCTATAAAACCTGACCTTTATATTCTTGGAGAGGTCTGGCACACTTCCCAGCCCTGGCTAAATGGCGATGAATTCCACGCAGTCATGAACTATCCTCTCTCTGATACTATCAAGGATTATTTCTTGCGAGGGGTTAAGAAGTCACCTCAATTTATCGATGAAATCAATAGCCAATCTATGTACTATAGACAACAGATTTCGGAAGTGATGTTCAATCTTTTGGATTCGCATGATACGGAGCGCATTTTTACTACTGCCAAGGAAGATGTTCAACTCGTTAAGTCGGCTCTTGCTTTCCTCTTTTTACAAAGAGGGACACCGTGTTTCTACTATGGAACGGAGTTGGAGTTAGATGGAGGACCAGATCCAGATTGTCGTCGTGTCATGCCTTGGGAACGTGTTTCATACAGTAATGACATGCTTCATTTCATGAAGAAGTTGATTCAGCTTCGTAAGGATGCTTCAGGCATTATCCAACATGGCACCTATAGTCTGCAAGAAATCAAGCCTGATGTTCTAGCTCTAGAATGGAATTATGATGGACAAAAAATCCAAGCTATTTTTAACCAATCAACTGAAAATTATCTTGTCGATAGTGATGCTGTGGCGCTAACCAGTCATTGCGAAAAACTAGACCAGCAACTGGTAATATTGCCTAAAGGTTTTATAATCCGATAAAAATCGTACTCAAAAAGACTGTGATGAATGGGTGATTCGTGCAGTCTTTTTTTGACTTATGTAGTATAATATAGCTAAGTCACGGATTCCGGATGAGAGATTAGTTAATGGTGTTTAAAGAAAAATAGAGACTTGTGCTTTAGAAAGGGAATTACATGAAACGATCGAGAAAAGTAGTAGCCTTGGGACTGTGTTTGCCCTTATTTCTTGGCTTGGCTGCTTGTCACCAAAATAATACGAGCACTGAAGCTGCAAACCAGACACAGACCAGTTCGGATAAAGTTCCTTGGACGGCTTCATATACCAATCTGAACAATCAGGTCAGTACCGAAGAGGTCAAATCTCTCTTATCAGCTCACTTGGATCCAAATAGTGTTGAGGCATTTTTCAATCTTGTCACAGACTATAATGCGACTGTCGGCTCTACTGGCTTAAGTGGAAATTTTGCCTCCTTTACAAAGACAGAATACGATGTAGAGAAAATCAGCAGTCTCTGGAATCAAGAAAAGGGTGACTTTGTCGGGACCAACTGCCGTATCAATAGCTATGCGCTCTTAAAAAATTCGGTCACAATTCCAAAACTTGAAAAGAATGATCAGCTACTTTTTGTGGATAACGACGCTATCGATAAGGGAAAGCTATTTGATGCGAAAGATAAGGAAGAGTTTGATATTCTATTTTCTAGGGTGGAGACGGAAGCAACGACGGATGTAAAAGTTCACGCGCAGAAGATGGAGAAATTCTTCTCCCAGTTTCAATTCAATGACAAAGCTCGAATGTTGTCTGTTGTGTTGCATGATAATTTGGATGGAGAGTTTCTTTTTGTTGGGCACGTAGGCGTTTTAGTGCCAGCTAAGGAGGGTTTCTTATTTGTAGAGAAACTGACTTTTGAAGAGCCCTATCAAGCTATTAAGTTTGCGAGCAAGGAAGATTGTTACAAATATCTATCCACCAAATATGCGGATTATACAGGTGACGGACTCGCTAAGCCTTTTATCATGGATAATGAAAAGTGGGTTGAAGGTTATTAAGATAGGCAAAGGAGAAGTAATATGGAGACTGTAATAGCGCTTTTAGTTCTCATTTTTATCGGATTCTGGGCTATAAACATTCTCAAGCCTCGTAAGGCAAATAAAAAAGAAAGATTTTTAGGCTATATGCAGCGCTATGATATAGATGGTGAGGGCTATCAGTCAGAAGTCTGGGAAGTGACGGAAGACGAGGAATAGAATCTTTTGTGACATATCTACAACAACAATTGCTTTTTAAAACCGTAATATTAAATGCCACTAACATAATATAAATTGAGTGTCATTCTTAATTTAGTATACTCTAGATGAAACATTTTGAAAGGAAATTATATGTACAATTCATTTTCTGATATTCCAACTGTAAAAGACGAATTTATGATTGACAAATATATTCTTGGGTTATCAAATTTTATTACTGGATGCGAGACTCCCTTAACACTAGCTATTCAAGGCGATTGGGGAACCGGAAAAACCAGCATCATGTATCAAGTTGAGGAAAAACTTAAAGAAAAATCGTCAAGTAATTCAAAAAGAAAAATTAAAACAATATTTTTTAATACTTGGCAATATTCACAATTTGATATGGATAAGAATTTAGCAGTCACGTTAATTACAGATTTAATTGATGAATTAGAAGTAACTGATGTAGATAAAAGAGAGAACTTTAAAAAATCTTTGGCAGTTATTACAAAAAGTATGGAATATCTTAAACTAGATTTTGGTCTCTTAAATATTGAAAAAATTAATAATCAACTTCTAAAATTAATAAGCAATGAGGAAAAAGCTTATAATTTAAAAAATCTGAAACAAAATCTACAAAGTATCATTGATGACTTTGTTAAAGAAAATAATTATGAAAAGATAGTAATTTTCATTGATGACCTTGACAGATTGGTTCCAAAAAAAGCGATTGAATTCCTAGAAATTTTAAAACTTTTCTTAGATTGCAGAGATTGTGTCTTTGTTTTAGCTATTGATTATAATGTTGTTTTAAGAGGAACAAAAAGTAAGTATGGTGATGATTTGGACAACGAAAAAGGAAAAGCTTTTTTTGAGAAAATAATTCAAGTGCCTTTTACTGTACCTGTTGCAAATTATCATATGGAGAACTTTGTTAAAGTCTCTTTGAAAAAAATTAATTTTTATTTTAATGATGACGTTACACAGAATGTAACTCAATTAATTAGAGACTCAATCGGAAATAATCCTCGCAGTGTTAACAGATTATTCAATTCTGTTAGTCTTTTAATGCATATTATAAATTCAAATAATGAGTTAGAAAATGATGATAAATTACTAATCATAGCTACAGTATGTTTTCAATTAGGATATGATGAAGCTTATGACTATTTATTGACTTCATATAACAACAGTCCAGAAGATTCTGAAGAAACCAAATATTTTCTTATTGATTTACTTGAAAATTCATTTGAAATACCTGACGATGCTGATTATAATTCTCTTGTGTCTCGCTATGGTATCTTTAGTTTTAAAAATCAAAAAGAGTTAGAATCTTTCAGAAAATTTTTTAATACTTTAAAATTATTGCTTAAATATAATGTTGATAAATTAGAAGTTGAAGAGTTCGAAAATTTGATGAAAAGAATGAGCTTTTCAAACACAATTTCAACCGGAAACTTCGATATGGATATAAATAAAACCTCAACTCAAAATCATTCACCGAATGAAGATGTTCAATTCGTTATTCGCAAATTATTTAATACACTGGTTAATACAAATCATTTCGACCTTTCGAAACCAGAGTATTTTGGAAAAGAGAAGAAGGAAGAACGCGAAAAGCCAATTTCATTAGATTTTATAAAGATAGCTAATGAATATAATATAGTTCGATTAACACAAGGAAAAGGACAAGGATTAAATATTTACTCTCAAAATAATAAATCGAACTCAATTTATATATCAGGTGATACTTATGGAAATATAAATAATGATGGTATACAAATCTATGTTAATAAGAAACTAGTAGGAAAGATTAATAGAAACACCTATAAACATTTTAAAGCTAAAACGTTACGACAGAATCTCCAAAAATATGACGAATTTGAAAAAACTTTTTTAAGTGATTTTTCAAGTCTCTTAGAGGATGCAAAAAAATATTTTTAACTTTTTTAGTGCTTTATGATTTCACTAGTTGACTAAGCAATGCAATCTCATCATTGCGCATATTTTACAAAGTTTATTCTTTGTAGTTTCTCTAATATTGGTATATAATTCAATATAGAGTGATTTCTAGATAGGAGAGGGATGATGAAATTAAAAGAATTTACTGAAAAAGAACAAGAAATGATTCGTTTGGGATTGTCAACTTCTGAGATTAGTGATAAGAAAACTGCTGCAAAAATACTAGGTTTGGTTCCTCAAGAGTGGATCAAAAGCATCCCCTTTTTCGTGCGAAAACATGCTACAACTCGAACAATAAAGCGTATTTCTATTGAGCATCCAGAGCTCTACGCAGTTGCCAAGAGAAGCGGTGAGATTCCTGAGAAGGAACGAGAAGAATTGCGCCAAATCATTACAGATATTTTCCAAGAAAAAATGAATAAGCATAGAATAAAATAATGTTGAAAGGAACTACAAGAATTAGTTCCTTTTATAACCGTTTTCAATTATATGAAATGTAACTTATTGACGATATTTTGGCTATTTACGAACAAAGATTTAAAAAATCTTTAAAAAAGTTTCACAAAATACTTTACAAGCTCTTGCAAACATGATATAGTTATAAGGCTTAGAAAATGAGAAGATGTTTTCTAGCAAATATAAACCCGAGTAAAAAATGCCTACGGACAGGCAGGGTTGAATGCCGAAGCGTGGTTAAAAAGCCACATTATTGATAGGGTTAAAAGCCTACTTTTATAAGTTGATGTTAGGACGCTTGTCCTAATTCATAAATTTTAGTGTGGTGAAAGCACACGTCATCTTGTGAAACGATCAATAAAGTACGTAATATTTGCTACTAGAGAGTTAGGAAACATCAGGAACAGACATACTCAACAGAAACCAAAATAAACACGTCAGAAGATTGCAGAGCAGGTGAAAACCTGCTCTTTTTCATAAGTCAACCTTTGGTCGCCCTCATCATTTTGAGGAGCTAAAAATACGGTAAAGGAGTATGTCTTGAAAAAGTTAGATCAAAATCAGGCCCCTATTTACGAAGGTCTGATAAAGCTAAGAAAGAAACGGATTGTTCCCTTTGATGTACCAGGTCACAAACGCGGACGGGGAAATCCAGAACTTGTTGAATTGTTGGGAGAAAAATGTGTTGGCATTGATGTCAATTCTATGAAACCCTTGGATAATTTAGGCCATCCCATTTCGATTATTCGAGACGCAGAGGAGCTGGCTGCGGATGCTTTTGGAGCAGCGCATGCCTTTCTCATGATCGGTGGAACAACTTCATCTGTTCAAACCATGATTCTTTCCACCTGCAAGGCGGGAGATAAGATTATTCTGCCACGTAATGTCCACAAATCTGCTATCAATGCGCTGGTTCTATGTGGTGCCATTCCCATCTATATCGAGATGAGTGTAGATCCTAAAATCGGCATTGCTTTAGGTCTTGAAAATGACCGTGTGGCTCAAGCTATAAAGGAACATCCAGATGCCAAGGCTATCCTAATCAACAACCCTACTTACTATGGAATTTGTTCAGACCTCAAGGGTTTAACGGAAATGGCTCACGAAGCTGGCATGATGGTTTTAGTAGATGAAGCCCATGGAGCGCATTTGCATTTTACAGATAAGCTTCCAATTTCTGCTATGGATGCTGGTGCTGATATGGCTGCGGTCTCTATGCATAAGTCTGGCGGGAGTTTAACCCAAAGCTCCATTTTACTTATCGGGAATCAGATGAACCCTGAGTACGTTCGTCAGATTATCAACCTGACCCAGTCTACATCTGCCTCTTACTTGTTGATGGCTAGTCTAGATATTTCGCGTCGAAACTTAGCCCTTCGTGGTAAAGAGTCGTTTGAGAAAGTCATTGAGCTATCCGAGTATGCTCGTCGTGAAATCAATGCCATAGGTGGCTACTATGCTTACTCTAAAGAGTTAATAGACGGTGTGTCGGTCTGTGATTTTGACGTGACCAAGCTGTCAGTCTACACTCAGGGTATTGGCTTAACCGGTATCGAGGTTTATGACCTCTTACGAGACGAATACGATATTCAGATCGAGTTTGGCGATATTGGCAATATCTTGGCCTATATTTCCATTGGCGACCGTATCCAAGACATCGAGCGCTTAGTCGGTGCTCTGGCGGACATCAAGAGACTCTACTCAAGAGATGGAAAAGACTTGATTGCTGGAGAATATATCCAGCCCGAGTTGGTGCTGTCTCCACAGGAAGCCTTTTATTCAGAGAGAAGAAGTTTAACATTGGATGAATCCGTTGGACAGGTCTGTGGGGAATTTGTCATGTGCTATCCTCCAGGGATTCCAATCCTAGCACCAGGTGAACGCATTACACGAGAAATTGTAGACTATGTCCAATTTGCCAAAGAACGTGGTTGCTCCCTCCAAGGGACGGAAGATCCAGAGGTCAATCACATCAACGTCATTAAGAGAAAGGAGAACTAGATGGATTTATGGTTTTCTGAAGTTCATACTCCAGATGTGAAACTGTCCCTGAGAACAGCCAAGCAACTCTATGCTGGTAAGAGTGAATGGCAGGATATAGAGGTATTAGATACACCAGCTTTTGGAAAGATATTGATCTTAAATGGGCATGTCTTGTTTTCAGATGCAGATGATTTTGTTTACAATGAAATGACCGTCCACGTACCCATGGCTGTCCATCCTAATCCTAAGAAAGTATTGGTTATTGGGGGTGGCGACGGCGGTGTTGCCCAAGTATTAACGCTCTATCCTGAACTCGAGCAAATCGATATCGTTGAACCAGATGAAATGCTGGTTGAGGTTTGTCGTGAGTATTTCCCAGATTTTGCTGCGGGGCTAGATGATCCTCGTGTTACCATTTACTACCAAAACGGGCTACGCTTTTTGCGAAACTGCGAAGATGACTACGATATTATCATCAACGATGCGACAGATCCATTTGGACATACGGAAGGGCTCTTTACCAAGGAATTTTACGGCAATAGTTACCGTGCTCTCAAGGAAGATGGCATCATGATTTACCAGCATGGAAGTCCCTTCTTTGACGAGGATGAGTCAGCTTGCCGAAGTATGCACCGTAAGGTTAATCAAGCCTTTCCAATCAGTCGGGTCTATCAGGCGCACATTCCAACCAGTCCAGCTGGATATTGGTTGTTTGGATTTGCATCGAAAAAATACCACCCTGTTAAAGATTTTGACAAGGAAGGCTGGAAAAAACGCCAGCTTTTCACGGAATACTATACTGCAAACTTACATGTTGGTGCCTTTATGTTGCCCAAGTATGTAGAGGACATTTTAGAAGAAGAGGAAGGAAAAAAATGAGTCGTTTATTAGTTATTGGATGTGGGGGCGTTGCCCAAGTTGCTATTTCAAAGATTTGCCAAGATAGCGAAATTTTTACAGAAATTATGATTGCTAGCCGTACCAAGTCAAAATGTGATGACTTGAAGGCTAAATTAGAAGGTAAAACAAATACTAAGATTGAGACAGCTGCCCTTGACGCTGACAAGGTTGAAGAAGTGATTGCTTTGATTGAAAGCTACAAGCCAGAAGCCGTTTTGAACGTAGCTTTACCATACCAAGACTTAACTATTATGGATGCTTGCTTGGCAACAGGTGTCCACTATATCGATACCGCCAACTATGAGGCTGAGGACACAGAAGACCCAGAATGGCGTGCTATTTATGAGAAACGTTGTAAGGAACTTGGTTTTACAGCTTACTTTGACTACTCATGGCAATGGGCTTACCAAGAAAAATTCAAAGAAGCAGGCTTGACCGCTCTGCTTGGATCTGGCTTTGACCCAGGTGTAACCAGCGTTTTTTCAGCTTACGCCCTTAAACATTATTTTGATGAAATCCACTATATCGACATTTTAGACTGTAATGGTGGGGACCACGGTTATCCATTTGCGACAAACTTTAACCCAGAAATCAATCTCCGCGAGGTTTCTGCGCCAGGTTCTTACTGGGAAGATGGAAAATGGGTCGAAGTCGAAGCTATGTCTATCAAGCGTGAGTATGACTTCCCTCAAGTTGGACAGAAAGACATGTATCTCCTTCACCATGAAGAAATTGAATCATTGGCTAAGAACATTGCCGGTGTCAAACGCATTCGTTTCTTTATGACTTTTGGTCAATCTTATCTAACGCATATGAAATGCTTGGAAAACGTTGGTCTCCTTCGTACGGACACCATTAACTTTAACGGTCAAGATATTGTGCCAATCCAATTCTTGAAAGCCTTGCTTCCAGACCCTGCAAGCCTTGGTCCACGCACAGTTGGGAAAACCAATATCGGCTGTATCTTTACAGGTGTCAAAGATGGTGTTGAAAAGACCATCTATATCTACAATGTTTGTGACCATAAGGAATGTTACGCAGAAGTTGGTTCACAGGCAATTTCATACACAACAGGAGTTCCAGCCATGATTGGGACAAAATTAGTGATGAACGGTACTTGGAAACAACCGGGTGTTTATAATCTTGAAGAATTGGATCCAGATCCATTCATGGAAGCTTTGAATGAGTACGGATTGCCATGGGTTGTGGTAGAAAACCCACAAATGGTGGACTAATGAAGCTAGAACAAGTACCAACACCTTCTTATATCATTGACTTAGGAAAATTAGAAGAGAATTGTTGCATTCTACAGTATGTTCAAGAAGAAGCCGGTTGCAAGGTTTTGCTTGCCCAGAAGGCATATTCCCTCTATAAAACCTATCCTTTGATTAGCCAGTATCTCTCTGGTACAACGGCTAGTGGTCTCTATGAGGCTAAACTAGCACGAGAAGAGTTCCCAGGGGAAGTCCATGTCTTTGCGCCAGCTTTCAAGGATGCGGACTTGGAGGAATTGCTGGAGATAACAGACCATATCGTCTTCAACTCGGAGAGACAATTGCGTAAACATGGTGCTCGTTGCCGAGAGGCTGGTATTAGTGTCGGTTTGCGCCTCAACCCACAGTGTTCAACTCAAGGAGATCACGCGCTCTATGACCCTTGTGCTCCGGGATCTCGGTTTGGAGTTAGCCTAGACAAGATACCGAGTGATTTGTTGGATTTAGTGGACGGACTTCATTTTCATACTCTTTGTGAGCAAGGTTCAGATGATTTAGAGACAACTTTGAAAGCAGTAGAAGCGCAGTTTGGACCCTATTTGTATCAAGTTAAATGGCTCAATATGGGTGGTGGACACCATATTACAAGAGAAGACTATGATGTGAATTTGCTGATTTCTGAAATTAAGCGTATCAGAGATACTTACAATCTTGAAGTCTATATCGAGCCGGGTGAAGCCATTGCGCTTAATGCGGGTTATCTAGCAACTGAAGTATTGGACATTGTAGAAAACGGTATGGATATCTTGGTTTTAGATGCCTCCGCGACCTGCCATATGCCAGATGTACTTGAAATGCCCTATCGACCACCTTTGAGAAATGGATTTGAGGCTCAGGAAAAAGCCCATACCTATAGACTTTCTTCTAATACCTGCCTGACGGGTGATGTGATTGGAGATTATAGCTTTGAAAATCCAGTCCAAATAGGTGACAGGCTTTATTTTGAAGATATGGCTATTTACTCTTTTGTCAAAAATAATACCTTTAACGGTATTGGCTTGCCAAGTCTCTATCTCATGGACGAGCAGGGAGACTGCAGCTTAGTCAAAGCCTTCGGTTATCAAGACTTTAAAGGGAGATTATCATGATGGACAGTCCAAAGAAATTAGGCTATCGTATGCCAGCAGAGTATGAACCCCATCATGGCACCCTCATGATCTGGCCAACTCGACCAGGTTCATGGCCCTTCCAAGGAAAGGCTGCTAAAAGAGCATTTACTCAGATTATCAAGACCATAGCAGAAGGGGAAAGAGTCTATCTTTTGGTGGAGCAGGACCATCTATCTGAAGCGCAATCCTATCTTGGAGACAAGGTCGTTTATTTAGATATTCCTACTAATGATGCCTGGGCGCGTGATACGGGGCCGACCATTCTCGTCAATGAAAAAAGAGCAAAATCGGCAGTCGATTGGTCTTTCAATGCCTGGGGTGGCGCTGTCGATGGTCTTTATCAAGATTATGAAGATGATGACCAAGTAGCCAGTCGTTTTGCTGAGGCATTGGAAATGCCTGTTTACGATGCCAAACCTTTTGTACTGGAAGGCGGGGCAATCCATAGCGATGGTCAAGGGACTATTCTTGTGACTGAAAGTTGCTTACTCAGTCCTGGACGCAATCCCCACCTGTCTAAAGAGCAAATTGAAAATACCTTATTAGAGAGCCTTGGCGCTGAAAAAGTTATCTGGCTTCCTTATGGTATTTATCAGGACGAAACCAATGAACACGTTGACAATGTTGCCGCCTTTGTTGGTCCTGCAGAGCTTGTTTTAGCTTGGACAGACGACAAAAGTGATCCTCAGTATGCCATGTCTGCAGCTGATCTTGAGCTTTTAGAAAAGGAAACGGATGCAAAAGGTCGCACTTTCACTATTCATAAGCTTCCTATCCCAGCTATTCGTCAGGTTGTCACTAAGGATGATTTACCAGGTTATACCTATGAAGATGGGGAAGAGGAGCGTTATGAGGGGGAGCGTCTTGCAGCTTCCTATGTCAATTTCTATATTGCCAACAAGGCTGTCTTGGTTCCCCAGTTTGAGGATGTAAACGACCAAGTGGCCTTGGATATTCTCAGCAAGTGTTTCCCAGACCGTAAAGTTGTCGGAATACCAGCCAGAGATATTCTCTTAGGTGGTGGCAATATCCACTGTATCACCCAACAAATCCCAGAATAGGAGAAAAAGATGAGAAATGTAACGGTTGCAGCCATTCAGATGCAATGTGCTAAGGATGTGGCAACGAATATCCAAACAGCGGAACGTTTAGTTCGCCAAGCTGTAAAACAAGGCGCCCAAATTATTCTCTTGCCGGAGTTGTTTGAACGTCCCTATTTCTGTCAGGAACGTCAGTATGACTACTACCAATATGCTCAGTCGGTGATAGAAAATACAGCTATTCAGCATTTTAAAGTGATTGCTAAGGAACTACAGGTTGTTCTACCGATCAGTTTCTATGAAAAAGATGGCAATGTCTTGTATAACTCAATCGCCGTCATTGATGCAGATGGAGAGGTGCTGGGCGTTTATCGGAAGACCCACATACCAGATGACCATTATTATCAAGAAAAATTTTACTTTACGCCTGGTAACACAGGTTTCAAGGTCTGGGACACTCGTTATGCTAAGATTGGAATTGGTATCTGTTGGGATCAATGGTTCCCTGAAACAGCCCGTTGTCTTGCATTGAATGGGGCAGAATTGCTTTTTTACCCAACAGCTATTGGTTCAGAGCCAATTTTGGATACAGATAGTTGTGGTCACTGGCAACGTACTATGCAAGGTCACGCAGCAGCTAATATTGTCCCAGTCATTGCAGCCAATCGTTATGGTTTGGAGGAAGTCACTCCTAGTGAGGAAAATGGCGGACAGAGTTCCAGTCTTGACTTCTACGGTTCGTCCTTTATGACGGATGAAACAGGAGCTATTCTAGAGAAAGCTGAAAGACAAGGTGAAGCTGTTCTGTTAGCGACCTATGACCTTGACAAGGGAGCAAGTGAGCGCCTCAACTGGGGACTGTTTCGTGATAGAAGACCCGAAATGTACCAACGAATTACGGACTAGAAGGTAAATTTCATAATAAACATTTAATATTCACGCCTGTCTTACAAAAATGTAAGATAGGCTTTTTAAATGTAAGATAGGTGTACGATTATACGCGGAAATGTATGCTATACTCTATGTAGATCAAAAAGAAAGAGGTTTATTATGAAAAAATGGAATGCGACACAGTTGAAGTATCTGATGGCGGCAGTAATGGTTCTAGACCATATTCCGCATATTACCGGAATCGTTTCTCCTTTGTGGGAAGGTATCTTTCACGCCTTGACCCGTTGTGTGGGAGTTTGGTTTGCGTATATGGCTATGGAAGGTTTTATCTATACTCGAAACTTGAAAAACTACCTCATCCGCCTCTGGTCTTGGGCGCTTATCATGTTTGCTGGAAATAGCCTACTCAACGCCCTATTTGCATCCAAAGGAGTAATGGTCAATAATAACATTTTCCTGACTTTGGCCATCGGTGTCACCATGCTTTGGATTGGTTTTCCCAGAAAAGAGCTGGATAAAAAAGAGAAGTTGTGGCGTCGGATTGGGCTTGCTGGGCTCTTGATTTTCGGTTGTCTTTTTACCGAGGGTGGTATCACCATGCTACCATTTCTCTTGATTAGTTACTCTTGCCGAAATCGTAAGGGCTTGCAAAATCTCCTATATGCCTTTCTGTGGGCCTTCTTGTTAGTGACTTCCATCCAAATCTACGACACATGGTACCAAACACTGGAAATGATGCTTTACAATTCTGACTGGCTCTTTATCACCGTATTTCCTTTTATTGCCTTGTATAATGGACAGCGAGGAAAAGAAACTAGTTGGAGTAAATATTTCTTTTATATTTTCTACCCAGCTCATCTATGGATTATAGCCTTGATTGCCTATTTGGTTAAGTAGATTCAATATCCATTAGCTCCTTCTTGCTTAAAATGTGAGAGGAGCTTTTCTGTATCTGGATTTCCTAATAAAACATGTTATAATAGTTTTAGAAAGGACGAGGTTTATGGCGAACATACTTGTAGTTGAAGATAATAATGAAATCCAGGAAATTTTAAGAACCCTTCTTACAGAGGAACACGAGGTGATTCAAGCATTTTCTGGGACAGAAGGTATCATGCAATTTGACAAAGGTGGCATCGATCTCGTCTTGCTAGATATCATGCTACCTGGGAAAAATGGTGACCAAGTCTTGCAAGCTATTCGACAAACGAGTCAGACTCCGGTCATCATGCTCACTGCTTTGGGTGATAAAAAGCTCATCAGCCAATATCTCCTAGATGGTGCCAATGATTATGTAGTAAAACCTTTTGATTTGGACGAAGTCTTTGCCAGAGTCACTGTGCAATTACGCCAAAGTGGTGAACATCAGTCAGAAGATCGAAGAGAAATTGATAACCTCGTACAAAGCTTTAAAAATATCCAGTTTGATGCGGATAGTTTTGAAATAAGTAACGCAACTGAAACCATTCGCCTTGCAAAGAAAGAGTGTCAGATTCTCCAAATGTTGCTCCAGCATCCTAAAAAGATCTTCACCAAAGAAGAACTCTATGAATTGATTTGGGAAGAAAGTTACCTGCCTGGAGACAATACGCTCAACACCCATCTAAGCAATCTCCGTAAAAAACTGCATCAACTGGATCCAAATCACGAGTACATCGAAACCATTTGGGGAGTTGGTGTTCGATTAAAAGGAGATAAGTAATGATTTACATTTTGATATCTATATTGCTCCTTACTAATATTATTTTGGCGATTTTTTTGATTCGCTATCATATAGCAATTAGAGATTTAAGCAGACAAATTGAAGAAAAGATTCGCTCTGGTAGCATGAAGAGGATCGGTGTAAATTTCTTTTCAAAGACCATTTTGCGTCTACATAACCAAATTGAGAATCTATTTCAAGAAGTGGAGCAAAACCAACTAATCATGAAGCGTGAAAAACGCACCCTAGATATGGCAATCAGTAACATTGCTCATGATATTCGGACACCTTTGACAATCGCTTCAGGATATACTCAGCAACTAATAAAAAATTCTGAACCTAAACCAGAAACTTTAAACAAAATAGCCCATCATCAGGATTTGGTTTCCAAACGTTTGGAGGCCCTCCTAGAATACCGTCATTTGATGGAAGGAGCAGTCAAACCGAAACTGGAAGAACTTGATTTATCAACTTTTATAACGAAAAAGACTTTAGCTTATTACGACGTTTTTCAATCTTTACAGATTATTCTTGATTTTAATGTTGAACCAGGATTGAAAACGGCGACTGATGAGGACTTGCTTGATCGAATTATACAAAACCTCCTTGGAAATGTTCTCAAGCACGGTAAGGAGAAGGCACGACTTTCTTTGAAAAAGGAAGAAAATAGGCTTGTTTTGGAAATTGATAATCTAGTCAAAAAAACTATCAAGAATATAGACAATCTCAGCAATCGTTTTTATTCTGAAAATATGTCGGATACTGAAGAATCCTCTGGTTTAGGTCTCTATATTACTGAGGAATTAGTTCATCTTCTTGGAGCGGATATGAAGCTAGCCACTGATGGAGAATGGTTTTCGGTCTTTATTTATCTTTAACAGAAGAAACCTCCTCTATATCCTAGAGGAGGTCCTTTTTATAAGCTCTTCTTCTTGAAAACGGTAAGGCCACTAAGAGAGAAGAAAAGTATGATAGCGATGCAAACCGTGATGGTATAGAGAATAGCTTGACTATCAGCAGTCATGGCATAGGCAAAATTTAAGCTCAGATATCGTAAAATTTCGATATTTGGAAAGATAAGCATTGGCATAGAAAGGATGATAGAGGTAACTAGATAGCCGATAAATACGGCAAGATAGGAGTGAGTCACATAGAGAATAAAGGAAATAATCGAAAGCCAGGCGAGGAGGCAGAGAAATTGAAGGAAAATCATTAAGAGGAGATTAGCAATAAAACCATCAGGTATCGTACCAAGTCCGTTTAATAGAGTTGAGGGAACAAAAGCAATCACAAGGCTGGCGATGAGTTGTAAGAGAGCGATACTTGCTAGAACAAAGGATTTAGCAAGGAAAAATTCTGTGCGAGAAACACCGACTGTCAAACTATTTTTATAAAGCTTGCCGATTAAATCTACTCCGAGAACGAGACATGCTAGAACAATGCAGAGAAAAACGAGGTTTGAATCATTGCTAGACGCATTGATTAGAGCTTCTATCCCATTCCAACCATGGGTAGGAGTCTCTGGTGGTGTTGTATTTACTGCCATTAGATGTCCTGTAGCCCCGATAGTGGCACCCATTAGCAAGAGGACAAAGAGAATGAATTCTGTAATCCAAAATCCTTTGGAGCGGAAAAGACGGTAAAAATCTGCTTGAATGGTATGTATCATGATTTTTCTCCTATTCTACCAATTGTGTGAAGTATTCTTCTAGGTTTTGACGGGCAAAGTATATCTCATCAATAGCAACATCGGACAAAGTTAGTTGCTTAAGAATCTGTTTGACATCTTGTTCATTACCAAAGATATGGATTTCATTGTCAGGATTGACAACCTTAAATTGGAGCTGGATTTGTTCTTTCAATACCTGACAAGCTCTTTCTTTGTCGCTTGTTTTAAGCACAATATAATCCTCACTCAGTGTTTCAAACTCAGCTTTACTGATTTCACGGATAATCTTACCTTGATCCAGAATACCAAAGCGATTAGCTAAGAGATAGAGTTCTGACAAGATATGGCTAGAGATGAGGATGGTTATGCCTTTTTCTTGATTGAGCCGTTGAATCATCAGACGAAATTCTTTGATTCCAATTGGGTCGAGACCGTTAATGGGTTCATCAAGAATCAGGAAGTCGGGTTTTGATAGGAGGGCAATGGCGATGCCAAGCCTTTGTTTCATTCCTAGTGAGAAATCACGAAAGACTTTTTTCCCTGTATCTGACAAGCCAACATAGTCCAAGGTCTCCTGAATCACCTTATCAGCATTTGGAATATGACGTATCATACAATAATATTTAAGGTTTTGATAAGCTGTCAAGTGATTGTGAGCTACAGGTGATTCGATAACTGAACCTACTCGAGATAAGGCCTTGGTCCACTCATTTTGTTCTTTGCTAGAAAAGAGAGAAACTGTACCTTTGTCCGCAAACAATAATTGTGTAATTATTTTGATAAGAGTAGTTTTACCTGCTCCGTTTTTTCCAATTAGGCCATAAATATCTCCCTCTTTTATGGTTAGACTAAGATCTTGAAGAATAGCTTGTTGACCGAATTGTTTGGTCAGTCCATGAATTTCGAGTACTGTTTTCATGATTTTCTCCTTTTGATTTGTTTTACTAACTTTAGTATAAGGTATAGAAATCAAAGAAACATCAAGTAATTCTAAAGAGTTTCTAAAGTTTTGTAATTCTTAAAAGAAACAAAACCCAGTTGATATGAACTGGGCTTCTCAATTATAAAATATACTTCTCAATGGCGCGTGCAACGCCGTCTTCTTCATTGCTGGCTGTAACGTCATTAGCAAGGGATTTGACATGGTCACTGGCATTTCCCATAGCAATACCAAGCCCTGCAAACTGAAGCATTTCGATATCGTTATTGGCATCGCCCATGGCCATGATTTCTGAGGAATCAATCTTCAAAATCTGAGCTAGACGTGAAAGAGCAGTAGCCTTTGTTGTTCCAAGTGGCATGGCTTCATAAATGACAGGCTGCGAACGAACACCGCTAAATCGTTGACAGAGTTCTGTCGCAAACCGCTGCTCAAAATCGTCTGTTTGCTCTTTGGTGCCTAAAAACATACCCTGAAACATACGGTACTTACCACTGGTGGCTTCCTCAAGGGAAATTTCAGTTAGGTCTGAAAAGACTAGCTTGGCATCATTTTGAACAATTTGATTAGGCTTGCCACCGAGAACAAAATAATGTTTCTCATCAAAAAGAGTCAACTGGACGTCGCTTTTTTCTGCTAGGTCATAGAGGTATTCGATGTCAGCTGGACTGAGTTCTTGCCAGTCCACTAGACTCCAGTCACTGGTCTGATGGGTTGAACAACCGTTATTGACGATGACATACTCATTCTGAAGGTCCAGTCCCAGTTTTTTGTAGTAAGGAAGGACACCGAAAAGCGGGCGACCTGTACAGAGAACCAGTTTGACACCTTTTTCAATGGCTTGGTGAATGGCAGTAATGTTAGCTTGTGGAATTTCCTTGGCTTCGTTTAGGAGGGTTCCGTCCATATCCAAGGCTAGTAGTTTAATCATAAGACTTCCTTTTCTAGGTGTTTTGCTTTTATTATAGCATATAGACTATAAAATGTCTGACAGAATTGTAACATTTGACTTTCCTTTTCTTGAAAAACAAAGTAAATTCTTATATAATATGTATACTTAATATTTAAGGAGAAATAATGTCAAAGTATCACTTTAATTCAATTTACAAAAATGATGAAACAGAGTCTACAGGTCTTCTGTTCATCAAAGTTTACAACAAGTGGGAAAGCAATTTAAAAAGAGTTTTGAAATCAGTTGGCCTCACTTTGCCCCAATTTATCGTTTTGACCTCGCTCTTGTTTCTGAGCAATAGAGAGGAATATGTAACGCAAGTTGATATCGCTCGGTTCACTGGTATGGATGTCATGACGGTTTCCCAGATTGTTAGACTACTGGAGAAGAAAGACTACATTAAACGTGATCAACATCCAATGGATAGTCGGGCAAAACTGGTTTCAGTGACGAAGTCTGGCGCGGAGAAGGTCAATCAAGCTTTACCTTTAGTAGAAGGGATTTATGAAGAATTTTTTGAAAAACTATCTAACAATAGAGAAGTTTTTAATCGCATGTTAATAGAGTTGGAGGATAAAAATGCCTAGATATTGGGTAGGAGTTGTTTCGAAGAACCATGTTTTAAGAGGAGTTGAAGGGAATTTTTGCCAGGTCTGTCATGGAAAGGGTGGCCCCTTAAATCGTATGAAAAAAGGTGACTATCTTTTATACTATAGCCCAAAATACGATATGAATGGTCAAGATAAGTTACAGGCTTTTGTGGCCGTGGGTAAAATTACAGATGATAAAGCCTATCAAGTAGAGCAGTTTGAAGGATTCTTTCCCTTTAGACGAAATGTTGAGTATTATCAGCCAGTCAAAGATTGCTTCATAGAAATAGCCAGACAACATCCTGAATGGAAAGACTATACTTCTCGACTTCGTTATGGGCATTTTGAAGTTTCCAAAGACTTTTTCCTCTATATCTTTCAGCATATGAAAGTGGATGATGAAGCATGATTGATTTGCAAATTAAATGATTGTCAACTAGAATTTTGGATTTGGACTGTGAAGCGAACTTTGCTATAATAGAGTAAGAAACTTTGATAAAGCAAACGAGGCTGAGATGAAATTACTGTATACTGATATTCGGACTTCTTTGACTGAAATTCTAACCAGAGAGGCAGAAGAGCTAGTTGCTACAGGCAAGCGGGTTTTCCACATCGCACCTAACTCTCTTTCATTTGAAAAGGAACGCGCCGTGCTGGAATGCTTGTCCCAGCAGGCTTCTTTTGCGATTACCGTTACCCGTTTTGCTCAGATGGCTCGTTACCTGGTTTTAAATGATTTGCCAGCTAAGACGAGTCTTGATGACATCGGGCTTGGGATGGCCTTTTATAAATGCCTTGCTGAACTCGATCCCAAGGACTTACGTGTTTATGGTGCGATTAAACAAGATCCTCAATTTATCCAGCAGTTGGTTGAACTTTATCATGAGATGACGACTGCTCAGATGAATTTTTTGGACTTGGGAAGTTTAACAGATGAAGATAAGCGAGCGGATTTACTCTTGATTTTTGAGAAAGTGACTGCTTATCTCAATCAAAGCCAGTTGGCTCAGGGAAGTCAGTTATCCCATTTGATTGAGGCTATTGAGAATGATAAGGTAAGTAGTGATTTCAGTCAACTTGCCTTAGTCATTGACGGATTTACCCGTTTTTCTGCTGAGGAAGAGCATGTGGTGGATCTGCTCCATCGAAAAGGTGCCGAGATTGTTATTGGGGCTTATGCAAGCAAGAAAGCCTATACCAGTCCGTTCACTGAAGGGAATCTCTATCAAGCCAGTGTGGAATTTCTTCATCATTTGGGGGCAAAATACCAAACACCTGCTAAGGATCGTTCTCAGACTCATGAGAAGATAGATAGTTTTGGCAAGGCCTCTCGTTTGCTAGAGTCTTCTTATGATTTCTCAGAACTCACCTTGGATATCGATGAGAAGGACCGTGAAAATCTGCAAATCTGGTCTTGCTTGATACAAAAGGAAGAATTGGAGTTGGTAGCCCGTAGCATCCGTCAGAAATTACATGACAATCCAGAACTGAGTTACAAGCATTTTCGCATTCTTTTAGGAGATGTGGCTTCTTATCAGTTATCTCTCAAGACAATCTTTGACCAGTACCAGATTCCTTTCTATCTTGGTAGAAGCGAATCCATGGCTCATCATCCCTTGACCCAGTATGTGGAGTCTATTTTACGATTAAAACGCTACCGTTTCCGTCAGGAGGATTTGATTAATCTCCTCAGAACAGGTTTGTATACTGACCTCAGTCAGGCAGAGATTGATGCTTTTGAGCAATACCTCCGCTATCTTGGTATCAATGGCTTACCAGCCTTTCAGCAAATCTTCACAAAATCCCACCATGGAAAGTTTGATTTAGAGCGTTTAAATGCTCTTCGTCTGCGCGTTTTGGCGCCACTTGAAACCTTATTTGCCAGTCGGAAGCAAAAGTCTGAAAATCTCTTGCAAAAGTGGAATACTTTTCTAAAAAATGCTGCTTTAAGCAAGCAGATGCAAGAATTGACAGCCACTATGGAAACTCTAGAACAGGAAAGACAAGCTGAAGTTTGGAAGGCTTTCTGCCATGTTTTAGAACAATTTGCGACGGTTTTTGCTGGTTCACAAGTTAGTCTAGAGGACTTCCTGTCCTTGCTTCATTCTGGGATGAGTTTATCTCAGTATCGCACCATTCCAGCGACAGTGGACACCGTTCTGGTGCAGAGTTACGATCTGATTGCACCTCTGACCGCTGACTTTGTCTACGCCATTGGGCTGACTCAGGATCATTTACCAAAAATCGCGCAAAATACCAGTCTTTTGACAGATGAAGAACGACAAAGCCTAAATCAAGCGACTGAAGAGGGTGCGCAATTACTGATTGCAAGTAGCGAAAATCTCAAGAAAAATCGCTATACCATGCTTTCTTTAGTCAACGCCGCTCGTAAGCAGTTGGTGTTGTCCGCTCCAAGTCTTCTTAATGAAAATGAGAGCAAGGAATCGGCCTATCTTCAGGAACTGGTGAGTTTTGGATATAGCCGGATAGAGAAGAAGATTCATCACAAAGGTCTGTCTAAGGATGATATGGGTTCTTATCACAGCCTCTTGTCTAGTCTAGTTGCCTATCACCAGCAGGCAGGTTCTAGTGAAAATGAGCAGGATGTCACCTTTGTCAAGGTTCTAGCGCGTGTGATGGGGAAAAAACTTGATCAAAAAGGTCTTACAAATCCAGCACTCCCAACTAGTCCAAGCAGCAAGCCATTAGAAAAAGAGACCTTGCAGGCTCTCTATCCAGCTGACAAGGAGTTTTACCTGTCTACCTCTGGTTTGACGGAGTTCTACCGCAATGAGTACAGCTATTTCCTCCGTTATGTCTTAGGTTTGCAGGAAGAAGTGCGCCTTCGTCCAGATGCTCGCAGTCATGGGAATTTCTTGCACCGTATTTTTGAACGTGCCTTGAAACTACCTGCTGAAAATTCCTTTGATCAGCGTTTGGAGCAAGCTATCCAGGAAACCAGCCAAGAACGCGAATTTGAAGCTATTTATCAGGAAAGTTTGGAAGCCCAGTTTACCAAGGAAGTTCTACTTGATGTCGCGCGAACTACGGGCCACATCCTTCGTCATAATCCAGCTATCGAAACCATTCAAGAGGAGGCAACATTTGGTGGTAAAGATCAAGCCTTTATTCAATTGGATAATGGTCGCAGTGTCCATGTGCGAGGCAAGGTTGACCGAATCGACCGTTTGAAAGCTGATGGAGCGCTAGGAGTGGTGGACTACAAGTCTAGTCTGACTCAGTTTCAGTTTCCTCATTTCTTTAATGGGCTTAATTCCCAACTGCCAACCTATCTAGCTGCCTTAAAAAGAGAAGGGGAGCAGAACTTTTTCGGTGCTATGTACTTGGAAATGGCTGAACCTGTCCAATCTCTGTTGACCGTTAAGAGTTTGACAGGAGCAGTAGTAGAAGCCAGCAAGTCTATGAAATACCAGGGACTCTTTTTAGAGAAAGAAAGCAGTCATTTGGGCGAATTTTACAACAAAAACAAGGCCAACCAGCTGACTGATGAGGAGTTTCAGCTCTTATTGGACTACAATGCCCATCTTTACAAGAAGGCTGCTGAAAAGATTCTAGAAGGCCAGTTCGCCATCAATCCATACACAGAGAATGGCAGAAGTATTGCCCCATACGTCCAGCAACACCAAGCCATTACAGGATTTGAAGCCAATTACCACTTGGGTCAAGCTCGTTTCCTAGAGAAGTTAGACTTAGCTGATGGCAAGCGCCTAGTCGGAGAAAAGCTCAAGCAAGCTTGGTTTGAAAAAATGAGAGAGGAGTTGAATCGATGAAGCCCATTTCCTTTTTAATTGAGGAAGAAATTAAAAAATTGCAAGAAGCAGAAGCGAGTTCGAGCAAGGAACAGAAGAAAACTGCCGAGCAAATCCAAGCAATTTATACTGCTGGGCAAAATATCCTAGTCTCAGCGTCTGCTGGTTCAGGGAAAACCTTTGTCATGGCCGAGCGTATTCTGGATCAGTTAGCGCGTGGTGTCGAAATTTCTCAACTCTTTATCTCGACCTTTACCGTCAAGGCTGCTACCGAACTCAAGGAACGCTTGGAGAAGAAAATCAGCCAGCAAATCCAAGAAACCGATGATGTTGATCTCAAACAACACTTGGGACGACAGTTGGCTGATCTGCCAAACGCTGCCATCGGAACCATGGACTCCTTCACACAAAAATTCCTCGGTAAACATGGCTACCTGATTGATATTGCACCAAACTTTCGTATTCTACAAAATGAAAGCGAACAGTTAATCCTCAAAAATGAAGTTTTTCATCAGGTGTTTGAATCCCATTACCAAGGTGAAAATAAAGAGAAATTTAGTCGTTTGGTCAAGAACTTTGCAGGGCGTGGCAAGGATGAACGTGGTCTGCGCCAGCAGGTCTACAAAATCTATGATTTTCTTCAATCCACCAGTAGTCCCCAAAAATGGCTGAGCGACTCTTTTCTCAAAGGGTTTGAAGAAGCTGACTTTGCAATTGAAAAAGACAAACTGACCGAGCAAATCAAGCAAGCGCTTTGGGACTTGGAAAGTTTCTTCCGTTACCATCTGTATAACGATGCCAAGGAGTTTCCAAAAGCTGCCTATTTAGAAGCTGTTCAACAGGTTCTGGATGAAATTAGCTCCTTAAATCAAGAGTCCGATAGTCTGGCTTATCAAGAAGTGCTTGCTCGTATTGTCGCCATCTCTAAGGAGAAAAATGGTCGAGCTCTGGCTAACTCCAGTCGTAAGGCCGATTTGAAACCACTGGCAGATGCCTACAATGAGGAGAGAAAGTCCCAGTTTGCTAAACTAGGACAACTGGCGGACCAGATAACGGTTCTCGACTACCAAGAGCGTTATCATGAAGACACCTGTGATCTAGCTAAAATCTTCCAAACCTTTATGAGTGATTTTGTGGAAGCTTATCGTGAACGTAAACGCCAAGAAAATGCCTTTGAATTTGCTGATATCAGTCATTACACCATTGAGATTTTAGAGAATTCACCGCAAGTTCGTGAGGCTTATCAGGAGCGCTTCCACGAAGTTATGGTCGATGAGTACCAGGATACCAACCACATTCAAGAACGAATGCTGGAATTGCTGTCGAATGGTCACAATCGCTTTATGGTGGGAGATATCAAGCAGTCCATCTACCGTTTCCGTCAGGCAGATCCCCAGATTTTCAATGAAAAATTTCAACGCTATGCGCAAAATCCTCAAGAAGGAAAGCTGATTTTGCTCAAGGAAAATTTCCGTAGTAGTTCAGAAGTGCTATCAGCAACCAACGATGTATTTGAACGTCTCATGGACCAAGAGGTCGGCGAAATCAACTATGATAGCATGCACCAGCTTGTTTTTGCCAACATCAAACTAACTCCCAATCCTGAGAACAAGGCAGAGTTTCTCCTCTACGACAAGGACGATAGTGGGCAAGAGGAGGAAGAGAGCCAAGCAGAAACGAAACTCACAGGAGAAATGCGCCTAGTTATCAAGGAAATCTTGAAGCTCCATCAAGAAAAAGGTGTAGCCTTCAAAGAAATTGCCCTTTTGACTTCCAGTCGCAGTCGTAATGACCAGATCCTCCTCGCTCTGTCAGAGTACGGAATTCCTGTCAAAACAGACGGTGAGCAAAACAATTATCTCCAATCCCTAGAAGTGCAAGTCATGCTAGACACTCTTCGTGTCATCCACAATCCCCTGCAAGACTATGCCTTGGTTGCGCTTATGAAGTCTCCAATGTTTAGCTTTGATGAGGACGAGTTAGCACGTTTCTCCCTTCAGAAAGCAGCTGATAAAGTCCAAGAAAATTTCTATGAGAAACTTGTTAATGCTCAAAAACTCGCAACAAGTCAGAAAAACTTGATTCATAAATCTCTAGCGGAAAAATTAAATCAGTTCATGGATATTTTGGATTCTTGGCGCTTGTATGCCAAAACCCACTCTCTCTATGACTTGATTTGGAAGATTTACAACGACCGTTTTTACTATGACTATGTTGGAGCCTTGCCAAACGGACCTGCTAGACAGGCCAATCTCTATGCCCTAGCGCTACGTGCTGACCAGTTTGAAAAGAGCAATTTCAAAGGCTTGTCTCGTTTTATTCGTATGATTGACCAAGTCCTAGAAGCCCAGCACGATCTCGCAAGCGTAGCCGTCGCACCGCCTAAAGATGCCGTGGAACTTATGACCATTCACAAGAGCAAAGGATTGGAATTTCCTTACGTCTTTATCCTCAATATGGATCAGGACTTCAACAAGCAAGACTCGATGTCAGACGTTATTCTCAGTCGTCAAAATGGGCTTGGTGTCAAATACATTGCCAACGTGGAAACAGGAGCAGTGGAAGCACACTATCCTAAAACCATTAAACTCTCTATTCCTAGCTTAACTTATACGCAGAATGAGAAAGAACTGCAACTGGCTAGCTATTCAGAGCAGATGCGTCTGCTGTATGTTGCCATGACGAGAGCTGAGAAAAAGCTCTATCTTGTCGGCAAGGGTTCTCGTGAAAAGCTAGAAGCCAAGGAATACCCAGCAGCAAATAACGGAAAATTAGATAGCAATACCAGACTGCAAGTAAGAAATTTCCAAGATTGGGTCTGGGCTATCAGTAAAGTATTTGCCAAGGACAATCTCAACTTTAGCTATCGTTTTATTGGTGAAGACCAGTTGACTAGGGAAGCTATTGGTCAGTTGGAAAACAAGAGTCCTCTCCAAGATAGTTCTCAAGCAGACAACCGCCAGTCAGAAACCATCAAAGAAGCTTTGGAAATGCTGAAAGATGTGGAAATTTATAATACTCTTCACCGCGCAGCCATTGAACTACCAAGTGTTCAAACCCCAAGCCAAATCAAGAAATTCTACGAACCCGTTATGGATATGGAAGGGGTAGAAATTACTAACCAAACTCCATCACCGGAAAAGCAAATCAGCTTTGATTTACCAGATTTTTCAACTAAAGAAAAGGTAACTGGATCTGAGATTGGTAGTGCCACTCACGAACTCATGCAGAGAATTGACCTCAGTCAGCAACCAACACTTGCTAGCTTGACAGAAACTCTCAAACAAGTTCAAGCTAGTCCAGCTGTTAGAAAAAATATCAATCTTGCTAAAATCCTTGCATTCTTTGACACAGCACTTGGTCAGGAAATTCTTGCTAATACAGACCATCTTTATCGCGAGCAACCTTTCTCTATGCTCAAAAAAGATCAAAAGAGTCAGGAAGATTTTGTTGTTCGTGGGATCTTGGACGGCTATCTACTTTATGAGGACAGAATTATTCTTTTCGACTATAAGACAGACCGTTACGATCAACCAAGTCAACTCATAGACCGCTATCGTGGTCAGTTAGCCCTATACGGAGAGGCTTTATCACGAGCCTATTCGATTGAAAACATTGAAAAATACTTGATTTTGCTCGGTAAAGATGAGGTTCAAGTTGTAAAAGTATAATTTATACTCTTCGAAAATCAAATTCAAACCACGTCAGCTTCACCTTGCCGTATATAGGTGACTGACTTCGTCAGTTCTATCCACAACCTCAAAACTGTGTTTTGAGCAACCTACGGCTAGCTTCCTAGTTTGCTCTTTGATTTTCATTGAGTATTAGAAAGGAGACCTCGTGACACTTCCAGTTAGAAAATCCCTGCACGATGCGGTTTTACAGGCTTCAAAAGCCGATACTTGGGATCAAGCTACCAAGGAATGGAATGAAGTTTCCTTGATCTTTAATGGCATTGGCCGTAGTAATTGTGTCTGCGGGAATGCCATAAAATACGCCTACGAACTCTTTAACGGAGTCACAGGCCAACGTCTTTTTCCTATCGGAAGCGACTGTGTTCGCCATTTTCATCGTATTAGCCTCGATCGGCAACTAGAAGAGGAAGAAAAACTACTCAGAAAAGTTGAAAATCTAACCAGAAAGGCTCAGAAAAAGGAAAAAATCAAGGTTAATAAAAGCGATTTTGACGAACGACTTCTAAAATGGTTTTGGGAAAAAGGTGTTTTCAAAGCCAATCGTGGCAATCAATTCGCACCTGAGAGAGACTATCAGCTCTTCCTAGAGGTCTTTCAAGGCGGAAGTTGGACCAAGGCAGAGCCAAAGAAGAAGGCTCGTATGGAAGAAGTGCTGGAAAAGTGTATCAAACCTTTTTTACTTGGTAAGACCGATGACCAACTCTACCTTGTCAAACTAGGCAAGGAGAAAATCGACTACGAGCAGCATTTACGGATTCAGGCAGAGAAAGAACGCAAGAAGAGAGATAAAATCGCCAAGCAATACGCTGACAACCTCATTCTTGCTATGGGGCCTGCAGAACGAGCCTATCAAGATTACTTCGGCTTTACAGAAACCTTGACCCAAGAAGAACGAAAATGGGAAAAAATCCTCTTTGGTAAGAATAGGGACGAACGGGCTATCAAGGCTAAACAAAACCAAAAGGAGTTGGAAAAGGATCAGCGAATTGCAAATCAAGATCCTATTGAACGAAAGCAGAAGCAGACTTAGCTTCTCAATTCCTATTTTCGGGATTTGCCTGATGAAAAATCCAGATTTTCTCGGCTCCTATTAGAATATCGAAAAAGTGGAGAAGTACGCTTTTCAGATGAATACTTATCTGAGCATCTCATCGACTTTTTTTACAAGATGAAAGCCTTTGAGTTTGAGATTGCTCCGGAACAAGCTGCTGAATTTTTAAAAGAATGCCTTCAGGCAGAACATCTGTCATCTGCACAAGAAAGCTGGACTAGAGGGATTCTCCTCAATTGTCTTCATCCGTTTTTAGATAGGTTACTCATATAGAAAAAATCCTACCTTGTCTATGCATGGTAGGATTTAAGTATCTCCAAAGATGTACTGGTAAAGTTGGACGACTTTCTGAAAACATTGTGTGTCCATTCTTGTTATTTTTTGAGCATTACGCATCCGAAAATCAAAGGTATACAGTTGAAATGGATTGACAGCGCCATCTACCTTGTCCGACGAGACAGGAACGAGCAAGCCTTTTTCTGCCAAGCGTTGTTGGCCATGAGTGATAGGACAGACAGCTACAAAACCAGTTTGCAAGGCATATTCTCTCCTAGAAACTACCAAGGCAGGTCGCCGTTTCTGGATTTCTCGACCGACTGATGGATCAAAGTCCAGCCAAATGATATCCTGCTTTTCAGGAATATACTCAGATTTCGCTATCAAGTGACCTTACTCCTTCAAAATCATTTGTCATTCTCAAATCAGTAATCCCATCAAAAGGATCTTTCAGTTTTGGAGCTAAGACAATGACTCCGTCAATCCCTTTGTAGACGACCATTTCTTGACCTTCTGTCATCCCCAAATTTTTAGGAATGGTCACAGTGAGCGAATTCCCCACCTTCCGAGTCTTTACTGTATTCATTGCTCTACCTCCACGAATTAGTATACACTAAGTATATACCTGTTGGCAAAAAAAGTCAAGTAAATCCTGACTGGCATCAAGGATGTTTCGGACCAATACTATTTGTCGTTTATTGTGGTCAAAGCCTGTGCAAAAGTTCCTCATTTATGATAGAATAGGTAGTAAGAAAGAAAACGTTTTTACTACGTTTTTTTTAGTCGGAAGGGGAAAATATTATGGCTACTATTCAATGGTTTCCGGGCCACATGTCTAAGGCTCGGAGACAAGTTCAGGAGAATTTAAAATTTGTTGATTTTGTGACGATTTTGGTGGATGCTCGCCTACCTTTATCTAGTCAAAATCCTATGTTAACTAAGATTGTTGGGGATAAACCAAAGCTTTTGATTTTGAACAAGGCAGATCTTGCTGATCCCGCAATGACCAAAGAATGGCGTCAGTATTTTGAATCACAGGGAATCCAAACTCTGGCTATCAACTCCAAAGAGCAAGTGACTGTAAAAGTTGTGACTGATGCTGCTAAGAATCTCATGGCTGATAAGATTGCACGCCAGAAAGAACGCGGTATCAAGATCGAAACCTTGCGGACCATGATTATCGGAATTCCAAATGCTGGTAAGTCAACTCTCATGAACCGTTTGGCTGGGAAAAAGATTGCAGTTGTCGGCAATAAACCAGGTGTTACCAAGGGGCAACAGTGGCTCAAAACCAACAAAGACCTTGAAATATTAGACACACCAGGGATTCTCTGGCCTAAGTTCGAAGACGAAATCGTTGCTTTGAAACTAGCCTTGACTGGAGCAATTAAAGATCAACTACTCCCAATGGATGAAGTGACCATTTTTGGTCTCAATTATTTCAAAAAACATTATCCAGAAAAGCTAGCTGAACGCTTCAAACAAATGAAGATAGAAGAAGAAGCACCTGTTATTATCATGGATATGACCCGTGCCCTTGGTTTCCGAGACGACTACGACCGCTTTTACAGCCTCTTCGTCAAGGAAGTCCGTGATGGAAAACTCGGTAACTATACCTTAGATACATTGGACGACATCGATGACGACGATTAAAGAAATCAAAGAACTTCTTGCCACTGTCAAAGAATTAGACAATCCCCTTTTTCTGGAACTAGAAAAGGATAGTCGCTCTGGAGTTCAAAAGGAAATCAACAAGCGTAAAAAAGCCATTCAGGCTGAACTGGATGAGGACCTTCGTTTGGAATCCATGCTTTCCTATGAAAAAGAGCTTTACAAGCAAGGAGTGGCCTTAATTGCAGGTGTTGACGAGGTTGGCCGTGGTCCTCTTGCTGGACCTGTAGTCGCTGCAGCCGTTATCTTGCCAAAAAATTGTAAGATTAGAGGCCTCAACGATAGCAAAAAAATCCCTAAAAAGAAACATCTGGAAATTTATCAAGCCGTTCAAGACCAATCTTTATCAATCGGGATTGGTATCGTGGATAATCAGGTCATCGACCAAGTCAATATCTATGAAGCAACCAAACTAGCCATGAAGGAAGCAATCTCCCAGCTCAGTCCGCAACCTGAGCACCTCTTGATAGATGCCATGAAACTGGATTTGTCTATTTACCAAACAGCCATTATCAAAGGAGATGCCAACTCCCTCTCCATCGCAGCTGCATCTATAGTGGCCAAGGTGACACGGGATGAATTGATGAAGGAATATGACAACCAATATCCCGGCTATGATTTTACAGCTAATGCAGGCTATGGAACAGCTAAACACCTAGAAGGACTGGAAAAATTAGGTGTCACCCCAATTCACCGAACCAGTTTTGAACCAGTCAAAACACTGGTTTCAACTAAGAAAGACAAGTAAGAGGAAATGATTATGGAGGAACAGTCAGAAACACTCAGTTCCAAGAAAGAATTTGCCTTTGCCTCAAGCACCATATTATCCCAAGTTGGACGAGGAATCATTGTTGGTCTCGTCGTCGGGCTAATCGTCGGATCTTTTCGTTTCTTAATCGAAAAGGGTTTCCATCTGATACAAGAACTTTATCAAGATCAAGCGCACCATGTGCGCAATCTTTTTATCATTGGCCTATTTTATGTAATAGTTTGCTGGCTTAGCGCGAAACTAACTCGGTCAGAAAAAGATATCAAGGGTTCAGGAATTCCTCAAGTCGAAGCTGAACTAAAGGGACTGATGAGTCTCAACTGGTGGAGTGTCCTCTGGAAAAAATATATTCTAGGTATTCTTGCTATTGCCAGTGGCCTTATGCTAGGTCGAGAAGGGCCAAGCATTCAACTTGGAGCAGTTGGTGGTAAAGGTATTGCCAAGTGGCTCAAATCTAGCCCAGTAGAGGAACGTTCCCTGATTGCCAGTGGAGCTGCTGCAGGTTTAGCCGCTGCCTTTAATGCACCGATAGCAGGTCTCCTCTTTGTTGTAGAAGAAGTCTATCACCATTTTTCCCGCTTTTTCTGGGTCTCAACTCTAGCAGCCAGTCTCGTAGCAAACTTTGTCTCACTACTCATATTTGGTCTAACACCCGTACTAGATATGCCAGACAACATTCCTCTCATGACCCTAGACCAGTATTGGATTTACCTCCTTATGGGAGTTTTTCTCGGGCTTTCTGGTTTTCTCTATGAGAAGGCTGTACTAAATGTTGGACGAATTTATGACTGGATTGGTCAAAAAATTCATTTGGATAAAGCTTATTATCCAATCCTAGCCTTTATCCTTATTATACCAGTCGGGATTTTCTTGCCACAAATTCTTGGTGGTGGAAATCAGCTGGTTCTTTCCTTAACTGAGCAAAATTTTAGTTTCCAAGTTCTATTAGCTTACTTTTTGATTCGCTTTGTTTGGAGCATGATTAGCTATGGAAGTGGCCTCCCAGGAGGAATTTTCCTTCCCATTTTGGCGCTCGGTTCCTTACTTGGTGCCCTAGTTGGTGTCATTTGTGTCAATCTTAGGCTTGTCAGTCAGGAACAATTCCCTATATTTGTCATTCTGGGAATGAGTGGCTACTTTGGGGCAATTTCCAAGGCTCCCTTAACTGCCATGATACTTGTTACTGAGATGGTAGGGGACATTCGCAACCTTATGCCACTTGGCTTGGTGACCTTAGTCGCCTACATTATTATGGATCTGCTCAAGGGTGCCCCAGTCTATGAGGCCATGCTAGAAAAAATGTTACCAGAAGAAGCAACAGACGAAGGAGAAGTCACCCTCATAGAAATCCCTGTGTCTGACAAAATCGCTGGAAAACAGGTTCACGAACTCAACTTGCCACATAACGTACTCATCACCACCCAAGTCCATAATGGCAAGAGCCAAACAGTTAACGGCTCAACTAGAATGTATCTGGGTGATATGATTCACTTGGTGATTCCAAAAAGTGAAATTGGAAAAGTCAAAGATTTGTTGTTGTAGATTTTTTACATAATTTATATTATGTAAAAATTAATTAAATACGTTAGAAAACCGATTCTCAGAAATGAGATCGGTTATTTTTTGCAGATAAAATATTTTACATACAAATAATTGAACTTGGGTAAAAATAAGACTATAATTAAGTTAGAAATGATAAAGCATAAAGCTAGAAAGGAGTTTACTGTATCAAATCTGTACAGTAAGATTAAAATCATGAAAAAGAAAACAATAGCAATTATACAATGTATTTTGTATCTCATAGCTCCTTATATAGCTCTTCAGTTATGTAGAATGAACAGAAGTATCGTTACTGATAATCTCTTTTTTATTTTCCTTATTCTGCTGACTATTTCATTCTGGTTTAGTATTTGGAAACTAGAAAAAGCACTAGATAATGATTAACAATGAAACTCCAAAGATTGAGATCTGTTTGACACAAAAACTGGAAATTTTTGTACTTTTCCTTATGTACACTATTTGAAAAATGTACTTTATTTTAAGGCAAGATAAAGTACATTTTTTGATCCAGTAGCTTAGATGCGTAATGTACAAAAATCCCATCTTTTATGCTATTTTTGTTCCAAAAAAATTTTTGGTTAAAACTAAAAGTTTATGTACAATTGACTAAACTAGAGCTAAACCATTGATACAATTGAATTAGAAACATAAAGTACATTCTTTATAGAGTGTACTTTATTTTTGTTTTGTACATTATTCTGGAGTGGTATTTTGTATGTTTTATAGTTCATCACATCATCTGATTTAAGAAATTGATTTGTACATTTTTAACTCTAATAGTTGTAGAAGAAGTGGTGGTTCAATTGTACATTTTATTTAAAATATTTATGGTTATAATAATAGTATTTGAAGCATAAATAAAGTAGATACAGTGGTATAATAGTTTCAAAAGACTTTCAGGAGAAATGACATGAGATCACATACAGTTATTCTAGGAGCTGGTGCTACGATTGCAGCAATTCCAGATGGTGATAAAAACGGAAAAAGTTCTTCAGTTATGAATGGATTGCTAAAAAAACTAAATTTAGAAGAAATTCTTGCTGGTGTTGAATTACAGACAAAGAGCGAAAATTTAGAGGATATCTATTCAGAATTATTTGAGAGAGAAGAGTGCTCCGAAATAGTTAGAAAACTAGAAGAAAGACTTTATGATTATTTTGCTTCGTTGGAGTTACCTGATGAACCAACAATTTATGATTTTTTAATATTAAGTTTAACTAATAAAGATTGTATAGCCACGTTTAATTGGGACCCTTTACTTATACAAGCTTATATTCGCTGCTCAAAAATTACCCTGAACTTGCCAAAAATTCTTTGTTTACATGGTAATGTAGCTGTTGGGTTTTGTGAAGAACATATTGAGTTTGGAGGTGTAGATTGCTACTGTCCAACATGTCATAATAAATTTAATCCAACAAAATTATTGTATCCAGTGAAAAATAAAGACTATTCTTCCGATGGATACATAAATTGGTGTTGGAAAGCATTAGATTACTTTGTAGATCATTCATATATGTTAACTATTTTTGGATACAGTGCTCCTAAGAGCGACGTAGATGCTGTTAATTTAATGAAAAAAGCATGGGGAAATATTGAAGACCGACCACTTGAAGAAGTTTCCGTAATAGATATTGTAGATGAAGCGACAATGCTAAATACATGGAAAGATTTTATTCATAGCCATCATTATAGGTATTCAAATTCATTTTTTGATTCTTACTTAGCAAAATTTCCAAGGAGAACTTGTGAAACCGTATTTGCAACATTTTCATTAAACGTTCCTTCTGATGGTAGTAGAGGATTTAAAGAGAATTTTAATTGGGATATGATAAAAGAGTTTTTATCTGATATGTTAGTTGAAGAACAGAAAAATAAAGGAAAATCAAATTTAAAATCGAAATATTTAGTTTGGAATGAAGATGTTAACAAATAATCCAATTAATCATAGTGTACTTAAATTATCAATGGATTTCGATAATGCTTTTAAACATAAAAATATAGAGGAAATCCATAGACTAATAGAATTTGGAAAAAATATGGAAAATACTATTGATGATATTTCCAAAATTCAATTATTTTATTCCATCGGAACAGCATACGCTGATATATTTGAACTAAGTGATAACTTAGTTTTCAACATAGATACCGATTTTACAGTTCAACAAATTTATTACTTTAGAAAAGCTATAGAAATTTCAAATAACGTTGATATAAATTCTGAGAACAGTAGGTTTGTTTTCCCATTATTATGTTCACTTTACACCAATTACGCAAATCTTTTAGATGCTTGTGGTAGAAAACAGTTAGCTATCAAGATGTATTGTAAATGTATGCAAATTAATCCAAGATTCGCAATGGCTAGTGGTAACTTGGCTATTTGTCTACATCATTATCGTAATTTTTTGAATGATGACGAACACCTTCACTTTATTAAAAAAATTAAAAATTTAATAGAAACAAGCATAACTGTTTCAGACCCAAACAGAGTTGATTATGCAGAAAAACAATTTATTGAACTTTATGAACAATATCTTAATTATAAAGACTTAGATGAATGTTCTTGTAAAGACATTGATTACAATCCCAATTCACAAAAGTATCGTGAATGGTGTTGGAACAACGGGCTGTATCTTAATCCACTTAATGATTTACAAGCTGACGATATAAATAGATATGATGATAATCTTTTACTACCAAGTTTATTATTTCAATCCGATAAAGATTTAAACAAATATATTTCTATGTTTAATCAAATTAAGCAAGAATATGTTTATGCGCGTTATCTCTGTTTTAATAGCATTGAGGTTGATTCGGTTCATTATGCTGATGAGAATGTTGACCTTATTGATTGTCTAGAATACGTACAATATTCTATCCGAGTAGAAGGATTAAAAGCAGCTTTTAAAACACTATATTCATTATTAGATAAAGTAGGAATGTTTATAAATGAATATTATTCTCTAAAAATTGAGACTAGACAAGTAAATTTTCATTCAATTTGGAGAACAGATAGCAATTTAGGTAAGTTGTTGGATAAGAATATTGGTCTATCATCTATATTTTGGATATCGAAAGATTTTGATAATGGTAATAATTCTTTGACAGCAAATCCACACTCAAAGCGATTAAAAACTATTAGAAATTATTTAGAGCATAGGTTTACTAATATAACATTAAATTTTTTTGATGGAAGTGTAGATAATAACGAAAGTAGATTATATCTAACTGAATTTGAATTGAAAGAGTGTACATTAGATTTATTAAATCTTGTAAGAGAAGTTATTTTTTCACTTAAAAATGCTATTCAAATAAGTGAAAATGAAAAACAAACTAGTCTAAGCGGTGATGTTGTTACGATTCCGATAATTTTTGAAGAAGTGACTTCTGAAGATAAATTATAAAATTTTAATTGAACAGTATAATTAGATTACAAAAATAAGATTTATATCAAATAATTGTTAACTACTTGATAAAAAAGAATAAATTTACTTTGCTAATCTACTTAAAAAGTTGCTTAAAAACCGTTGTCATATAATCTAACTTATAGTAGTATAATAATATTAATAGATTTTAATTAGGTGAATAATTTGTATTGTGAGAAAGATTTATTAGCTAAATATGGTCAAATCATAAAAAAACATCGCAGACTCAAAGGTTACAGTCAGGAAAAATTTGCTTTAAGTATTGGTATGGATCGCACTTATTACGCAACTGTTGAAAACGGTAAACGAAATATATCTTTAAAAAATATTCAAAAAATATCGAAGGGGTTAGAAATTTCTACTTCTGAAATATTTAAAGAAATTGAAGAATTATAGAAATAAAACATAAGAAAGAGGAAATAATATGCCCCAAAATATAGTTGAATATCTTCGAGAAATGTCTGTAAATAACTTGTTTAGTTTAAAGAGTTTTAATAATTCTTGGCCGACTTGGCATAATGAAATACAGAATCTTTTTTCTAGTAAAATTCCCACACGGCAAGAAATTCTTAATATTGGAGACCATTTAAGAGATGTTTTTAGTGTAACTGGTCAAGCAGGGCGTTCACAAAGTTCTGTTTCTGAGGGGGGTGCGTGCTGGGAAGCGATTGTTTGCTGGTACTTAAATCTCTGTACAGTAAACAGGAGAACTGTCGTAATAAAACACAAAAAAGAATTGATTCCTGATCCAATTGCAGAAGCTATTACTGTAACATATGGAAATTTTAATTCTAATACAGAATCCGATTTAATTGCAATCACATTTCCTGATAAGCAAGATTATACAATTGATAAAAATTCAATAAATATTAATGCCGTTGGTTCAACAAATCCAATACCTACCTACAAAACAAAAAGAAATAAATATAATTATAAAGAAATAATTAACGCTCTCGTTGAACGTGATTTTAATGAGATTGAAATTCACATCATTCAATGTAAAACAAACTGGAACGATAATGCTCAAATTCCTATGTTATGGGATGCAGTATACCAAGCTGATAACTTTAGAAATGGCATATCTGTTGGAATAAACGGCAAATCAATTCGTTATGTAAATAGATTTACCTATTCGTTTGTTACATTACCGTCCAACAAACTTCAAAAAGATGGTAAAGATACATTTAAAACTACTTCTACGTCTGTTTTACGTGTTTTAAATCTTTCTGGTGGAAATTACTGGGGTCTTCCTTCTAAAAACGGTGTTGCTAGCTCAGTTAAAGAATTAGTTAATAGAAACTTAAAAAATGGGTACAATGATAGTGTTATTAATACAATTGGTATAGCTATACCTCAGTTAAATTCAACATTTAATTATTTTAAATTATAAATTTATAACATAAAAAACTTATAATCAGAAATAGTTTAATTCTGATTATAAGTTTTTATTTTTATGATGCTAAATTATAAAACTTTCAATATTTCATCAGCTAATGCTTTTGCTAGGAGTGGTGGGACAGCGTTACCTACTTGAGTATATTGAGGAACTTCAACCCTTCTCTTAAGCCCACCAGTTGTACGTTTTCCTAAAAATTCAAATGAATCATCAAAAGATTGACAGCGTGCCATTTCCCTAACTGTAAAAGTTCGATTTTCCCAAGGGCTTATATAATCGTCAGCAATCGTTACAATAGTAGCCGATGGTTGATTTGGTGCCCAACGTTGTCTTATATTTTTCTTAGTAAGAAGGACATCTAAATATTCTTTACTTACATTTTTCTCTTTAAATTTGGAAACGACCTCTTGTTCAGAGAGGTTTAATTTTTCACAACATAACTGAATTAACGCTTTGTGTTCAGATAAATCAATGCCTTCTTCAAAAATTCTTTTTCTTAAAGCAGTCCCAGTTTCACCTTGCTTAAATAACGAGAATCGTTCTTTGACAATATCAGTCTGTTTCGATACTTCATTATTTAATATCTTCTTAGAAGCGATTGGTTCTCCATTTAGACTTGGTGTCCTACCTTCTTTGCTTTTATTTTGATAAGTGGAAGGAGATGGGTTAACCATTTCTTTGACCTCTTTATCAATAATAAGATCTCCGATAGCTTCTTCAAGTGAAATATAATTTTCTGGACCGTGAGTAGGAGCAGGGTATTGAGGTTGCTTAAGACCTTTCTTATACCCGATAAAAATAACTCTATTCCGTCTTTGAGGAACCCCATAATCGGCAGCATTTAATATTCTAGGTTCTAAAGTTTCATAGCCTATTTCATTTAACTCGGACTTTAATATATCAGGCGTAACTGAACCATCAGAGTATTCAATGCCTGTGATCCCTTTATATCCTAGAAACTGCATATCCATAAATCCTTCAACATTTTCTAGAATAATGTATTTTGGATGAATTTCATTGACAACTCTCACATATTCGCCAAAAAGCATATTACGAGGATCGGATTTATCTCTTCTACCAGCTCTTGAAAATCCTTGGCAACTTGGACCTCCCATGATTAAATCAATTTCAGGTATTTCTTTGTTTTTAAAAATTTCTAATTCAGAGATATGTTTTTTTATATCTGAACCTGTCAATTCTCGAATGTCACGTCTTTCAAACCAAGTATTTTTTCCTTGGATCAAACCAAGTTGTTCATGTCTATTTACATAAGTTTTTTCTACCATCTCACTGATATCTGAGCTAAATAAAATATGGAAACCTGACTGGATTAATCCTTCCGAACAACCCCCTGCACCACAAAATAAATCTATTGCGTATGGCATTAAGAACCTCTTTCTAAGTATTTTCTCTATTATAATTTATTTTTTAAAAAAAGTCCAGGAAAAAGAATCTTTCCACTTAAAACCTTTTCTAATATAATTTTTTTATCACTAATATAATCTTATTTTACTTCCTCAATAGGTGTGAAGTGACCAACAATCTTTCCAATAATCCGAGGGTTTTCTTCGTATGGAGCATATATATCATCATACTTCTTATTTATTGAAACAAGTCGTAGATAGGTTTTATGAAGATACACTTTTTTTACATAGGTTTGATTGTTAAATTCCACTGCATAAATTTGTCCATCTTCGATATTTGTTGATTGCTTAATCAATACCACATCGCCATCAGGTAAATCAGGCTCCATTGAGTCACCTACAACCCAAGAGGCAAAATCATGAGGGATATTTTCAGTTGAATAAGTCAGGGTGTAGTCGCCATCTCCAAAATAGGAGTAGCCAGTCCCAGCAGAAAGACCTTCATAGGTTTTGTAACTAAATAGATCAACTACCTTATTATCAGATTTTTCTTGTACCTCAAGTAATTCCGATGAATAGACAACAACTTTATTTTTGTTAACGTTATTTAATTGACGATAGATGCTAATCACTTCACTATGTTCTTCGAAATAATGAGCTTCAACCTCAAGAAATTTCGCAAGTTCATTTAAATTATCCATAGTAGGAAATGATTTTCCATTTTCCCAGTTAGAAACAGCAACCTTAGAAATATTTAATTGTGAGCCGAGTTTTTCTTGGCTCATTTTTTTCTCTTTACGAAGAGCTTTTAATCGTTCACCTGAAAACATTTTAACCTCTTATCTTTTACTTTTGTTAATTAACTTTTGATATTTTTTCTATTTTTGTAAAGTTTTCACTTTACTTTTATTGTAACAAAAAGTTATAATTAAATCAAGAGGTTAACTAAATAGTTAACAAAATGAGGGGGCGGCATGAGATTTGTTGTATATAAACATTCGCTGATTCTAGGTGATAATAATATCGTTACAAAGCAATTGATTGCACT
This sequence comes from bacterium, assembly GCA_905221255.1. Classification (GTDB taxonomy): domain Bacteria; phylum Bacillota; class Bacilli; order Lactobacillales; family Streptococcaceae; genus Streptococcus. Next base: position 463,959 of record CAJNCL010000001.1, read on the forward strand.
CAAACATGATGATGGCACATTACAATTCACTGATTTTCATAGATATGTAAAATCTGCCGCAAAAATTAAGTCTATCTCAGACGATGGAAACAAACGTTTTTCATACGTTGTTAAGTTCTTAAACTTTCTATTTGGAACAGTTGGGGTAAACAATCTTGATCAACTAACTTTTGAAATGGTCAAGGAGTTTTTTATGCTTTATGGTTTAGCGCAACTACCAGAGGATAGAAAAAATAGAAAGAAAAGTACAGTCGAAAAATGTGTAAATGCAGTTCTTGATTTTTTAACTCTATACTTGAATGAACAAAAAGGAAAGGCTAAATTGAAGCCCAAAGACCTTTATTCTATCAATACGTTCACTAATAGACGAGGCAGAGTCATCAAAAGAAAAGAGTTGAATTTTGAGATATTTGTTGATGATAGCAACACACAGAAGTCGATTTTTAGAGATATGCCAAACAGCGCCTTTGAAATGCTCTTTGCTCACATTGCTCAGTATCATAAGGATTTACTTATGGTTGTCGCTCTAGGAGCTTTTGTTGGTTTAAGACCATCAGAAGCTTGTAATGTAAGACGTGAAGATAGTCCTTTGGGGGCAGGTATTTTATTCCACCAAAGTGATGATCAAGTATTTAAAATTGAGATTGATCTACGAAAAGAAATGCCTCTTAGAAGCGATTTGAAGCCTACTGGACGAATTAAAAAGGAAAGACTTCAAGCTGTACCTTATATCTTTTTGGAGGTCTTTTTAGACACTTATAATGATTATATGAGCTATCTAGAGGGTAAAAAGTATGAGAAAGATTATGGTCCATTAAACCTTAACAAGCAAGGGAAAGCATTGTCATACGATGTGTACTATCAACGATTTCGTAAGATTATTCGCGAAGAAATGATCCCAATATTTCTTAAATCTGATGACCCAGAGGTTGTCTTTTTTGGTCAACTCTTGCAAGAAAATAATATTTCACCCCATATCTTTAGGCACTGGTACACCACTCAATTAGTGTTATCAGGTGTTAATGAAGTTAGTGAGCTGATGTCTGCTAGAGGGGATAATTCACCAGAGAGCGCTTGGGTTTATTTACAAAATAAAGGAGAAATTGCAAAACAATATGGTCAGGTTAATAATGGTGTTTTTGAATATATGAACTGGCAAGCAGAAAAATTGTTTGGAGAAGATTAAAAGGAGTAGCTATTGGTAGTAGATTTAAAAAATTATCTTGAAAGAATATTAGTCGAGTTAGGTGCTGTTACAATAAAACACCGTGAGAAAGTCAGTGGATTCTTACTAGACAATGAATGGTTTGGTGTGTCTATAAATCTTGATGATTATACTATTTCTGAAAAAGATGCTGAAGTTCTTAAAAATCATATCAAAGACTATTTAACAACACCTCCTGGAATTAAAAGTATGGAGGCAATCTTTTCTAAAAAATTTCCGTCTACTAGCGAATTATTTAACCAATTTGCTGAAGAAGAAAAGCTGAGTGAAACAAATCGTTTTTATCTACTTGATTTTTTAGCATACTACTTAACAAAAGATTTGTTTCTATATAGTGATGCTGAAGTGGAGACCTTAGTAGAAGTAGCAACAGAAGTTCTCACAAAATATCTAGGTGATAATCTCATTCAATTTATTAAATGGCTACTCAATAAAGGTGTTACTCGTTATCGAGTGAGTTTCGAAATGACGAAGCGTTACACGATTGAGAGTGCAAATGGAGCGTATGAATTAGATGAATACCTTGAATTAATGTACTACCTATTCAACGAGGACTACATCATAAAAAATGATATGTTTTGTAAAGCAGCAAATTCAAAAAACTATGCAGATACATGGTTGTATCTGGGGTTACATTTTATTTGCGCACTAAGATCAACAGACTTAGAAAGATTAGGACATCCTAAATTAACAAGAGAACCATTAGAAGTTTTAGAAGCAGTAGTAGATGGAACTTGGAGTAGTAGTGAAGCTAGAAGGACTTTACTAAGTATTACAACAAGATTGACTTATTTAAACTTAACACCTAATAAAACAAAAAACGCTTCTAACGTTACTCAGCTAAAGTTTCACGTCCCAGAAAGTTGTCAGGTTCTTATTGGAACGTTATTGGCTATCTGTGAAGCACATTTTCAACTTCAAATACCATACAATGCTGAAAACCCATTGATCAGACGAATTAAAACTTATGAAAAGATTACTAGTTATATGGGGGAGGAAATCGGAAATTTATTTTTAGAGCGTAACTTTAGTAGTCGTTCTGCAAACAAGTCTTACTTACAATCTGTCGCAATGTTAGCAGATGACGTTCTTGAAGAAAAGTCAGAACTGAATATTAAAGGTTATTTTTTAGCAGCATTAGCTCGTAGCCATAAAGGTAATTTTAATGAATTTGCGCAAACTACAACAACGTATCTAAAAGATGCCCAACTTGGACAACTAAAACCTGAAATGGTTGCAAAAGAACTATTTGAGCGAGGCGTATTATCCATGATTCCGTCTATGCTCTTGACCATTGTAACTAGAGGAAAGTATAAAGAATTAAGTCCAAGCCAACAAACTCAAATGATTAAAAGTTTAGATCTAACGCCAGTAGAAATTGAGAAAACGTTAGAATTGAGCATTAGGGCTGATTTGCGTTCTCAACAAGCTTTAAAAACTCTAGTTGAAAACAACGTTGAACCTGAACAATTACTGACAATCTGTCATCGAATTGGCAACGGAGAGGCTTTCTCTAAGCAGGGAGAAAGTATGTGTCTCTTATCTGCGTTAGGGAAACTATGCCCCTATGATGACCGTCAACATTGTGTTGGCTGCCAGTATGAATTACAAACAAAATCTACCTTGCTTTTGTTAATTGGTGAGTTTAATCGTCTCAATAAACAATATCAAAAATTACAAAATGGACTTGAACGAGGAAAGGTTCGAGCCATTCTTGAGCAGCAGATTAAACCATGTCTTACAGAAATGTTAGAAGCTTTATCAGAACAGTATGGCGAAGCTGTATTATCTGATTATGAGGATATTATCAAGGAGTTAGTCAGTTGAATAATCAATTAAAATTATTTCGTAAAGTAAATGAAATTATCCTGTTTGATGACAATATGATTGAGAGTGCAAAAGAATGTTTTCAAGACTATGTTGAAAAAGGGATTATCCTAACCACCAATTTTGAAGAAAATAAATGGGAAACGACTAATGAATATTCTAACGTTAGCTTCATTTTTAACTTGAATAAATTCCAATATAAAAAGTTTTATGAACTAGTATTTCAATTATCTTTTGATGACTTTGTTACCTACTTGAAGAGTTTTATAGTGCTATCTATGGAACATCATGTTTTAATCACACTCCAAGCCTTTTTAAGAGATATAAAGAAATTAGTCAAAGAACTAAAAGTGAACGAAGTCTTCTCATTAGCAAATATGAAGATTTCCAATCCTTCAGTATGTATAGATTTTCTTTCTACACTACCATGTTTAGAGAGTAACGAATTAACCCAACTGATTGAGCAACTAGATGAACTTTTAAATGTTGGTTATCAACTGAACACTAAAAAACAGCGAAAGTTAGCCCAATTTCAATCCTATTTTTTATTTAATGATATTATAAGCGACTATTGGACGAAACCTTTATCAGATGATGAGAGATTATTCTATTACCCTCTTTACTTATGGTGGCAAATAACAGCAGTAGTACCACTTAGACCAAGGGAGTTTTTGCTCACTCAGAGAAATTGTCTCACAGAAAAAGACGGAAAATATTACTTAACTCTCAGACGAAATAACTTAAAAGGAAAAGACAAGGGAGTATCCCATAAAATTTCAGAGGATTATTATTTAACAACTTACGAAGTACCATTTAAGCTTGCGAGTGAGATTCTAAATTATTTAGAGCTAACCAAAGACTTATCATCTACGCAGTTGGATACTCTATTTGTGACAGACTCTCATTATCGGAAATGGAAACGTATTGCTGGTACTAAAAACCGTTTCTTGACATACAGTAACTTAAATACAATTTTAAAATATTTCTTTAATGAGATTGTATCTCAACAGTATGGGTATTTTGTCCATCATATCAATTCCCCAAAGCAATTAGAAGAACACGAGATTAATTTCATTCATATTGGAGATACGAGACACATTGCAATGATCAACCTGATAGCAGAAGGGGCTAGTCCAGTAACAGCAATGCTCTTAGCTGGACATGATAGTGTCACAACATCCTCACATTATTTTTCAAATCTGAGTCAGTTTATTGAATGTAGGAGCTATCAGCTTTATCGTAAATTAACAAACTCTCAAACGTCTTACGCTATCAGTAAAACCCATCATAAATACACCGTTAATAAAAACTATGTTTCTCTTGATAATAAAGGTAGATGTTATTCACCTCGATTTGCGGAAGGTGATTATTCAGACTGCCTTAAAGTCATTAGCTCACATGCAGAGCTTGGTGCTTGCACTAGTTGTCCATTTTACAGAAAAGCTGGAAAAGATTATTTTTCTATGGATAAAACATTTAAGAAATCAATTGATGAGGAAGCTTTAATTGTAGATGAGGCAATAAAAAGAGTTCGACAAGGAAAGGGAAATGTAGAAGATATTGGTGAGGCGTTATTAAAACTTAAAACCGTTAGTCATTCTTATCAAGAATATCTAACTGAAAAACAATTATCTTTGCAGGAGTTCTCAAATGGCGAGAAAGAAGTATATTGATAATCAAGAATTGCTATTGTTATTTGAACATTATTTACTGGAACATTGTTCGAATAATCCTAGACTATTCAAAATTCCACAGTTTGGAAATTACCTTAGAAGCAACGGATTTCCACAAGTTGCAGACACAACAATTAGAAGAAATAAAGAGTTTAGACAAGCTCTTAATGATAAAATGGAACTATTTGAGGACGACACCTATCAAACAGTTATAACATATAAAACTCTAGATGTGGAACGTTTCTTAATGACTAATAGAACCCCTAAAGCCATTAAATCAGCATTGATGGAGCTTAATAACTACTATAAAAGAGTTGCTGAAGCAGCAGTAGAATATAAGGATGAAGCTAGTAAGCTTAAAACAAGAGTTTCTGAGTTTAAAAATGAGGTGGCACAACTTAATGAGAAAAATGCTGAAATAAAGGAGCAGACAGCGTTAAACAAAGAATTATTAGAGGAAAACAAAAAGTTAAGAAATCTTCTTAAAACCAGTTTGTATCCTGAGATTGCGAATGAATTGTTAAAAGAAGAAGGCTTGTTAAAATCTGATCAGCAAATAGTAACTAAGAAGTATCTTAGCGAGAATATTATTACTTCAGACACGAAAATATCTTTTGAAAAGCACACTCATAAAGAGAAGAAAGCAGGCAAAAGTAAGATTTTGGAAATTAAAAACTTACTGGATAATAAGACTAAGTATTAGGAGGAAAAAATGTCAGACTTCATCACTGATTTTACAGCTTTATTGAAATATTGGAATTTTGATAGCAATATTAAATTAGATATAGAAAAACTCCCTATTACTAGTAAAAAACACGTTAGCTGGAAATGTCCTAACTGTTCATACGAATGGAGAGCAACTGTATCAAAATCTTACAAGCAAATCCTAAATCATTCGAAAATCTGTCCTGTATGCGACCTTGGAGAAGTGTTTGTAAAAGGTGAAAACTCTATATCTGATAGGTTTCCCAACTTTCTTGAGTACATAAACTTTCATTATGAAAATATAGAAACGATTCAGGAAGAGATTGAAAATTTAACCTTTACTTCAAAGAGATTATTTCATTTTAAATGTCCTACCTGTCATGTTGGTTGGAAAGATGTAGCCAATACTTCTAGATTATTAACAAGAAAATTAAACAAAAAAGTTGTTCATGTAGGCTGTAACGAATATAAATATTGTGTACCTTTTTGTAAAGCATACCCTAACCTCGGTAAAATATATCTTTCAGGCGATTATAACGAGTTGGAATTTGAAAAATTAACTCTCAGTGATAATGTTACAATTCCAAGAAAATGGAAATGTGATAAATGCAAGCATTTTTTTGATTTATCAATAGATAAGTTGATCTCAAGAATTAAGAGGAATGGATTTTATTGTACTAAATGCGAAGCAACTTTTGACACAGCTATACGAGTGAACGTAAAGCCTCTCAACTACACAGATAAGCATCTTCTTGACCAAATGGTTAAAAATCATATTAAAAAAAATATGATTGACTGTTTGTCTAATATAGTAGCAACTTGGAAATGTATGAAATGCAATGGGGAATATGAATGTTCCGTTGTAAAAAGACATCAAGAAGGTTGTCCATATTGTAGTGATAAACAAATGTTAAAAGGGTATAATACTTTACAAGAAACTCATCCATATTTAGCGAAATTTTGGGATAAAAGTAATGATAAATCAATTTCTGAATACTGGCATAAGTCTTCTGAATTTATAAATTGGAAATGTCCTTGTTGCAATGTCAGTTTTTATTGTAGTCCTAATGAGATGGCTTCAAGAACTGACTTAGAGAATAGTAATTTTCAAACTTGTCCTAATCATTGTGATTGGGATACACTGGTTTTCGACAATGATATACTCCATAATTTTCCAAAATTACAAGAAGAATGGAGCGATAAAAATGGATTACCTGTCCATTTAGCACTAAGTCACATTGAAACAAAAAAATATTGGTGGAAGTGTTCTGTTTGTCAAGGTGAATACCTTTGTTCAATTCCAATAAGAAAAGAAGTAAGAGATAGCTGTCCATATTGTAATGATGAACAACCATTAAAGGGATATAATACAATATCTGACATTCATCCTGAACTAACTAGTTATTGGAGCAGCAAGAATATCCAAAAAATTGATGAAATAACTCTATCAGAAGCTAAAAATAAAAAATATATATGGTTGTGCGACTGTTGTAATTTAGAATTTAATGAAAAACTAAGTATTGTTCTAGATCAATTTTCGAATAATAACAATAGAGAACTCAAGAAGATTTGCCCTTACTGTAATAAAAAAATACCTAAACCTGAAGAATCATTAGGTTATCAAAAGCCATTTTTAAAATCGGAATGGCTAGAAAATAGTAATGGTGACATTTATAATATTTTCTCTAATTCAAACGATATAATTGAATGGATATGTAGAAAATGTCACAGAAACTTTAAGGCAAAAATTTCTAATAGAGCTGAAAACGATAAATGTTGCCCTTATTGTTCCAATAGAAAATTAATAAAAGGAATTAATGATCTTGCAACAACTCATCCTCACTTAATAAAAGAGTGGTCAAGCTTGAATGATAGACAATTAAGCTGTTTGACCAAAAAATCAAGCTATAAAGCATGGTGGAACTGTTCTGTGTGTTCAAATACATACCAGCAGGTTGTTAGTCATAAGTTCACTTGTAAAATATCTTGTCCTTACTGTAGAAAAGCAAAAATATTAAAAGGATTTAACGATCTTGCAACTACACACCCATGGTTAATTAAGGAATGGTCTACTTTAAATGATAGAGAATCATGTACAATTATGAGTAATTCAAATTATAGAGCATGGTGGAAATGCTCTGCATGTAATGGAGAATATCAGCAAACTATTAAAAATAAGTTAACTAGAAAAAAATCTTGTCCATATTGTAAAAAAATAAAAGCAATAAAAGGTATTAATGACTTAGCGACCACACAACAAGAAATATTAAAAGAATGGGATTATCTTAATAATATTTTATTAGCAAATCCAACTGAAATAACTGAATTAAGTAATACTAATGTATGGTGGATATGTAAGGAAAACTCAAATCATCGATACAAACTTAAAATTAATGAAAAAATTAAGTGTAAAAAGCGCTCATTAATAAGTTGCCCAATTTGCAAAGGTTTAAGAAGAAAACAGGAGCATTTTGTTAGATTAAAGATATACTAGAGAATACTAAAATCAAACAAAGTAAAAACACTCTAAAGTTCATTAAATTGATTATAGAGTGTTTTTTGTTGTCAAAATGTACATTATGTACATTTGAAAAATTTTTAGTTTTCACTTAGATAAAGTACATTTTCATCTGAATTGTGAGAGTAGTCAAAATTTCCAGTGTTCACTTAAATAAAGTACATAATTGAGTATAAATGGCTTAAAAAAAATTTTTGGTTACAAACAAACTTTTAGTATTTTTTGCACTTTAAAAAAACTCATGTAACATCTTTCCGAAAAACTATAATTTTCTTGAAAAATATAGAAGTCTATGCTATACTACTAGTAGACTTAATTATGGAGAAAATACATGAAACGTGAGATTTTACTGGAACGAATCGACAAACTAAAACAAATCATGCCATGGTATGTTCTGGAATACTACCAATCCAAGCTTGCTGTTCCCTACAGTTTTACAACCTTGTACGAATACCTTAAGGAATATGATCGATTTTTCAGCTGGGTTTTGGAGTCTGGTATTTCAAATGCTGATAAAATGTCTGATATTCCTTTATCTGTCTTGGAAAATATGTCTAAAAAAGATATGGAATCCTTTATCCTGTATCTACGTGAACGACCTTTGCTGAATGCTAATACAACCAAGCAAGGTGTCTCTCAGACGACCATTAATCGGACTTTGTCAGCACTTTCCAGTCTTTACAAGTATCTGACCGAGGAGGTGGAAAACGACCAGGGGGAGCCTTATTTCTATCGTAATGTAATGAAGAAAGTTTCAACCAAGAAAAAGAAAGAAACTCTTGCTGCCAGAGCTGAAAACATCAAGCAAAAGCTCTTTCTAGGTGATGAAACAGAAGGTTTTCTAACCTATATCGACCAGGAGTATCCACAACAGCTCTCAAATCGTGCCCTCTCGTCATTCAATAAAAATAAAGAACGTGATTTAGCCATTATTGCCCTTCTCTTGGCGTCTGGTGTCCGCCTATCTGAAGCTGTTAATCTGGATTTAAGAGACCTTAATCTCAAAATGATGGTCATTGATGTCACTCGAAAAGGGGGGAAACGTGACTCGGTCAATGTCGCTGCTTTTGCTAAGCCTTACCTAGAGAATTATCTAGCCATTCGTAATCAACGTTATAAGACGGAAAAGACGGATACCGCTCTCTTTTTGACACTCTATCGAGGTGTTCCCAATCGTATTGATGCTTCTAGCGTTGAAAAGATGGTTGCTAAGTACTCTGAGGACTTTAAAGTCCGTGTAACTCCCCACAAACTTCGCCATACCTTAGCAACCAGACTCTATGATGCAACTAAATCGCAAGTTTTGGTCAGCCATCAGCTAGGACACGCCAGTACACAAGTCACTGACCTCTATACCCATATCGTCAATGATGAACAAAAGAATGCCTTAGATAGTTTGTGAAGTACATAAAATAAATTATGTAAAATATAACTCATAAAAAGAAGCTGGTCATACAACCAACTTCTTTTCTTTTTATCCCACTACTGCTTCAGCGATTTCTTCACGACTAATACCAGCAAAGTAGCGTGTGATGTCAATAGTTTCTAGTGCCTTAAGAACATCTTCGCGTTCATATTTTACGCCACGAAGGACATCTTCTACAGCTGCAACGTCTTCGATACCAAAGAAGTCTCCATAAATCTTGATATCTTGGATTTTTGATTCAATGACGTTGGCAAAAACTTCAACCTTACCACTAGTGAATTTTGTTCCACGACGGACGTTAAATTCAGGTGATTTACCGTAGTTCCAGTCCCAAGTACCGAACTTGGTATCCTTGATACGATTGATTTCGGATAATTCTTGCTCAGAAAAAACGTATTCAGTCATCTCTGGGTACTCTTTTTTCATGTATTCCAATAGCAAATCACGGAATTCTTCAACTGTGATTTTTTCTGGTAATTCATTGACAATATTTGTGACACGAGCACGGACGGATTTCACACCTTTTGATTCAAATTTATCTTTTGAAACCTTGAGGGCGTTTGCTAGGACTGACAAATCAACGTCAAAGAGCAAGCAACCATGGTGCATAATGCGTCCATTGATATAGGCTTGGGCATTGCCACAGAATTTTTTGCCATCAATCTCAAGGTCATTACGGCCTGTGAACTCAGCTTTAACACCTAGTTGAGCCAAGGTATTGATAACTGGAGTTGAGAAGCTCTTGAAGTCAAAGGCCTTGTTTTCATCTTCTTTTGAAATGATAGTGTAGTTGAGGTTGTTTAGATCGTGGTAAACAGCTCCACCACCACTGATACGGCGGACTACCTCAATACCATTTTCTCGAACATAATCACGGTTAATTTCTTCGATAGTGTTCTGGTGACGACCAACAATAATAGAAGGTTTGTTAATCCAAAGAAGGAAGATTTGATCCTCATCTAGTAAGTGTTTAAAGGCATATTCTTCCAAGGCGATATTAAAAGCAGTGTCGTTTGAATGATTGATAATATATTTCATGATATCCCTTTATACGATAGAGACTGGAAATAACCTTCCAGTCTAATCTATCTTCGTTTTATTTTTTCTTTGGTGAATGGATAGCCATTCCTAGAACATCCGCAAATGCTTCGTACATCACTTCAGAGTAGGTTGGGTGTCCGTGGATAGTCTTCAGCATTTCTTCAACAGTGATTTCCATTTCGATGATGCTTGATGCCTCGTTGATCAATTCTGCAGCTGCAGGACCGATGATGTGAACACCAAGGATTTCTCCGTATTTCTTATCTGCAATGACTTTTACGAAACCTTGAGCAGCATCCGATGCAATGGCACGACCGTTGGCTGCAAAGTTGAATTTACCGATTGCAACATCGTATTTCTCACGAGCCTGCTCTTCTGTCAAACCTACTGCTGCAACTTCTGGAAGAGTGTAAATGGCTGCAGGAGTCAAGTTGAGTTTCGCTACGACGTGGTTTCCTTTGAGGGCATTTTCAGCTGCTACTTCACCCATACGGAAGGCTGCGTGAGCCAACATCTTGGTACCATTGATATCACCTGGTGCATAGATACCCGGAACAGAAGTTTCCATGTATTCGTTAACCTTGATGCGACCACGATCCAATTCAAACTCAACATCGCCAATTCCTTCAAGATCTGGTACACGACCGATTGAAAGGAGAGCCTTGCTTGCGATAATATCGTCTTTTCCTTCAACCTTGATACGAAGTTGACCATTTTCCTCGATGATTTCTTGCAGTTTTGTACCAGTTAAGATGGTCATACCTTTGCGCTCAAGGATCAAACGAAGGTTCTTAGACACTTCCGCATCCATAGCAGGAACGATACGGTCCATCATTTCGATGACAGTTACTTTTGAACCAAATGTCATGAAGGCTTGGCCGAGTTCGATACCGACAACTCCACCACCGATGATTACGAGGCTTTCTGGCACTTCGTTCATTTCAAGAATGTCATCACTGGTCATGACAAGTGGAGATTCCATACCAGGAACGTTGATTTTGCTAACTTTTGAACCACCGGCAAGGATAATTTTCTTGGTTTCAAGCAATTCAGAACCATCTACCAAGACATTCTTGTCTTTAGTGATTGTACCAACACCCTTATGAACAGTAACTCCGTAGCTACGAAGAAGACCCGCAACACCACCTACCAAGGTATTGACAACTTTAGATTTAGTTTCTAAAAGTTTATCCATATCAACAGTGAAGTTTGGATTTTCGATTACGATACCACGATTTGCTGCATGACCGATGTTTTCGATAATTTCAGCATTGTGAAGATAGGTCTTAGTTGGGATACATCCACGGTTCAAGCAGGTTCCACCGAGTTCAGATTTTTCAACAAGGGCAACCTTACCACCGAGTTGGGCAGCTTTAATGGCTGCTACATATCCAGCAGGACCTCCACCAATCACAACGATATCAAAGGCATCATCGCTCTTACCATCGTCGTTTGAGGCACTAGCAGCAGGTGCAGGTTTTGATTCTGACGCAGCTGCTCCAGCTGTTGGGATGTTTTCCCCTTCTTCTCCAAGGTAACCGATAACTTCAGTTACTGGAACTGTTTCACCATCTCCTTTGAGGATGGCAATCAAGTATCCATCTTCTTCGGCTTCCAATTCCATGCTGACTTTGTCAGTCATGATTTCCAAAAGGATTTCTCCTTCTTTTACAAATTCTCCGACTTTCTTATTCCATTGGACGATTTGTCCTTCTGTCATATCCACGCCGGCTTTTGGCATAATTACTTCTAAGGCCATGTCTTACTTCCTTTATCTATATCTCTAAAAATAAATACTGTATTTTTAAACCAACATTGAGATTGGATTCTCAATTAAGGCTTTCAAGTCTTTCATAAACTTAGCACCAGCCATACCATCTACGACACGGTGGTCAATAGTTAACCCCAGGCTCATGATAGGACGAATAACAATCTCACCATTGACAACAACTGGTTTCTCGATTGTCGAACTTACACCCAGAATAGCTGAGTTGGGTTGGTTGATAATCGGACCAAAGGACTGAACGCCAAACATTCCCAAGTTACTAATTGTGAAGGTTGAGTTTTGTAACTCACTTGGAGCCAATTTGCCATCCAAGGTACGACCAATCACGTCTTTAAATGCAACGACCAACTCTGACAAGCTCATCTTTTCAGCATTATAAACAACAGGTGTCATCAATCCATTATCCATCCCAACTGCCATAGCAAGGTTGACATAATTATGAGTAACAATGGTCTTACCATCTTCAGTCAATGAAGCGTTGATGTAAGGGTGTTTCATCAATGTCTTAACAACAGCCAGTGAAAGAAGATCAGTAACCGTAATTTTCTTACCAGTCGCTTCCATAATCGGATCAAGAACCTTCTTACGAAGGGCCAGCATTTCAGTCATATCAACTTCATAGTTGAGTGTGAAAGTTGGCGCAGTTAGGTAAGATTCAACCATACGTTGCGCGATAACCTTACGCATTGGTGTCATTGGAATACGCTCAATCTCACCATAAGGAGTGATAGTGTCTGGAACTTCTTCCACTTTTTCGATTTGAGCAGGAGACTTGATGGTGTCGTTTTCGATATTTTCAGGAAGTAAGGCCAAAACGTCCTTCTTCATGATTTTACCACGATGACCTGTTCCTTGGATTTCCTGCCAAGCAATGTTATGTTCGAGGGCAATTCGTTTTGCAAGTGGCGAAATGCGAACCACGTTTGTGTCTTTATAAGTTTCCACGTCTTCTTTGTGGACACGACCGTTTGCACCTGAGCCAGAAACGTCGTAGAGGTTGATCCCTAAATCATCCGCTAACTTTCTAGCCGCAGGAGTCGCTCTTAGCTTGTCATCAGCCATGACCTCTCCAATTCTATACTAAGATATTTAGGACGAAGAGGGCAATGAAAAAATAGGAGATTGACGATGTGTTCGATGAACACAAGGAAATCTATCTTTTTTTCACAGACCTCCGTCCGAATTCAATTACATGATGCAAAGGGCGTTTAAAAGCGACCGAAAAATAGGAAATCAACGCAGACTTCGATGAAGTCAAGGAGATTTACCTTTTTTCCGAGCTTTTAGCCCGTGTTCAACTCTACAAGTAACTTGGACACGAAACGTGTCTCAAGTTACTACGGTTGCCGCTATTAGGCGGTCAACCTAGTAAACTTACTAAGTCGTTCGTCGAATATAATCGATTCGACTCCCTTCTGTCGCAACTTTACAAATAAGCTGGATACGAAATGTATCTAAAGTTGTTAAAGTTAAAATCTACAAATATTTTACATAATTTATCTTATGTAGTTTTATTCTTTGTTATAAGTCTTTCGGATGGCATCTTTGATGCCTTCAACTGTTGGAATCATTGCATTTTCTAAGTTTTGTGCGTAAGGCATTGGTACATCTTCTCCTGCGCAACGGCGGATTGGTGCATCTAAATAGTCAAATGCTTCTGATTCTGAAATAATTGCTGAAATCTCTCCGATATAGCCACTTGTTTTGTGGGCATCGTTGACCAGAACAACCTTACCAGTCTTCTTAACTGAGTTAATGATGATATCCTTATCCAGCGGTACAAGTGTACGTGGATCAACAATTTCAACCGAAATTCCTTCTTCTGCCAATTCCTCAGCAGCTTGAACCACACGACGAAGCATTTTACCGTAAGTAACAACTGTTACGTCCGTACCTTGGCGTTTGATTTCCCCAACCCCAAGTGGGATTGTGTATTCTGGATCAACTGGCACTTCCCCCTTTTGGTTAAATTCTGACTTGTATTCAAGGATGATAACAGGGTTGTTATCACGGATAGAAGACTTGAGAAGTCCTTTCATGTCAGCAGGTGTACCTGGAGCTACAACCTTAAGACCTGGGATGTGTGTAAACCAAGACTCTAGAGACTGAGAGTGCTGAGCTGCAGAACCAACTCCGTTACCAGCTGCACATCGGACAGTCATTGGAACCTGACCTTTACCACCAAACATATAACGTGTTTTAGCAGCTTGGTTGACGATATTGTCCATGGCAATAACCGAGAAGTCCATGAAGGTCATATCGACAATTGGACGAAGTCCTGTCATGGCTGCTCCTGCTGCTGCACCTGAGATAGCAGCTTCAGAAATCGGACAGTCACGGACACGTTCTGGGCCAAATTCTTCAAGCATTCCAACAGAAGTTCCGAAGTCTCCTCCGAAGACACCGACGTCTTCTCCCATTAAGAACACATTTTCATCGCGACGCATTTCCTCAGACATAGCAAGGATAATGGTGTCACGGAAGGACATTGTTTTTGTTTCCATTTTTATCTCTTTCTCCTTAGTCTGCGTAAATATCTTCAAATGCTGATTCTAGTGGTGGGAATGGGCTTTCCTCTGCAAATTTAACAGAAGCTTCTACTGCTTCCCTGACTTGTGCTTGGATTTCTTCCAATTCTTCAGCGCTAGCAATGTTATTTTCAATAAGGTAATTGCGGAGATTTTCAATTGGGTCTTTTTGTTTCCACAATTCCACTTCTTCGCGCGTACGATATTTACCAGGGTCTGATGATGAGTGACCAAGCCAGCGGTAAGTGACACTTTCAATCAAGACTGGACCATTTCCACCACGAACATGGTCTACAGCTTTCTTAAATCCTTCATAAACGTCAATGACGTTGTTTCCATCTTCAATAAACATTCCAGGAATTCCATAAGCTGCGCTACGGTGATGGATATGTTCCACGTTAGTCATTTTTTTGATGTCCGCAGAGATTCCGTAACCGTTGTTAATGCAATAGAAAATCACAGGAAGGTTCCAAATAGAAGCCATGTTCACTGCTTCGTGGAAGACACCTTCGTTGGTCGCGCCATCTCCAAAGAAGCAGACGACGATTTTTCCAGTGTTTTGCATTTGTTGACTGAGGGCTGCACCAACAGCGATTCCCATACCACCGCCTACGATACCATTGGCACCGAGGTTACCAGCATCAAGGTCAGCAATGTGCATGGAACCACCTTTTCCTTTACAGGTTCCAGTGTATTTCCCAAGGATTTCAGCCATCATTCCGTTGAGGTCAATCCCTTTGGCGATAGCTTGACCATGACCACGGTGGTTTGAGGTGATCAGATCATCTGGATTGAGGGCCAGCATCGCTCCGACGTTAGCAGCTTCTTCTCCGACAGAAAAGTGAGTCATACCGGGAACTTTCCCCTTTTTCACTAACTGAGCGATTTTTAAGTCCATGCGACGGATTTCTTCCATCTTACGGAACATCTCTAGCAAAAGATTTTTATCTAAAGTTGACATAATCTTGCCTTTCTAACATTGTTCTTACCTTACTATTTTACCTTTTTTAGTATACGCTGTCAAAGTATTTGTTAAGAAAAATTCACAAAACACAAAAAAGAAATCCCCGACGAAACAGGGTTTTCTTTAATTAGAATATTTTTTTCACAAACTTGTTTTCAATTTATTTTCCAAAAATTAGTTGGTTTTTTTCATGATCGTTTGCAAGCGCCATTGATAGAGGATAGCACTAACGACTAAACTCGCTATTAAACCAATCCAGTAAGAATAGGCGCCCAAAGTTGTTACTTGGTCTAAGAATAAACCTAATGGAATGGACACAGCCCAGTAAGCAATTACTCCAAGATAAAAGGGAACAACCGTGTCCTTGTAACCTCTGAGAATTCCTTGCAAAGGAGCTGCAACAGTGTCAGCTAACTGGAAAAATAGACTATAAGTTAGGAAGGTAGATGTTAGTTTAATGAAGTCAGGATTATTTCCATATAAACTGGCAACGACATCTCTCAAGATATAGAGGAAGCTTAAGGTAAAACCTGCAAATATCAAGGCTATCCAACGACCAATTTTGATATAGGTCTTGGCATCATCAAAACGCTTTGCCCCAACCTCATAAGAAACCACTATTGCCATAGCAGAAGAAATGCTCACTGGAAAGGCATACATGAGAGTTGAGAAGTTCATGGCTGACTGGTGGCTGGCAATAATCATAGACGAAAACTTTGCCATAATCAAACCAACGACTGAAAAAATAATCACCTCAGCAAAAACTGTACCACCGATTGGTAAGCCCAAACGAATCCCTTCTTTGATCTTCACTAGATCAAGCGGAAGTGGTTTTTCTAAATGAAACTCTTTTAACTTTTTCTGCTTTAAAAGAATGATGACTGAGATTCCAAGGAGGCACCAATAAGCTAACGAAGTTCCTAGCCCTGCTCCTGCTCCCCCTAACTCTGGAAACCCAAAGGCACCGTAAATTAACAAATAGTTAAATCCACAATTTAAAGGTAGTAATAAGAGCATGAGGTACATCGATAGCTTGGTCAGACCGAGTGAATCAAGTAGCGATCGGACAACACTAAAAAGCAACAAGGGAATAATTCCGATAGACAAGTACCAAAGATAGGAAACTGCAACTGCCGCCACTTGAGCTTCTAGTCCGATGTTGTTTAAGACAGGTGGCGCTATGAATACTACCATTCCAAGCAAGACCAAAGACAGTCCGAAAGCCAAGTAGATAAATTGGTAAAAATCAGATGCTACTTCTTCCTTTTTACCTCGTCCTAGATGATGGCCTATGATGGGAACCATAGCCGAAACAATCCCTGTCAAAAAAGTGAAGAAAGGATTCCATAGACTCGTTGCAGTTGAAACACCAGCCAAGTCCATGGTATTGTACTGCCCAGTCATGGTTGTATCAACAAAAGAGGCAGAATAATTGGCAAACTGATAAATCAGGATAGGGAAAAATATCTTAAGAAATAAGACAAACTTGTCTTTAAATTGATGGGTTGGATACATATACGCTCTCTATTCTTATAGTTTACAGAGCAGAATCCCATCTAGTTTTGATAGACGATTTGTCCCTTGCAGATGGTATATTTAACCTGCCCTTTTAAAGTTTCACCG
Source organism: bacterium (assembly GCA_905221255.1). GTDB lineage: Bacteria > Bacillota > Bacilli > Lactobacillales > Streptococcaceae > Streptococcus. The sequence continues at coordinate 481,275 of CAJNCL010000001.1, forward strand.
ATAAATGGTGAATTAGCTGCTTTTGAAGCAAAGTGTGAGTCCACAAGGCGGTCAGCCTTAGCATCAAAGATAGTGATATCCGCTGGACCATTTTCAGCCAAGTAACCTGCTTCAAAGTGGTAAAGCTTGGCTGGATTGACAGTCATTTTTTCAAGCAATTCCATCAAGCTCAACTCACCAGCTTCCACCAAATAAGTTAAACCAAGAGAAAGAGAGGTTTCCAAACCGGTCATACCAGATGGCGCTTTGGTGATATCTTCAACATTTTTCTCATCTGCATGGTGAGGCGCGTGGTCCGTTGCGATAACTGTGATAACACCCGACTTGAGACCTTCGATAACGGCACGACGGTCTGATTCCAAACGAAGCGGAGGATTCATTTTGGCATTGCTTCCTTGAGTTAAAAGGAGAGCTTCCGTCTTAGAGAAATGCTGTGGCGCTACTTCTGCTGTGACTTGCGCCCCTAATCCCTGAGCAAACTCTACTACCTTGACACTTTCTTCCTTAGACAAATGCTGGATGTGAACATGGGCCTTGGTTGCGTAGGCAATCATAACATCACGCGCAATCATGGCGTATTCTGCCACCCCTGTCGCACCACAAATCTTGAAGTGGTCTTTAGCGATGTTTTCGTTGAAACCAAGAATTCCATTCAAACCAGGATCTTCCTCATGAAGACTAATAAAAGTATTAAGTTTTTTAGCTTCTTCCATGGCTTCCTTGACCACTTTACTGCTCTCAAGCGGAATACCGTCATCAGAAAAACCAACCGCACCTGCTTCTAAAAGCGCCTTAAAGTCTGTCAAGTCTTGGCCATTAAAGTTCTTGGTAATAGTCGCAACTGTCTTGACATTGATTTTTTCCTTGGCAGCTGACTGAAGAACTTCTTGCAAAGTTTCTACGTCCGAAATGGTTGGACTAGTATTAGCCATCATGACAACCGTTGTAAAACCACCTGCAGCAGCAGCTAGTGCCCCAGTATGGATGTCCTCCTTGTGGGTCTGACCAGGTTCACGGAAATGAACATGAATATCAACTAGTCCAGGCGCAACTACAAGACCAGTAGCATCAATTAGCTCTGCTTCTTCTTCCTTGATTTCAGGGGCAATTTTGACAATTTTCCCATCTTGGACCAAAACATCACACACTTGATCCAAACCAGACTTGGGATCCATTACACGACCATTTTTGATTAGTAGCATCTGCTTTCTCCTTTATTCATAAAAATCAACTTGGGTATCCAACAATTTATCCCCATCATAAACAAACTTAGCTGAAAAGAAGGGTTTATCCTCTAAGAGCCACTCAACAAAGGTGTGGTCACCTTCCCAAGTCGGCTTGCTTAAGACCTCATCATAGGGGACCCATTCTAAGGTTCCTTCATTGCAGTCAATCAAGTCACCCTCAAACTCCGTCACCTTAAAAACATAGGTGTACCAGTCTAAATCTGGTGTGAATTCTGGAAAAGTGATAACACCTTTTAGAACCGGCTTGGCTTTGAGCCCTGTTTCTTCGAGGATTTCACGCGCTGCACATTCCTGTGGAGTCTCACCTCGCTCTAGCTTTCCACCCACACCAATCCATTTGCCTTCATGGACATCATTAGGCTTCTTATTACGATGGAGCATGAGCAGTTCTTTTCCGTTATCAATGTAGCAAATCGTCGCTAACTGAGGCATATTCTCTCCTTATCTAAGCCAATCGATTGGCTCTTGTCCTGTCTCTTTTAAGAATGCATTGGCCTTGGAAAAAGGCTTGGAACCCCAAAATCCTCTATAAACCGATAACGGACTAGGATGGGCTGATTCGATAATTAAGTGGTGAGGATTGGTAACCAAGACCTTCTTCTTACGTGCATAAGCGCCCCAGAGCACAAAGACTATCGGTCTGTCTAGATTATTGACAACCCGAATCACGGCATCAGTAAAAGGCTCCCATATCTGCCCAGCATGACCATTGGCCTGCCCAGCAGGGACCGTCAAGCAAGCATTGAGAAGTAAGACTCCCTGCTCAGCCCAAGACGTCAAATCATGTGATTTCTTAACGCCGATATCATCTGACAATTCTTTTAAAATGTTTTGCAAGGACGGCGGAGCTGGAATTGAGTCAGGTACAGAAAAACTCAAACCCTGCGCTTGACCTGGCCCGTGATAGGGGTCTTGCCCTAGAATCACCACCTTCACTTCTTCAAGCGGTGTAGTCAAGAGAGCCTGAAAAACTTTTTCCTTAGGTGGATAAACAGTTCCCTGAGCATAGATCTGTTCCATAAATTGATTGATTTTCCCAAAATAACCTTCAGGTAATTGCTCCTTAATCAAAGCATGCCATGATGAGTGTTGCATCTTTCTCTCCTTTATCATATCCATCTAAAAGCACGTCTTAATTCATCCGTACCATTTTTAAAAAAGCATAAACCATGTGCAAGTATGATTTTATCCGGTTTCCAGTTTAACATACGGGAAAAGGAAACCTTTGCTTCCCTTTGTCTTCCTAAAAAAGTCATCCGATAGTCAATAGGAGTTTGACCATCAGGGGCTGTTACACGAGCTAAACGATAGAATTTTCTGCGAATTGGACTAGCTATCTTTTCCGGTTCAAAATTCTCTATAAGGTCTGTTACTATAAGTGTTTTAGTTGATTTATGAAAAAACACGACCTCTTCGATGACAGAACTTCCCTTAAAAATAAGTTGATCAATCTCATCAGACCATAAGTCAGGTGCCTTATCTGTTAAAGGAGCATCAAATTCCACCATGACATTCTGACTTTTTGCTCTCTCTTCAACTCCTGGACTAGACCATGCTTGTGCATAAGGATATCTTTTTTTCCAATCTGCAATATAGGCGTAGTGAATCTTATTGGGTGAAATCAGGTAAGCGACTCTGCCCAAAGCATCCAGTTCCGTAAAGAGCTCCTCATTTGGCGCAATCGGAGAATGAATCCAGAGTTTTCCATCGTTTAACTTAATCACCGTCATACGTGTCTGAAAAGGAAGGTTGAAGATCTTCATGTCCATTTGAATCAAATCACCATCTACTATCCAGATATTCTGATCAACTTCCTTTAGTGTATACAATGGTTCATAAAGAGAAAGTTCTGGTCTTGACATCGTTTACCATTCCTTTGTTTTTACTGCCTCTATTATAGCAAAAAGTGGCTATCTAAACCACTTTTTACAGTTCTTATATATACTGTTATTGACCCTATTATTTGACATTACTATTCACAGCATCAATCAGCCATTAAAAACTTTTCGATTGTATCAATAGCATAGGAAAGTTGATTATTTACAGACATCATCCGTTCAAAATTAGCGTTCATATAGTAGAGTTCAGATAAGCCACCCCTAGGGAGAAAGAGTGAATAGTGGATATTCATCTTCTCTCGAGTACTTAACTCTATATGATTGCTTATGATATACTTTAACTCTTTTAACGAATTTACTTGAGCAACCACACCTTTTAACTGATACTGCTCGATGAGATTTAGTAAGTTATCAATCTCTTCAATGACTTTAATTTCCATATCAACACCTCTTGGGTAAATCACCACAAAGCATCTAAACAATCCAGCAAGTCTTGGTAAGAATGGACTTCATAAGTCGGCTGGGCTTGTGTGTTATTTTCGAGGTGATGTGGGTTGTACCAGATAGTATCTATGCCAGCATTATTGCCACCTTGAATATCTGCTGTTAAGGAATCTCCAATCATCAGCGTCTTTTCTTTATCAAATCCTGCAATCTGCTGACCGATTTTTTCATAGAATAGTGCATCAGGTTTTTGTGTTTGCAACTGCTCAGAGATAAAGACTTGGTTGAAATAGGGAGCAAGACCTGATTCAGCCAAACGACCTGTCTGAATAGCAGTAATGCCATTTGTCGCAGCGTACAGCTCATAATCACGCTCAATGAGACAGTCCAAAACTTCATGAGCACCCGAAAGAGTTTGTCCCTGTTTGGCTAAGTAAAATTGGTAACGCTGAGCAAGTAACCTACCGTCTTTTTCCTGTCCAAAATGGGCAAATAAACGAGAAAAGCGCGTGTTAACCAGCTCTTGTTTACTGATTTTCTTTTGTTCCAAGTCCTTCCAGAGAGCCTTGTTCATAGGAACGTAGTATTCTTTATAGACTTGAATATCCGCAACTCCTTCTTCCTTTAGAAGTTGCGTCAAAGCCACATCCTCAGCAGCATCAAAATCAAGAAGAGTATGGTCAAGATCGAAGAGTAGAAATTTGTAGGGCATTGAGTTTCCTTTCTGAAGAGCAAGTTACTTAAATAACAAAATTTTTATATGATTCCAAATTCAAATAATTGATGCTAGTATCTCTTCCACATAATACGTCAGGAATAAATAACTGTTCGCAACTGTTGACAGCCTATTAGGGGTTGTCGTTTAGTTTTTAAAATTCATCTTCATATACTTTATTGAAATCATTTGTTGTCATATTTTAGGCCTCTTTTATTTAGTGCTTGATGGAATTCCCCATAAATCTTCAAAGAAATTTGGAACCGTATCAGTTCGAATATTGGTAGTTGTTCCATTAAAGTATTGTTTCACATTACCATTTGAGAGATATTTAGATGCTCCTGATTTCTTTGATAAAACTGTTATCTTTTCCTTGTTCATTATTTGAATTTCTTCAAAATATTTGTTTAAGAAGTGGTTACGAAAGTCCTTGTTATTCTTTCTTAAAAACAAGAATAGTTTTTCTGAATGTTTTATTGTATAAGTTAACAAGCATACCATCCAAATCTGACTAGGCAATGTTTCATTTAATTGAAAATATTGTTTCAGCGACTTAGAAATTGAGTAGCCCTTCTGCCAAACAGTTTCTTTCTCAGATGCATAAGGAAAAAATTCCCAAAGAGCTACAGGCGTCACTTTATCTTCGTTACTAATCATTTTTGAATGAATATCTTTGAGATCTTGATGTTCCTTCATTTTAGCATAGAAAATACTACTGTCACCACTATAGTAATCATTATCAAGAATTGGACGATTTTCATTAAAGGGTTCTTTATATACGGTATCTTTTAATCCATACGAATCATGTTCGGAAGACATTTTAGGATTGATTCCCAATAGAATAACTCGTGGATTAATAAAATTGCCATCAAAAGCATGCTCAAAATCTTTAAATCTTGCTTGTATTACCTCTTTAGCATCTTTTTGTTGACTATTCTCAATATTATCAATCAACAAGGGAGCAAGGATATCACAATCCGTACCAGCCAAGCTAATGAATTCATACTCACCGTCAGAGTAACCTGAATTTTTCCATGGGTTTGAATTCTCAATCCGTTCTCTTAGATTATTGGCACCAAAAATATCTCCTTGCACCAGATCATGGAAGATTTCCAAATACTCATTATAATAGGTGGCAGATTTTTCATAGTCTCCATCCGATATATGAAATAAATCTTTATATTTTTCCTTCAACATAATACTAATCTCCATTTCCCTTTTTTATTATCAGACCTGTCAAATATGTTTTAACTTTATCATCTAAAGAAACAACATGTGAACACTCTAAACTAGCATCAGTTAAACTTATCGACTTTCCCGTTATCAAAGTCTGAATATCATCTACTGTCAAATTAAACGATGTTTCTCCATCATATTTATAATAAGAGACGTTGCTTGAATTTTCACTATTTGTGTCCATATTCTTTTTATTATTTTCTGTTCCCATATTACTTACCCTCATTAAATTATAACATAACTTCAAATTCTCTTTTTACTCTTGATAAATTCTTAATTTTAGAATCCATCCTAACAAACTTGCTCAATAAAAATTACTTGTCCAGAAAGGAACTTCTTTATATTTTTTTGAGTCATTTACAAGTCGCTTATGTCCGAATTCAACCTAAAAATAATCATACAAATCCAATCCATAATAGATAATATCTATATCTACAACAGATAAAACGGGCATTTCCTTGTTTTCAAATATCGAGAGAAAACGATGCCCATATAAAGGAATTAGAGGTGGAGCTGATTCTAGCATTTTTCTTATTTTCTTATTTTTCTCTTCTACCTTATCAGGCTCTAGTCCCCAGGAAATATCCCAAACTATTTCATCGATACTTTCCAAAATTCCATTATAAGGACTCGCTAATCTTTCTTTTATAGCTGCTATATTTTCAACTGAAAAATCTCTCCAGTTATAAAAATATTCTGAAACAGGCAGTATATTTTGATAAAATTCCAACCACTGCTTGGGAAATTTTACATTATATATCTTCTCAATTTTTCTTACTTCATCATCGCTTAAGCCTTGCTCTATATGGATATTATTCTCAAGCAATAGCTTTTTAATCTTATCTATTTTCATTTTTAAATCATTTTGCTTCATATCTATTTTCAATACTCTATTTTGAAAATCGTAGGTAGACGTTATTATGCTTTCTACACCCTCAATATTCCTCATAAATAACTTCGATGTCTTTATCTGAAATATTAATATCAGACTCTAGTATAAAATTCTTGATATTATTTATTTCCTTATTCGTCAGAGACTCAGCTTGAAACTCAATAATGAAATCAATCATATCTTTATCTCCTGAAATGATAATGATAGCATCTTCAATATACTCTCCCAAAAATATTCGCTTCAAATGCAGATAGCCAGTTGAGGGAGTGGAGAAATATTCCTTCCAATTTATAGTCTCTGAATAGTCCATATCTACATTCTTATAGAAAAAGTGAGAATGTTCTATTTGATGTCTAGCAACCAAAAATTTCAATAATCTATCTATTACAACTAACTCGGTTATAACTATTCTCAGTTCAATACCTAACATAATCTCATTCCTATATAAATAATTTAAAGATTGGCCTAGTAGTCCGTATCTTGCTAGGGCTTCATCTCAGATTCCTCAGGTGCTGTATACTTGTACTTGTTTAAGTCTCAATGAAGTGACATTATTCAATGATATAAACATTAAATTTTTTTCTTCTACCACCAACCGTGTATCTCTCAACACCTTCATTCCACCACAAAACAGTGTCAGATAAAAAGATACTTTGCATTATTTATAAAAATATTAATGTTGTCTGGGATTATATAATTAGGACGCTCAAGACAATCAGCTAGTGCATCCCAATTACCATTTTGAAGGTCATCAATATTAAAACCTTCCGCTAATATCTGTACCGCATCTTTTTCACTCTGTACTGTTTTTCCATCAATATGTAGATAAAAATAACTAGAGAATTTGAACATTAAATATATTTTCTCTAATTTTGTTATTTTTTTATATACATTCACCTTATTTTACCTTATAAATTGTTCTCAATGCTTAGTTATGTAATACAAACTAGTTTCTCGTTCTTTGATTCTTTGGATGATTTATCTATAAAACATCATTATCCTGCCAAAAGAAATGAGCACTCTTTAAATCAAGATGTTCTATCTGAATGTCACGACAAACAATTGTCATTTGCAACAAACCAATATCAACCATACACTTCACAAAATCAGGATTCTCCTCATAAATTTGTAAAGAAATTTCTTGACCATGATGATGCAATTCTCCTCTAGTCATATTTTTAACGGATTGATCTTTTCTCTACTGAATATCTAAAGCATCATTGCTATACTCTACTTTGGCGTATACTAAAAACTTAATTTCCCAGTATTTTTCTTTGTTATGATAATCTTCTATGCACAAAGACACCTCATCTCCAAAATAGGATATCTTTAAATCTAGTATCCCCATTTCCCAATAATCTATTGCTGCAATCTCTTTTTGCTTAGTAGATAAATCAAATAGCAACAAAATTTTTCTCCTTCCCATTTATCCCCAAATAAATTCCTCAGATATTTATAGATGACTATTTTCATAAATGTCGCTAAACTCCCCCAAAGGTTCAACCTAATACCAAGTCACCGTCTATCTTGCAGATTGCCGTCCCCAATGTATTCTATCCAGGAATCAAAAGTGGGGAAAACTTCTTTTTGTTCCCATCCTATATCAGCAAAGTCATGGATGATATGCACCAAACTGTTATCATCTTCAAAACAAGCGACATCATCATTATCGTCTCTCCTTGCAAATGGACATAATCTTCTTCCAGGGCATCTCTTTTGAAGTCCTCGAAATCTTCTCACTGTTTCATCGTCATTCATCAAGTACCATACACCAAAATCAACCCTACTATCGGAAACTAAATCCTTTAATGTTTGTGGATAGGATAGGAAAAGAAAGAATGCTCAAATGTAATGTCCGACATGAATGTTCCCCCTTGTTACTATTGAAAAAACAGCAAATACTTGTTACCTTTCAGCCCATTTAGCTAATTTGATACAATAATCTTCGATTAAAGCTTCTGTGTCATACATTTTTAGAATGTTCTCAAAATCTATCGCTGATATTTCAGAAACATCAAACTCACCTGTAGCATTTATTGCATCAAAATCACTTGGATATGGAGCTTCTCCCAACTCCAAAGGTGTCCGATTATCAAAATAAGCTACGTGTCCATTATGGTAGATATCTAATCGCTTCGTTTCATAGCGTTCCTCGTCTATTTCAGAATACATTATGATCGGGTCACAGTCATTCGTATGATTCCAAATTGTTTTATAATACAACATACAAATCCTCCCTAATTTCCCTACTATCTATCCAATCAAAATCATCTTTCTTTAGATAATGGACTAAGTAAGTCTTTCGTTTAATTTTAACTTATTCAGTGATTGAATTATCCAGTAAGAGAGTGTCTTCTCCTATTTCTATGTGTCAAGTATAACAAATAGGAACAGTCAACTTTACAAGGTCATCCATAAAATTCAATTTCCCAGGCACTACTATCGTATATTTCAACTCTTACTTGCAAAGCTTCTGTCCCTTTTTCTATAGTTTCAAATTCAATAGGACTTGTAGAGGAAACAACTATTAAATCATTTATATCCTCTATTCCCTTTGAAAATTTTAAAAGTCCACCCCAACTCATCGGATAGCCATATTTTGATTTTAAGACTAGATCTTCAAATTCTGACATAGTCAGATTATTCGGTGCTTTTCCAATGGCATCAAATTCAAAAATATACCATTTAGCATTATTGGATGGGATATTGGAAAGAATCTCAAAAAAAGAAATCTTTTTATTATATTTTGACATATTCCCACTTATTTTCATGATATTTTCAACTCACTTTCTTCTAGTCTTTTGTGATAACATCAATTTCCAATTCATTCATCAAGGATATCTTGCATATGTTTTATCAAAATTGCTTGGATATATGGCTTACTCATCTCTATTTTTAGCATCTATTTGATGCTTGCTGAGATGGTGCCCCATTTTATTAGCGCCAAAAGAAGTTCTGTTCACTGACTAAAACCTTAGAGACTTGAATTTCTTGGCACACAATCTTAATTAACATACTTGATAAAGTAATTGTAGCCTGTATCATATCATTATTCTCTTCAATAAGTCTAATGTCATGTACAGTGTGAGACATGAGATTTTCAAAAGGAATATCTTTCATATTGAAATCCCTTGTGCCAGTATCACTTTCCCAACATGTCCAACCAGCATCCGTCTCATAGTCAACCTTAAAACAACGATAGAAAACTATCTCCCAACAATACTGATCCGATTTACCATTTTCAATCTCGATATAGAGTTTACATTCATCCCTGAAAAATGAAGCTCTAAAGTCTAATGCGTAGGAATCCCAGTACTTCGTACTGTCAATCTGTTCCTGTAGTTTTAAAATATTCATTTCCTCTCTCCTTCGTTTTATGAAAAGGCATAGGTTCTAGTAGCTGATTCATTATTTTTGTTTTTCATCCGATACATTTTTTATTTCATATAACACTACTATATCTACTATCAGTTCAGCTACTCTATTCAGAAAAACTGAGTGGTAAAATCTCTACATCCCCAAGATTATCAACTGAGTAACGTTGACTACCATTTTTAAACCAGCGTCCTAGAACGACATCATAGAGCATGAAGTGGGATTTTTCTTTAATCCAAACTTCATCAATACCATAAGGCTTTAAATACTCTAGTGCTTCGTTGGGATTAGTTAAGTAAAAATTTGGTTTTTCCACAGTGCCCGCTCTCTTAAAATATGACTCCAAATTTATCTCTCCGCTATCCTTATTTCTTATATTATACCCAGCTAAGTAGTATGCCAGTGAACTTTTAGAATCTGAAATTTCGATAGCTTGGTTAAGATTTTTATTCTTATAATTGTATCTAATAAATAGATATCTCCCATCAGATAATAGTTGCTGGTATTCAATAATAAAAGTTTCTTCAAAACCTACAATCACTTCTAAACTTTCATTTTCAGACAAGCCTGCATCAAGTCCTATAGGATTTATCCAGTCTGGATCTCTAAACGATTGACTCCCGTCAACGGCTTTACTAAAATCAACAAGTCCAGGTAAAATACCACTATGGGTTTCTGCATAGTTCATCTCTAGAAAAACATTACTTAAAGATTCATACACTCCTTTATAATAATTCTTTTGATAGACATGATATAGACCAGACAAAGTTAGAAAAGCTAATACAGTTATGAGTACGATTTTTAAAATTTTTTTCATCTACCTTTTTCCTTCTCTAAATACTTACATATAACTTTTCTGCTATATTTGAAATCAAAACAATGATAGACTCCCCTACCCCAACTCCTTGGCTATTCTGCTCTTTTCAAGTTTTCCCTTAATAATTCGTTTCCATAAAATAAGTGGGTTCAGACTATAAGATAGGCGTACGAGGAAATAATTAACCCATTCGATAAGGACAAAAAGCTGTATTAGTGTGGCTATAATAGCCACTTGGAAACTCTGTGCATTCCAGACAATAAAAGGAAAGCCTGAAATAAGTAAAACGAGGTCTAGTATTCTGAGCACACCATATAGTTTAGGGACATTTCCACTTCCGAACTGAGGTTTCGAGAGTCTTCTAATCAAAATCGCCCAATAGATTGAACCTTGAAGCAAAATAAATGTCAGTAAAGACAGAGGATAGAGAATGGTTACTAGACTATTCACATCACCAAGCCGATTTTTCAAAAGGAAAAAACAAAACCAAATAGATAGGACGGCTGTGAACTCTCCCAAACAGAGGGACACCAACTCTTTTCTAACTTTCTCTTTTTGTATGTTCATCATTTCCCCCATCTATCTATCATCCTATATCGAAAAAAAGCCTTTCGATCCAATTTATAGTCAACATTTCACAGAATAAAGGCGTTCTATGCGTCGAACAGTTCAATCCCTTTAATATCAATGTAATTCTAAGTTTAGAATTACATTAAAATAAATGTTTTAGACCTATTCTAAGTCTATGATAGCCTTAAATTTTAATTTTTGAAGGATTCTAAAGCTAGAATAGTTAAAAAATCACGAGAATGAAGCTATTCGAAGCTTAGAAGAACCTTTTCTAAACCTCATACCCACTTTAACTAGCGACACTTACAATTCTTCTGATGAGCTTTGAGTTTTTTTAGAGCCCAGTCATAGTGACTGGAGGTGCTACTGACAAAGTAGGAACCTAGACTTGTCCCTCCCGTCCACTTATAGATACCTTTGGTAAAGAGTTGGTCATTACTGAAGCCTTCCATCAACTTTAAAACCTCTCTATGCGATTGATTGAGGAGTTTGGTCGCTTCTTCTAAGGAAGTTCTCTGGTGCTTCTTCCAAAAAGCGACATTCATTTCTCCATAAGTTTTCCAATTATAAGGCTCAGGGAGAAAAGATCTTTCAAGACCCTTTTGATTAGAATAAACCCAGGTCAGAAGTAACTGATGCCATTCATAGAGATGGATCAGGACATCCCGTAGATTTTTATCCCTTTTCCAGTGAGCTTCTTTTTTCTTTTGGTCTTTTGAAAAATCAAAAGGAGTCTGTAGCTCCTCTTCACTTAACTGAAAAATTAGGAGATTAAGTTTTTCATAGTTTTCCTTAGAGGCTAACACTAGCTCCTCTTTTGTTTTTGGTCTAGGCATAGGAGTTCTCCCTTCGTTTTCTAGTAGGTTAAGGTGTTTTCTTACTTCATTATACCATAATCAAAAAGCAGTTCTTCATTTTACGAAAAACCGCTTTTACGAACTATTTTTTATGCTTATAGTCACTACTTTACATATAAATCTTTAAAGAGACCATCTACTTCTGCTATCTGATAGAGCAAGTGGGATAGTTCTTGGTAATCTTCTTTTAAACATGAAAGATGGGCTTGGCCAAATAAAGTAGCTAATTCCTCTTTTAATCTTGCTCCTTTGGAATTATGATCTTTTAAGAATTTACTGAGATAGAGATTTCGAACAGCAGCAAGTTTAAAGCTGAAATACTGATGCAATTGTTTTTGCTCCGTATTTAAGCCATTTTCAGCAACTGCTTTTGCATAGCATTTCAAAACACCGTTTTGACCATTCAGATATCGGAACTTTATAATCTTTGCTGTTTCCTGATAGATTTCAGTCTGACTAGGAGTCTTGAGCCGCTTAAAATTTCCCCACATGGAATAAGCTCCACGCTTATAGTCAATAGCCTCTGCCTTCCAAGCTTCTAAAATGTCGTTAAAAGCAACCTTCATACAAGCAAAACCAGCTGGATCATGCAAATAAAGGTACTGCTCATCAATACCATACACGGTTACGAAGTGATCCACACCATAAAGGATTGTGTGATTGGGATTGTAGGTCAGATGGCCCATATCAAGAGGCCCCAGTACGACAGGTCCATTGGACAGAAAGGTTTCCAACTTTCTTCTAATCTCTTCCAAATCTACTTCCGCTCCATCCTTTAGATAGAAGTCTTCATGGTCAAATCCAAGTATTTTTAAGGAATGAGAGATGGAAAGATCTGGCATTCCATTATCAAAGAATACTAGAGGGTGTCGTTCATCTTCCTTTACAATACTAGCGCCATTGCCCATCACCATAATTGCCTCTAAAAACTCTGCTTTAAAGTCATAACCATAGGCATCCAGTGCCATAGCCAATGAATAGCTATAGCAAAGCGACACATCTCCAAAATACATCTGCATATTCTTGCCTCCTTATCTTCTATGGGACTATTATACCGAGAAAACTATTCTCATGCCCCATAAAATCCAAACAAAAATTATGGTATGTTTGATTTATAGACATGAATTTCCACAATAAAAGACTCTGTAGAGGTTCTTTCTACAGAGTCGGATTTGCATCTTTATAAAATGTCAGAAAATGATCTAGTTCTTAATCACTGGTATCCAGAGTTCCATTTGATAGTCTGGTGACGACATATCTCCTTCGAAGTAAACTTCAAAATCTGGAGCACCTGAATGACGATAGCCTGTTTCCGGGAAAAAGACTTCCAAGACATATTTCCAAGCATGGTGAATGCTTGCTGGTATTGGGCCTTTGACTGGTACGATAGCATATTCGGCTTCAGAGATGTCTTTGATTGACAGACCCAATTCTTCTGCTTTCGCTTTATCCGTCACATCATAAGCAGCCATATAGTTGATGATTTCACCTTCTTTGACATCCGAACAGATGCCGAAGGATTGGCCACTGCCTAGACTCTCTAGGCTTTCCAAGCTGTGATTGTTATAGAGATTCTCCCAAGCAGACGGGCATTTGCTATTGTCAATAGCTTCCAATAGGACGCCTGCAACGGTAAATGCAGGTTTCTTTTGAATCTTGATATCCATGTTCTTTCCTCCTGTGATTTTTAAGGATAATTGAAGTCTAGGAAAGACCCGATAAGGTTTTCCATTTCGAACTTCTGAGGGAGTTGCCCCATGGAATTTCTTAAAGGCCGCACTAAAAGCATCCGCAGACTCATAGCCATATTTCATTGCTATGTCAATGACTTTCTCAGAACTTTCCCTCAAGTCTATCACAGCTTCTGACAACTTGCGATTGCGCAAGTATTCTGCTAATGTCATATCTGCCAGGATAGAAAATAGCCTGCTAAAGAGAGGGTAAGAATAGCTCGATAACTGCTGAAATCTTTTCATATCCACTTCTCCAGTCAGTTGCTGCTCCAAATAATCCATAGTTTGATTGAATTGATGCATCATATTCTTCTTTTCTTACCTCCACAAGATACAAAGGTCATTAAAAGCAAAGTAAAAATAGGAAAATTAACGCTGGTTCTAGGTAATTTTTTTTCGTACAGCTTTTAGTCCGTGTTCAATTCTATCTATATTCTAACAAATACAAGATACCTCTACCCTAGAATCTTTGTACAAGATTTAAAGGTGTAAATTCTATAACTTATCTTTTAATTTCTCAACAAAGAGATAGGCTGCAGGGCAGGTCAAGGTATTCTTAATCGTCAAATGGTTAATTTGATGAATCTTTTTACGGTCTGTATGGGGAAATTCACGGCAGGCCTTGGGACGAACATCATAGATTGAGCAGAGATTGTCTCCTCCTAGAAAGGGGCAGGGCATAGATTTGAAAACCTTATCCCTATCTTCATCCACCTGTAAAAACTCTGCTTCAAAGGCTGGTAATTTCATCTTAAAGTACTTAGCGATACGGGTGATATCTGCTTCTTTAAAGTCGGGCCCCAAAGTCTTGCAACAATTAGCACAGGCAGTACAATCAATCTCAGCAAAGACTTCTTGGTGAATCTGCTGCGCAATCTTATCTAAGTTTTTAGGAGGTTTTTTCTTTAGATTAGCTAAAACTTTACGATGCTCCTTCTGCTTTTGCAAGGCTAGCTGGTGGTAATACTCAATATCAATTTCTTTAGACATAATTTCTTTCTAATTCAAGTGTTTTTGTCTATTATACCATAAACACTGTCCCCTTTCTGCCCCCTGAACAGAAAAAAAGCCCTTCGGAAAAAATCCGAGGGGCTAGAAACGTTGTTAAATCAACGGCCGAACTTTTGAATTTCAAGGTTCGGGATAAAATAGTTCACCGAACTATTTTATTTTTTAAGGTTGTAGAATGATTTCAATCCACGGTATTCAGCTACTTCACCAAGTTGGTCTTCGATACGAAGCAATTGGTTGTATTTAGCGATACGGTCTGTACGTGAAAGTGAACCAGTCTTGATTTGTCCTGCGTTTGTTGCAACTGCGATGTCAGCGATTGTTGAATCTTCAGTTTCACCTGAACGGTGTGATACAACGGCAGTGTAACCAGCTTCTTTCGCCATTTCGATAGCGTCGAAAGTTTCAGTAAGAGTACCGATTTGGTTAACTTTGATAAGGATTGAGTTAGCAGCACCTTCTGCAATACCTTTTTCAAGGTAAGAAGTGTTTGTTACGAAGAAGTCGTCACCAACCAATTGAACTTTACCACCAAGACGTTCAGTAAGAGCTTTCCAACCGTCCCAGTCGTTTTCGTCCATACCATCTTCGATAGTGATGATTGGGTATTTGTTTACCAATTCTTCAAGGTAGTCGATTTGTTCTGCAGCAGTACGTACAGCAGCTCCTTCACCTTCGAATTTAGTGTAGTCGTAAACTTTACGTTCTTTATCGTAGAATTCTGATGATGCACAGTCAAATCCGATAAATACGTCTTTACCAGGAACATATCCAGCAGCTTCGATCGCAGCAAGGATAGTTTCAACACCGTCTTCAGTTCCTTCGAAACGAGGAGCGAATCCACCTTCGTCACCTACGGCTGTTTCCAAACCACGAGATTTAAGGATTTTCTTAAGAGCGTGGAAGATTTCAGCACCCCAACGAAGAGCTTCTTTGAATGATGGTGCACCAGCAGGTACGATCATGAATTCTTGGAAAGCGATTGGAGCGTCAGAGTGAGAACCACCGTTGATGATGTTCATCATTGGAGTTGGAAGAACTTTAGTGTTGAATCCACCAAGGTAGCTGTAAAGTGGGATTTCAAGGTAGTCAGCAGCAGCACGAGCTACAGCGATAGACACACCAAGAATTGCGTTTGCACCCAATTTACCTTTGTTAGGAGTACCGTCAAGTGCGATCATAGCACGGTCGATAGCTTGTTGGTCACGTACATCGTAGCCGATGATTGCTTCAGCAATAATGTTGTTTACGTTGTCAACAGCTTTTTGTGTACCAAGACCACCGTAACGAGATTTGTCACCGTCGCGAAGTTCAACTGCTTCGTGTTCACCAGTAGAAGCTCCTGATGGAACCATACCACGTCCGAAAGCACCTGATTCAGTATAAACTTCTACTTCAAGTGTTGGGTTACCGCGTGAGTCTAGGACTTCGCGAGCGTAAACATCAGTAATAATTGACATTTTTTACTCTCCTTTGAGTTAAATTTTTTACACCTCTATGATACCTTAAAAATAAGCGTTTTTCAAGAAAAAACGTTATCTTTGTGCAAATTTTCCTTAACTTTATAAAGTAATCGCTTTCTTTTGTCTGTTTTCTTGCGATTTTTGTGATATACTGTTTTTATGACAGATTTATCAAAACAACTACTAGAAAAAGCTCATGGTGGGCCCAAATTAAACCCTGACGAACAACGCCGCTATCTCGGCACTTTCGAGGAAAGAGTTCTTGGCTACGCGGATATCAGTACTGCCAATAGTCCTGAATTAGAACATGGATTTTTCTCTATTTTAGAGGGTTTTCAAGAAAAGGTAGAGGAACTTTTTGTGAAAATCTCACCAAATATCGAGTTTGACAAACAGGTCTTTTACTTAAAACAAGCAAAGGAAAGCAACTGTCAGGCGACTATTGTTTCAGACGATCACATCACCTCTCCTTTCGGTCTTGTCATTCATACAAATGAACCTGTTCAAGTAGACGAAAAGGACCTTAGACTTGCATTCTCAAGCCTCTGGGAAGAGAAAAAGGCAGAGCCACCTAAAAAATCCATCTGGAAAAAATGGTTTGGTTAATCCTTCCTCAAATTTAATAAACGACCAATATTAGTAGATGTGTGCTCCAAATAGAGTCTTGCATTTTTCAGACTGTCTTCCAAAGGTTCACTTTTTTCTAAAATAGAAAAGGCTGCTTGGATATTTTCGAATGGTAGGGAAGGTAAACCCTCGGAAAGACTACCACAAATAGCGATAACTGGAACTCCTTCAGGAGTTCTTTTTGCTACACCGATAGGAGCTTTTCCAACAAAGCTTTGACTGTCCAGTCTACCTTCTCCAACGATAACCAAGTAGGCCCCTGCAACCTTCTTGTCAAAGTCAATCAAATCTAAGCAAGTGTCAATCCCAGATACGATAGTGGCCTCAGCAAAGGCACAGAGCCCAGCTGCAATCCCACCGCCGGCTCCTGCTCCTTTAAGAGAGAGGGTTGATGGTGAAAATTTTTCATAGAACCGCTGTATAGCCAAATCTACTGTCTCAAACAAAGCAGGATCCAAGCCCTTTTGTTTTCCAAATGTATAGGTCGCTCCTTGAAGACCACATAGAGGGCTCACGACATCTGCTAAAATGCGGATTTTCACATCTTCAGGTATCCTATACAACTCGCTGTCTGAAACTAACTCGAATTCAAGCAAAGTCTGACCGCAAGCTGGCAATTCTTTTCCATTCTTATCATAAAAACGATAACCTAAACCAGCAGCAATGCCTATCCCACCGTCATTACTAGCCGTACCACCAACGCCGACATAGATATCTTTCATCCCTTGATCAACGAGATGACGAATCAACTCTCCGATACCTTTGGTTTGGATGTGAAGGGGATTTCGTTTCTCCCGCGGAATCTTCCCAAGACCAACCAAGTCAGCAACTTCGAAGAGCGCTATTTGATCTTTGTGAAAGTAGCGCATGGATTCTTTTAGCCCAAAAGGCCCCGTAACCTCTTGCCATTTTTCTTCGAGTTCAAGAGAATGTCGGATAGCGTCTACAGTTCCTTCCCCACCATCACCTACAGGGCAAAGCAGACATTCTACATCTGCTATCGATTTTTGGAATCCTCTTTTTATAGCTTGAGCAACCTCTTCTGCCGTCAAACTTTCTTTAAAAGAATCGGGTGCAATTACAATTTTCATAGTTCCCTCTCATTCTAAGAAATCAATCAAAGGTAGAACTTCTAAAAGCTCCCTCGTATCTACATGACAAGCTATCTCGGATTTTACGACTTCTTTGGCACAAAATGCAATACTACATCCTGCTGACTTTAACATCAAGAGGTCATTGGCACCATCACCGATGGCAATAGTTCTTTCTTTGGAAAATCCAAATTCCTTTCTCCATTTCTCAAGAGTAACTTGTTTTACTTGACCTGTCACAATTTCACCAACTAATTTTCCTGTTAAAAAACCGTCTTTGACTTCCAACTGGTTGGCGGAGAAATAGGAAATACCAAGGGATTTTGCTAATCTTTCAACTATTGGTGTAAAGCCACCAGACACTAGACCGACTAGAATGCCCTTCTTTTGAAGTATGGAGATAAATTCTTGAGCATTCTTGGACAGATGAATGGATTTGAAGACAGTATCAAAGACCGAAACCGGAAGGCCTTTTAACAAAGCTACCCTCGCTCGTAAACTTGTTTCAAAGTCCAGTTCACCTCGCATTGCCTGGCTTGTAATCTGCGATATTTCTTCTTCGCAACCTGCTTCTTTTCCTAAAAGATCAATCACTTCTTCTGCTATCAGGGTGCCGTCAACGTCCATGACACACAAGCCTTTTACTTGAGACATAAACTTTCCTTTCTAAACAGCCCAAAAATCGTATGAAAGAATCATACGATTTTATCTATTAGTTGACTAAACTATGGTACAAGTCAAGATAAGACTTACAAGCTGTATCCCATGAGAAATCGCATTCCATAGCTTGTTTTTGTAGATTTCTCCAAACTTCCGGCTGGTACTTATAAACATCCAAGGCTGTTTGGAAACTCCAGTTAAGCCAGTATGGTGTTAAATTATCAAAGCTAAATCCAGTTCCAGTTCCTTCGATTGGATTGAAGGATTGAACCGTATCACGCAAGCCACCCACTTCATGAACCAATGGTAGAGTTCCATAGCGCATCGCCATCATTTGAGACAAGCCACATGGTTCAAAACGACTTGGCATGAGGAAGAGATCACAAGCTGCGTAGATTTCTTGAGCGAGCTTGACGTCAAAAGTGATATTTGCTGATAGTTTGTCTGGATAGACTTGCGCAAACCAGGAGAAGGAATGTTCAAAAGCTGGGTCACCTGTTCCTAAAAGGACTATTTGAACGTCCTCCTGTAAGAAACGATGCAAGCTTTCTACAACAACATCAAAACCTTTTTGGCGCGTCAATCGAGAGACAATCCCAACTAGCGGAACATCTGCTCGCACAGGCAACCCAACTCTCTCTTGTAATTTTGCTTTGTTTTGAGCTTTTCCAGACAAATCTTCTTTATTAAAATGATAATCTAAAAGTGGGTCTGTTTGAGGATTATAAAGATCTGCGTCAATACCATTAACTATACCTGAAACCTTACCTGACTCCATCCGAAGAATCTGGTCCAAACCGCAACCAAACTGACTGGTCATAATCTCGTGCGCATAGCTAGGGGAAACGGTTGAGACACGATCCGCGTAGAGAATGCCTGCTTTCATCCAGTTGAGACAATCATTCCAGCGAAGGGTGCCATCAGCATAACGTTCAAAGCCAACACCGAACAAATCCCATAACATTCCTTCAGAAAATTGACCTTGAAATTCCAAATTGTGAATGGTTAAAACTGTTCTGATTCCTTGATATGCCTGAATCCAATGGTACTTTTCTTTTAACAAGAAGGGAATCATGGCTGTGTGGTAATCATGAACATGGAGAAGGTCAGGGATAAAGCCGATGCGTTCCATGGCTTCAAGAGCAGCCAGTTGGAAGAAGGCAAAGCGTTCACCATCGTCAAAATCACCGTACACATGACCACGGAAGAAATAATACTGATTATCAATGAAGTAGAAGGTTACCCCATTCAAGACCGTTTTCTTAATACCACAGTACTGTCTACGCCATCCTACACTAACTTCAAAGTGGAGAACATCCTCAATCTGGTCTCCAAACTTTGCTTCTACCATATCATAATAAGGTAAGAAAACTGCAACTTCGTGCCCCGCTTTTACAAGTGATTTGGGAAGTGCACCAATGACATCGCCCAAACCACCTGTTTTTGAAAAGGGTGCTCCTTCTGCCGCTACAAATAAAATTTTCATGAATAAATGTCCTCTGTTACTGTTTCACCCTTCTTCACTACAACTGGATGTTCTGCTGTGCCTCGAATGACAACACCGTCCGCAACCTCAACGCCCTTATCCAAGATAGCATATTCAACTTGGGCACCTTGTCCAATCACAACACGAGGGAACAGAACGCTGTTCTTCACAACACTATCTTTGTGAACATAAATATTACGAGATAGGACTGACTGAACTACTTCACCCTCAATGATACTACCAGAAGCAAACTGAGAATTACTTACTTTTGAAGTATTCGCATAGTAGGTTGGTTCTTCATTCTTAACTTTGGTATAAATTTTTTGATTTGGTGAGAAAAGAGAGTAGAATTTTTTAGATTCAAGCATATCGATGTTTGCTTGATAATAGGACTGAACAGAATGAATGTTCGCTAAGTAGCCTGTGTATTCGTAAGCAAAAGCTCCTTCTTTTGCAGCTAAATCGCGGAGAACATAACGCAACTTTTCAGGATATTCTTTCTGAGCCTCTTCTTCAAGTCGTTCAATCAACCAAGGAGTATCCACAACAAAGATATCTGTAGACATGTTGAAGAGTTCATCCGTAGATTTGTTATCAAAGAGTTTGTGCGAACGAACATGGTCAGTTTCATCAATTTCCAAGATAGCATTCACATCTGAAATGTCTTTCTTCGGAAGTTTCTTATATACAACTGTGATCGGCCCTTTCGTTGTATTGTGTAGGTGGAAGACTTGATTCAAGTCAATATTCACCAACACATCGCAGTTAATCGAAACAGTTTGGTTTGAACCTGAACGTCTCAAGTAGGTAAGAAGTTGTTGGTAATACTCTTTTCCAACTGTACTGCTTTCCACACGTGTGTTGTAAATTCCAAGATAGTAGTGACTTAGAAGTGTTGACAAGCCCCACTCACGACCTGAACGGATATGGTCGAATACAGAACTGATATTATCTTGTTGGAAAATACCAAAGATACTACGAACACCTGCATTTGCAAGACTGGAAAGGGGGAAGTCAATCAAACGGTATTTCCCACCGAAAGGCAAGCTAGCTACCGGACGGTGTTCTGTTAACGTTGACATATCATGAAAACCAACTGTGTTTCCTAAAATGGCTGAATATTTATCAATCTTCATCTGTTGCTACCCCCACTACTTCATTGTATCCTACTACTTGTACTTCGTCAGTTCCGTCAATCTCTACGCCGTCTGCAATAATGGCACCTTCACCAATAATAGCACGAGTAATCTTTGCTCCATGGCCAATAATAGCCCCACTCATAATGACAGAATCAACGACCTCGGCTCCTTCACGAACTTGTGCTTCTGTTGAAAGAATAGAACGTTTTACAGTTCCATCTACAAAACAGCCATCCACAACCAATGAATCCTCAACGTGTGCATGCGCACCAAAGTAGTTGGGTGGTGAGATCAAGTTTCTTGAGTAAATTTTCCATTGACGATTGCGGCTATCCAAGGCATTTTCTGGTGAAATATACTCCATATTGGCTTCCCAAAGTGACTCAATTGTACCAACGTCTTTCCAGTAGCCATTAAATTCATAAGCATAGACACTTTCACCAGACTCGAGATAGTTAGGGATAACGTTCTTCCCAAAGTCTGACATATCCACATTGCTCTTTTCAGCAGCAACAAGCATATTGCGGAGACGTTTCCAGTCAAAGATATAAATCCCCATAGAAGCCTTTGTAGACTTAGGTTGCGCAGGTTTTTCCTCAAATTCAACGATACGGTTATTGGCATCTGTATTCATGATACCAAAACGGCTAGCTTCTTTGAGAGGTACGTCTAGGACAGCTACTGTCAAACTGGCATTGTTATCCTTATGAGATTGGAGCATATCATCGTAGTCCATCTTGTAGATATGGTCACCTGAAAGAATCAAAACATATTCAGGATTAACACTATCAATGTAGTCGATATTTTGGTAGATAGCGTGACTGGTCCCTTCAAACCAACGGTTTCCTTCGCTGGCTGAATAAGGTTGTAAAATAGAGACACCTGAATTGATACCATCCAATCCCCAGCTAGAACCATTTCCGATATGGTTATTCAAGGCGAGAGGTTGGTATTGCGTAATCACACCAACATTATGGATTCCAGAGTTTGCACAGTTGGAAAGAGCAAAGTCAATGATACGGTAGCGCCCACCGAATTGCACTGCCGGTTTGGCAATGCTTTGAGTGAGTTTTCCGAGACGTGTTCCTTGCCCACCCGCAAGGATCAAAGCTAGCATTTCATTCTTCATTTTCTACTCCTTTATAAAGACATGTGAACGTTAAAATCGAAAGAAGGTCGGAAGTCAAACTTTTATAAAAATAATAGGAAATCCATTTCTCTTGTGTTTCAAGTCCAATACAAGTACATCCGTTTTTAAAATCTAAAAAATTGTAATCAACAGCTCATTATTCTTTTTTCTTAGCTGGTTTCAAACGACGCTTGATCTTCCAGATACTTGCTCCCATGGCAGGCAAGGTAAAGGTCAAAGTCTGCTCATAATCTTTCCATAAGCCTTCTTGAGTCTGAACTGTTTGATTGTGCTCTTTCCACACACCTCCCCATTCTTCTAATTCTGTATTCCAAACTTCTTCGTAAATACCTGCAACAGGTAAACCAATCGTAAAGTCCTTACGTTCAACTGGTGCCATATTAAAGACACAGACTAACATTTCGTCCTTCCTGCCCTTACGAATAAAGGAAAGGACACTCTGATCTCTATTATCAGCATCGATAATCTCGATACCATCATAACTAGTATCAATTTCCCAAAGACAGCGATGGTCTTTATAGAATTGATTTAGTTGAGAAGTAAAATGCTTCATCTTGGCATTCATCGGATCTTCTAGATTAGACCATTCCAACTGCTCCTCAGACTTCCACTCTAGGAATTGCCCGTACTCACTACCCATGAACAAGAGTTTCTTACCTGGATGACAAATTTGATAGGTGTAGAGGTTGCGCAGACCAGCGAACTGATTGTAGCGATCTCCCCACATCTTATGCATCATACTCTTCTTGCCATGAACGACTTCATCGTGTGAAAATGGCAAGAGGTAGTTTTCTTTGAAAACATACATAAAGCTGAAAGTCACAAGATTAAAGTCATACTTACGATAAATAGGATCTTCCTCATAGAAACGAAGAATATCATTCATCCAGCCCATGTTCCACTTATAGTCAAAACCAAGTCCACCTGACTCTTTCGAGCCAGTAATCTGGGTGGCTGACGAACTTTCTTCTGCAATCATCATCACATCTGGGTGCTCTGACTTGATCACATCATTTAAGCGTTGAAGGAAATAGTAACCTTCGTAGTTGAGGTTCCCGCCGTCCTTATTTGGAGTCCAAGGAGCATTATCATAATCTAGATACAGCATATTGCTAACCGCATCTACTCGAATACCGTCTAAATGATAAAACTCAATCCAGTGTTTGATACTAGAAATCAAGAATGACTGAACTTCATTCTTCCCAAGGTCAAAGTTAAGAGCTCCCCAACCGTAGTTATGGGCCTTGTTGTGGTCTTGGTATTCAAAAGTCGGAGTTCCATCATAATAAGCAAGAGCATCATCATTGATAGTGAAATGACCTGGAACCCAGTCCACAATTACACCGATGTTATTTAAATGGCATTCCTCAACAAAATCTTGAAATTCTTCTGGTCGGCCATAGCAATGTTCTAGAGCAAAATACCCCATGAGCTGATAGCCCCAACTCAAACCAAGCGGATGCGCCATTAAAGGCATGAACTCAATGTGAGTATAGTTCATCTCAACAAGATAAGGAATCAACTCTTCTTTTAGTTGTGCAAAGCTATAGGGACTACCATCTGGGTTTCTCTTCCAAGACCCAGCGTGCGCTTCATAGATATTGACTGGTCGTTCAGCAAAACCAAGCCGTTTTCTACGTGCTAACCAAAGACCATCCTTCCATTTCTTGTCAGAAATATTTGTTAGAATAGCTCCTGTACCTGGGCGAGCTTCAAAACGGAGGGCCAAAGGATCAACCTTCATAATCTGATGACCATTTGCACGAGTGATATGGTATTTATAGATTTGCCCTTCTTGAGCTAGGCTAGTAAAAACTTCCCAAACCCCAAATTCATTTCGAACCATAGGAATTTGATTTTCTATCCAGTTAGTAAAGTCACCTACTAAATGAACTGCTTGAGCATTTGGTGCCCAAACTCTAAATGTATACCCTAATTCTCCGTTAAGCTCCTCTCTATGTGCTCCGAGATAATGCTGAAGATGGATATTCTCTCCAGTTGTAAAGGTTCTTAAAGCTTCAAATTTATTCATTCAATCCCCTTTCTTTTTGTAAGCGTTTTCTATGTTTCTATTATACTATCTTTTGAGGGAACTTTCAAGAGATTTCCGTAATTAATGTTATATTTTTATGAAAGCCTTCAAAAAATTATCTTAAGATTTTAAGCACTTTCATCTATTTGGCAAAAAATAGTGCTTATTCACATATATTCTTTTCCATTCATATACTATTGTTCGTGTTCCTTTTTTTATAGTAAATTTATATTGAAAATAAAATCAGGAATTTTATCCTGATTTTTAAGGCTATTTCATATCAAAAACAATAGATTTAACATTTGTCATGGCTTCTATACTATATCTGATACCTTGAACCCCTGCACCGGATCCTTTTACACCAAGAAATGGGAAGTTATCTGGTCCTCGTTGTGTTTTATTATTGATGTGAACTGTTCCCACTTCAAGTTTTTCAGCAATCTCAAAAGCTTTTTTAAAATCATTTGTAAATACAGATGACTGAAGTCCAAACTCAGATTGATTTGCGACGGCAATCGCTTCTTCTACATCTGCGACACGAATAATCGGTAAAACGGGTCCAAATGGTTCTTCCCAGGCTAATTTCATTTCTCTTGTGACATAATCAAAAAGTCCTGGCCAAATAAGGTTTTCTTCACGCTTTATTGGGCTGAGCGCTTTGGCTCCTTTTTCCTGAGCATCTTCAATCAATCCCCAGATGAATTCAGCTGAAACATTATCAATTACAGGTGTGATATCTGCATTGTCAAATGGATCACCTACTGTCAGCTTAGCAACTTCAGCCTGGAGCAATTCAGCTAATTTGTCTGCTACACTATCAACGACCAAGACACGCTTAATAGCTGTACAACGTTGCCCTGAATAACTAAAGGCACCAGCTACGATTTGCTTGGCTGCATGTTCTAAATCAGCATCTTCTAATACTATAGCTGCGTCTTTTCCACCAAGTTCAAGCATGATAGGCCGCATACCAGCCAGGCGACCGATTCGCTCACCAATTGGTGTTGAACCCGTAAAGTTGATAAAGTTCACTTCTTTGTGCTCAATAATGTAATCCCCTATCTCAGAACCTCGTCCAGTAATGGTATTCAATACTCCAGCTGGAATACCTGCTTCATCAAAAGCCTTTGCCAATAAGAGACCTGAGATTGATCCTTGTGTTGGTGGCTTAAACAGAACGACATTTCCTGCAATCAAGGCTGGAGCAATCTTTGATGCAGATAAATTTACAGGATAATTAAATGGAGCAATGGCGAGTACGATACCAACGGGTTCCCGGAGTACAATGGACATTTTATTTTTACTGGCAGCTTCAAAGCCACCACCTTCCATGGCTTGACCAGTGATACGAAGTCCTTCTTCAGCAGTATATCTAATCAAATCAGCTGTACGGACTACTTCTCCTATAGCAGCCTGAATTCCCTTTGCCACTTCTTTGGCAAGTATCGTTCCAATTACTTCCTTGTCACGTTCTAAAATATCTGCTGTCTTATGCAGATAGGCCGCACGTTCTACGGGTGCCAACTCACGCCAAGCAGATAGCGCTGCTCGACCAGCTTTCATCGCTTCATCAACTTCTTCCTGACTCATAGCTGGTACTGTACCAAGCTTTTCCTGATTAATAGGAGAGTAGATTGTAATTTCATTCTCTGATGATTTCCAATTCCCGTTTACTAAATTCTGATAGTTTGTCAAATCCGCTTCCTCCTGAAAATGATTAAAACTTATTTTAACAAATTTTCAGAAAATTACAACCCTTTTTGTGAAAATTTTGAGATTTTTTTCACAAACTTGATTCTTCAAATAGTTTGACACTTAATTCTACTCTTCATTGAAAACTTATAAATAACAAAAAGGATTAGACAATCTAACCCTTTTTAGTTTATGAATTTAAGAGAGTACTTTTAGCACCGCGACACTAGTATTGTCGATTACATTCGACTCTTTTGAACGACTATTTGTCACAAGCATTTCCAGATTTCCTGCATTTTCAAAGTAGAAGGAAGTTCCCTTGGCATTAAATACGACCAATAGATGTTCTGGTCCCCCGTGAATCTCGTAAACAATCCATCCGCTATTTTCTGCAGCCGTGTGGACAAAGACATGACGGTAAACTTCTTCGTATGTAGGATAAGAAAAGGCGCTAGTTTGTGTTTTCAGTCGAATAATCTGACGCACAAAGTCAATACTTTCTTGTCTTTCATTAATCAAATCCCAGTTTATTTGGTTGACACTGTCAGGAGCGTTGTAACTATTCATAGCTCGTTCTCGGTCTGCAGGAGTGAGTTGTCCATCTTCACCTGTCGGAATTAACTTGGTTCGACCAAATTCTTGACCAAGCTCTATAAAGGACATCCCTTGCATAAGAATGCTCATCGCTGTTGCTGTCTCAACCTGTCTCATAATCTTATCTGAACTGTGATCTGGATGAAGGGTTACTAACAAATCATGCAAGTTGTAATTATCATGGGCTTCCACGTAGTTAAGAACTTGGTTTGGACTAAGATATGAACCCAACTCTCGGCTACCAAGAATAGCTTTGGCTACAATCGGTTCTGTAGCTGCACCACTAACAAATCCTGCCTTGATTGAGCCATAAACTTCTCCTCCTTTGATGGCATCACGCTGATCATCATTGAAGAATCCAATATTT
This sequence comes from bacterium, assembly GCA_905221255.1. Taxonomy (GTDB): domain Bacteria; phylum Bacillota; class Bacilli; order Lactobacillales; family Streptococcaceae; genus Streptococcus. The sequence goes on from CAJNCL010000001.1 coordinate 508,311, forward strand.
GGCATCTGGTAGGCATTGTCCTTCTTGGCCTTGTCGTAAGGTGCAAGACCGGTTCCCATATCCCAACCTTCTCCATAGGTGATAATACGGGGATCAACTTCATCAAGTGCCCAACGAATTGCCTGCATGGTTTTGACATCATGAATTCCCATCAAGTCGAAACGGAAACCATCAATATTGTATTCTTTCACCCAGTATAGGAGAGAATCAATCATGTACTTACGGAACATTTCATGTTCACTGGCTGTTTCATTTCCTACTCCTGTACCATTTTGGAAGGTTCCATCTCGGTTCATGCGGTAGTAATAATCTGGTACAGTTGTCTGGAAAGGCGCATCAACCGTTGAGAAGGTGTGATTATAAACCACGTCCATGATGACACCAATTCCTGCATCATGATAGGCCTGAACCATCGTTTTTAGATCACGAACGACTTGTCCTGGATCATCTGGATTGCTAGAGAAAGTTGGTTCTGGAGCATTATAGTTTTGAGGATCATAGCCCCAGTTATAGGTTACATTTCCATCCTCGTCGTATTCTTTATGTCGATCAAAGATAGGCTGAAGTTGAACATAGTTGCAACCAAGTTCTTTGATATAGTCAAAGGCGGTTGCTTGTCCGAATTGGTTAGTCGTTCCTGTCTGGGCAGCCCCAAGGAAGGTTCCACGGAGATGCTCTTCCACTCCAGATGTTGGAGATTTGGTCAAATCTCGGATATGCATTTCACAGATAACAGCTTTACATGGATTTTCCAAACGCCAAGGAGCTTCTGTTCCATGTTTGACTTCAAATCCATCCACTTGTCTCTCTTTGTGTGAGAGAATAACAGAACGTTTTCCGTCAGGACTGGTTGCAATTGTATAAGGATCTCTTGTCAAACTCTTGTGATGAGGGAATTCAATCTGATACTGATAAGCCTTGCCAGCAAGATTTTCATCCAGGTCTACACTCCAAACACCAATGGTATTGTACTTATGACTATATGAATAGCTATTCCCACGCTCTAGATTATAGGTTTTCCAAATCGGAGCATCGTTGCTGGTGTTTTCATAGACAACCACCTGTACAGCTGTAGCTGTAGGAGCCCAAAGTTTAAAGCTTGTCTGATAATCTGAAAGACTGTAACCTAGTTCTCCTTGGTAGCCCCAGTGGTGATCGTAGCTAGCGCTATGGATTGCTTTATCAAAAGCAAATGGATTTTGATCTTTGTAGTAAGGACTAGCAATGGCTGGGTTTTCAGAATAATAAACCGTCTCGTCGCCCTCTAAAATCCAAACTTCTGTCAAAAGAGGATAGTAGTTATAACGTACAGTATATTCCTTTACCTTCCCATCAATCTCAACTGAGAATTTTAGGTTTTCTAACCTTTCTGAACTTGTAACTGTAAAGGAAAACTTTGCTCCAAAAAAGTCATTCTCATAATACAATTTTTCAACATTGTCCGCCTGTTTCCTACTAAATGAACAAGCAGTATAATCCCCATTTTTTCGATGAAAATGGATGACTACTGGGTATCTATACATTTCTTTTCCTAATTTCTAATTTCAATTTAATTTTTTATGTGGTGCTGATAGATTCAGCGATTTAATCTCTGACTGACAATAGACTCAATCTATGTAAAAACACTTCAGGAGAGATTATTTCTGACTATCTAAGACCTAGCTGACTGCTATTCTTTACAAACTTTCCAACCAAGCTTCATCTCGAACTTCGATACCAAGTTCTTGTGCTTTTTGGAGCTTGCTTCCTGCATCTGCTCCTGCCACGACTAGATCTGTTTTCTTGGATACACTGCCTGTTACCTTAGCTCCCAGACTTTCGAGTTTGCTTTTTGCTTCTGAGCGCGTGAGACGTTCCAATTTTCCTGTCAGAACTACTGTCAAACCTGACAAGGCTGCATCTGCTACTACAGTCTGACCTTTATAAGCCAGATTGACCCCTGATTCTTTCAGTTCATCTAAGAGAATTTTTGATCCTTCGGTAGCAAAATAGGTCTGAAGACTCTTGGCAATCACACCACCCAGACTTTCTATACTTGCCACTTCCTCTGGATCTGCCTGGGCTAGATTTTCAATAGAGTGGAAATGTTGGAGCAAGAGCTGACTAGCCTTACTTCCGACATGGCGAATTCCCAAGCCAAATAAAAGTTTCTCAGCTGAGTTTTCCTTAGATGCTTGAATAGCCTGATACAGTTTTGAGGCTGACTTTTCCTTGACACCTTCTAAAAGGAGGAAATCGTCTTCTTTCAAACGGTAAATATCTGCCACATCCTTGACTAGATTAGAAGCAAAGAGCTTTTCAACGATGGAAGGACCAAGCCCTGTAATATTCATGGTATCTCGAGAGGCAAAGTGAATCAAACCTTCCATGATTTGGGCAGGACAGCGAGGATTGATACAACGTAGAGCAACCTCATCTTCAAAATGAAGTAACTGACTGTCACAGCTTGGACAGTTAGTCGGAATATCTAGTTTTTCTTCAGAAACACGCTTGGACTCTACCACACGCAAAACAGCAGGGATGATGTCCCCAGCCTTATAGACTATAACTGTATCGTCTTTGCGAATATCTTTTTCAGCAATATAGTCTACGTTGTGTAGGGTCGCACGGCTAACAGTCGTACCAGCAAGCTGAACAGGTGTCAGATTGGCAGTTGGCGTGACAACCCCAGTACGACCTACTGTCCAGTCAACTGAGAGTAGTTGGGCTTCTTTTTCCTCAGCAGGGAACTTGTAGGCCACTGCCCACTTAGGCGCTTTAACTGTAAAACCGAGTTCTTCTTGACCTGCTAAGTCATTGACTTTGATAACCACTCCATCAATATCGTAGGGCAGATTCTCCCGTTTTTGTCCTACTTCTTGGATAAAATTCCATATCTCATCTATACTTTTAGCCAAGATTCGCTTTGGATTAACCACAAAACCAAGCTGTTCAAGATGCTCCAAGACCTTTTCTTGGCTATCACGAGTAGAAGGGCTTGCTTCTTGATAGAGGAAAGTCGCAAGATTACGCTTGGCCACTACTGCTGTATCCAGCTGACGCAAAGTTCCAGCCGCCGCATTACGAGGATTGGCAAATTCAGGCTCTCCATTTTCTTGGCGAGCTTGGTTGACCAGATCAAACGAAGCGCGTGGCATGTAACACTCTCCACGAACTGTGATATCTAGTTTTTCAAGCAAGGTCAAAGGAATATCCTTAACGCGTTTGAGATTTTCAGTGATATTCTCACCAATAGAACCATCTCCACGCGTCGCCCCAGCGACCAAAATTCCCTTTTCATAGGTAAGAGAGATAGACAAACCATCGATTTTCAACTCACAGATATAAGTGGGGTGAGGTAATTCTTTGCGAACACGCGCATCAAAAGCTTCTAACTCTTCACGTGAAAAAGCATCCTGCAAACTATAAAGAGGATACTGATGACTGTATTTTTCAAAACCATCTAAAACCTTACCACCAACACGATGGGTTGGACTGTCTGCTAAAACTTGATCTGGATAGGCAACTTCCAACTCGACCAACTCTCGGTAGAGGCGATCGTACTCGCTATCTGAAACCGAAGGATTGTCACTCGTATAGTACTCGCTCGCATAGCGGTTGAGTAAGGCAACTAACTCATTCATTCTTTTATTCATAAAACCATTTTACCACAAACCAAGCCCTCCTCACAATGGAGAAGGGCTGAAAAAATCACAAGATTATCAAAAAATAAGAAAAATTCTTACACCTGCTCCGATAATTCTTCCCATTCAAGCATAGCCGCTTCCTGACGGTGACTGATTTTGTCCAGTTCAGCCTGCAACTCCATGAGTTTTTCGGCATCATTGGTTTCCAACATTTGTTCAGAGATGGCTTGGCTTTGGTTTTCTAAGGTTTCGATTTCAGCCTCCAAGTTCTCGATTTGACGCATGAGCTTGCGGGCTTCTTTCTGACTTTCTTTCTGAGCCTGATAATCATTAACTGGACTTGCTTCTTTTTCTTGATTGCTAGTAGAAAGTTCCTCAGCTTGACTCACTTCTACTTCTGCCTTCTTTTCAACATAGTAGTCATAGTCTCCTAGATAGAGGGTCGAACCATTTTCGGACAATTCCAAAACATGAGTAGCTACGCGATTGATAAAGTAACGGTCATGACTGACAAACAGAAGGGTTCCATCAAAGTCTATCAAGGCATTTTCTAGCACTTCCTTGCTATCAATATCCAAGTGGTTGGTCGGCTCATCAAGAATCAAGAAGTTGTTGTTTTCCATAGACAGTTTAGCAAGCAACAAACGAGCGCGTTCACCACCAGACAGCATGCCAACTGATTTCTTAACATCATCACCAGAGAAGAGGAAGGCACCTAGGCGATTACGAATTTCAACCTCTGGTGTTAATTTAAAGTCATTCCAAAGTTCATCTAGGACACTATTGCTTGGTGTCAACTTGCTTTGAGTCTGATCATAGTAACCAACCTCAACATTGGCACCAAAACGCTTTTCTCCTTTGATAAGAGGAATCTGATCTACTATTGACTTGATAAAGGTTGACTTTCCAATGCCGTTTGGTCCAACGATGGCAACAGCATTCATCTTACGGAGGTCTAGGTTGATAGGTTCTGACAATATTTCTCCATCATAACCAATAGCTGCATTTTCAACTGTCAAGACAACATTACCAGACGTTTTTTCAGACTGGAAGGTCATATTAGCTGATTTCTTCCCAGATTCAGGCTTATCTATACGCTCCATTTTTTCCAGTTGCTTACGCCGAGATTGGGCACGTTTGGTTGTCGAAGCTCGTACTAAATTGCGATTGACAAAGTCTTCCAGAGCTGCAATTTCCTTCTGTTGTTTTTCATAGTTTTTTGCCTCAGTTGCTAGTTTTTGCTCTTTTTGTTCAACAAAACGAGAGTAATTCCCCACATAGCGATCCAAAGAATGCTTGGTCAAATCGAGCGTAATTGTTGCAACCTTGTCCAAGAAATAACGGTCGTGGCTGACAATGATGAGAGCGCCACTGTAGTTGACTAGGTAGTTTTCCAACCAGGCAATGGTCTCAATATCCAGGTGGTTGGTCGGCTCATCTAAGACCAAGAGATTTGGATTTTCGAGAAGCATTTTGGCCAGAGCCAGACGAGTATTTTGACCACCTGAAAGCTCAGCAATTTTCATCTGCCACATAGTCTCATCAAACTTGAAACCATTTAAAATCGCTCGAATGTCTGCTTCATAGGTGAAGCCACCTGCTTGACGGAAATTTTCTGACAAACGGTCATAATCCGCCATCAGTTTATCCAACTCAGCACCAGACTTTTCACCCATCTCCAACTCCATCTGACGCAGTTGTGTCTCCGTACGCCGTAGATCATCAAATACATGGAGCATTTCGTCGTAAATGGTATTCTCAGACTCAAATCGGCTGTCTTGGGCTAGGTAGGAAAGAGAGATGTCTTTTTTCTTATTGATTTCTCCTCTAGTTGGCTCCTCTTCTCCAACTAAAATCTTCAAAAGAGTAGACTTTCCTGCCCCATTTCTTCCAACGAGGGCAATCCGATCGCGTTCATCTACCTGCAGATTGATATTATCAAAAAGAACCTCTCCTGCAAAAGAACGTTCAATTTTATTGGCTTGTAAAATAATCATGATTCTATTTTACTATCTTTTTCAATTTTAGACAATTGCAATGAAAAAAGTTCGAGTATAAACTCGAACTTTTTAGCTTAGTATCCAATGCCTCCACGGAATGTGCGAGCCATATCTTTTAAATCATAGTTCTTAGAAGAGGTATCGATTGTCCATTTACCATCCTTCTTCGTCATTTTGATTTCATAACCCTCTTTTCTCATACTATTACTAGTATCTAGAGGAGTGGATTCAAATTGGCTTGGAGCATTTTCTAAAATATACTTCTCACCAGCTTTCATAGCTTCTGAATAGTTGCTGTACTTACCTTTGTTTTCGTCGTAGAATTTACGGCTTAATTCATAAACATTCAAGTTATCCAAGTCAATCGTTTCAGGTCTTACATAGATAACTGCGTAGTCTGGCAAGTATGTTTTAACTTTGTAATCAATTTTTGCTCGTTTAGAGTTTGCTTTGATATAAGCCTCAGCAAATGTACGAAGCTCGGCATCTGAAGGTTTGTAGTTGTAGAAACCTTTTCCGAATGATTCTACAAATTTCTTGATGAACTCTTCTCTGTCAGCCTTCACATCGTTTGTAAATTCAGCATCGCTATTAGAAGATTTTTTATCATCAGCAAGGGATACGACTTGAGCCTTGTTATCAGATGTGCTTAGGTTGGTTCCGCCACCTGAGCTTTCTCCATTAAGGTAAACGGCATCAACATATTTTTTCATTACCTCTTTAGCTTCATCAATATGATCCTCGTATTGGCTTGGATCAACTTTGATAGCTACATCGTTATTCTTTTTAGAATCTTCTTTGATATCTTCGTAGAAGCTAGGTGCAAAATGAAGCTCATATTTAGCATCTTTGTCTACTTCATAAACAACATAACCAGCTACACTCTTACCTTTAGAGATGCTATCTCCATAAGACATGAATTTAGTCTTGCTGTCGCTTTCATAGATTTGAATTGGTTCTACTTTTTCATCTTTTTCATTGTAAAGGGTGATATCGCGGCTAGTGAAACTGAACTTTTTATCACGGTTGTTTTTGATTTCTACCTGAAGAGCAAGGTAGCTTGAAGATGAATCTTCATCTTTAGGCAATACAAACATCCCATCTTTAACAGATACTTCAAAGTTGGAGTTTGAGGCAGTACCGTTGTCGCTTGCCTTCTTTGTTGATCCACAAGCAACAAGTGCTAAAGCTGATACCAGCAAAGCAGAATGCTTAAGAATTTTTTTCATAATAGAATATCTCCTTTTATTATTTACTATATTCTACCATAGCGATAATAAAATTCAAAATAGAAACCGAACCTTTTAAAAAAAACTTAAAATTATAGAATAATAGCTTAAATTTTTCCAAAAAATTATTTTAAGTATAGAAGCATCATCTTAGAGAATCAATAGGAAGTCACGTTTTTTCTTTGAAAACTTTTTCTATATATTTTTCTAAATTTATTAGGAATTCAATTTGAAACCGTTTCGTTTTAAACTCTTGTTTATCCTTTTTTAGGGAAATGAAAAAAGCTCTATTCGATTAATAGCGCCTATGCTACCGTTTTACTAAAATCCTAAATCATGGTATAATGAATCCGATTAAAACAATTTACAATAAAAGGAGACGCTCAATGACTTACCAAGAAAACTATCAAAAATGGCTTGATTTTGCTGAACTTCCAGACTACCTTCGTCAAGATTTGGAAAACATGGACGAAAAGACAAAGGAAGACGCCTTCTATACCAATCTTGAATTTGGTACTGCTGGTATGCGTGGTTTGATTGGATCTGGTACTAACCGTATCAATATCTATGTTGTTCGTCAAGCAACTGAAGGTTTGGCTCGTTTAATTGAGTCAAAAGGTGGAAATGAAAAAGAACGCGGTGTGGCAATTGCCTACGATAGCCGTCACTTCTCACCTGAGTTTGCCTTTGAATCTGCGGCAGTTCTTGCTAAACACGGTATCAAATCTTACGTATTTGAAAGCCTCCGTCCAACTCCAGAACTTTCATTCGCTGTTCGTCACCTCAACTGTTTCGCAGGTATCATGATTACTGCCAGTCACAATCCTGCTCCATTTAACGGTTACAAGGTTTATGGTGAAGACGGTGGGCAAATGCCTCCACATGACGCGGACGCTTTGACTACTTATATCCGTGCTATCGAAAATCCATTTGCTGTGGAAGTTGCCGATGTAGAAGCTGAAAAAGCTTCTGGTTTGATTGAAGTCATCGGTGATGCTATCGACACTGAGTACCTTAAAGAAGTTAAAGATGTCAACATCAACCCAGCTTTGATTGAAGAGTTTGGTAAAGACATGAAGATTGTCTACACACCACTTCATGGTACTGGTGAAATGTTGGCTCGTCGTGCTCTTGCCCAAGCAGGATTTGACTCAGTTCAAGTCGTTGAAGCGCAAGCAACAGCCGACCCAGACTTCTCAACTGTGAAATCTCCAAACCCAGAAAGCCAAGCAGCCTTTGCCCTTGCTGAAGAACTCGGACGCAAAGTTGGTGCAGATGTTCTTGTTGCAACTGACCCGGACGCTGACCGTGTTGGAGTTGAAGTTCTTCAAAAAGATGGCAGCTACCTCAACCTCTCAGGTAACCAAATCGGTGCTATCATGGCTAAATACATCTTGGAAGCCCACAAAAACGCTGGAACTCTTCCTGAAAATGCAGCCCTATGTAAGTCTATCGTATCAACTGACTTGGTAACGAAGATTGCTGAAAGCTACGGCGCAACCATGTTCAACGTCTTGACTGGTTTCAAATTTATCGCTGAAAAGATTCAAGAATTTGAAGAAAAACACAACCACACCTACATGATGGGATTTGAAGAAAGCTTCGGTTACTTGATCAAACCATTCGTACGTGATAAAGACGCTATCCAAGCTGTTCTTGTCGTTGCTGAGCTTGCTGCTTACTACCGTTCACGTGGTTTGACTCTTGCTGACGGTATCGAAGAAATCTACAAAGAATACGGTTACTATGCTGAAAAGACTATCTCTGTAACTCTTTCAGGTGTAGACGGTGCTGAACAAATCAAAGCTATCATGGCTAAATTCCGTAACAATGCTCCGAGAGAATGGAATGCAACAACTATCACTGTCGTAGAAGACTTCAAAGCACAAACTTCTACTGCTGCTGACGGTACTGTAACAGCCTTGACGACTCCTCCAAGTGATGTATTGAAATACACTCTTGCGGATGGTTCTTGGATTGCGGTTCGCCCTTCTGGTACTGAACCAAAAATCAAGTTCTACATTGCCGTCGTGGGTGAAAGCAACGAAGATTCACAAGCTAAGATTGCCAACATCGAAGCAGAAATCAATGCGTTTGTTAAATAAGAAATTATAAAAGATGAGACCAACCAATCTCATCTTTTTTTCGTATCAAATCTAAGCATTTTTAGAAACTTTATGGCATACTAGACTTATCAATGAAAGCGAGGTAATCTCATGGAACAATTTTTAGAAAACATTAAAGACCTTGAAGTCACTACAGTTGCGCGTGCACAAGAAGCACTCGATAATAAAGAAACAGCAACCTTCTTTATTGGCCGTAAAACTTGCCCTTACTGCCGTAAATTTGCTGGCACATTGGCAGGTGTCGTAGCTGAAACTAAAGCCCACATCTACTTCATCAACAGTGAAGAACCAAGCCAACTCAATGAATTGCAAGAATTCCGCTCACGTTATGGAATTCCAACCGTACCAGGATTTGTTCACATTGCAGATGGCCAAATCAATGTCCGTTGCGACTCTTCCATGTCAGCACAAGAAATCAAGGACTTTGCTGGATTGTAAAAAAACCACTCATCGAGTGGTTTTTGTATTGTCTAAATTACTTTTTTTCAAGCAAGACTTGCATCATTCTATGTAGTTCTTCTATCTTCTCAGATTGTTTCTCTAGTAATAATCTTTGAGTTATTAATTCGTCTTGTAGTTTATCAAGCTTTATCTGATCATCTGGATTATCCTTTACAAAAAAGTTTGTCAAGGCACTCGTTAACATCCCTATTGTGCCAATACCAACAAGCATTAGTAAAACAGCTAACCACTTCCCAAAAATCGACGCAGGAACAATATCTCCATAACCAACAGTCGTTACCGTTACAAGCGCCCACCAAAGACTATCTGAGAAAGATTTTTCTTCAACAACAGATAAAATTGAACTCCCTACCAGTACAATAAAGGAATTGAGATAGAAAATATAAAGTAAGCCATTTGTCCGTAAGAGTTTTCCAACCTTCTTTTCCAACTTGCCAGTCAATCCAACGACTCTTAAAAGACGAGTTAGTTTCAGTAATTTTGTCAGCCTTGCTAAGCGGAAGATACGCCCTAAGCGAAATACTGTAAAAATAGCATTCAAAGGAAGGATAGCTAGCAAATCAAAAATATTTTCAAGAAGAAACCGCCACTTTTCCTTACTTGTAAAGAAACGCCAGCCATAATCCACCACAAAAACAAACCAAAGTAGTAAGTCAATAATACTATAGGGTGGATTATCCAAATCAATTATCTCAGCAAATCCAAGCAAAACAAGGACAACGGATATCAATGCAAGTATGATAATCGTTGTGTCATAGTAATCCTTTAATAGCCATTTTCTCTTCACACTACTACTCCTTTAGTTTTTTTAATCATTATACCACACTAAATCCCTAATAAAATACAAAACAAAAGAAGGCTCTCGCCTTCTTTTTATATATCTGTTAATGGTGTTGCGGTATCTGGTGAAGTGTCGTAAACCTTAAAGTCAACTCCGACTCCCAGATCGGCTTGGGCTAGCTGATTGACCATGGTCATATGAGCCAGCTCCTTGATATTGTTCTCTTTGGACAAGTGGCCAAGGTAGATTTTCTTGGTTCGATTTCCCATGGCACGAATCATGGCCTCAGCTCCGTCTTCGTTAGAAAGGTGACCGAGATCAGATAGGATACGCTGTTTGAGTCGCCAAGCATAAGATCCCGCTCGTAAGATTTCCACGTCGTGGTTGGACTCAATGAGATAACCGTCAGCATTCTCAACAATTCCTGCCATACGATCACTAACATAACCTGTGTCAGTCAACATGACAAAACTCTTATCATCCTTCATAAAGCGATAAAACTGGGGTGCTGCAGCATCATGACTAACCCCAAAACTCTCGATGTCGATATCACCAAAAGTTTTGGTTTTTCCCATTTCAAAAATGTGTTTCTGCGATGAATCCACCTTACCGAGGTACTTGCTATTTTCCATAGCCTGCCAAGTTTTCTCATTGGCGTAAAGGTCCATACCATATTTGCGAGCCAAGACACCGACTCCATGAATATGGTCTGAATGCTCATGCGTAATCAAAATCGCATCCAAATCTTCAGGTTTACGATTGATTTCACTCAAAAGACTGGTAATTTTCTTACCAGACAAGCCTGCATCCACTAATATTTTCTTTTTTGGGGTTTCCAGATAAAAGGAATTTCCACTGGAACCTGATGCTAAAATACTGTATTTAAAGCCTATTTCACTCATTCTAGTCTTCTATTTCGTCCTCCCATATTTCTTCTTTTACGGCATCCTTATCATAAGGGAGCACGATGGTAAAGGTTGATCCCTTACCGTATTCACTTTTGGCCCAAATAAAGCCGTTGTGTTGTTTGATGATTTCTTTGGCAATGGCTAGACCTAGCCCAGTTCCACCTTGTGCACGACTTCTTGCGCGATCCACACGGTAAAAACGGTCAAAAATCTTCGGCAAATCTTGTTTTGGAATACCTAGACCTTGGTCTTTGATGGATAAAATCATCTGGTCGTCAGTGGTCTTCATGCTGACAGTAATTTTCCCACCATCTGGTGAGTACTTAATGGCATTGTTAAGAATATTATCAATCACCTGGGTCATCTTATCAGTATCAATCTCGATCCAAACTGAATTGATTGGGTAATCTCTGACAAGCTCATATTTTTTCTCGTCATCCTGACTTCTCATCTTATCAAAGCGGTTGAGAATAAAGGTGATAAAGGCCGTAAAGTTAATCAACTCCACATCCAACTGAGTGGTCGCATTATCAATACGAGAGAGATGCAAGAGATCTGTCACCATCCGCATCATACGGTTCGTTTCATCAAGCGAAACCTTGATAAAATCAGGGGCTACAGGATCATACAAGGCTCCCTCGTCCAAGGCTTCAAGATAAGATTTAACACTGGTCAAAGGAGTTCTCAACTCATGACTCACGTTTGAAACGAAGAGTCTCCGCTCGCGTTCTTCCTTCTCCTGCTCGGTCGTATCATGTAAAACAGCAACCAAACCAGAGATGAAACCTGACTCACGGCGAACCAAAGCGAAACGTACACGAAGACTCAGGTATTCACCATTCACATCTTGAGAATCAATCGTCAACTCAGGAATCTGTGTAATCAGGTCACGCAGTTCATACTCATCCTCTATCTTAAGCAATTCGAGGATGCTTTTATTCAGAACATCTTCTTTCTGCACACCTAATTGTTTCTTGGCCATGTCATTAATCATGATAATCTGGCCACGGCGATTAGTCGCAAGAACGCCATCTGTCATGTAAGAAAGAATACTGTTCAATCGTTTACTCTCTTGTTCCAGATTTTCTTGGGTCAAACGAATAACTTCTGACAAATCATTCAGATTATTGGTGATATTGGTGATTTCTGTACTTCCTTGCAAGTCCAAAACTTGAGAATAATCACCTGCAATCAAGTCCTTAACCTTTTGATTTATCTCCTTCAGACGGATATTATCCCGACGATTTTCCAGTAACAGCAAGGTCACCACCAGGATAAAGCCAAGTAAAATCAGGATAAAGATAAAATCGCTGGTCAGAATAGTTTGTCTAATATCTTCAATCATTATTTCTCATATAGTATCCTACACCACGACGTGTGAGAATGTACTCTGGACGACTTGGAGTATCTTCTATTTTCTCACGCAAGCGTCTAATGGTCACGTCCACTGTACGAACATCACCAAAATAGTCATAACCCCATACAGTCTCAAGCAAGTGTTCACGCGTAATCACTTGACCAATATGAGACGCCAAGTGATACAAGAGTTCAAACTCACGGTGGGTCAAATCTAATTCCTCACCATATTTCTTAGCCACGTAAGCATCTGGAACGATTTCCAAATCACCAATTTGTAAAGGCTGGGTCTTCTTCTCATCAGACTCTTGGCTATCCACAGAAACTAGGTCTGTACGACGAAGGAGAGCCTTAACACGTGCTTGCAACTCACGGTTTGAGAAAGGTTTTGTAACATAATCGTCTGCACCTAACTCTAAACCAATAACCTTGTCAAGCTCGCTATCCTTAGCTGATAGCATGATAATCGGCACGCTACTAGTCTTACGAATAGCTTTAGCAACTTCTAAACCATCAATTTCAGGTAGCATCAAGTCGAGGATAATAATATCCGGTTGCTCTGCTTCAAATAACTCGATTGCCTCACGACCATTGAAGGCTGTAACGACTTCATAACCTTCCTTGGCCATATTAAACTTAATAATATCTGAGATTGGTTTCTCATCATCTACAATTAATATTTTTTTCATTTTATCACCTTTTCTCTATCTATTATAACAAAAAAATGCAAAGAAGGCACAAATGGCTACTGTAAGCCTTCATCTTCAAGACTTGTTTTATAAGCCTGCCAAATTTTTTGTTGAGGTTTCGCAAGTGGATAATCAGAAAACTCCTGAGGAGAAACCCAACGAATTTCTCTGTCTGAAAACTGTTTTGTTTCTGTCACCTGACCAGCTAGGATTTGAATGTGCCATTTCCGATGACTAAATACATGCTTGACCTGGTCAAATACTTGATGGGACCAATTCACTTCTAAATCATAATCCTGCTCAAAGTTTTCTTGAGGGCTTGGTCCAAATGCTCTGCTTTCCTCTTTGACTTGTGAAAAGAGATCTAGCTGATCGTCATCACTTGAGAAATCATCAACTTCGATCAGGGGGAAATGCCAAAAACCGGCTAGTAGTTTCTCGCTTTCGTTTTTCTCAAGTAGATATTGACCATGGTCATTGCGTACAACCAAAGCCTTGAGATAAATTGGGAGAGGTTTTTTCTTGGGTTCTTTAATCGGATATACATCCACAGTTCCGTTCTGATAGGCTGCGCTAAAGTCCTTAACAGGACTTTCTTCTGGTCGAGGGTTAACCGGAGACTCTATATCAGAACCTAAATCCATCAGAGCTTGGTTAAAATCACCTGGTCGTTTCGGGTCAATCAAGATTTCCATCATAGCTTGGAAAATCTTTCGATTGCTGGGAACTCCGATATCATGATTAACCTCAAACAAGCGTGCCAAAACCCGCATGACATTGCCATCGACCGCTGGCTCAGGCAAATTAAAAGCGATACTGGAAATAGCTCCCGCAGTGTAAGGGCCAATCCCTTTCAGGCGAGATATTCCTTCATAGGTGTTTGGAAATTGACCACCAAAGTCAGTCATAATCTGCTGGGCTGCAGTCTGCATATTGCGTACTCGAGAATAATAACCCAAACCTTCCCAAGCCTTCAGCAGACGCTCTTCAGGGGCATTCGCCAGACTTTCAACAGTTGGAAACCAGTCCAAGAATCGTTCGTAGTAGGGAATAACTGTATCCACTCTGGTCTGCTGAAGCATGATTTCAGATACCCAGATGTAATAAGGATTTTTACTTCTCCGCCAAGGCAAATCTCGCTTGTTTTCATCATACCAGTTGAGGAGTTTTTCACGAAAAGAAATAATCTTCTCCTCCGGCCACATGACGATACCGTATTCTTTTAAATCTAACATATATCTAGTATAACATAGAAGATTCTAACTGTCCTTTTCTCAGTACTAAAAAACCTCTTCCCATGGGAAAGAGGACTAAATCTTATTGATGAACTGCTTGAGCTGCTGTGATAAGGGTCAACTTGTACACATCATCTGCATTACATCCACGAGAAAGGTCGTTAACTGGTTTGTTCAATCCTTGCAAAACAGGTCCGACAGCCGCAAAACCACCGAGACGTTCTGCCATCTTGTACCCAATATTTCCTGCTTCGATACCTGGGAAGACAAAGACATTTGCTTGACCAGCTACATTACTTCCTGGAGCTTTAAGAGCTGCAGTTTCAGGAACAAAGGCAGCGTCAAATTGCAACTCACCATCAATCTCAAGATCAGGACGCAAGTCGTGAGCAATTTTAGTAGCTTCCACTACCTTATCAACACTTTCACCAAAGCCTGAACCTTTAGTAGAATAGCTTAGCATAGCAATTTTAGGCTCGATACCAAACATCTTAGCTGTGATTGCTGAGTTGATCGCAATTTCAGCCAAAGCTTCTGCATCAGGATTGATATTGATAGCACAGTCACCAAATAGGTAACGTTCCGTACCACGAACCATGAGGAAGGCACCTGAAGTACGAGTTACGTTTGGACGAGTTTTAATGATTTGTAGGGCTGGGCGAACTGTTGAGGCAGTTGAGTGGATCGCACCAGATACCATACCGTCAACCAAGCCTAAGTATACCAACATAACACCAAAGTAGTTGACATCTTCAGCCAAAACTTTGCGCGCTTCTTCTTCAGTCATTTTACCCTTACGACGCTCTACTAAAGCAGCAACCATTTCTTCAAATCGAGGATAGTGTTGAGGGTCAATGACTTCATAACCATCCATGATTCCTTCAATTTCAAGATAAATTTTAATTTTTTCAGGATTTCCAAGCAAAACAGGGATTACTTCCGTTTCTTTTACCAAGCGTTTTGTCGCTTGAAGAATACGTGGCTCTTCCCCTTCAGGGAGAACGATACGAGCATTTTTGCCAACCAGGTTGGCTTTGAGACTTTCAAAAACTTCCATGAGTTTTCTCCTTTAAGAAAATAAATTATACTCCAAATTGTTTTTAAAGAGTATTAGTTGATAACTGAGTAATAAGATTGCTGAAATCATCCGGCAAGGGGCTTTCTAGTTGCAAATCTTGCTCTAGAAAGGGATGATAAAAAGATAAATAATGGCAATGCAGAGCCTGACGTTGGATACCGTCGTCTAAGCTGCCTCCATAGAGATCGTCTCCCAACAAAGGAAAACCGATATGAGAAAAATGCACTCGTATCTGATGAGTTCGCCCAGTATGAAGACGAATATCGACTAGGTGAATATTTCCATAAGACGCGACAACTTTGTAAGATGTATGGGCGTATTTCCCACCTTTGGCAACCCGTCTTGTGATAATGGAGTCCACATCACGCGCAATCGGGGCAATAATCTCCCCTTCAGGCTCCAAGACACCAGCTCCTTTAACCAAAGCAAAGTAACGTTTTTCGATAGACTTTCGTTGCAACTGCTTGTCTAAACGTGCATGAGCGTAGCCGTGCTTGGCAAAAAGCATCAAACCAGAAGTATCTCTATCAAGCCTAGTCACGATGTGAACTTGCTGATTTTCATATTCCTGTTTAACATAGTAGCCCTTGATAAAATTGGCAATGGTATTGGAATGATTGACACTGGGGATGGATGCTACTCCATAAGGCTTATTTAAAACCAGAAAATGATCATCCTCATACAAGATATCGAGTGGTCGATCAATAGCTTCAAGGCTCTCAAATCCTTCCTCTGCTGGAATATCAATAGTTACCCTGTCTCCAACATCTAAGAGATAAGTCGCATTTTGAGGTTGGCCATTGGCCAGAATAGCCCCACCTCGAAACTTAATCTTAGCCAAAAGTCCCTTAGAAACCTCATGTTTCTTGAGGAAAGTTTTAACTTTGACGTGCTCATCTGCGGTAAATTCGAACCTCATTCATCCACCTCGCCGATGAAGGCATCTTTGACACGATTCCAGAAACTAGTGTGACTTGGAGTCGCTAGGAAGTGAATCTTATGATGGTCGATTTGGTACTCAATCCGTTCGATATTACGGAAGGAATAGACGCTGTTATCGACTGATATCGTGTGGTAATCATTGCGTGTCGGCAAAAGTTCAATCTTATCTTTTTTGGGAATAATGATTGATGATCCCAGAGTGCGATAGACTCGGTTGTTAAGACTTGCTATTTCCGTCAACTGCAAGGCTTCAATGGTCGGATGCAAGACAGCTCCACCCAAGGACTTGTTGTAGGCAGTACTTCCCGTTGGCGTTGAAACAGTCACTCCATCTCCACGAAATCGCTCAAACGGAACATGGTTAATGATGATATCCGCAACCATGGTGCGGTCTGATCGACGGATACTGGCTTCATTTAAAGCACGGAAGATTTTCACTTCTCCATTTTCAAGCGTTACCTTAACATTCAAAACAGGATAAGAAACTTTGGCACCAGTATCGAGTAGGAGATTGGTCACCAACTGATCCAACTCAAAATCACGATAATCTGTGTAGAATCCCAAATGCCCTGTATGAACACCTACAAATCGAACCTTGTCTAACTGATTCTCATACTTGTGAAAGGCAGACAAAAGCATCCCGTCGCCACCAATCGAAATGACGATGTCGGGATTGGTATCGTTCAGTATAAAATGTTGTTTCTTTAGTTTTTCCCTCAGCTCATGCAAGACCTTCTGACTTTGTGGCTTTCTATTTGCTATGAGGTCAACTCGTTTACCTGTATTCTTCATCTGTATCGTCACTATTTCCTACACCGTCATTTAATTTTCTGCTCAATGGATCAAAGAGAGCCTGCGCTTCCTGGATATCATCACGAATCTTACCCATTTCCTCATCCAGTTGATAGGCTATTTTGGCAGTGATTTCCAGTCTTTTCCTGATTTCTTCTGGAAAATCGCCCTGATATTTATAATTGAGCGAGTGTTCAATCGTAGCCCAGAAATTCATGGCCAAAGTCCGTATTTGAATTTCCGCCAAAATCGTCTTCGCTCCGTTGATCGTATCAACCGTGTACTCGACAACCACGTGATAAGAACGATAGCCCGAAGCCTTACGATGAGTGATATAGTCTCGTTCCTGAACGACTCTCATATCTTGGCGTTTACGTAGAATCTCAACTACCTCTTTAACGTCATCAACAAACTGAACCATGACACGTAAACCAGCAATATCTTGCAGATCATGTTCTAGACTTGCATAAGTAATTCCTCGACGAGCCATTTTTTCTTTGATACTTTCAATCGGTTTTACCCGACCCGTTACAAACTCAATCGGAGAATGCTTGTTTTGCTTACGATACTGTTTGCGAATCCCCCGAAGTTTAATCTTCAATTCACCAACAGCCTGAATGTAAGGATCTAAAAATTCTTCCCATTCTATGGTCATACTCTCTCCCTTGTAATGTTTGATTGCTCTGTCGAAAATCTTTGATTTTTTCAGTACATTCGTATACAATAAATACATTGTCCATTATACCATAAATCGCTTTCAAAGATATAGAAAAGGTTGAAAAAATGAAACATTTAGAAATAGAATTGAAAACACTTCTGAAAAAAGAGGAATATGATCATCTAAAAAAACAGTTTTCCCATATCCAACCCGTTCTTCAGAAGAACTACTACATTGACACTCCAGATTTCCAATTGCGTGAAAAGAAGGTTGCCATGCGCATTCGCACCTTTTCAGATTGGGCGGAATTGACCTTAAAAGTACCTCAAACTGTAGGAAATATGGAATACAACCAGAAACTAACTCTTCCAGAAACTGAATCATACCTAGAAAAACAAAAACTACCTCAAGGGCTCGTTCTAGAGAAGCTTGCTAAGATGGGTATTAAAAGCCATGACTGGCTTGTTCTAGGCTGCCTTTCAACCCTTCGTTATGAAACAAAAACAGAAATTGGCTTAATGGCCTTAGATGAAAGTCAATACTTTGACCAGACGGACTATGAACTGGAGCTTGAAGTCACTGACCATGAAAAAGGGAAAGCCGATTTTCAGAAATTTTTAGATGAAAATCAGATAACTTATCAGAAAGCTCCATCAAAATTAATTCGTTTTATTAAAAGCATGAAAAAAAGCTGAAATAATCTCCTTTTTTTGGTAAAATAGAAAAGATAAAAATAAAAGAATCTGGCTTTGAAAAACAAAACTTTCTCAAAGAAGATTCACAAAGTTTACAGAGGACGGTCTATAATGTCAGATAGAAACAACATGAAACTTTTCACCCTAAACTCTAACCATGAAATCGCTCAAAAGATTGCGGATACAGTTGGTGTACCTCTCGGGAAGTTATCCTCTCGACAATTTTCTGACGGCGAAATCCAGGTCAACATCGAAGAAAGTGTCCGTGGTTACGATGTCTACATCATCCAGTCAACTAGCTACCCTGTTAGCAACCACTTGATGGAGTTGTTGATCATGGTTGACGCTTGTGTACGTGCAAGTGCTCATAGTATCAACGTTGTCCTTCCTTACTTTGGTTATGCGCGTCAGGATCGTATCGCTTCTTCTCGCGAACCCCTCACTGCGAAACTGGTTGCCAATATGCTTGTCAAAGCTGGTGTAAGCCGTGTTCTAACGCTGGACCTCCACGCTGTTCAGGTCCAAGGTTTCTTTGATATTCCTGTAGATAATCTTTATACTGTTCCTCTATTTGCTAAGCACTACTGTGATAAAGGACTTCTTGGCTCTGATGTTGTTGTTGTCAGTCCAAAGAACTCTGGTGTTAAACGTGCACGTAGTTTGGCTGAATACCTTGATGCTCCTATCGCTATCATTGATTACGCCCAAGACGATTCTGATCGTAACGAAGGCTATATCATTGGGGATGTTGAAGGCAAGAAGGCTATCTTGATTGACGATATCCTAAATACTGGTCGTACCTTCTCTGAAGCAGCCAAAATCGTTGAACGTGAAGGCGCAACTGAGATTTATGCAGTATCCAGTCACGGTTTATTTGTTGAAGGTGCAGCAGATCTTCTTGACGCTACAAACATCAAAGAAATCCTCGTGACAGACTCAGTAGCGACCAAAGAAAGAACTCCAGAAAATGTATGTTACATTACTGCTAGCGAATTAATTGGTGATGCTATCGTCCGCATCCATGAAAGAAAACCAGTCAGCCCACTCTTTGCATACAACAAAAAGAAATAAGGTGATTCTTTGATTTATTTGGACAATGCTGCTACGACTCCTATGTCAGCAGTAGCTATTTCTGAAATGACCAAGGTCATGCAAGAAACTCATGGTAATCCTTCTAGTATTCATAGTCATGGTCGGCAGGCTGGCAAACTCTTGCGAGAAGCTCGTCAGGACTTAGCCCTCTTACTAGGAACCAAACCTCAACATATCTTTTTCACGTCTGGCGGTACAGAAAGTAACAATACAGCCATTATCGGCTATTGTCTCCGTCATCAAAATCGTGGAAAACATATCATCACGACAGCTATTGAACACCATTCTGTGCTTGAGACTATTGATTATCTGGTGCAACATTTTGGTTTTGAAGCAACCATCATCCAACCAATAAATCAAGAAATTACCGCCCAGCAAATTCAAGAAGCCTTACGTGACGATACCATTCTCGTTTCCACCATGTACGCTAATAATGAAACAGGTAGCCTCTTACCTATCGCTGAGATTGGACGTATTTTAAAAGATCATCCTGCTGCTTATCATGTAGATGCTGTTCAAGCTATTGGGAAAATTCCTATCTATCCAGAGGAATTAGGAATTGATTTCCTCAGTGCTTCTGCCCACAAATTCCATGGACCAAAGGGAATCGGCTTTCTTTACGCATCGACTGGAGACTTTGATTCCTACCTTCACGGTGGAGACCAAGAACAAAAGAAACGGGCTGGAACAGAAAATCTTGCTGCCATTGTAGGTATGGTCGCTGCTCTCAAAGAGGATTTAAATGACCAAGCTAAGCATTACCAAAAACTAAGCGCACTCAAATCTGTTTTTCTAAAAGAGATTTCCGATTTAGACTACTATCTCAATGAAAGTCAAGACCAACTGCCTTATGTTTTTAATATCGGTTTTCCTGGTCAGAAAAATGATTTACTTTTACTTCGGTTAGATCTTGAAGGAATTTCAATTTCTACCGGTTCAGCTTGTACTGCTGGTATTGTGCAAACCAGTCATGTGCTTGAAGCATTTTATGGACCAGATTCACATCGATTGAAAGAATCTGTCCGTATCAGTCTCTCTCCTCTTAATACCGAAGAAGAACTGAAACAACTCGCACAAACCTTAAAAAATATTATTGGAGATTAATCTAATGGCATTCGAAAAAACCATTAAACTACAAAACTGCCGCTACGACTACACACTTAGCCCAACTGTCAAAAAGTTCACACTGAAAGATAATACTTTCTTTGAAACAAAGGTAGGAAACTTCGAACTAACTCGTCTACTTGAAAAAGTACCCAACAGTGGTGAAGGTTTCAAACTAAAAATCATCATCAATAAAGACCTTACAGGTGTAAAACTCAACATTACTGATAAGTCCGGTCTTCGTTTGGTTAATATTTTTAAATCAGAAGATCACCACATTCATCAGGAAAAATTCTACTTCCTCATGGACAGTCTTGTAGAACGCGGTATCTTCACTAAAGAAGAAAGATAATTGACTATGTATCGGCTTACCTATCAAGATAACTATCACGTAAAACGTACACTTGAATATAAGGATTACGAAGAGCTCATGTTATCTCTATCTGGCTGTGTGACCCTACCTGATACTCTCTTAATCAGCTCCTTAACGCTGAATGATAAGGTGATTTATCAAGGATTGGTTGGCGATCTCTACCGTTTTCTATCACAAGCTCATTTTTCAGATAAAAACTAAGAAATTTCTTAGTTTTTTCTTGTTTTTGTTGATTTTTTCACAATGTTTCTATAAAATAGAAGAATAGAAAGGTTGTGATTTTGTGAAAGATAAACAGTCTGCTATTCCAAAAGCAACAGCAAAAAGACTCTCTCTTTACTATCGAATTTTCAAGAGATTTCATGCAGAAAAAATCGAACGTGCCAACTCCAAGCAAATTGCAGAGGCTATCGGTATCGATTCTGCGACCGTTCGTCGGGATTTTTCCTATTTTGGTGAACTAGGTCGTCGTGGTTTTGGTTACGATGTCAAAAAATTGATGAATTTTTTTGCTGATCTCCTAAATGATAACTCCATTACAAATGTTATGCTGGTTGGGATTGGAAATATGGGCCATGCCCTTCTCCACTACCGCTTCCACGAGCGTAATAAGATGAAAATTATCATGGCCTTTGATCTAGATGACCATCCAGAAGTTGGAAGCCAGACACCTGATGGAATTCCAATCTATGGTATCTCACAGATCAAAGAAAAAATCAAAGAAGCAGATGTTAAAACTGCTATCCTAACTGTTCCAAGTGTTAAATCACAAGAAGTTGCCAATCTTTTGGTTGATGCAGGTATAAAAGGTATTCTCAGCTTTTCCCCTGTTCACCTTCACCTCCCAAAAGATGTGGTCGTTCAGTATGTCGATTTGACAAGCGAACTCCAAACCCTCCTCTATTTTATGCGTAAAGAGGATTAGAAAGCGAAAGCATTTATGAAAAAACCAGTTATTGGGATTACAGGAAATGAAAAAGCTCATCCAGATGATGACATCATGATGAGCTATGCAGCAAAGGGCTTTGTTGAAGGAGTCAAGGACGCTTGCGGAATTCCAATCATCCTACCGATTGGTGATCAAGAAATGGCACATCACTATATCAGCATGATTGATAAACTCATCCTAACTGGTGGGCAAAATGTCGATCCAAAATTCTATGGTGAGCCAAAAATAATTGACAGTGATGACTACCATCTTCAAAGAGACCAGTTTGAATTAGCTCTTATCAGGGAAGCAATTAAGCAGAAAAAACCGATTTTTTCTGTTTGTCGTGGTACCCAGCTCTTTAATGTTGCCATGGGAGGCACACTTCATCAAGATATCGAAGACCACTGGCAGGATTGTTCCGCTGAGTACACTACCCAACGTCTCCTTACTGAACCAGATACCATCCTCAGAGAAATCTACGGAGAAATCTCTCATATTAACTCCTTCCACCATCAGAGTATCAAGGATTTGGCTCCAAATTTAAAGGTTGTAGCCTATGATCCCAAGGATAAGGTCATCGAGGCAGTCGTGACAACAGATGAAATCCCATTTCTTGGCGTCCAATGGCATCCTGAATTTCTCTTTGAAAATCGCCCAAAGGATAAAACACTATTTGACTATGTTGTTAATGAACTTTAAATCAGATCCGTCTTTTCACGGTAACTAAAGTAATCAGAGTGCGAGACAATCAGATGATCCAGAAATACCAGTCCTATTAGCTCGCAGGCTTCCTTGACTAACTTGGTTACATGGTCATCATTTCGGCTAGGTGCTACTGCACCTGAAGGATGATTGTGGACTAAAATAACAGAAGTCGCCATATGCTTGATGGCATAGTGAAGGATTTCCCTTGGTTCAGCGATGCTGCGTGTCGCAGATCCGATAAAAATAGTCTGTTGATGAATGATTTGATTTTGAGTATTGAGATAGAGCGCCACTAGGTGCTCTTGTTTTTTGTCGCCAAGTTCCTGTTGCATTTTCTTGGCTAGCTTTTGACTACTGAGAATACTTTCCATCTCAATGGTTTCATGTTTGTGAATACGATGCCCTAGTTCAATCACTGCTTGTAATTCAATGGCCTTAATCCGTCCAATACCAGACAGACTCTGCAATTCCTGCAGGGTCATTTTCTTTAAATCAGTTAGACTAGTCAGACTATTCAAGACTTTTTGGGCAATTTCAAAAACGTTTGTCTGACGCGTTCCCGTTCTAAGCAGAATAGCTAGTAATTCTTGATTGCTCAGCGCCTCTACTCCTTCTTTAACTAGTCTTTCTCTAGGCAAGAGTGAATCTTCTTGGAATGAAATACTGTACATAAAAATCCTCCTCACTTTATTATTCGTGAGAAGGATGAAAAATTAGATTTTTTTCTCAATTGGAGCTACGCTGGCTAGAAGTTTTTTCAGACCCACTTCTGGGAAATTAATTTTCAGTTCCTGCGTAGCACCGCTACCTGAAACTTCAAGGACCGTTCCCTCTCCCCACTTCTTGTGGAGAGCAATATCCCCAATAGACCAACTTGTATCACTAGACGCTGATTTTGCACCAGTTGCAAACTGTCCAAATGGAAGACCACTTGACTCGATAGAGCTTGGTGCAGCATTCCGTTTCCTTTCTTGAAGGGCCTGAGCTAGGCTCATACCTTGACCAAAGGCCACTCCACCACTGCTATAAGATGCCTTAAAGATAGTATTCGCCGGACGAGCCAGACCTTGATACTCAAGCAAATCCGAACTGATTTCATTGATGAAACGTGTTGGACGGTTATAATTTGTACGCCCAAAAAGCAAGCGAGAGTTGGCATTGGTCAGATAAAGAATCTTTTCTGCGCGTGTGATACCGACATAGGCCAAACGGCGTTCTTCTTCCAGTTCATCAGGATCTTCAGCTGCGCGGCTAAGCGGAAAGACATTTTCCTCCATCCCAATGATAAAGACAACTGGGAACTCAAGTCCCTTAGCTGCATGGAGTGTCATCAAAGTCACCTCAGATGTCTCCTGACTGCCCGAATCCGTGTCTGCAATCAGGGCAAGGTCATTCAAGAAACGACTGAGTTTGTCCAAACCTGATTCCTCTTCCTGACTATCAGGATTGTCATCAAAGTTCTTGGTAACAGAAAGGAATTCCTCGATATTTTCAACCCGCGCCTTACTTTCCAAAGTTGCCTGAGCATTAAGAATATCGACATAACCTGTTTTTTCTAGAACAGCCTCAACCAGCTCGGTGATAGTTAATTGATCCAGTTTTTCTCGCAAATCCAGAATCATATTGGCAAAGCCCCAAATTGACTGGGCTGCTTTTCCTTTGATGCCAGACAACATGATATTGGCTGAAGCATCCAGCATAGACATGTCTTGCATATTGGCAAAATCCCGGATTTTCTCAACGGTTCCTGGGCCAATTCCGCGTTTAGGCTCGTTGATAATGCGCTCAAAACTGATATTATCACTCAAATTGGCAATGAGGTTAAGATAAGCGATAATGTCACGGATTTCTTTACGGCTGTAGAACTTGGTTCCACCGACCATAGTATAAGGAATATTGGACTTTAGGAGGGCCTCCTCAATAGTACGAGATTGTGCATTAGTCCGATAAAGAACTGCAAAATCCTTGTGGAGGAAGTTTTGAGTTCGACCAAGTTCATCGATGGTTTTGGCTACAAAAACAGCCTCATCTTGTTCGTCATTTGCGCGATAGTAAATAATCTGCTCTCCATCCGCATTCTGGGTCCAGAGGTTCTTGGGGCGGCGATTCTGATTGTTTTTGATGACGTCATTGGCTGCTTGGAGGATGGTTTTGGTTGAACGGTAATTTTCCTCTAACAAAACGACCTTGGCTTGAGGATAATCTTTCTCGAAATCCAAGATATTCTGCATATCGGCCCCACGCCAACCATAGATAGACTGGTCCGCATCACCGACCACGCAGATATTTTTAAAGCGTGAAGCCAAGAGTTTGACCAATTGATACTGGGCATGGTTGGTATCTTGGTACTCATCAACATGAATGTACTGGAACTTCTGCTGATAGTAGGTCAAAACATCAGGATTCTGATCAAAGAGACGCAGGGTCAGCATAATCAAATCATCAAAGTCAACGGACTCAGACTGACGAAGCTCCTTTTGATAAGCTGTATAACACTGAGCTACGATTTGCGTGTACATATCGCCAGCCTGGGCAGCATAAGCCACATCATCAATTAGGTCATTCTTAGCATTGGAAATGGTTCCCAAAATAGTCCGTTCATTCCATTTTTTCGGATCTAAGTTTAATTGCTTGAGAATGCGTTTCATGAGGGTTCGCTGTTCACCAGGATCCACAATAGTAAAATTCCGGTTGTAGCCAATATGATCTGCATCACGACGTAGAATACGAACACACATGGAGTGAAAGGTCGCAATCAGACAGTCCTGAGTAGCTGGATTGAGGCCATAGGCACGCTCCTTCATCTCACGCGCCGCCTTATTGGTAAAGGTAATGGCTAAAATATTCCATGGATTAACCATCTTTTCGTCAATTAGGTAGGCAATACGATGGGTCAAAACTCGTGTTTTTCCAGAACCGGCCCCCGCCATAATAAGCAAGGGACCTTCTGTAGTCTGTACCGCTTCTGCTTGGCGGTCATTCATTCCATTCAATAATGCGTTCATTTTCTCTTCCTTACTCTTGAAGTCAATGTTTCTATTATATCAGAAATTAGAGAAAATATCTTTAGCTAGACTGATTGCGTCTAGAAAGTAACTCTATCATCAGCTGAAGACAACACCTTAAATCTATATAAAAAAATGAGATTGGATATTATTTCCAAACTCATTTGAAATCAATTGCAATATACTAGAACAAGCCTAAAACTGTTCCGTCGCTTTCAACATCCATATTAAGAGCGGCTGGACGTTTTGGAAGTCCTGGCATGGTCATGACATCACCAGTTAGGGCAACGATGAAGCCCGCACCTAATTTTGGTACCAATTCACGGATGGTAATTTCAAAGTTTTCTGGTGCTCCAAGTGCATTTGGATTGTCAGAGAAACTATACTGAGTTTTCGCCATACAGATTGGCAATTTGTCCCATCCGTTTTGAACGATTTGAGCGATTTGCGTTTGGGCTTTCTTCTCAAAGTTCACTTTGCTACCACGGTAGATTTCAGTGACAATTTTTTCAATCTTTTCTTGGACAGAAAGGTCATTGTTATAAAGACGAGTATAGTTGGCTGGATTTTCAGAGATAGTCTTGACAAGCGTTTCGGCAAGTGCTACACCACCTTCTGCCCCATCAGCCCAGACACTTGCTAGTTCAACTGGCACATCAATAGAAGCACAAAGTTCCTTCAAGGCTGCGATTTCAGCCTCTGTATCAGAAACAAATTCATTGATAGCTACAACTGCTGGAATACCGAACTTACGGATGTTCTCAACGTGGCGTTTCAAGTTAGCAAAACCTGAACGAACTGCTTCTACATTTTCCTCTGTCAAAGCGTCCTTAGCTACACCACCATTCATCTTAAGGGCACGAAGGGTTGCGACGATGACAACTGCATCTGGAGATGTTGGCAAGTTTGGTGTCTTAATGTCAAGGAATTTCTCAGCACCAAGGTCCGCACCAAAACCAGCTTCAGTAACAGTATAATCAGCCAAGCGAAGGGCTGTGCTTGTTGCCAAAACAGAGTTACATCCATGAGCGATATTGGCAAATGGACCACCATGTACAAAGGCAGGTGTACCGTAGATTGTCTGAACCAAGTTCGGTTTAATGGCATCTTTCAAGATCAAAGCCAAGGCACCTTCAACCTTCAAATCACCTACAGAAACAGGGGTACGATCGTAGCGATAGCCGATAACGATATTAGCCAAACGGCGTTTCAAGTCCTCGATGTCCGTCGCCAAGCACAAAATCGCCATGATCTCAGAAGCAACTGTAATATCAAAACCATCCTCACGTGGAATACCATTTAGAGGACCGCCAAGACCAACAGTCACATGGCGAAGAGCGCGATCGTTCAAGTCCACCACACGTTTCCAGAGAATACGACGTTGGTCAATTCCCAGCTCATTTCCTTGATGCAGGTGATTGTCAATCAAGGCAGAAAGGGCATTGTTAGCAGTTGTAATGGCATGCATATCCCCGGTAAAGTGAAGATTGATGTCCTCCATTGGCAATACTTGGGCATAACCACCACCGGCTGCACCACCCTTAATTCCCATGACTGGACCAAGAGATGGTTCGCGGATGGCAATCATAGTTTTCTTGCCAATCTTGTTCAAGGCGTCTGCCAGACCAATGGTAATGGTAGACTTCCCTTCACCTGCTGGTGTTGGATTGATGGCAGTAACCAAGATCAATTTCCCAACTGGATTGCTCTCAACTGCACGAATTTTATCAAAGCTGAGTTTAGCCTTATACTTCCCGTACAATTCCAAATCGTCGTAAGAAATACCCAGTTTCTCTACAACATCAACGATTGGCTTCAACTCGATACTCTGTGCGATTTCAATATCTGTTTTCATTCAAAACTCCTCTAGCCTCTAATTTGATAATTTATTATAACACAAAACAAGATTTTTAACATCCATAAACTCTCTAAACGTTCGTAAATATCCTGGATTTCAAGATTTTTAGAGCCCTTTGAAAAATTTTATATGGCTTTATAGTTATAAACTATAGTGTAGCTTTGTTTTGGCAAAATTTTATCGCTTTCATTTTACTTACTGTTTATTTTTGTGTACAATAGTGCTATGAAAATTTTAGTCACATCGGGCGGTACCAGTGAAGCTATTGATAGTGTCCGCTCTATTACTAACCATTCTACAGGTCGTTTGGGGAAAATCATCACAGAAACCTTGCTTGCTGCGGGGCATGAAGTTTGTTTGATAACGACAAAACGAGCTGTGAAACCAGAACCTCATCCCCATCTAACCATTCTAGAAATCAAAAATACGAATGATCTTCTTTTAGAAATGAAAGAGTGTGTTCAAGATTATCAGGTCTTGATTCATTCGATGGCAGTTTCTGACTACACTCCTGTTTATATGACTGGACTAGATGAAGTTAAGACGAGTTCGAATCTGGAAGAATTATTAGATAAGAAAAATAAAGAAGCTAAGATTTCTTCAACTGATGAGGTGCAGGTTTTATTTTTGAAAAAAACCCCCAAGATTATCTCTCTAGTCAAAGAGTGGAATCCTTCTATTCATTTGATTGGTTTCAAACTGTTGGTTGATGTTACTGAGAATCATCTTATTGAAGTTGCTAGACAGAGTCTTGTCAAGAACCAGGCTGACTTAATCATAGCGAATGACCTGACTCAAATCTCAGTATATCAGCATCGGGCAATCTTTGTTGAGAAAGATCGTCTTCAAACCGTTCAAACCAAAGAGGAAATTGCGAACCTCCTCCTTGAGAAAATTCATACATACGATTCATAGAAAGGAAAGCTATGGCAAACATTCTGATCGCAGTGACAGGTTCCATTGCCTCCTATAAAGCAGCTGATTTAGTCAGTTCTTTGAAAAAACAAGGCCATGATGTCACTGTCTTAATGACTGAGGCGGCAAGAGAGTTTATCCAACCGTTGACACTACAGGTACTCTCACAAAATCCAGTTCACCTTGATGTCATGCAGGAACCCTATCCTGATCAAGTCAATCATATCGAAAGAGGAAAAGAAACAGACCTTTTTATCGTTGTCCCTGCTACTGCTAATACCATTGCCAAACTTGCGTACGGTTTTGCGGATAACATGGTGACCAGCACGGCTCTTGCCCTACCGAGTCACATCCCTAAACTCTTGGCGCCAGCCATGAATACAAAGATGTATGACCATCCTGCAACTCAGGCTAATCTAAAAACATTAGAGACCTATGGTTATCAGATTATCTCCCCAAAAGAATCTTTACTAGCCTGTGGCGATCACGGCAAAGGCGCCCTAGCTGACCTGAATACTATATTAGAAAGAATAAAGGAAACACTCAATGAAAAAACGATCTAATATTGCTCCGATTGCTATCTTTTTTGCGACCATGTTGGTCATTCACTTTCTGAGCTCTCTCTTATTTAATCTATTCCCATTCCCAATTAAACCAACTATCGTGCATATTCCTGTTATTATTGCAAGTGTTATTTACGGCCCACGAGTTGGAGTTACACTTGGTTTTCTTATGGGACTATTGAGCTTAACGGTAAACACGATTACCATCCTTCCAACCAGCTACCTCTTCTCACCTTTTGTACCAAACGGAAACATCTATTCAGCAATGATTGCTATCCTTCCTCGTATTTTGATTGGTCTGACACCTTATCTAGTTTATAAATTATTGAAAAACAGAATGGGTCTCATCATTGCCGGAGCTCTCGGTTCACTTACAAATACAGTCTTTGTACTTGGGGGAATCTTCTTCCTTTTTGGAAATGTCTTCGACGGCAATATTCAAAAACTCCTAGCAACCGTTATTTCAACCAACTCAATTGCTGAGCTTGTCATCTCTGCCGTTCTCACAGTAGCAATTGTTCCCCGTCTCGAAACCCTTAAGAAATAAAAAATCAACTCCACTTTCGTCCTGAAGGTGGAGTTTTAGCATTTAAAACATGAGAAACATCAATAGAATGTGAAAGCCAAAGCGCAGGAGCTGATACGAAAGAGGTGTAGGTTGCTGACTTTTCTGGCTATCCAAGTATAGGGTTAGAGATAGTAAAACCAAACCAAATGCAATCACCAATCTAACGAAATAAGCAATTTCGAGTATTGCTGCCATCAAAAGAAAACCTAATAAAGGAAGGCTAAAGAGTGAAACAGCCAGACTGCTTGCTAATAGAGAGAGTAGAGACAGGACCAATAAACTATAAACTAGGAAACGAGTCCAACCTGAGACTACTTTCCCTTCACTTTTCTGTTTTGACATCATCACGATTACCACGATTAGGTAAACAAAAAGTATCATCACAATTTCTCCTCAGTTCCTATTATTCTTTACCACATTTTAACCAAATTTTCCTAAAAATCAATAATGCTTCTTGACTTGATTGGTGATTTATTGTACTATACTTATGTATATACAGATATATGGAGGTTCTTATGGATATACGAAAAAAAACGCAGTTTATGACCATGACTGCCCTACTCACTGCAATAGCGATTTTGATTCCAATCATTATGCCTTTTAAAATCGTTATCCCACCGGCTTCTTACACATTGGGAAGTCATATCCCCATCTTTATCGCCATGTTTCTTTCTCCTTTGATGGCTGCTTTTGTGATTATTGCTTCTAGTCTTGGCTTCCTGATGGCAGGCTATCCCATGGTTATCGTCCTGCGCGCCTTCTCTCACATCGTTTTTGGTATTTTGGGAGCTTTGTACTTAAAGAAATTCCCTGAAACCTTGGATAAACCAAAGGCATCTTGGATTTTTAACTTTGTTTTGGGTGTTGTTCATGCTATCGCTGAAGTAATAGCTTGTATCATCTTCTATGCTACTTCAGGGACAAATGTTGAAAATATGTTTTATGTTCTCTTTGTTCTAGTTGGTTTTGGTACAATCATCCATAGTATGGTAGACTATACATTAGCACTAGCTGTCTTTAAAGTGCTTCGAAAACGTCGCTAAAAGGAAAAACTATGACAAAGGATCGCAAACAAGCTCTTCTCAAACTCTTAAAAGAGGCACCAAAAGCCCTCAATGGCCAAACCTTGGCTGAACACTTTCATGTCACTCGTCAAATCATTGTACAGGATATCGCTATTCTCCGAGCAGATGGGGCTCCTATCCTATCCACCAATCGTGGCTATATCTATAAAGAAAACAATACCAGTCCTTACGTTCACAAACTATTCAAGGTCAGACATGAGATGGAAGAAATCGGTCAAGAACTTCTAGCTATTGTAGATAATGGCGGGCGTGTTCAGAATACTTTGATTGACCATCCAGTTTATGGAGAAATTGAGACCCTACTAAAACTCACCTGTCGACGCGATGTCCAGCACTTTCTAGAACAAGTCGAGAACTCTGACTTTAGACCACTTTCTGAATTAACAGATGGCATCCATTACCACCTTGTTGAAGCCGAAACACAACAAGACCTCCATTATATCGAGGAGGCCTTGGATCAGCTAGGTTATTTAGTAAAAGACTAGAAGGTTTCTTTCTCCCAGCCATCCTCTGTACGATGACGGTAGAAAAATTCAGACTTGTCAGGTGCTTCCATCATTTCCATCAAAGGCAACATATCATAGGCCAGATCCAAGTTAGGAATCTGGTCTTTTTGCACCCAAGATACTTCTCCTTCCTCAGAGGATTGGAGATTTCCAGTAAACTCTGTCGCTTTATAGCAAACGACGATGTAGCGCCCACCTGTATCTAAGGGCCAATTTTTAATACCGACCAGTTGGGGATTCTGAATCGTTAGACCTGTTTCTTCGTAGATTTCTCGGATAACTGACTCTGCAAAAGCCTCGCCATTCTCAACATGACCTCCTGGAAAGGCATAGCCAGACCAGCGATTGCTTTCAGGAGACCGATATTGCATGACTACGCGCTTGGTTTCAATGTCTTCAATCAGACAGATGTTGGTTAAAATGGTTGCTTGGGCACGGGACATGGATTATCTCGCTTTCTAAGTTATTAAAATGTATCTTCTTTGTATTTTACTTCTGACTTCATGATAGAGGGATTGATCAATTCATGATGTTCATAGGTACTGTGGACCACAAAACCTCTAGAA
Source organism: bacterium (assembly GCA_905221255.1). GTDB lineage: Bacteria > Bacillota > Bacilli > Lactobacillales > Streptococcaceae > Streptococcus. The sequence continues at coordinate 540,159 of CAJNCL010000001.1, forward strand.
ATGATGACTTCTTATACTTCTTCTCTTTCAAATTCATAATAACTTCCCTCTATTTAAAAATATATGCTAAAACGTAATCATTTGTTGATTGTGCAAGCTGAAAATAAATCTCAACTGTCCTTGCATTTATCTCTCTTATCTTGATGAACTCTTACATACCATTCTAATTTCAGTGATCGGTTTTCCAAGGTCAAGTATTTTTTCTTGACCATCAACAGTAAAACCCATTTTTTGATAGAAAGCAATGGCTCGCTTATTTTCTTTTAATACCCATAAAAATATTTCAGAGAACTGTTCAAGAGTCGTCAGAGCTTCCTTCATTAACTTCCGAGCAATACCTTTTCCGTAATAGTCTTTTAAAACATATAAGGCAATAATTTCACCAGCTTGAATAGTCTCATCACGAAAGTTTCCATAACTGATAAAACCAACTACTTTCATACCATCTATCGCAATCAATGTATTTTCTGGATATTTTTGACTAAAGAATCGACATCTTTCTAATGTCATCGTCTCCTGAAATGCAGCAGGTAAAAGGTCATCATAAGCCTCTCTCCACGTTTGCCAATGAACGAGAGACTTGCTTTCTATCTCTTCAGGGGTTTCCATTTGTTTGATAGTTAGGTTCATTTATTTTTCTCCTTCACTACCCCAACGCCTTGACTTCCAGCATCATATCACGTATCTGTGCTGCCAGTTCAAAATCAAGTACTTCGACGGCTTCTTGCATTTGCTTCTCCAGTTTCTTGACGAGTTCTTTGCGTTCTTGTTTGTTAAGGCTATTGATATCGACTTCCTTGTCCTCTTCCTTAGCAACTGCCTTGGTTACAGCAATCAGGTCACGGATTTCCTTCTTGATGGTTTGAGGTACGATACCATGCTCTTCATTATAAGCCATCTGGATTTTCCGACGACGGGCCGTTTCATCAATGGCACGTTGCATAGACTGAGTCATCGTGTCCGCATACATGATGACATGTCCTTCGCTATTACGGGCAGCACGTCCAATGGTCTGGATGAGGCCACGCTCGTTACGGAGGAATCCTTCCTTGTCAGCATCTAGAATGGCAACCAAGCTTACCTCGGGAACGTCAATCCCTTCGCGGAGCAGGTTGATTCCGACCAAAACATCAAAAACACCCAAACGTAGGTCACGAATAATCTCCGTCCGCTCCAAGGTCTTAATGTCCGAGTGCATGTACTTAACCTTGATGCCCATTTCCTTGAAGTAGTCGGTTAAGTCTTCAGCCATTTTCTTAGTCAAAGTGGTGATAAAGGTCCGTTCATTCTTTTCAACACGGGCATTGATTTCACCTAGGAGGTCATCAATCTGTCCCATAGTCGGACGGACTTCCACCTCTGGGTCTAAAAGCCCAGTCGGACGAATGATTTGCTCGATCACTGTCTCGGTCTGTTCATTTTCATAGTCACCTGGTGTCGCTGAAACGTAAACAATCTGATGCACATGGCTTTCAAACTCCTCCCGACGAAGAGGACGATTATCTAAGGCAGACGGCAAACGGAAACCATAATTGACCAACATTTCCTTACGAGAACGGTCTCCATTGTACATGCCCTTGATCTGCCCCATGGTCATGTGACTTTCATCAATCATAATCAAGAAATCATCTGGGAAAAAGTCGAGAAGCGTATAAGGAGGCTCTCCTTCGCTACGACCATCCATGTGGCGTGAGTAGTTTTCAACACCGTTGGTATACCCCATCTCGCGCAGCATTTCGATATCGTACTCTGTCCGCTGTTTCAAACGCTGGGCTTCTAGCAGTTTGCCTTCCTTTTCAAAGACAGCTAACTGCTCCTCTAATTCTGCTTGAATCTTGGCAATCGCAACTTCCATATGGTCGTCATTGGTCACAAAGTGAGTGGCAGGGAAAATCGCCAGATGATCCACTTCACCAAGGACTTGGCCTGTCAGCGCTTCAACTTCACGGATACGGTCAATCTCATCTCCGAAGAACTCTACTCGAAAAGCGTGTTCATCTCGGGAAGCTGGGAAAATTTCCACCACATCCCCGCGAACGCGAAATCTTCCCCGTTGGAAATCAATATCATTACGTTCAAACTGGATATCAACCAAATCATTCAAGAGTTTATCACGAGAAATCTCAAGACCTGGACGAAGACTAACAACACTATCAGAATATTCCTTTGGCGAACCCAGACCATAGATACAAGAGACAGAAGCCACAACAATGACATCGTTACGCTCCAGAAGTGCTGAAGTCGCTGAGTGGCGGAGCTTGTCAATCTCATCATTGACCGAGCTATCCTTCTCTATATAGGTATCGCTTGAAGGGACATAGGCCTCAGGTTGGTAATAATCATAGTAGGACACAAAGTACTCAACAGCATTTTCAGGGAAAAATTCCTTAAACTCCCCATAGAGCTGACCAGCTAGGGTTTTGTTATGGGCAATGACTAAAGTTGGTTTATTGACTTTGGAAATGACCTGACTCATGGTATAGGTCTTCCCTGTACCAGTCGCCCCCATCAGAATCTGAGCCTTTTCTCCACCCTCGATATTATCCACCAACTGCTCGATGGCTTGGGGTTGATCTCCTGAAGGTTGGTATTTTGATACTAGTTTAAATTTATTATCTGTAATTCGATTAATCATGATTGCCTCATCTGCATTTTTCTATCCTTCTATTTTACCATAAATTCCACCAGATTCTTTATCTATCGATTTAGCAAGGTTATAAATCTATGTTATATCTTCTGACATACAAAGCCTTAAAATTTGCCTTCTGAAATATTTTCTGTTATAATGGGAAAATATTCGGAAAGGAGACTTAAAATGAAGAAAAAAATCCTAGCATTTTTGCTAATTTTATTTCCCATTTTCTCACTAGGAGTAGTAAAAGCTGACACAGTTAAATCTAAGTATGTTATTGCAAGTGATTCATCTTTTGCTCCCTTTGTATTTCAAAATTCAAGCAACGAGTACACTGGTATTGATATGGACTTGATTAAGGCTATTGCCAAGGATCAAGGAATTGAGATTGAAATTACTAATCCTGGATTTGACGCAGCTATCAGCGCTGTTCAAGCGGGGCAAGCAGATGGTATCATCGCTGGAATGTCTGTTACGGATGCTCGTAAAGCTACCTTTGACTTCTCAGATTCCTACTACACTGCTAATACCATTCTTGGTGTGAAAGAATCAAGCACCATTGCTTCTTATGAAGACCTCAAGGATAAAACTGTCGGTGTTAAAAACGGAACTGCCTCTCAAACGTTCCTTACTGAGAATCAAAACAAATACGGCTATAAGATTAAAACCTTTGCAGATGGGGCATCTATGTATGACAGTCTGAATACTGGAGCTATTGATGCTGTGATGGATGATGAGCCAGTTCTCAAATATTCTATCAGCCAAGGTCAAAAATTGAAAACACCAATCGCTGGAACTCCAATCGGTGAAACTGCCTTTGCGGTTAAAAAAGGAACAAACCCTGAATTGATCCAGATGTTCAATAATGGACTTGCTAACCTCAAAGCTAACGGAGAATTCCAAAAGATTCTTGACAAGTATCTAGCTAGCGAAACTTCAACTGACTCTACAAGTACGGTTGACGAAACAACTATCTGGGGCTTGCTTCAAAACAACTACAAACAACTTCTTAGTGGACTTGGAATCACTCTTGCTCTAGCCCTTATCTCATTTGCAATTGCCATTGTCATCGGGATTATCTTCGGTATGTTTAGCGTTAGCCCATACAAATCTCTTCATCTAATCTCTGAGATTTTCGTTGACGTTATCCGTGGTATTCCCTTGATGATTCTTGCAGCCTTCATCTTCTGGGGTATTCCAAACTTCATCGAGTCGATTACAGGCCAACAAAGTCCAATCAATGACTTTGTAGCTGGTACTATCGCCCTCTCACTCAATGCAGCAGCTTATATCGCTGAAATCGTTCGTGGTGGGATTCAAGCTGTTCCAGTTGGGCAAATGGAGGCCAGCCGCAGTCTTGGTATTTCTTATGGAAAAACCATGCGTAAGATTATCTTGCCACAAGCGACTAAATTGATGTTGCCAAACTTTGTCAACCAATTCGTTATCGCTCTTAAAGATACAACCATCGTCTCTGCTATCGGTTTGGTTGAACTCTTCCAAACTGGTAAGATCATCATTGCCCGTAACTACCAAAGTTTCAAGATGTATGCAATCCTTGCTATCTTCTATCTTGTAATTATCACGCTTTTGACTAGACTAGCGAAACGCTTAGAAAAGAGGATTCGTTAATGGCAAAACTAAAAATTGATGTAAATGATTTGCATAAGTATTATGGAAAAAACGAAGTTTTAAAAGGCATTACTACTAAGTTCTATGAAGGAGATGTTGTCTGTATCATCGGTCCTTCTGGTTCTGGTAAATCCACTTTCCTCCGTAGCCTTAACCTTCTCGAGGAGGTAACGAGTGGCCACATCACAGTGAATGGCTATGATTTGACTGAAAAATCAACCAATGTCGACCATGTTCGTGAAAACGTGGGAATGGTCTTCCAACATTTCAACCTCTTCCCTCACATGTCCGTCCTAGAAAATATCACTTTTGCACCTATTGAACACAAACGGATGACCAAAGAAGAAGCTGAAAAATTGGGGATGGAGTTGCTGGAGAAAGTCGGTCTTGCAGACAAAGCTAATGCCAACCCAGATAGCCTTTCAGGTGGTCAGAAACAACGTGTAGCTATCGCTCGTGGACTTGCCATGAATCCTGATATCATGCTCTTTGATGAGCCAACTTCCGCTCTGGACCCTGAAATGGTTGGAGATGTACTGAATGTTATGAAGGAATTGGCAGAACAAGGCATGACCATGATTATCGTAACCCATGAGATGGGATTTGCTCGCCAGGTAGCCAACCGTGTTATCTTTACGGCTGATGGTGAATTCCTGGAAGATGGAACTCCAGATCAAATCTTTGACAACCCTCAACACCCTCGTCTAAAAGAGTTCTTGGATAAGGTCTTAAATGTATAAAACAAAACTGTAAGGTTCTCCTTACAGTTTTTTAATTGCGTATTGGATTTTTTGTTTTTTTTGAAAATTATGATAAAATAAAAACTATGATAATGAGGAAATCTCATCCCTAGTCCAACTAGGAAAAAATATAGAAATTAGGTAGCTAGATGTCATCAAAGGTTATTGTTACAATTTTCGGTGCGAGTGGAGATTTAGCTAAACGCAAACTCTACCCTTCCCTTTTCAGACTCTATAAATCAGGCAATCTCTCTGAGCATTTTGCTGTTATCGGAACAGCTCGTAGACCTTGGAGTAAGGAATATTTTGAATCTGTAGTTGTCGAGTCCATCCTTGATTTGGCAGATAGTACCGAGCAAGCCCAAGAATTTGCCAGCCACTTCTACTATCAAAGCCATGATGTGAATGATACGGAACATTACATTGCTTTGCGTCAATTACAAACTGAGCTGAATGAAAAATACCAAGCTGAACACAATAAGCTCTTCTTCTTGTCTATGGCACCTCAATTCTTTGGAACTATTGCCAAGCATCTCAAATCTGAAAACATTGTTGATGGCAAAGGTTTTGAGCGCTTGATCGTTGAGAAACCATTTGGTACAGACTACGAAACAGCTAGCAAACTCAATGAAGATCTCCTTGCGGCCTTTGATGAGGAGCAAATCTACCGTATCGACCATTACCTAGGTAAAGAGATGATTCAGAGTATCTTTGCTGTTCGTTTTGCCAACATGATTTTTGAGAATGTTTGGAATCGCGAACACATCGATAATGTTCAGATTACCTTTGCGGAACGCTTAGGTGTTGAAGAACGCGGTGGCTACTATGATCAATCTGGTGCCCTTCGTGATATGGTGCAAAACCATACTCTTCAACTCCTCTCTCTTCTAGCCATGGACAAACCAGCTAGCTTTACAAAAGATGAGATTCGTGCTGAAAAGATAAAAGTCTTTAAAAACCTCTATCATCCAACTGAGGAAGAATTGAAAGAACAGTTTATTCGTGGTCAGTATCGCTCTGGTAAAATCGATGGAATGAAATACATTTCCTATCGAAGCGAGCCAAATGTCGATCCTGAATCCACAACAGAAACCTTTGCATCTGGTGCCTTCTTTGTAGACAGCGATCGCTTCCGCGGTGTTCCCTTCTTCTTCCGTACAGGGAAACGACTGACAGAAAAAGGCACTCATGTCAATATCATTTTTAAGCAAATGGACTCTATCTTCGGTGAGCCTTTGGCACCAAATATCTTGACCATCTATATCCAACCAACTGAAGGATTCTCTCTTAGCCTCAATGGTAAGCAAGTCGGTGAAGAATTTAACCTGGCTCCAAGCTCTCTGGATTACCGTACAGATGCTACTGCTACTGGGGCCTCACCAGATCCGTACGAGAAATTAATCTACGATGTCTTGAACAACAACTCAACCAATTTTAGCCACTGGGATGAGGTAAGTGCTTCTTGGAAATTGATTGACCGTATCGAAGAGCTCTGGGCTGAAAATGGCGCCCCACTTCATGACTATAAAGCCGGAAGTATGGGACCACAAGCTAGCTTTGACTTACTTGAAAAGTATGGAGCCAAATGGACCTGGCAACCAGATATCGCCTATCGTAAAGATGGTCGTTTAGAATAATCAAAAACAATCCTGCAAGAATTCTTGCAGGATATTCTTATTTATAGTAGACCTTCTAAAAGACCCTTCATAAAGTTTTCTGAGTTGAACTCACCAATATCATCGATTTTCTCACCGAAACCGATCAATTTTACAGGGATATTGAGTTCTTCGCGGATAGCCAGAACAACACCACCACGGGCAGTTCCATCAATCTTGGTCAGTACAATACCGGTAACAGGGGTGATTTTCGAAAATTCTTTAGCTTGTACCAAGGCGTTCTGTCCAGTTGACGCATCAAGGGCCAGGAAGGTTTCATGTGGTGCTTCTGGCACGACACGCTTGATAATACGACCAATCTTTTCCAACTCGGCCATGAGGTTGTCCTTGTTTTGCAGACGACCTGCTGTATCAATCATGAGAATATCAATTCCTTCTGCTACAGCACGTTCCATCCCATCAAAGACTACACTTGCTGGATCAGCCTTTTCAGGCCCCGTCACAACAGGAACATCAACACGGCGGCCCCATTCTGCTAACTGGGCAACGGCTCCAGCACGGAAGGTATCCGCCGCAACCAGCATGACCTTTTTGCCAGCTTGTTTGTAACGATGAGCTAGTTTTCCAATAGAAGTTGTCTTCCCAACACCGTTAACACCAACAAAGAGCATAACTGTCAAGCCATCTTGGAAATGGATTTGTTCATCGTAGTTGCCATCCTTTTCGTAGAGTTCAACCAATTTCTCAATAATGACACGGCGAAGTGCATCAGGCTTCTTAGCGTTTTCGAGTTTAGCTTCATAGCGAAGTTCTTCTGTTAGATTCGAAGCGACTTGCACACCGACGTCACTCATGATGAGCAATTCTTCTAATTCCTCGAAGAATTCTTCATCGACAGAACGGAAGTTGGCAAAGAAGGCATTCAAGCGTGCTCCGAATCCCGTACGCGTTTTCTTGAGACTGCGGTCATATTTTTCCTGAACCGTTTCTTCAACTTGTGGATATTCTTCTTCTACTTCAAAAGCTGGCTCTTCATCACTTTCTAGAGATTCTTGGCTCACTTCTTCGAAAAATTCTTCAAGCTCTTGGCTTTGCTCTGTCTCATCAACTTCTATCTCAACCTCTTCCTGAGCAGTTTCTTCGACTGCTTCTGGTTCAATCACTTCTTCTGTCGAGACTTGAGGAATTTCTTCTTGAGCAAGACTTGCTTCTACTTTTTCCCTTGTTATCTCTTCCTGACTTGTTTCTTCGATAGCCGTTTGGTTTTCTTCAACCTCTTCTGACAAATCAATATTTTCCAGAGCTTCTTTTACAATATCTTCGATTTTCGGCTCTTCTTTTTTCCCGAATAAACGGTCAAATAATCCCATATTCTAATTCTCCTTTAGCACGTATTCTTCAATAGCCCAAGCAACGGCTTCCTCGTCGTTGGTCATGGGGGTAATGACATTAGCAACTGCCTTAACCGCAGGAACTGCATTTTGCATGGCAACTCCCAGACCTGCCCACACTATCATAGAAAGGTCATTGGCCTCGTCCCCACAAGCCATGACTTGACTTTGGTCGATTCCAAGTTGTTTAATTAATTTCGCTAACCCTGTTGCCTTATGGACATTTTTCGGCGACCATTCCAATAAGAGTTCACGCGATTTGAAGATTTCATATTGGTCAAACAATTCAGGAGAAATCTGTTGAATCGCTGCATCCAAGGGTTCTTGGGCAAAGGCAGTCACGCATTTATTATAAGTTATCTGACTAGATAGCTCTTCAAAAGCGACTGGCACGAAAGTCAGAGCTGGATTAAACTTAGCATAGAGACTTTCTTGGTCCGACTGGATTTGATAGACTGTTCCTTCTGAAATGGCATCTAACGGTAATCCGAGTTTTTCAGTTTCCTCGTACAATCGTGCCACATCGTCGATTGAAAAGACTGTTTTATCGAGAATCTCTCCCGTATTCTTCTGGACAAGCCCTCCATTAAAAGTGATGGTGTACTCATCCTCTTGTCCATCTGTTCCCAACTCCTTGAGAAAGAAATCCATAGCCTTCAAAGGACGCCCTGTTGTCAGTACGATCTTAATGCCACGATCACGCGCAGCTTTGAGGACCGCTTTGGTACGATCTGTCAGCTTTTTATCCGTTGTCAGTAAAGTACCGTCCAAATCAAGTGCAATCAATTTAATATCTGCCATTACAAGTCCTCCATATAAGCCATCACTGACTGGTCCTTATGGTGGCCAATCACTGCTTCTGCCAATTCTAAAATCTCTGGTCGCGCATTTTCAGGAGCGATTGGGTGTCCCACGACCTGCATCATATGAAGGTCATTGAGATTATCGCCAAACGCCATGACCTGATCCATGCTAAGCCCCAGTTTTTTGGCTAGCTCAACAATAGCCACACCCTTATCAACGTAGTCCAAGACAATATCAATGGATTCAAAACCAGTTGTCATGGCTTTCACACCAGGAACATTTTCGTTGACCCAGGTCTCCCCAGCTTCTATCGTATCTTCTGTGAAGTTGGTCGTGAATTTAAAAATCTCATCCGTGATAGCTTCCAAACTCGCTACTTTTTGAATATTCTCATTGTAGTGACGACTAATCATGAGATAAGTCTCATCCACTGTATCCAATACATAACAAGCTTTTTTCCCTGTCAGAAGCATTTTTCTTTCATCAAAATAAGGTGATTTCTTTAAAGCTTCAAAAGTACTCAAGTAAAAGTCGCGAGACATTGTAGCCTCGTACATATCCTCACCATGAAACTCAACGTAGCTGCCATTTTCAGCTATAAAAATCACTTCGTCACGCACATCCGCAAATAGCTTTTTAAGGGACAAGATACCGCGACCCGAAGCTACAGCAAAATAAATCCCCTTTTCCTTGTAGGAAACAAGTACGTTTTTGAGGCGTTCCATATCAAACCGACCCTCTCCGTCTAGAAAGGTTCCATCCATATCGGTTGCTACAAGTTTAATCATAAAATCCTTCATACTCCAAATGATAAATCTACCTTCTATTATACCATAGATAAGCTAAAAAAGGACTTGTACAGTAGGATTGGCAACTGTATTGCCGTGCTTTTTCGGTAAAGTCGAAAAGGGCTTAAAAATTAGAATCGTAGAACTTTTTTCAGATAGTTTAAAAAGTTTGTATTCCCCTTCTCTTTTCTCTATAATGGAGAGAAAGGAGATGACTATGACAGAAATAAAACATGAAATTGATGCAAACTTTGCAGGGCGACTCAATATCTTACGAGCGGGCGTTCTCGGTGCCAATGATGGAATTATTTCCATTGCTGGAGTCGTAATCGGGGTTGCTAGTGCGACAAGCAATATCTGGATTATCTTTTTATCAGGACTAGCCGCTATCCTCGCTGGTGCTTTTTCTATGGCAGGTGGCGAATATGTCTCTGTATCCACTCAGAAAGACACGGAAGAAGCCGCTGTTGCGAGAGAGCAATTACTATTGGATAAAGACATGGAATCTGCAAAACAATCCCTCTATGCTGCTTATCTTCAAAACGGTGAGTGTGAAACCTCAGCCGAGCTCTTGACCAACAAAGCCTTTCTCAAAAATCCCCTCAAAGCCTTGGTCGAAGAAAAGTATGGAATCGAGTACGAAGAGTTTACCAACCCTTGGCATGCTGCTATCTCTAGCTTTATCGCCTTTGTACTGGGAAGTCTTCCTCCTATGCTTTCAATCACTGTCTTTCCAAGTGACTATCGCATCCCTGCTACTGTTTTTATCGTGGCCCTTTCCCTTCTTATTACCGGTTATACCAGTGCTAAATTAGGAAAAGCTCCTACGAAAACTGCTATGATCCGTAACCTCTGTATCGGACTTCTCACCATGGGAGTAACCTTCCTATTGGGACAACTCTTTAGTATCTAAGCTAAAAGAAATACCTCGACCAGCATCGAGGTATCTTTTTTACATTTGCACAATCTTGCGATAGCTTCTTGAGGTAATCATAAAGATCAAAACGTAGACGATGAGGAAGATGGCACAAATGGACAGAGTGACTGTCAACATCATGGTCGCATCGAGCACGCCAATAACTTTTAGGATGAGGCTAAGCATATGATAGGCAAAAGCAAGGTGTAGGAAGGCAAATAGCAATGGAAGGAAGAAAACAGTTAGAACCTGTTTGTTAATCGTTTGCTTGATTTGCTTTTGATCGAGTCCGACCTTTTGCAAAATGATAAAGCGTTCACGGTCTTCATAGCCCTCAGAGATTTGTTTGTAGTAAATAACCAGGACTGTTCCCACCATAAAGATGATAGAAAGGAAGATACCGATGAAGAAGACACCTCCATAAAGGGCACTTATTTGCGCACTGCTATCAGCTAGATTGCTTCCGAATACATAGCTTCCCTCTTTGTTTAAATCTCTATTGAAGTTACGAAGGTATTCTGTAAAGTCGTCAGCGAGTTTAAGCTGTTCTTCCTCACTTGCTGTTACATTCATACCACCATAAAGTTGATCAAAGAGAGAGGAATCAGGATATTGATCAATAAAGGCCTGCAAATTAGGAACAACAAGATAATTGTAGTCAGATGTGAGAATGTTATACTGATTTGGCACATGTTCCAGAATAAAATCATTTTTAATTTCTTCTTTAACTGTGTAGGTCTGATCATTTAGAGTGATTTCTTTCTGTCCTTCCAGCACCTTATTCTTGGTAAACAAGCCGACTTCATTTCCTGAAAGGGAGAGCTTTTGACCAGTCATGTTTTCATAGTCTTTTTGGTCAAAGACCATAAAAATGGTTTTCGGTTGAACAAAGTTATTTCCCTTTGTAAAGATACGGAGGTTGGTTCCATCTTGGCTCTCGATGCCAAAATTGCTATGACGAAAGACTTCTTTTTTGGTGACAGTTAATCCCTTATCACTAGCATATTGACTCAAAAGTTTATCTAAATCTTCTTTTTCAACATTTCGTCCTGTAATTCCAAAATCATGTGGATTCATGAATTTCTTGAACGTTTCAGAAGCCGAGAAGATACTGGTTGCTGCTGACATGGTTACCAAGACCATGGTTGAAAGGATGGCTATCGTAGCCAGACCAACCGCATTTTTCTTCATACGGAAGATAAGATTGGATACGGAAATCATGTTGTTGGGTTGGTAATAGTAACGCTTGTTTTTCTTCAAAATTTGTAGAAATACTGTAATCCCCGCATTAAACAAGAGGTAAGTGCCAAAGATTACCAACAAGACTGCCACAAAGAAAATCACAACAGCAGAAAGTGGATTTTCAACTGTTACTGCTAGATAGTAGCCTGTTCCCATACTAATCAAACCTAGAATAGTTTGAAGACTTAAGAAACGTCCTTTTTTCTCACCACTGGCTTTCTCACGAGAGAGCTGAAGGGCATTCATGCGTGCAATACGAAAAGCATTGATAAAAACCAAACCTAGGAAAATAGCTCCAAAAATAAGGGTAACTAGGATAACGACACTTGGTTGGAAGGTCGCTACGAGCTCCACCTTCATATTCATTAGCTTCAGAAGCAGAGCAAAGATGAGCTTATCAAAGAGAGCTCCTAGGCCAAGTCCAGCTGTCAAGGTTAGGGAACCAAATATAAGAAGCTCCTTAAATACCATACTGATCAAATGGCGTTTTTCTAATCCTAACATGCCATAAATCCCTAGTTCTTTGGAACGGTTTTTCATGACGAAACTATTGGCATAAAAGACGATGATGGCAGAGGCAATAGTGACAATCACCATACCGAAACCTAGCGTCATGGAGATAGTTTCTCCCCCTCGAATCTTGCCAATATTAGGGTTAAGTGTCAATGAGTAAAAGAGATAAGTGATGGTCACAGCTAAGAGAACAGCTAAAGCAAAGGGATAATAGAGTTTGCGGTTTTTAATCAAGTTGGATGCCGCTAACTTATTGGTTAATCGGAACATACTAATTCACCTCGCTTGCCATAACAGTCAAAGTATCAGAGATTTCTTGGAACATCTGACGCTCTGTCTTGTCTCCACGGTAGATTTGGTTGTAAAGAATGCCGTCCTTGATAAAGAGAACACGCTTGGCCCTGCTAGCTGCAGCTGTTGAGTGGGTTACCATGAGAATGGTTTGCCCGCGCTCATTGATTTCATCAAAAACATCTAGAAGAGCTGCAGATGACTTGGAGTCAAGTGCCCCAGTTGGCTCATCCGCAAGGAGAATTTCAGGTTCAGTGATGATGGCGCGTGCTACTGCTACCCGCTGTTTTTGACCTCCTGAGATCTCGTAAGGGTACTTCTCTTGCAATTGGTTGATGCCCAAATTTTCAGCTGTCACTACCAATTTCTTCATCATCTCCGTAATGGGTTTTCTAGATAAAACTAAAGGAAGCAAGATATTGTCCTTAACAGACAGGGTATCAAGTAAGTTAAAATCTTGGAAAACAAATCCCAACTTCTCACGACGGAAACTCGAAGCCTGTGAATTTTTAATGGTTGCTGTGTCTGTTCCGTTTAGGTAAACCTGCCCGCGAGTTGGTTTATCTAGCATAGCTAGGATGTTGAGTAGGGTTGATTTCCCAGAACCAGATTCTCCCATGATGGCAACGTAGTCACCTTTTTCCACAGTAAAGTGAATGTCTTTGAGGGCCTCTACTTGGTTTCCTTGGAAACGTGTTTTGTAAATTTTTTGAACGTGTTTTACATCTAAAAGTGTCATGATTTTCTCCTTCTTAATATCCCATCATTTGAAACTGTGCTTGCATCATAGCGCATCCTAGTTGAACACGCTCGATATCTTTTTGACTTGGTTTTCTTGTTTTCTTTTGTAAAATTCTTTTCATGGTTTTGCTCCTTTGTTCTTTATGAGTCTAGTTTATCGCAAAAAAAGACGGCTTGCCATAACCTAACCTTACAAAAGAGACTTTAATCTTACATTTTTGTAAGATTGAAAAAAATTTAGAAATTTCACTAAAAGTATTGTACCATAAATGGAAAACAAGAAGAAAACCCTTGCGGATGCAAGGGTTAAAATTCACTATTCAGTCTGCATCAATCAGTAAGAAATGTAGTTACAATTTGATAAGACATTCTTTCAATTAATTATATTTCTATATAAGCAGAACGGTTTTCTTCTAAAGAAAAATCGTCTTTTATCAATATAGTTAAATCTTTTGAAGTCAAATTTTCACTTTGATCAATTCGAACAGCTTGATTCATTATTAAGTCTTCATAAAGATTTCGAACGAAACGGCCGTTAGAAAAATTGGTGAGATTACTTTCTAACTTATCATTAAAATAATTTAATAATATTTCTTTTAGCTTGTCCTCAATCTGGTAGTCGTCTTTCCTTGCTAGAGTTTCAAGAATATCTAACAATTCTGTAGAAGAATAATTTTCAAAATTAATAAAATAATTAAAGCGAGATTTCAAACCAGGATTTGATTCAAAAAAATGATTCATTGGATCAGTATATCCTGCAACAATAACAATTAAATCATCTCTTGAATCCTCTAAAGCCTTTGTCAATTCTGTTAAACATTCTCGTCCATATGAATCCGTATTGTCATTTTCTGTAATACTATAAGCTTCATCAATGAATAAAACGCCACCTTTTGCTTTTTCAATGACACTTTTTACTTTTAAAGCTGTTTGACCTTGATAACCAGCGATTAAATCCGTTCTGGAGACTTCGGTAAAATGCCCCTTTGAAAGAAGGCCTAATTGATAATACATCCGACCTACAATTCTTGCCACTGTCGTCTTTCCGGTACCAGGATTCCCCATAAACGCCATATGTAAAGTTCTCTTTGGTACTTTTAGCCCAGATTCTTTTCTTTTGGACTGAATCTTTTGATATATAACTAACCTCGAAACTTCCTCTTTAACTTTTTGTAAACCAACTAATTGATTTAATTCCTTCATCAATTCATCCAAAGAAGAGTTGTTCCGTTTTCCTAACTCATTCCCTAGTATTTCAAAAAGATAAGAGTAACCTAAATAACAAGCTAAATTATCAGATAATTCTTTTAGCGTTTGACTTATCTTGCTTATTTTATTCTCTTTTTGAAATAAATATATAGATTTATATAAATCTGCTACTTTATTTGTGTCTGAATGATCAATTATAATCTCATTCACTTTTGTGAGAAAAGTCGACTCATTACCCAGTTGTCGATCCAATCTTTTGGCGCTCTCAATTAGCTTGTCACGAGATACAGTCATAATTTACCTCAAAAACATAAATAGTAAAGTGATTATCAACATTCCAATAGATACCCCTGATACAATAAAGAGTGTAAGAAGACGATTTGAAATAAGTTGAATTTGTTGTTTACTTTCTTCTAAGTCTCTTCTAAGCTCCTCGAGTTCAGCAGTATGTGAAACAGGTTCTAAAGGAAGCGCGCTTACTGTATCCTCTAAGCTTACAATTCTATCGTCTAATTTTGAAAGTCGATTCTCATGTTCCTCAATGGCTTCTTTATGATTGTTTTCATTGAATTTTTCTTTAAATTGCTTTAGTACTTGGAGTGTAGATGCCTGTTTCTCGATTGTTTTATCAATACGAGCTTGTTCTTTGGTAAGTTTCTTATTTGTATGGTCTATTGCAGCTATATTAGATAGAATCGCTTGGATATGACCTTTGTCAAGAGCTTCTAAAGCTTTATAAACTTGACCAAATTCTTCAATAAGTGTTTGTTGATTATCATAAAATTTTGAAATGTAATTTTGAGTTTGTTCAACTAAAGTATTAAACTCTTTACCAGTAACTCCATGTTCAGCAAATTCAAAACCAAAGAAATCTTCATGAGTTCTAACTGTATCAAAATACAATTCATCTTGACTTTGTTCAGCAAACTCTTTCAGATGCTCTTTCGCTTCATCGAAATCATGTTTGCTAATGTTTATTTCAATTGTTTCTTGTTCTTGCTCAAATACTTCTTGTTCCATATTTATCTCCCTAATCTAATAATTCTTGTAATAATGCATCAATCTCATCAAAGTCACTTTTATCGTCTCTTGTAGATTCTGCAAAAATATCTGATAGCTTTTCTTTCATTATTGAAGCAGCCAGATCATGTCTTTCCTTAATAGTATTGATAACAGAATCTTTTTCTACTTGAAGCTTTATGCTCTTTACATCTAGTAATTGATCTTTGATTACTAACATTTCATTATTTTGATCAATTTTCTTAGAACTTAATTCAGTAATCTGTTTATTGACAATTTGCTGATCAATCATTTTTAGTACGAAGGCGCCAATAATTCCAGATAAGGTCGCTCCCATAAATGTTCCAATAATACTAGCTAAAGAACCTAGAATAGGTATTTCTACTGCAAGTGGAGGTGCAATAGCAATGAGAGATTTTCCGATTGTTTCACCTAGAGCAACCCCTCCCGTGACAATTATACCCGCCGTTATTATTTTACCAAGTTCGAGAATAATAATATTAATATTTTTTGAACTATTTTCAGGGTTATTCAAATAATCAATAGCATCCTTTAGAGATGACCATCCCTGTTTCATAAATGTCCAAATCTTTAAAAACACTTCACCAACTGTTCCAAAAATAGAAGTCACAAGCATTGTTAAGATAGATTGCCCAACATTTAAAATATGTTTTGATAAATTTGAGACAAAAGTAGAGACAGCTTCTTTTAATTTCTCAAGAAATGAATTGAGATTCTTATGCTTTTCTCCCAACCAAACTATAAATTTCTTGATAATTTCCTTTAAAAATTCTGATAAAAGTTGGAAAATCGCAGCCTTTAATGCCTTTCCGGAAACTTTTAACGCTTCATCGCGGCGTGATTTTTTTCCTGATTGAATAGCTTTTTCTTTATTTTCTTGTTTTCTTTTATGAAGTTCTTCTCTAGCCTCTCGATCATCTTTCTCTAACTGTTTTCTATCAATATTAAAACGTTCTTCTGGCTTCAATCCATTCCTTTCAGAGTCCAAAAATTCTTTCATAGTTTTGTCACCCTTAGACATATTAGCGGAAGCGTCTAAATCATGTAAATTTTTAGAACTATTAGCAAACTCTTTTACTTCCTCTTTAGAAAAAAATGTAGACATTTCAATATCATTCAATTGCTCCTTTATAGAAACTGTATGATCTTTATGAACTGCTCCTGAACCTTTGTCCCTTCCTTTGTCAAAAAACTCACGAGCATCACTTTTTAGAACTCTTTCTCCTTTTTTATTAGTAGTGAAGTTATCTTGCCATCTAGTGTATCTTTCTTGATAATCAACGTCTCTATTATGAGTTGCTAGTTTTCCTTTTTCAAAATTTTCAGCAGTTTGTATATGTGCTTCTTTTCGTAAATCTAGAGTTTGATCGTTGTTCTCTTTAATAAACTCTTCACCTATTTGGGCAGCAAGTTGAAGTTGTACTTGTTCCCAAACTATATTTTCAATAGATTCTTGAAGATATTCATTATTTTGAAGTTTTTCTCTATCAATATCAAGTTGATCGATGTGTGCAACGACGTCTTTAAGGTTATTTTCTAAATAATTTTCTATTTCAAGTAACTGTTCATAGTCAAAGTCAATTTCAGAACTTTGTAATTCAAACGTTTTATTTTCGTTAGCCATATTAATCTCTCTAAATTATTGTATTCACTGATTTATTATACCATTTCAGAATTTGATTTGACAAGTTTAAAAAACTTCGTCCTCTTGGACGAAGTTCATGCTTCTACTATTATCACCAAAACCAACCATCATTGTCTTCAATGGCTTGGGCTTCCTTGCGTTTGCGTGGTCCTGTTCCGTACATTTCGGCTTCGATTTCTTCCTTAGTTGGCAGGATAGAGGCAAGGATGATGTATATTATCACACCAATTCCAAAATTTGCTACGGTAAAAATGGCGAAGAGAAAGCGTACTAGGGTTACATCAAAATTCCACTTGTCTGATAGCCCAGCTAAAACTCCTGACACCATACGATTTCGTCTCATTTTATAAAATTTTGTATTCATGATTGTTTCCTCTTTCGGTATTCTTACAAGTAGTATAGCATGAATCAGAACTATCAACATCAGTCCTTAGGCCGATTTATGATGACGAGTTTACCTCGACAAACTCCACAGCGATAGCGTTTGGTATCAATCCTACGCTTGCGTTGATAAGTTTGCTGGCAAGATTGGCACTGATAGACTAGGAAATTACTTTGGTCTTTCAAAGGGGGAACAAAGCGCAGTCCGTCCACTTCTTTCAAAAGTTCTTTAAAATCTCGGTCCTTATGTCGATAACCCTTTTTCTGAAAATAAAGGTGATAGTGACAGAGTTCATGGCGTACGATTTTGCGAAAGACTTCCAAACCTAGTTCATTATAAACCTTGGGATTAAAATCCAAATTCCCATCCTTAGGGAAAAATCGCCCACCTGTCGTTCGCAGACGAGAATTCCACTGGGCTTGGTGTATAAAAGGTCTACCAAAGTCTTCGAGGGAAACAGATTGAACGTAGTCAGTTAGATTCATCTGGAGCGAGGAGCGACAGATTAACTTTTTCACGTTCAGTATCGATTTTCTTAACCCAAACCGTTACCAAATCTCCGACTGACACCACTTGGCTGGGATGTTTGATAAATTTACGACTCATATGGGAAATATGAATCAAGCCATCCTCGTGAATCCCGATATCAACGAAGGCACCGAAATCAACAACATTACGCACCACACCTTCTAGCTTCTGGCCGACCTTTAAGTCCTTGATATCCAGTACATCTTGACGGAGAACAGGTGCATCAAAAGAATCACGGAAATCTCGACCCGGTTTGAGAAGATCAGCAATGATATCTTTAAGGGTTTCTGGACCGAGGTCTAGTTCTTGCGCCATTTCTTTGACTGAAAGGGACTTAAGCTTGCTTTGAGCTTCTTCATTCAAGTCCTTGATATCCAAGCGTTTGAAGAGCTCCTTAACCGCAGCATAGTTTTCTGGGTGAACTCCAGTATTATCAAGAATATTGCTACTTTCAGGAATACGGAGGAAACCAGCTGCTTGCTCAAAGGCCTTAGCGCCTAGACGAGGAACCTTCTTGATTTGAGAACGTGAAGTGATTTTTCCTTCTTCCTCACGGTATTTGACGATATTTTCAGAGATAGTTTTATTGAGTCCAGCTACATGGGAGAGAAGTGCTGGGCTGGCTGTATTGACATTGACACCGACCTGGTTAACCACCGTATCAACGACAAAGTCCAGACTTTCAGACAGTTTCTTCTGACTGACATCGTGCTGGTATTGCCCGACACCGATTGACTTGGGATCAATTTTGACCAATTCAGCAAGCGGATCTTGCAAACGACGGGCAATAGAGATAGCAGAGCGTTTTTCAACGGTTAATTCTGGAAATTCCTGACGAGCAAGTTCACTGGCAGAGTATACCGAAGCGCCACTTTCATTGACGATAACATAGCTGACTTCTGGAAAATCTTTAAGAACTTCCGCCACAAAGGCTTCACTTTCACGACTGGCAGTTCCATTTCCGATAGCAATAATTTCTACACTGTATTGACCAATCAAGTCTGCCAAGTCTCGCTTGGCTTCTTCGATTTGACGAGCTGATGCTGGTTTAACAGGATAAATGACTTGAGTCGTCAGCATTTTCCCTGTTGCATCAACTACAGCCAGCTTGGCACCTGTACGAAAGGCTGGGTCAAATCCAAGAACCACGCGCCCTTTCAGTGGAGCAACCAAGAGGAGATTGCGCAGGTTGTCAGAAAAGAGTTGGATAGCTCCTTCTTCTGCTTTCTCAGTCAATTCTGTCCGTATACGTCGTTCGATAGCAGGCAAGACCTTTTTCTTAACTGACTGTTGAACAACTTCATCTATATAGGCATTTTTCACCTTGAAACGGGCAGCAAAGAAAGATAAGATACGGTCCATCGCATGTTCAAAGCCAACCTTCAAAATACCTAATTTTTCCCCACGATTGAGGGCCAAGGTACGATAACCCTGCATGTTGCCAACTGTCTCTGAAAAATCATAATAAATCTGAAAAACTTGTTTTTCATCAAGACTTTCATCTTTGACTTGCGAAGTGATTTTAGAGCGTCTCAACACTTCCTGATAGGTCAGTGAACGCAAAGTCACATCTTCCGAAAGGGCTTCGACCAAGATATCAACCGCACCTGCCAAGGCTTCTTGGCCCGTCGCAAATCCTTCACAGACAAACTTCTCGGCCTCTTTCTCTAAGCCATCTACATTTTGCAAGATCAAGCGAGCAAGAGGAAAGAGTCCAGCTTCACGGGCAATAGTTGCCTTGGTTCGACGTTTTTCCTTATAAGGAAGATAGAGTTCTTCTACGTCTGCTAATTTCTCAGCTGCCAAAATAGCTGCTTCCAATTCCTTTGTTAGCTTACCTTGTTCTTGAATCTTAGCCAAGACAGCTTCCTTACGGTCATTGAGATTTGTCAGACTTTTATCCAGGTCAATAATAGCCTTAATCGCCACCTCATCCAGACTACCAGTCATATCCTTTCGATAACGCGCGATGAAGGGAATTGTCGCCCCTTCTGCCGTCAGACTTAGAACAGTATCGATTTGCTTTAAGGTTACACCCAAATCTTGGGAAATTTTTTCATATTTTTTATCCATATACCTATTATACCATAAGGAACAGCTCTTGTTTTGCCTTACCTGTTTTTGCATCTTTGATTATCAAAATAATCCCATTTCCACAAAATAATAGTATAATAGAGGTAGAATGTAGAAAAGAGGTAGGCCCATGGCTGTTAAATTTACAAAAACCGATGACTTGGACAAAATGTTTGAAGAATTCGCCAAACTTCCTGACTTAACACAAGTCACTTTCCCAGATGACAAAAACAAAAAAGAAAAAGTTGAGAAGAAAAAATAGATGACTGTTTTCCAATCTCTTCCTCCTAGCATCTTACAAGCAGGTGCTATCTTTCTTTCCATCATGATTGAAGCCCTTCCTTTTGTCTTGATTGGGAGTCTCATTTCGGGATTGATTGAGGTCTATATCACACCTGATAAAGTTTATGAGTTTCTTCCTCGCAATCGTTGGGGGAGGATCTTTTTTGGTACCTTCATTGGCTTTCTCTTTCCATCCTGCGAGTGTGGTATCGTTCCGATTATCAATCGTTTTCTGGAAAAGAAAGTGCCCAACTACACGGCCGTTCCCTTTCTGGTGACTGCTCCCATCATCAATCCTATCGTTCTTTTCGCCACTTATTCTGCCTTTGGCAATTCAATAAAACTTGCCTTCTTGCGAGCGCTGGGAGCTATTGTGATTGCTTTGGTGCTTGGGATTTTCCTAGGATTTTTCTGGAAGGAACCCATTCAAAAAGAGAATCTTATCGCTTGTCATGAACATGACTTTTCACACTTAACTCCTGCTAGAAAAGTCTTGCAGGTCTTTATTCAAGCTATTGACGAGTTTTTCGATATGGGGCGTTACTTGGTCTTTGGCTGTCTCTTTGCTGCTATCGTGCAGGTTTATGTTCCGACTCGGATCCTGACCTCTATCAGTGCTAGTCCAGTCCTTGCGATTCTCTTGCTCATGTTTCTAGCCTTTCTCCTCTCTCTTTGTAGCGAGGCGGACGCCTTTATCGGTGCTTCTCTCCTCTCAAGCTTCGGCCTAGCGCCAGTCCTTGCTTTTCTGGTCATTGGCCCCATGCTTGATATCAAAAATCTCCTCATGATGAAGCACTATCTCAAAGCGCGCTTCATCTGGCAATTTATGGGTATCGTGACAGTGCTTGTCTTGCTTTATTCTTACATGATGGGGGTGATGCTATGATCCGATTTTTCATTTTACTGGGTTATTTTGCCATGACTCTGTATCTGCAGCTATCTGGCAAGCTCAGCCACTACATTAACCTCCACTATTCTTATCTAGTCTATATCTCTATGGTCCTTTCTCTTCTGTTGGCTCTGGTCCAATTCTACATCTGGATCAAAAAAATCAATTCTCCCAGCCATTTGGAAAGCCATCGAACTAGACGAATCAGCATCCTGTTACTGTCACTACCTCTATTGATTGGAGTTGCCTTTCCGACAGTAAGTTTGGACTCGAGAACCGTATCTGCTAAGGGATATCATTTTCCACTTGCTGAGGGAATCAACACAGCTATTCAGGCAAGCGAAGGAACATCAAGTCAATACCTCAAACCCGATACCAGCACCTATTTTTCCAAATCTGCTTATGAAAAGGAAATGAGGTCTACAGCTGATAAATACCTCTCCCAGTCAACCATTCAAGTCACTGATGAAAACTATATGGAGGTCATGGAAGTTCTCTATGACTATCCTCAAGAGTTTGAAGGAAAGAAAATAGAGTTTACAGGCTTTGTCTATAACGATCCTAGCCATCCAGATAGCCAGTTCCTCTTTCGCTTTGGCATCATCCACTGTATCGCAGACTCTGGTGTATATGGACTCTTGACCAAGGGGAACTCACGCCAGTATCCTGACAATACTTGGATCACCGCTAGAGGAACCCTGACCCTCCACTACCATAAAGAACTCAAACAAAAACTCCCAACACTGGAAGTTGAGAGTTTCACAAAAGTAGACAAACCAGAAAATCCTTATGTCTATCGTGTGTTTTAATAAAAAGTAGCCTTTGCAGGCTACTTTTTATTATTTAGTAAGTTTCTAACCTCTTGAGCACCAATCTGATCGCCTGCCTTTTCAAAAAGAGCGATAGATTGTAAAAAATTTTCATGTGATTCTTCAGGATTTTGTATCGAACCAATCTCTCCTAAACCTCTATAAGCACAAGCTTGGGCAATCAAATCATCTGTTTGCAAAGCTTGTTTTAAGGACTGTTCCATATACATGAATGCTTCTGCTACTTTCCCTAGCTTTAATCGTAAATAACCTTGCTCATAATTGTTAACAGAAGATTTGAGGGTATCCTCTGTAAAAGCTTCTTCAATGACTTTTTGCTCTCTTTCGATATAGAAAAGTGCCGTTTGAAATTCATTCATTTCACGATAAACCATGGCTAACTGATGATAGCCTATATGTTCATTTTCTGGGTCACTTTTAGTTCGTGCTAAGTCAATGTAACGCTGATAGATACTTAAGCACTCGTTGTATTTTTGCTCTTCAAGATAAATATACCCCATCAAATTTAACAAACTAAAATCCGTGCAAGTTTCCAATGAAAAATCAGCTTCAACTAATTTTTTAGCCTCTTCAATCTTGCCCTCAAACAATAAATCCCATGCTTGATTCATACATTTTCTCCTGCATCTTATGTTGTATAGAAATCTATCGACAAATCGCTATCAGACTCGTATTTTTTCCAAGCTAAACTGAAGCCATAATAATCTTCAAATTCAGGGTGCCAGTCATAATAAAGTGGGACACGACTATACTTTCTCGCTACAACTTCGTCTTCAAATTCTGGAGACTCCCCTGCAGTAATACCAAATTGAAGACCATTTAGTTCCCAAGTATTTCCCCAAACGTTTTCATCAGAGAGAACATCGATCCATCTAGAAGCATCAATATCAAAATCTGCACATAATTCCAGTTCATAGAATCTTCTACAGTTAATCTCTGAAGGTTTTATATAAAGGGCGCTATCAACTTGGTATTTTTTATCTTTGACTTGAATCTGTGTGATTTTCATTGGAATCGGAACTCCATTTAATTCTAACCAGAAATATCCTAAAGGAGTTTTGATACTATAATATGTTTTCTGAGAGTTGGGGTTAGCGTTTTTAGAGCAAACATCTAGAATTCTTCCTAGCTTTTTTAAATTTCTAAAAACGTTTTTCGAAGTGATTGGGTCGAAATGTGAATACCTACGAATGACACGTTTTAACTTTTCAACAGGAAAAGTGATATCCTTTGGTAGGGCATGATACTTCTGTACAACTAAAGCAGTTTTTTCAGTATTTTCCTTCCCTACTGGGACAACAACAGCGTGTCCTATATGGATATTTGGGTCATCACAGATAAAAGTATAACCATTCCCTCCCTCCTGAAACTCAACCACAACAAGATTTAACTCTTGATCTGGATCAAAGAGAGGCTCTACCTTTTCTACTTCTTGGCGCTCATAAAAAGTAAAGTGATCTCCATCCCCGTCTTCGCCAAAAACCATGAAACTGCCACACTCAGGGCACTTCCACATATAAAATGAGGCCTCTGAAATGTATTCATAAGAAATTGAATCATTACCATCTTTTTTATTCATGATTTCTACTAAGAACTCATCCGAATAAACTGAATAAGCATTTGGATCAGGCGCTCTATGGTTGTTCATTGCTTGCCCGCATTTACATGTCCATTTACCCATAAAAAAACCTCAGTCGTGGCCTAATTCTTCAAGGAAAAATTGATTTAGAGCTTTCCAGTCTTTCTTTTCCTCTCTAACACTTTGAACGTATGCATCCAACTCTTTGATATTTTTGATGATGTAGTATTGGATCGGCATAATCGGATCAATTTCCATACCCTCAGGTCCCTTTACCTTGATATCAAGCAATCTTGATACATGCTCTTTCATCTCATCAGGAAGCAATTCTTTGACCAAATCGTCAAATAAAATTGGAGGAACAGAATGGTATTTTTCAATCCAACGACAGGCCAAAATAGGACGCAGCGCATAGAAATACTTTTTAGGTTTGACCTTGTCTCCTGAAAGATACTTATTCATTTGAGTTCTAGCAGTGTTCAAGTAATGGTGGAGCATTTTTTTCTCAGAAAAATACTGGTTGGCAAGTGGACGTATGCGCTCAATAAAATCCGTTTGTTGATAGACAATTGGTGACTGTAACCATTCAAACAGTGTAGGATTTGACTTATAAAGGAGTTTTAAAGTCTTGTCTAAATCCCAACCACTCACATCCCAAGTATCGTCAATTGGTAGCTCGATAACATCACGCTGTTCATTTAAACGGAGATAAAAATCTTGCTTGTGTTTGTAGATAAACCGTACATCAAAGTCACTATCGGGAGACTCAAAACCCCAAGCACGACTACCAGACTCGATAGCCCACAAAACTGTGACATCGTAATCACGCTCAATTTCTGCTAGTTTTTCCGGTACCAGAACATTCATTTCTTCTTGCGTTTGCATAATAAAGCCTCGTCTATAATTTGGACATAAATAGTTGCTAAAATAGGTAACTTAGAGGACTAAAAGTGCGTTATATCAAACTTTCAAAACTACTAGAAAAAAACTAATCCTTCTAGTAGATTTTCAGACGTTTTCTATACCTCAGCCCCTTGAATGACAGAATCTCCATCCTTCCAGTTTCGAGCAATCTCTTCATCTTTCTGGAGTTGGTCTACCAGTTCCTCTACGGAGTCAAATTTGACCATATCGCGAACACGGTCCAGCCAGTAGACCATGACTGTCTCACCATAAATATCGTCTGAAAAGTCGAAAATATTGACTTCAAAACGTGGTTCTTCTCCATCGAAAGTAACATTTTTCCCAACACTTGCCATGCCACGATATCTTTGACGTTGCACCTCGACATCGACTACATAAACACCGTCAGCTGGCATGTAAGTTCGGTCTCTTAGAACTAGATTGGCTGTTGGATAACCAATAGTACGCCCTCGTGCATTTCCATGAACGACCATTCCACGAGATGGGAGCGGAGTGCCGAGCAGATGATTGACTTCCTTTACATCTCCATCAAGAATTGCCTGACGAATCCGTGTAGAACTAATCTTGCCCTTTTCGTCTTCGACCGGAGGAACAATGATGATCTCTCCATCAAAATAATCCTTCAGGTCATCCGCAGTTTTCTTATCTGAACCAAAGGTGTAATCAAATCCCGCTACAATAATAGCTGGTTTTAAAGCTCGAACATAGGTATCAAAGAATTCTTGACCCGTTAAACTAGCAAATTTGCTACTGAAGTCAAGTAAGAATAGAGCCTCTACCCCATGCCACTTCATCTTGTGCTCCCGTTCTTCGTGATTGACGATATGGAGCATAAGCTCAGGTTGATAAGGTTGTAAGGCAAGTTTTGGCGACTCTGTAAAGGTCATCACGACAACTGGCAGATAATCCTTCATAGAAGCCTTACTGGCCACTTCAAAAAGTTTCTGATGCCCCTTGTGGATGCCATCAAAATAACCTAGTACAAGGACTGTATTACCTGGTACTGCAATATCTTTTTCGTTCTTAATAGGTACTGTTGTAATCATGAAACTATTATATCATAGAGCAAGTCTTTTCGCTAAGAGGAAATCCCAAATGTCGTTTTTTGCGCCTGAACTGACCGTAAGAGAAAATTTAGTACTTTAGTTTTAAAAAATAGCACCTCCTAAGAGATGCTATCGTTTGGTAACTAGTCTATTGTTTCTTCTAAATCTTTTAACTTAACCGAAACAATCTTAGACACACCTGATTCTTGCATGGTCACTCCATAGATAGAATCCGCTGCCGCCATCGTCCCCTTACGGTGGGTTACGACGATGAACTGACTATCCTTGTCAAAGCGGTTGAGGTAATCCCCAAAACGTTTGACATTGGCTTCGTCCAGCGCTGCCTCTACCTCGTCCAAGATAACAAAAGGAATGGTCTTAACTCGGATGATTGAGAAGAGCAGAGCCAGAGCAGATAGGGCTTTTTCACCACCACTCATGAGGTTGAGTGATTGGATTTTCTTACCTGGTGGTTGAACAGAAATCTCCACACCAGCTGTTAAAAGATCGCCCTCAGTCAATATCAAGTCTGCCTGACCACCGCCAAACATCTGTCTAAAGGTCACTTTAAAGGATTCACGAATAGCCTCAAAGGTTGATTTGAAGCGTTCCTTAACCTCATCATTCATCTCTGCGATGGTCTCAAGGAGTAAGTTTTTCGCAGACAAAATATCATCTCGTTGACTATTGAGGAAGTCCAGACGGTTGTGAACTTCTTCGTACTGGTCAATAGCGTCCAAGTTGACAGGACCCAGTGAGCGAATAGCCTTCTCCAAATCCTTAACCTCTTGCTCTGCCAGAGTTAGATCTTCCAGTTCATGAGCCTTTTCTAGAGCTTCAGTGTAGCTGATCTGGTACTGGTCTGTTAATTGAGCTTGTAGATAGCGCAAGCGTTCGCTGACCTTTTCCTTCTTAGCTTCAGCACGTGTTTGCTTGCGAATCCACTCCTCATTCTGCTGGCGAGCCTGATCCAAATGGCTGGCAATATCATCCAGTTGACCCTCGATATCATCCAACTCAAACTGCTTGCGTATCAAACCTTGTTGGAGGTTTGTTTTCTGAGTTTTGGCCTCTTCCGCCTGCTGACTTAGCAAATCCGTATCAACCTTCTCAAGATTATCAACCTTTTCTTGGAGAAGACGCTGGATTTCCTCTTGTTCGAGATTGAGGTTATCCAATTCCTTACCTAGGCGTTCAATATCAGTCACTTCATACCGCTTTTGTCCTTGCAGTTCTGACTTAAGCAAGCGTGCTTGCGCTACTTGTTCCTGCAAGTTTTGATAACGTTCTTGAATAGCATTTTTATTAGACTTAATCTCTTCAATCTCAGCTTCCAGATTTTGCTTTTCACTGGCGATAGTAGCAAGGCGCTCTTGGCATTTTTCCTTATCCGCTTGCCAATCTCCTTCAGTAAGGCGATTTAATTCCTCTTCTTGAAGTTTCAAAAGTGTTTCCAGTTCTTCGACCTGCTGATTGGTTTGTTGATAAGCAAGATACAAACCTTGCTCCTGAATACGAGCTTGCTCACCCTGAGATTTGATAGCTTCTAATCTTTCTGC
This sequence comes from bacterium, assembly GCA_905221255.1. Classification (GTDB taxonomy): domain Bacteria; phylum Bacillota; class Bacilli; order Lactobacillales; family Streptococcaceae; genus Streptococcus. The sequence continues at coordinate 567,452 of CAJNCL010000001.1, forward strand.
CAATACCGCCATCTCATCTTGCAAGGTCTTCAAACTCGCTTCTTCTGACCGCAAGTTAGCTTCTTCCTCAGCAATTTCTTTTTGTAATTGCTCTAGTTCTGGCTTGATGAAGATACTGTTATTTTGACGATTAGCACCACCCGCGTAGGAACCACCTGTACGCAACTCTGTCCCATCTAGTGTCACCATGCGAACCTGATAACGAACTTGGCGAGCTGCGGCACGCGCGTGTTCTACAGTATCATAGATAGCCGTTGTGGCTAGCAAGTTCTTGAAAATGGCTTCTAGTCTCTTGTCAAACGACACCAACTCATCTGCCATACCCAGAAATCCTGGACTTGAGGCGATAGCATCCTGATTCTGACTAGAAATCGTACGCGCCTTGATCGTTGTCAAAGGAAGAAAGGTTGCACGACCAGCTCTATTACGTTTGAGGAAATCAATCGCCTTAGTTGCTGCTTTCTCATCTTCTACAATGATGTGCTGACTGCTAGCTCCAAGCGCAATTTCTAGGGCAGTTTGATAATGCACATCAAAGGTCAAATGTTCACTGACTGCACCAATGATCCCACCAAGACGGGCTTTTTCTTGAAGAACACTCTTAACACCCGCATAAAAATTACTATGATTTCTTAGGATGTTTTCCAAACTCTGGGCTCTAGCCTGCTTGTTTTTGAGACTGTCCAGACGGTCAAAGAGTTGGCTCTGCTGGGCTTGGAAAGAAACTTTCTGCTCCTCTTGCTCCTTGGCACTAGCTTGGTAGTCTGCCAATAATTTCTGAACCTGCTCCTTGGCAGTTTCAAGCTCAGCCTGCTGTTGACTGGCCTTTTCTTTAGCTGTAGCCAGTTGTTCTTTCAGTTTCTCAAGTTGATCAGCTTGTTTTTGAGACAGCTGACGGCTGTTTTCCAACTCATTCTCGATGCGGGTCAGTTGGTTTGAGACATCCGCTTCTTCTTGTAAAAGCGCCACAAAACGTTCACGCAGGAGCTCAATCATCTGGTCAGGATCATCTGAAAAAGCCAACAACTCTGCTTCTAGGCGATTGAGTTCCTTGTTGTTTTCAGCTAGACTTTTCTCTAACTGTTCCAAGTTCGCTTCTTTTTCAGCCTTTTCCTTACTTAGAGTCTTTCTCTTATCTTCCAGAGTCGCCAAACGGGCTTGCGCTTCTTGTTGATTGAGGGCTACCTGCTCAGATTCCAGTTTAGACAAGGCTAGTTTTCGCTCTAAGTCACTGATCAAACTAGTCAAATCCATTAAGCTCCCTTGGTCTTTAGCCATTTGAGCTTGGAGATCTTGGCGTTTCTTTTTAAGGCTTTGATTTTCCTCTTCTAACTCTTCACGCTTTTGGTAATAGCTAGTCAAAAGTTCCTGAACTTGCGTTAGCTCTTCTTCTGTCAGCTCTAGTTCAGTCTTGTTTTCCTTGATTTGGGCAACCAGTACATCCAAATAAATCGCCTTGCGTTGACCATCCAAGTCGAGAAACTTACGAGCATTCTCGGCTTGTTTTGCAAGGGGCTTGATTTGATTGTCCAACTCATAGATAATGTCCTCTAAGCGGTCGAGATTGTCTTGAGTTTGTTGCAGTTTGCTTTCTGTTTCTTTTCGACGAGTCTTGTATTTCAAAACACCCGCAGCTTCTTCAAAAATAGCACGGCGTTCTTCGGGCTTGGAGTTAAAAATTTCCTCAACCTTCCCTTGGGAAATGATGGAGAAGGAATCCCGACCCAAACCAGTATCCAAGAAGAGGTCATGAATATCACGCAAGCGAACTTTCTTGCCATCAATTCGATACTCGCTATCTCCACTACGATAGATATGACGTTCTACCTTAATAACTTGCCCCGCATCCTTGATAAAGCCATCTTCATTGTCCAAGGTCACGATAACAGAGGCATAATTGAGTGGTTTGCGACTTTCAGTTCCAGCAAAGATGACATCCGGCATCTTGCCACCACGAAGGCTCTTAACACTGGACTCTCCCAAGGCCCATCGCAAACTTTCTGTGATATTTGACTTCCCAGAACCATTGGGCCCAACGACAGCTGTCACACCTTGGTCAAAGACGACCTTGGTCTTGTCAGCAAAGGACTTGAATCCCTGAATCTCAATCTCCTTTAAATACATGAATCCAGCCCTTTCTCAACTGCATTTTTGGCGGCCTCTTGTTCTGCCAATTTTTTAGAACGGCCTTGACCTTTTCCGATACTCTTGCCCTCAACCAGAACTTCTACATCAAAAACCTTATCATGGGCAGGTCCCGTTTCAGAGGTCACCTGGTAACGAATATCGACATCTCCATTGACCTGGAGCAGTTCTTGCAGGTGTGTCTTGTAATCCTTAATCATTTCAAAGTCACCTGCTTCAACCTTGGGAATCATGACCTGATAGATGAACTCTTTTACTCTAGCAACATCCTTGTCCAAAAGCAATGCTCCCAAAAAGGCTTCAAAGGCATCTCCAAGAATGGTGTCACGATTGCGCCCACCAGACTTTTCTTCCCCTTTTCCTAGCTTGATAAACTGATCAAACTGGCAATCACGCGCAAAACCAGCCAAACTCTCCTCACGAACAATCATAGCACGGAGTTTAGACAAATCTCCCTCCGGTTTCTTAGGATATTTTTTATACAGATATTCTGAAATCAATAATTGCAGAACAGCGTCTCCTAAAAATTCCAAGCGCTCATTGTGTGAAATTTTTAAGAGGCGGTGCTCATTGGCATAACTCGTATGAGTAAAGGCCGTTTCCAGTAAGTTTTTGTCTGCAAATTCGATTGCAAAACGCTGCTTTAGTACAGTTTGTAATTCTTTCATACCAACCTCTTTCTAACTGATAACAGTCTCTTTTATTATATCAAAAAAAGCCCCCTGAGTCACTTTAAAACGGGAGTGAAGGGGATTTGAGCATTTTTTAGAATAAACTTTTCAATTTTAGGGGCAAATTTGGGGCGAGATAAAGAAAAAGCCTTATTTAAGGCTTTCTTAGGCTATTTACATCCACCCTGAGGGAATCGAACCCCCATCTCAAGAACCGGAATCTTACGTGATATCCATTACACTAAGGGTGGAAACTTGTCTTATTATAACAGAAATTTGCTCTAATAACAAGTTTTTTATTGGTGGATTAACCGTCCATTAGTGGGATGCATCCCCGTTCCAGATAGAGTTTTTCACGATCACATAATCAACGTGTTTGAGGTCAGCAACCTTGCGTCCACCTGCGTAGGAAATAGCACTTTGCAAGTCCTGCTCCATCTCAGTAAGGGTGTCTTGCAAATGCCCTTTAGCAGGCAGTAAGATGCGCTTACCTTCCACATTTTTATATGCTCCTTTTTGATATTGAGAAGCTGAACCATAGTATTCTTTGAACTGTTCCCCATCAACTTCGATTGTCTTTCCTGGGCTTTCGATATGTCCTGCAAATAGGGAACCGATCATGACCATGCTGGCACCGAAACGGATAGACTTGGCAATATCGCCATGAGTACGAATGCCACCATCAGCGATGATCGGTTTACGCGCTGCTTTAGCACACCAGCGAAGTGCTGCCAACTGCCAGCCACCTGTACCAAAACCTGTCTTGACCTTGGTAATACAAACCTTACCAGGACCGATTCCAACCTTAGTGGCATCCGCTCCAGCATTTTCCAATTCACGCACAGCTTCTGGTGTTCCCACATTACCAGCAATGACAAAAGTATCTGGTAATTCTTTCTTGATGTGTTGGATCATAGAAATCACACTATCCGCATGACCATGAGCAATATCAATCGTAATATACTCAGGAGCATCAGCCTTGAGTTGGCTAACAAAGTCATACTCGTAGTCCTTGACACCGACCGAAATGGAAGCAATGAGCCCTTGATCGTGCATGCGCTTGATAAAAGGAATGCGCCCCGCTTCATCAAAACGGTGCATAATATAGAAGTATCCGCCTTTAGCCAGTTTCTCTGCAACATTCTCATCCAAAATCGTCTGCATGTTGGCTGGTACAACAGGTAGTTTGAAAGTGTGATTTCCAAGTGTGACAGTGGTATCTGCTTCTGCACGGCTTTTAATGACACATTTGTTTGGGATCAACTGAATATCTTCGTAATCAAAAATTGGAAATTCATTTAACATATCGATGTCTCGTTTCTTTTGTAATGACCTACCTATGCTTGCGCATCTCTACGCCTTTTTTCCGACGTTTCCTTGACTTATTATAAACCAAAGTACAGTTTTTGTCAAATATTTTCAATAATCAAATTATATTGTTCGGGAATTGCTTATATAAATAGCAAAAAAGTGAAGAGACTATTTTCTCCCCACTTCTTCATCAAAAATCGCTTTAAAATTTTCTTCTGAGTTTTCCATCATTTTACAAAATTCATTGTAAGATGAAGCATTCTGAGGGATTTGGATAGACCACTTCTTCAATTGAGCTCCATAGCCAGTTACTTCCCCTATTTCACTATTTATTGACTGCTCCATACTAGGAAAAATCAGTCCAGCTTTCTCAGCTTTTAAAATATAAGAATAGGAAATCAGCTGGAACAAGTCCTCGCGGTTAATTCCTTTTTCAGTGAACTCCAGTTTTTTATATTTTGCATCTAGAACTATCTTTCGTTCTCTGTCATAAAAATCTGGATATACCTTTCGTTTCCCAACAGAAAATACTGAAATTCCGTTCGTCTTATCTTTATTTCGTGGATGGATGAAACCTTTTGGTAACAAGGTATGAACATACTCTTCCCAAAGCCAGGCAACATCAAAGAGAATACCATGTACCCTTTGAGATTGGGGGCCAAGACCATGCTTTTCTCTACTCAGAATCATCAAGCAGAGTTCCTGTAACTTTCTGTACTCTCTGAAGTAGGCGTGTCGGATGGGTTTGATTTTATTCATTCTGATAATCTTAGCACGATCAGCGAGTTTATAAGATGGAGTTACTCGCACGATTTCTGCCATATATTCACGATTACTATCGAGTAGAGCTCCAAAACTTTTTTGAATCTTTATGTACTCAATCGTATGCCGAATCAACTGCATGAGTGGATTATCATAGGTAAACTCTCTTGTTGTATAGGCAATATTTCCCGTAAAAGGAAGATTTTTCTTAAGATGATTTCCTACATCAACGGCTCCCTTTACATGACTATCGTTATGGAAAAATCGCTGGTATTCCTTATAAAGACCTTTTCGGAGAGCAACTTGCAGATACTTGGGAAAGAGGTAAACCAAGAGTTGATAGAGTTTATCTTCAGGAGATAAACCGACATCCAAACTAGTCAGATTGATATTGAGAACCTTTTGTAAAAGATAATGCAAAAAGTGGTCGTTACTTTCATCAGAAAAACGAGAGGCAATCGTTAATCTTTCCTGACCATATCCAAGAAAACCAATCACGTTTCCTGTCTTGATTTCCTGATTAACTGTTTCCAAAATCTTTTGGTCCCTGTCTAAATCAAGAGAATTTATCAAATCATTCGGGAAAATAAAGATACTGTCCTCTATAGAAAGGCTATCTAGTGTTCTATCAAGAAGGGCTTGACTTAGATTGGGATATTCTGCGAAAAAGTCTTCTTTAGCAATTTTATGCTGATTATCAGTTATCCGCATTATCATCACCAGTATCTTGCTGAACTGTTTGCTCGTTATTTGTCAGATCAAATGCTTTTTTCAATGTATCCAGAGTTTCGGCCTCCTCATAAGAACCACGTAAGTAATCTTCCAATAGAGGTTTGAGGTAATCAGACCAGAGTAACTCATAGTCAAAATCCACATCCTTCAACTTAAGGAAATAACTTGGTCCGATATGATAATGACTGTTTAATTCCTGAACGTTTTCGATAGCAGCGTTCAAATTTCTAAGACGAAGTTTTGCTTCTTCTGCATGGATACTCAGTTCTTTATCCAACATGCCAACTTGACTCTCGGCAGTAACTTCAACAAAACGAAAACGACGACGCATAGCAAAATCAAAGGTATCCACTGATCGGTCAATATCATTCATAGTTCCGATGATATAGACATTTTCAGGGATATAAAATTTCTCATCAGTCTCATGTAAATTAGCATATTGGGTAGAAACACTTCCCTTTACACCACGATAACCAGGGTCAATAGAGAAAAAGAGTTCACCAAAAATCTTTGAAATCTCTCCACGATTGATTTCATCGATGATGAAGACGAATTTCTTATCAGTATCAATTTCTGTTGGGGAAACATAGTCTTTCAAACCAAATCTCTTTCTCAATGTTTCTAGGACAGTTTTTCCACCACTTTTGTAGTATTCTTGCTTATTATAATTTTTATCTTTATACAACTCGTAAACATATTTGCGAGGTAGTGACCATCCTGGAACACCACTATCATAATTTACTGACAAATTTTGTCTACTATTAACAGATAAGTAAGATGTTTTTGTTATATATTCTTTTTCTTCAGCAACATTTATATATTCTAAGTAAGAATCCCAAGCCTCATCAAAATTATCTTGTCCTCCAATCAATTGGGCTTCTTTTGCTTTCTGACAAAAATCTTTAAAAATACCATCCTGTAGCTTAAACTCAATAGCTCCATCCCCATTTGATACCGGTCTCAACCCCTCTACAAAATCCGTATAATCATAGGAAGGGTGAAACTGTACAAAGCCGATTTGGTCTTCGTTGCCATCCGTTAATTCTTTAGCTATTTCTTTAGCAAGATAAGTTTTTCCTGTACCAGGTGCACCACGGAGAATGAGGTTTTTGGATTGTAATAAGATATTACTCAAGGTATGATGAAAATTATTTTGTTCAGACATTTCTTTCTCTCCTTGCTTATCATTACTGTCTATAATATCTTTTGAATACTCAAATAAAATACTACCCAACATTGAAGATTCTAGTTCAGGATATGTTTTAGAAAACAGTTTAAAAATCTCATGATTCTGACGATAGGGTCCTCCTTGATTGCTTTGGGGAATCAACCTATTCCAAAATTCATTTTGACTATTCATATTTACTCCTAAAAAAGAAGGATTCTCAGAATAAATACAAAGTAGTTTTGTCACCACAGCAGAACGACTAATAAATTCATTTGTTGACTTTTTCATATCAAATATAGGATTGTCAAAATCAAGTTTACTACCGATTTGAATAATCTGATACAGATCTCTTTTTAGTTTATTAAAACGTTGCTCCAATTCAGATATAGGAATGATTTTATTAGCTTGATTTTTATAGCTTTGGGTATCCTCATTCCAATAAATACCAAATTTTGAAGAGCCTCCTCCGCCAATACCTAAAAATAAAGATTTGTATTTACCCCTCTCAAGACTATAGCAAAAAGAATTACTTTTAGCACCTTTCCCAATAACATAATCATCAATAGACATGGTTAAAATTCTATCAAGTGGCCACTCTTTAAGAAATTCTTCACGTAATTGTTCATTGTAAATACTATATTTAGATGCATCTTCTCTTAATCTTATTTTATTTTCTTGGTACCAGTCATAAAAATCTTCCAGACTAACTTTTCTTTTCAACATCAATCTTACTCCTTTTATAATAATGTTCGAATAAAAAACTATATATTTTATATATAGAATATCATATCTATTAAAAAAAGAAAAGAAATTCTAAAGAAAAAGCCTAGAGTAGAGGGTTTTATTCCCTCATAACACTAGACTTCTTTTTTATCTTAATAATACTCACCCTGACGGTAGTCCCATGAGTTAAAGGTATCTGACAAATGCATCATGATTTTATCAATGTCAAGCCCTTTGCGGATAACAACTGGCGCTGGTGAGATTGAACGGTCTCCTCCTTGTTCTGGGATGAGTTTGCCGTCCTTATCGACCATTGATACCATCACACCTTGCTCGTAGCGAGTTTCAATCGTTTTGTCCGGTTGGATGGATGCCACATAGTCGTCTGCTTCGATGACAAGGTCCACTGCTCCTTCGATACGTTGACCGATACCTTCCACCTTACCACGGTTTCCTTTACCAGATGGGTTGGCTGATGAGGCATAGACCATTTTACCTTCTTCCCAAAGTTTAGCAGCCAGTTGTTCACCAGATTTACCAAACTTGATGACAAAACAGCTAGTACCACGAACGTCAGTCATGAGTTCTTCACGGTCATCACCGTATGCTTTGAGTTTTTCAAAAGCTTCTGGTTTCCAAGGAAGGATACAACCTAGGAGAATGTCTTCGTCCCAATGTTTTTGGTAGAAGGCTTCAATTTCTGGGTTGAGTTGTGCTAAAGCACGTAGCTCGTCCATGCTACCACAAAGTACAACACCTGGTTTGTTACGGTTACGCTCTTTAGCTTCAAATTTGCGTTCAAGACCTGCCTTATCGCTCGTCATGATAATGTAACCAACTTTTGTAGGGCAAACGATGCAACCTCCCTCACCTTTTAAAATGTCATAGCCTTCTTGTGAAAGTGTCCCGTTCCATTGAATGTGTTTTGTCATAGTTCTATATTTCCTTTTCTATTTTTCTAATCCTGCCAGTAGGCTGGTCGTTGTTTTTCATAGGCAGCAATCAAGTCTTCATACTGCAAAGTAATACCGATATCATCCAAACCATTTAAAAGCTTGTGTTTCCACTCACTATCAATTTCGAAAGAGAATTCTCCAACTGGTGAGATGATTTTTTGTTGTTCCAAGTCCACAGTTACCTGGTCACTTGGTTTTAGCTGGGCTAGTTTCTCTCTAACCTCCCTAGGCTGAACAATAGGCAACATGCCATTATTGAGTTCATTATTGTAATGAATGTCCCCAAAAGATCCTGCAATCACGACCTTAAAACCATAGTCAGCTAGTGCCCAAGCTGCGTGTTCTCTCGAAGAACCCGCCCCAAAGTTATCACCTGAAATGAGAATACTGGCATTGCGATATTCAGGTCGGTTAAAAACAAAGTCTGGATCCTCGGTGTAGTTATCGTCTAGATAACGCCAAGCATACATAAGGTACTTACCAAAGCCTTTTTTATCAATCAACTTGAGAAACTGCTTGGGTAGGATTTGGTCGGTGTCGATGTTATCATTCATGAGAGGAACGGTCGTTCCCGTATAAACTGTAAATTTCTCCATATCCTCTCCTTACTGGGCTTCTGGCATCTGTCGAACATCTACGAAACGCCCTGCGATAGCTGCTGCTGCTGCCATGGCTGGACTGCAGAGATGAGTCTTAGCGCCAAATCCCTGTCTATCTTCAAAGTTGCGGTTACTGGTTGAGGCACAGTGGACCCCATCAGGGACCTTGTCAGGATTCATCCCTAGGCACATTGAGCAACCAGGGTCTCGCCACTCAAAGCCAGCGTCTAAGAATACTTTATCCAAGCCCAATTTCTCCGCAGCTCGTTTGACAGGACGCGATCCTGGCACTACAATTGCTGTTAGATTGGGAGCAATCTTCTTCCCTTTGACAAATCGCGCGGCCAGTTGTAAATCGCTGAGACGAGCATTGGTACAAGACCCGATAAAAATATATCCTAGTTCAATGTCAGCTGGCTTTTGACCTGGTTCCAAGTTCATGTAATGATAAGCACGTTCATCGTTCATATCCTTAATTTCTGGAAAACTACTGTCAAAGTCAACTCCCATAGCAGGATTGGTTCCCCAGGTCACCATAGGAGCCAAGTCTGAGACATCCATCTGGATAACCTTATCATAGACAGCATCATCATCGCTGACAAGCGTCTTCCAGTCAGCAACCGCCTCCTCAAAGTCCTCTGGAACGCATTCCCGTCCCTTGAGATAGTCATAGGTAGTCTGGTCTGGATTCATGATTCCCATCTTGGAGCCAAACTCGATGGACATATTGCAGATGGTCATTCTCTCTTCCATGGTCAGTGCATCAATGGCTTCTCCACGATATTCAACCACATAGCCAACACCACAGGCAACGCCGTACTTGGCAATTAAGGCGAGAATGTAATCCTTAGAATAAACTCCTTTTTGAGGAACACCACTGAATTCTACCAGCATTTTCTTGGGTTTGACCTGCCAAAGGGTCTGGGTAGCAAAGACATGCTCGACCTCACTGGTCCCAATCCCAAAAGCGATAGCTCCGAAAGCTCCATGAGTAGCTGTGTGACTGTCTCCACAGACGATGAATTTTCCTGGTTGCGTCCGTCCTGTCTCTGGACCTACCATGTGAACGATTCCCTGCTTTTCAGAACCGTGGGCAGCATGTTCAATCCCAAACTCCACAACATTTTCAGCAAGCTTATCAATTTGGGCCTTAGAAATCACATCTCGAATATCATAGATGTTGACCGTTGGTACATTGTGGTCAAAGGTCCCAAATGTCAAGTCTGGTCGTCTCAATCTGCGGCCTGCATCTCGTAATCCTTGAAAAGCTTGGGGACTGGTCACTTCATGAATATAGTGCTGATCCACATACATGAGTTGGGGTTGCCCTTCTTCTCCTATGATGACATGACGGTCCCATAATTTATCAAAAATCGATTTTCCTGCCATCCATTACCTCCAAATAAAATATAAGGCTACTAGTGTGATCACCATCCCGAGAAACCAAACTGTTTTAAAATACCATTTTCTAGTCTTGTGGTGGAAGGTGGTTCCTGCCAACCAGGCACCAAAACCACCACAAGTAAAGGCTAAAATAAGTAAGATTTTCTCAGGGATGCGCCAAGCTCTTCTCCTTGCCTTGGATTTGTCAATGCCATAAATCAAGAAAATCAGCAAATTCCAAATCAAGAGGGCAAGCGTGATTCCTTCATTTATCTTCATAATCTTTCAATGACGGCTTCTGTCATTTCCTTGGTTGAAGCCTGTCCTCCTATATCTCTTGTTAAAATGCCAGCCGCTAAACTAGCTTCAACAGCACGCTCGATACGCTCCGCATCCTCATAACGTCCAAAGCTGTCTCTCAGCATCATGGCAACTGACAAAATCATAGAGATAGGATTGGCAATTCCTTGACCTGCAATATCGGGTGCTGAACCATGAATGGGTTCGTAGAGGCTTGGACCTTTTTCAGAATGACTAGCAGATGGCATGACACCAAGTGTGCCAGATAGAACGCTTGATTCATCTGATAGAATATCTCCGAAGAGATTCTCCGTCACGATGACATCAAACTTAGCAGGATTGGTAATCATGAGCATAGCAGCTGAGTCCACCAACTGGTGTTCCAAGGTTACATCTGGGAAATCCTGAGCGACTTCCTCAGCTACTCTCCGCCAGAGTTTTGAAGTCGCTAGAACATTTTGCTTATCGATACTAGTAACGATTTTTCTGCGACTTCTTGCGATTTCAAATGCCTTGCGAATGATCCGCTCTACTTCCTCATAGCTGTAGTCGTTGATATCACGCGCTTTTCGCTCTTCAAGGATATGATCCCCAAAGTAAATACCACCTGTCAACTCACGCACCACGACAAAGTCTACACCAGCAATTCGTTCTGGTTTAAGTGGTGATAAATGCTTAAGACTATCAAAGATTTTTACAGGCCGAATATTGGCATAGAGATTGAGTTCCTTACGAAGAGCTAGCAAGCCTTGTTCAGGCCGAATAGCTGCACCATCATACTGGGGACTACCGATAGCCGCAAGGAGAATAGCATCTGCTTCTCTACATGCCTTGAGGGTTTCATCAGGTAAGGGATGCCCCGCAGCATCAATACCTGCACCTCCAAAGGGGCATCTATCTGTCTCATAGTCAAAACCTGTTTTTGAAGCTAGAACTTCCAGAACTGCTAAACCAGCTTCCATGATTTCTGGACCGATTCCATCCCCTGCTAGTGCTACTATTTTCTTTGTCATAGCCTTCTCCTTTACACACTAGGCATGTCTCGGTAGGAAACGCTGCGCCCCATCTCACCTGCATTCTCTTTTTGAACAAAAGTATTGGCATTGATATAGGCAATAGCCGAAGCCTTCAATACATCGAAGTCAAGACCTGCAGCGTTAAAGATGGTTTCTGTATCTCTGTTTTCAACAGTAACCAAGACACGAGCTTGAGCATCAATTCCATCCGTTACCGCATCAATGGTATAGGACACCAAGCGGACAGATTGGTTAAAGAACTTATCGATAGCATTAAAGATCGCTTCAACGGAACCTTGCCCTGTCGCATTAAATTCGACTTTTTCACCATCCATATTGGCCAGGCTAACGAGCGCTTCAATTTCATTGTCTGCATGGGTTTGAAGTTGTAAATCATCAAAGTGGAATCCTTCTGGATTTTCAACCATGGTTCCAGCTACCAGAGCTCGAATATCTGCATCTGTAATTTCTTGTTTCTTGTCAGCCAGTGCCTTGAACTTAGCGAAGAGTGGTTTGATATCCTCTTCTGTAAAGTCAAGAGCCAATTCTCTTAGTTTTTCAACAAAGGCATGGCGACCAGACAATTTTCCAAGCGGAAGACTATTACTCTTAACACCGACCAATTCAGGTGTGATGATTTCATAAGTGAGAGGATTTTTAAGGACTCCATCTTGGTGAATACCAGACTCGTGAGAGAAGGCATTACCACCAACCACAGCCTTGTTTTTAGGAACTGGAATACCAGAAAAGCGAGAAACCATTTCAGACGTATTCATTGTTTCATCCAAAACAATATCACTAGTTGCTTGGAAGAAATCCTCACGAATCTTCAAAGCAACAGCTACTTCTTCAAGAGCAACATTACCTGCGCGTTCACCGATACCATTAATAGTTCCCTGGACACGTCCAGCACCATGTTTAATTGCTGTCAAAGTATTTGCAGTTGCCATACCGAGATCATCGTGACAGTGGACACCAAAGACAACTTTATGATTTGATTTAATATTTTCAGTCAAGTAATCAAAGATACGTGCAAACTCTTCTGGAGTCGTAAAGCCAACTGTGTCAGGGATATTGATATAAGATGCACCTGCATCGACCGCTGTTTGAACGACTTGTAAGAGGAAATCCAACTCTGTTCTAGTCGCATCTTCAGGAGAGAATTCGACAACCTCAAACTTAGAACGTGCATAAGAAACATGCTCCTTGATAGCTTCTAAAATCTCTTCCTTGCTTTTATTGAGCTTATACTTGCGGTGAATCGGACTGGTAGCGATAAAGACATGAATTTGTGGATACTTGGCATCCTTAAGAGCCTCATAACAAGCATCAATATCAGATTTTACAGAACGAGCTAATCCTGTCACTGCTGTTTTTTTCATGGCTTTAGCAATTTCTTGAACAGCTATAAATGAATCTGGACTAGCAGCCGGAAAACCAGCTTCAATTACAGAAATTCCCCATTTCTCCAGCTGTCTTGCAATGGAAACTTTTTCCTTTATTGAGAAGTTAACACCAGGTGTTTGTTCCCCATCACGAAGGCTTGTATCAAAAAATTCAACTTTACGCATAAGATTTCCCCTTTCCCAAATGTGGTTTTAAAAAAACATCTCGCTCAGAAGCCCAAGCGAGATGTTGATTTACTCCCGCTTGGTAAGCCAAACAGGACTAATGCTTTTGCACTAGCCCGAGTACCTCAACAACAAAGCAAATTGATTAAACTTAGCTGTTTTCATGTTTGACTTTCTCCTTCGTTTGATATCTTGTTTAGTATTTTAGCATAGCTAAAAACACTTGTCAAGAAAAAATCCATTATTTTCTGAAAATTTCTTCAGTAAAGAATATTTTGCTAATTGAAAGTGTTTGAAAACTCAAGCGAATTTCCTTATTTTTTCACAGTCAAGTTCCAACTTTTTTCGATGAGTTCTATCACTTCTTCATCTTGCAAACTATCATCAAGCGCCAGACTAAGCCAGTAGCGTTTGTTCATATGAAAGGCCGGATAAATGCCTTTTTTTGAAAGCAAATCCGCTACTTGGTCGTGTTTGAGGTTGACTGCTTCGACTAGCCCTTCTCTCCCCTTTTCCAGCTTATCCCATGGGATTCTCATCAAAACAGCATACCACTTTTGATTGCCTTCATGTCTTAACACTGCTGTATCAGGCGATTTCTCCCATAGATATTCCAACTGATTACCATATTTTTTCTGAACTTGAGCCATGATACGCTTAGTCTGAGGGAAGATAAAATCCTGTACATCAAAGCAAGCCTTCCGAATCTGGTAAAGAATCTCCAAACAAGCCTCACGGACACTTCCGACAAAATTTCCTCTCATACTTTCCATATGGACTTGAGGATAGAGGTCGCCCGTTTCCCGGTCAAAGACCTGAAAACTCACATTATCAGCAGTGATGGACACAACCATGAAAAAGTCACCTTGCAAAATCTGGCAACTATAAGTCCAAACTCCACTACTTTCTAAAAAACCATAGGCATGAGCCTTTTCTTGATTAAACTGGTAAGATTTAAAAATTTCAAACATAAGTGAAAACTGCTACCCAAAGCTAGCAGTTCCTTTCTATTTTTTAAAAGACAACCTTGGTTCCATGCAATTGTGTCACACCCAACTGGTCTATAAAGGTTTGACGGTTATCCAAGTCAATCCCCCCGCCTGGTAAGATTTCAATTTTACCTTTTGCATGTTCCAAAATTCTGTGATAGTGGGCAAAACGTTTTTCTAGCGAGTCACCAGACACACCAGCACGAGTCAAGATACGAGTGACGCCAGCTTGGCTGAGCCAGTCAATGGCTTCCAACTGGTCTTCTTCGCTCAATTCATCAAAGGCCATGTGGAAGACAATTTCCATTCCTTTTGATGCGGCAATTAACTTCTCTAGATTAACCTTGTCCAACTTCTTATCAGCAGTTAAAGCACCAAAGACGACCCCTTGGCTACCTGCTTGAGCAGTTATACGAATGTCTTCTAGCATGACGGCAATTTCCAAATCATTATAGACAAAATCGCCACCACGTGGACGAATCATGGTCATGATGGTCGTATCGTAGTTAGCTGCCAATTCAACAGCTGCCTTGGTTACTCCATAGCTTGGTGTTGTCCCGCCAACAGCTAAATTATCACAGAGTTCGATTCGACGAGCTCCAGCCTGCATCGCTTTTTCAAGCAAGGTCACATTTTCAGCACAAAATTCGTAAATCATTTGATTCTCCTTGAAGATTACTTTTAATTTATTATATCATATTATTTAAATATGCTTTCATTTTTATCAAAGGAATGATCAAATTTTAAAAACTAATCCTTATCAGGAATTACCTTAAAGAGATAGTAGGTGATAAAGATAGTCAAGGCTCCCAGACCGATTTTGACCGGCAAAAGAGGGGCAAAATAAATAGAAATCCCCATCAAGATATAGATGGATACAATGATTTTTTTCTTTCGTTCACGCGCGATAGACTTGGTTTCGCGAAAGTCAGCTACATAAGTCTGATAGAGCTTGGTGTGATAAAGCCAGTCTTCAAATCTCTTTGAAGACTTGGAAAAGCAAGCAATTGATAGCAAAAGGAAGGGCGTTGTTGGCAAGAGGGGCAAGGCAACCCCAACAAGAGCCAAGGCTAAAGAAATAAAACCAATAACTAGGTAAATAATACGCATGTCTTCTCCTAATTGAAATAATCTTCTACTAGTTTCCCACAAAGTGAGGAAATTTGTCAAGCTTTAAGTAAAAAGAGCCTGAAATTTATTTTCAGGACTCTTCGTGTTATTTAATTTTCTCTTCTTCGTAGTCGCCATTACTACATACAACCTGCTTACCACCACCACGGACCTTTTTCTCCACAAGGAAGTGTCCGCATTTTGGACAGTCACGGCCAATTGGTTTGTCCCAAGAAGTAAACTCACATTCTGGGTAACGATTGCAACCATAGAAGATACGATTGCGCTTGGTTTTGCGTTCGATGATTTGTCCTTGATGACAGCTTGGACACTCGACTCCAATCTCTTTGACAATCGCTTGTGTATGACGGCAGTCTGGGAAATTACTACAAGCATAGAATTTACCAAAACGACCGAGCTTAATCACCATCGGACTACCACAAACTTCACAGTCAAATCCAGCTGGCTCATCCTTGATCTGGATTTTTTCCATTTCGGATTCAGCCTTGGCTACATCTTTGGAGAATGGTTTGTAAAACTCGTCAATAACACGTTGCCACTGCTCTTTTCCAACTTCGACATCATCCAGTTTTCCTTCCATTTCAGCTGTAAAGGTCACGTTTACGATGTCTGGGAAATATTCAACGATGAGTTTATTGACAATTTCTCCCAATTCTGTTGGTTCAAAGCGTTTGGATGCCAGACGAACATAATAGCGTTTCTGGATGGTTTCAATGGTGGGAGCGTAGGTCGACGGACGTCCAACTCCATTTTCTTCCAAGGTCTTGATAAGAGTCGCTTCCGAATAGCGAGCTGGCGGTTGGGTGAAATGTTGCTCTGGCTTGCTATTCACCTGCTTGACCACATCCCCAACTGCCATATCTGGCAACATCTTGTTCTTATCTGAGTCATTGTAGATAGCAAGATAACCATCAAACTTAACTTGGCTTCCATTTGCCGCAAACTGAACCCCATTTTGAGAAAGCTTGACAGCCATGGTATCAAAGATAGCGCCTGTCATCTGGCTAGCCACAAAACGGTTCCAGATAAGGGTATAGAGCTTGAGCTGGTCTTTGTCCAAATACTTAGCGATGCTTTCTGGTGTATTAAAGACACTAGATGGACGAATGGCTTCGTGGGCATCTTGAGCACCTGAGGCATTCTTGACCTTGCTACCATGCTTGGAATACTTGCTACCAAAACGATTGTTGATGTAGCTTGCCGCTTCATTTTGAGCCACAGGACTGATACGAGTAGAGTCCGTACGCATATAGGTAATCAAACCTTGCACGCCTGTACCGATATTAATCCCTTCATAAAGCTGTTGGGCAACCATCATGGTCTTACGAGTACGGAAATTGATTTTGTTGGCAGCGTCCATCTGCATGGTTGAAGTCGTATAAGGTAGGGGCGCATTGCGTTTGCGTTCTTTCTTATCTACCTGGTCTACTGTGAAATCTTTGCTAGTCAAATGGGACAAGACTTCTTTGACTTCTTCATTGGTGGTCAATTTCATCTTTTTGCCATTCATACCATAGAATGAAGCTTGAAATTGCTTGGTTCCCTTCTTAAAGACACCATCAATTGTCCAGTATTCTTCTGGTTGGAAGGCATTGATTTCATTTTCACGGTCAATGATGAGCTTAAGGGCAACAGACTGCACGCGCCCTGCTGATAAGCCCTTCTTGACCTTTTTCCACAAAATTGGTGAAATCGAATAACCTACCAAGCGATCCAAGACACGACGAGCTTGTTGGGCATCGACCAAGTCCATATCAATCTTGCGAGGTTCTTTAAAGGCATTTTTTACTGCGTCTTTGGTGATTTCATTAAAGACCACACGGTTGGCATCATTTTCATCCAAGTTGAGAATGTGAGCCAAATGCCAGGAAATCGCTTCTCCTTCACGGTCCGGGTCACTCGCAAGAAAGACTTTATTGGCCTTTTTGGCTTCCTTTTTCAGGTCATTGATGAGAGGACCCTTGCCCCGGATATTGATATACTGTGGTTCATAATTGTTTTCAATATCGACCGACATACTGGATTTTTTCAAATCTCGGATATGCCCGACACTGGCTAAAACCTTGTAATTTCTGCCTAGATATTTCTCAATCGTTTTCGCCTTGGCAGGCGACTCCACGATGACTAGA
Organism: bacterium; assembly: GCA_905221255.1. GTDB lineage: Bacteria > Bacillota > Bacilli > Lactobacillales > Streptococcaceae > Streptococcus. Next base: position 585,038 of record CAJNCL010000001.1, read on the forward strand.
TTTTTTTTAACTGTTGATTTTTTCTTCTTTGTTGCCGTAGCCACACTATCACACCTTTTCAAAGTAATAAACTTTATAAAGTGTAAACCATTTTTCTATAGCTGTCAAGACTTAACTCCTATATATAGAAGAAAAGTTTATCTGAGTGAACAAATTTCTCCTTAAAATTCAAACTCAGCAAGCACATCTTGACCGCTGGAAATCAGCTTTGCTCCCTCTTGGATCAGGTGGTGGCAGCCATCTGAATGGCCATCTAAAATGTTTCCCGGAATGGCAAAAACATCACGCCCTTCCTCCATAGCTCGCTCACAGGTAATGAGACTACCTGAACGCATTCTTGCCTCTGCTACAATAACGCCACGGCACAGTCCAGCAATGATACGATTACGAGCTGGAAAGTGAAATTTCAAGGGTTCTTCACCAGGTCCGTACTCGCTAAGTACCAAATGGTGATTGCCAATGTGTTCCTGCAAACGTTTATTGGCGCGGGGATAAAAAACATCCAATCCTGTTCCAATGACAGCAATTGTTCTTCCTCCATTCTGGAGTGCAGCCATATGGGCAGCTGTATCAATCCCTTTGGCTAAACCACTGACCACGATTAACTCGTTTTCCAAACCTTGAATGACTTTCTGAACCGACTTTGCTCCCTGACTAGAACAAGAACGACTCCCTACAAGAGCAACCTTTGGAAATTTCAATAAATCCAGATTCCCTTTGTAAAACAAAAGAGCTGGAGGGTCATAAATCTCACTCAGATCCCAAGGATAACAGTCGTCTAGAATCGAGAAGGATGGAAATTTTTGAAACTCCTTCTCCAACTGTGCATCATCTATCTGGAAATAGCGTTCCATAAAGACAGCAGGATTACGGCACCCCGATAGTTCCGCAATGTCACCTAGCAAGAGCTCCTGATCTACAGTCTCACCGTATTCAAGGACAGTTAAAATCTGTTGATTGGTCAAACCTGCTTTTCTTAATTTGTAAATATCATAGTTTGTAATCTTCATAAACATCTCCATTTCTTCTTTTCTACTCATCTATCTATTCGTAAAAAAATAAAAAGAAGACATGATAATCTGATTTTTACATTTATTCAGCTTTCGTATTTGATAACTTTCGTTTATCAAAAATAGAAAAAACTCTTGAAAAATCTTCAAGAGTTTTGTTTTTATTTCTATTCTTCATCCATGCTTAAGACGCTAAGGAAGGCTTCTTGGGGAACTTCTACTGATCCGATAGCTTTCATACGCTTCTTACCAGCCTTTTGTTTTTCAAGCAGTTTGCGTTTACGAGAAACGTCACCACCGTAACACTTGGCAAGTACATTTTTACGAAGGGCCTTGATATCCGTACGAGCCACAATTTTGTGTCCAATAGCTGCCTGAATTGGCACCTCAAATTGTTGACGAGGGATGATTTTCTTGAGCTTATCAACGATGAGTTTCCCACGTTCGTAGGCAAAGTCCTTGTGGACGATAAAGCTAAGAGCATCGACCTTATCACCATTGAGAAGGATGTCCATTTTGACCAGCTTAGATGGACGGTACTCTGACAATTCGTAGTCAAAGCTTGCATAACCACGCGTTGAAGACTTAAGCTTATCAAAGAAGTCAAAGACGATTTCAGCAAGTGGAATTTGATAGATAACATTGACACGATTATCATCAATATAATCCATAGTCACAAAGTCTCCACGTTTGCGCTGAGCTAGTTCCATCACTGCTCCAACAAACTCCTGTGGTACCATAATCTGAGCCTTGACATAAGGTTCTTCAATAGTCGCAATCTTAGTTGGGTCTGGGAATTCAGAGGGGTTAGACACATCCATAGACTCACCGTCAGTTTGGTTAACCTTGTAAATAACAGACGGAGCTGTCATGATAAGGTCAATGTTGAACTCACGCTCCAAACGTTCCTGGATAACATCCATATGGAGAAGTCCAAGGAATCCACAACGGAAACCAAATCCAAGGGCCTGAGATGTTTCTGGTTCAAACTGCAGGCTGGCATCGTTGAGCTGCAGTTTCTCAAGGGCTTCACGAAGGTCATTGTACTTGTTTGATTCGATTGGATAAAGACCCGCAAAGACCATAGGATTCATCTGCTTGTATCCATCTAGCGGTTCTGCTGCTGGATTGCTTGCTAGAGTAACTGTATCACCCACGCGCGTATCTTGAACTGTCTTGATAGAAGCCGCAATATAACCAACGTCACCTGTCGCTAGGAAATCACGCCCGACTGCCTTCGGAGTGAAAATTCCGACCTCCGTCACATCAAAGGTCTTGCCATTGCTCATGAGCTGAATCTTATCACCAGGTTTGACTACTCCGTCCATGACACGAACTTGGAGGATAACCCCACGGTAAGCATCGTAGACAGAGTCGAAAATCAAGGCCTTGAGTGGCGCCGCCACATCACCAGTTGGAGCTGGCACTTTTTCCACGATTTGCTCAAGAATCTCTTCGATACCAATACCAGCTTTGGCAGAAGCTAAGACTGCTTCGCTGGCATCCAGTCCGATGACATCCTCAATCTCCGTACGCACGCGCTCTGGATCGGCTGCTGGAAGGTCAATCTTGTTAATGACGGGCAGAATTTCCAAATCATTATCCAAGGCTAGATAAACGTTAGCAAGTGTTTGAGCTTCAATCCCTTGAGCCGCATCAACCACCAAAATCGCTCCTTCACACGCAGCTAGCGAACGCGACACTTCATAGGTAAAGTCCACGTGCCCTGGCGTGTCAATTAAGTGGAAAATATAGGTCTCGCCATCTTTCGCAGTGTAATTAAGCTCGATGGCATTGAGTTTAATGGTAATCCCACGTTCACGCTCAAGATCCATACTATCCAGAAGCTGGGCTTGCATTTCACGACTAGAAACCGTCTCAGTCGCCTCCAAAATACGGTCTGCCAAAGTAGACTTACCGTGGTCAATATGGGCGATAATAGAGAAGTTCCGGATTTTCTCCTGTCGTTTTTTCAATTCTTCTAAATTCATGATGCTCTTCCTTTCAGGGTATCTATTAATTATAAATTGTTTTTAACATTTTGACAAGACCATACCCTGCTAGGAGTACTAATCTTCGGCAATAAAACCATCATTTTCGATAAAGTAGTGTTCTGTCATTCCTTGGTCTGTAAAGACGATTCCATGGAGGACACCACCATAGACAGCTCCTCCATCCATGCCAATCTTGCCATCTTCTGTCATCCAAAGCTCAGCAGTACCTCGGTCTTGCTTGAGCAAACCATAAACCGGTGTATGCCCAAAGACAATGGTTTTTCCAGTATGATTTTCAGCTTCGTGGAATGGTTTTCTGAGCCAGACTTTCTTGTAATCAGTCGTTTCATGCCAATCATCCAAGGTCAAATCAATACCAGCGTGCACAAAGATATACTTGTCTGTCTCAACAACAAAAGGCATTTGACGAATAAATTCGACCAAGTCTGCCGCTTCAGTCGCAACACGCTTGGCATCTTCTACGCCATCAACTGGTGCATCCAAGGGACGACCTAGAATAGAGTTAATAGTTGTATCTCCACCATTGCGACGATAATGGTCATAGCTTTCTTCTGGGTCATCGAGCCAAGTCAGAAACATATACTCATGGTTTCCTGATAGACAGATAGCCCCTTGATTGTCGACCAAGTCTTTGACCATTTCTAGAACACGGCGACTGTCTTCACCTCGGTCAATCAAATCCCCTAGAAAGAGCAACTGAGTTTGACCATCCCAGGTTTTGAGAAGGTCTTCCAGCATACCTGCTTTTCCATGGACATCTCCAATTACATAATAGTCTGTCATTTATTTCTCCCTCGTTTGCAATAATTCTCTCGCTTGGGTAAGGGCAGCCTCTGTTACATTCTCTCCTGCTAACATCTTAGCAACTTCCTCTACTCGCTCTTCTAAAGTCAAGAGGCGAACCGTCGACACCGTTGAGTGCTCATCGCTAATCTTCTCAATAAAGAATTGATAATCCGCGATCGCAATTACTTGAGGTAAGTGAGAGATTGCTAAAACCTGACCATGCTGGCCAATCTTGTGAATCTTCTGAGCTATAGCTTGAGCAACACGACCTGAAACTCCCGTATCCACCTCATCAAAGACAATACTGGTCTTGCCTTCTTTACGAGAAAAGGCAGACTTGATAGCCAACATGAGACGGGATAATTCCCCACCGGACGCAACTTTGACCAAGGGTTTAAAGTCCTCACCTGGGTTAGTAGAAATGTAAAACTCAACTGTTTCATTCCCCTCACGACTGAATTTCCCCTTGTTATAACGAACCTGGAACTGTGCCTTCTCCATATACAGATCTTGCAGCTCTTGTTTAATCTCTGCCTCAAGCTGCTGGGCCAAGTCATGGCGAGCTGATGCAAGCTGCCCTGCCAAATCAACAAGATTAACTTCCAATTTCTTGAGCTCTGCTTCCATATCTTCGGAAGAAAGGTTATTTCCAGTCAAGAGATTGTACTCATCCGTAATCTTGGCAAAATAAAGCAAAACGTCGTCCACAGTTCCACCATACTTGCGGGTAATAGTATTTATAAGGTCTAAGCGATTTTCAACCTGCATGAGGCGATTGCCATCAAAATCCAAGTCCTCAATAATATCTTCTAAACGCTTTGTAATATCTTCTAAAACATAGTAGGTCTCTGACAGAGAACTTGAAATTTCACGGTATTCAGGGTCGTATTCTTCAACACTTTCCATGTCATTCATGGCTGAACGGACATTAGCAAGACTGGAGAATTCCTCATTGTCTAACATGCTATAGGCATTGGTCAGCGTATCCGCAATATTTTTATGATTGAGGAGTTTATCTCGTTCTTGGTTGAGAGCCAAGTCTTCACCAGCCTGTAAGTTCGCTGCCTCGATCTCTGCCATTTGAAATTCCAACATCTCAATGCGAGACTTGTGTTCCTGCTGATTTTTCTTGACTTCCAGAACTTGTTTACGCATTTTGCGATAGGCGTCAAAGCTTGTCTGATAGGCTTGTTTCAACTCCAAAAATGCTGCATCACCAAATTCATCCAACATTTGGATATGAAGTTGTGGACGCATTAACTCTTCTTGGTCATGTTGCCCATGGATATCGACAAGATGCTGGCCGATTGCACGCAGGACAGAAAGATTGACCATCTGTCCATTGACGCGACTTACACTTCGCCCATTTGGAAGAATTTCACGACGGATGATAATCTCATCCCCCAATTCCAATCCTTGCTCGTCAAAGAGTTCTTGTAAAGAATGACTATTCTCAACAGAGAAAAGCCCTTCAATCTCAGCCTTGGGAGCACCATGACGAATGACATCCGTAGCCGCTCTAGCTCCTAACATCATGTTCATGGCATCGATAATGATTGATTTACCAGCACCTGTTTCACCAGTTAAGACTGTCATGCCTTTTTCAAAATTGAGCGAAATCGCCTCTATAATGGCAAAATTTTTAATCGAAATTTCAAGTAACATATCGACCTACCATTTTTTAACTTGTTCAGATATTTCCTTAGCTGCTTCCTCTGTTTTTGCCACAATCAAGATTGAATTATCATCCGCAATACAGCTAAAAATCTTATCAGAAAATGCTGCAACCAACTGACCTTTCACAAATACTGTGTTTCCAGGAATAACATTGAGGTTAAGCATGTTACCCATTACTTGAGAACCTTCGATGTTATTCTCAGCCAACTGCAAACTCTTCACAATTGATTTTGGCAATTCATAGATATAAGTGTTGTTTTTCAAAGGAATTTTAACAATACCAAGCTCTTTGATGTCCCTTGAGACAGTGGCTTGCGTAGCAGAAATACCTGCTTCCTTCAAATGCTCAACGATTTCTTCCTGAGTCCCGATTTGATAATCCGTAACAAATCTTCTAATTTTTTCAAGTCTCTCTTTTTTATTCATCTTTAAATTCTCTATGTGCTCTCTCTACAACTTTTTCTATTTCAGGAGCAACTTGGTTACTTGCTCCCTCTTCCTTTTTCAAATATGCCAGAAATTCGATGTTTCCATGTCCACCTTGGATTGGTGAATAGTCTAATCCAAGCACTGAAAAACCTTGCTCAACTGCCATAGAAGTGACAGATTCAAGGACATTCTGATGAACCTTGGCATCACGAATAATCCCATTTTTCCCAATCTGCTCACGGCCTGCTTCAAACTGGGGCTTAACCAGAGCTACAATTTGACCTTGAACAGCCAAGACACGATGCAAGGCAGGCAAAATCAGACTGAGGGAAATGAAACTCACATCAATACTGGCAAAGCTCGGTTCCTGCTCAAAATCAGTCTTTTCAGCATAGCGGAAATTGAACTGCTCCATGCTGACAACCCGAGAATCTTGGCGCAGTTTCCAGGCTAACTGATTGGTCCCAACATCCACCGCATAGACAAGCTTAGCGCCATTTTGCAACATGACGTCAGTAAATCCTCCAGTGGAGGCCCCAATATCAATCGTGATTGCGCCATCCACTGATATATCAAAGATCTGCAAGGCCTTTTCCAGTTTTAGACCACCACGGCTGACATACTTGAGTTTTTCACCTTTGAGTTTTAACTCCGTATCATCTGGGATTTTCTCTCCTGGTTTGTCAAAGCGTTCTCCATTAAGGACTGCTACGACTAGACCTGCCATTACACCGCGCTTGGCCTGTTCTCGCGTTTCAAACAAGCCTTGTTTATAAGCTAGTACATCCACTCTTTCCTTAGCCATTGATTCTCAAACTTTCTACTACTTTCACAATCGATTCTATTTCAAAGGGAACCTGCTGGGCAATTTCTTCTAATTTAGACTTGGCTTGATCCAGAGTTTGGTTACAAAAGGCAGTCGCCTCCTCCATGCCCAACAAGGCTGGGTAGGTTGATTTTTCAGCCTGTAAATCCTTTTGCGGAGTCTTGCCGATTTCCTCAAAACTAGCTGTCACATCCAGCACATCATCTCTGACTTGAAAGGCCAGTCCGATTAATTCACCCACAGTTTTCAATTTTGCTTGGATTTCTGGTTCCAATTCAGCAATGATAGCAGCTGCTTGAAAGGGATAGGCTAGCAATTTTCCAGTCTTATTGGCATGAATGGTCTGAAGTTCTTCCAAGGATAAATGCTGGTGTTCGCCTTCCATATCTAAAACCTGCCCTGCCACCATACCTAGACTCCCTGAAGCAAGGGATAAGTTGGCAATCAAATCCACCTTGATCTGACTTGGTAAATCTGCCTGCGCTATCAAGGCATAGGGATCTAGGAACAAGGCATCTCCTGCCAATATTGCCATCGCTTCGCCAAATTTCTTATGATTGGTTAAACGCCCCCGACGATAATCGTCATCATCCATAGCAGGAAGATCATCGTGAATCAAGCTCCCTGTATGAATCATTTCCAAGGCCGCAGCTACCTGTGCATGCGCTGGTCTAATAGCAACATGCAAGGCTTCCAAAACCTCTAACAAGAGAAAAGGTCGAATACGCTTGCCACCAGCATGAATGGAATAGAGAACGGACTCTCGCAAACTAGAGGCAAACTGCTGGTCTCCATAAAAATTTTCCAAAGCAGACTCGACAAGAGCTAATTTTTCTTGCTTCTTCATTCAAAATCACTTTCTGTTCCGTCTTCTTGCATGACCTTAACCAAGGTCTTTTCAGCCTTGTCCAGCGTCGCTTGGAGCTCTTTTGACAAGACCATGCCCTTTTGAAAGGCAGTAATCGCATCTTCCAGAGCGATTTCACCATTTTCTAAACTTTGGACAATGGTCTCCAGTTCTGCTAGATTTTCCTCAAATTTCTTTTGTTTTGACATCTTTAACCTCTAATTCTACTTGACCATCTCGCATCAAAAGCGTTACTTGGTCTTTTTTCTTCAAACTCTCAACCGAGTCTACTACGGACTCTTCCTTTTTGACAATAGCATAACCACGCGCCACGATTCGACTGGTATCCAACATCAGTAGAGCTTCTGAAAGTCGCTTGACTTCAGCAACCTTGGCATCATAAACCAGCGCCATTTGACTGCGTAGGAGCTTGTCCAACTGACCTAGACGGTCTTGATAACGCTGGATTTTGGTAACAGGTGATAACTGGACTAGTCGATGCGTCCTTGCTTGGACTAGCTGTTTATTATCAGAAATCCGTGTTCGCAAACTTTGTTTTAATCGCAGTTGCAGTTGATCTAACCGTTGTAAATAACCATCATACAAACGCTCTGGCTGTCTAAAGATGACTGACTGACTGCATTTTTTCAGAGCTTCTTTTTTTCTTGACAGGACATTCTGAACTGCTGTCGCCATCCGTTTTTCTTGATTTTGCAAATGAGTCAATAGATCCAACTTGGTTACAGGCGTTGCCAGTTCAGCTGCAGCTGTTGGCGTTGCAGCCCGTCTATCTGCCACAAAATCCGCCAAGGTCACATCCGTCTCATGACCAACACTAGAGATGATGGGCAAACGGGATTCAAAAATAGCCCGTACCACGATCTCTTCGTTAAAAGCCCAGAGATCCTCGATGGAACCCCCACCACGACCAATGATGAGAACATCTATGTCCTCACGTTGATTGGCACGAGCAATATTTCGAGCAATTTCCTCCGCAGCTCCATCACCTTGTACCTTAGTCGGATAGAGAAGGATATCAACACCTGGAAAGCGTCTGCTGACAGTCGTGATGATATCTCGAATAACGGCTCCACTGCGACTGGTTACCACACCGATTCTCATAGAAAATTGGGGAAGAGGTTGCTTGAAGCGTTCTTGAAATAAACCTTCTTCTGTCAATTTTTTCTTGAGTTGTTCAAACTGAATCGCAAGCACCCCAACCCCATCAGGCTCAGCCTTTTCAATGATGATAGAGTAGCTCCCACTCGGTTCATAAACCTGAACTCGCCCAATTACATTGATCTTCATTCCTTCTTCGAGGTCAAAGCCTAATTTCTGATAGATCCCTGACCAGATGGTCGCTTGAATGACTGCGTGGTCATCTTTTAGGGAGAAATATTGGTGAGTAGGTCGTTTACGAAAGTTGGAAACTTGACCAGTTAAATAGACCCGTTCCAAGTAAGGGTCTTTATCGAATTTCATTTTCAGATACTTGGTCAAAGTTGTTACCGATAAATACTTTTCCATCTCCACCTACTATTCATTTTCTTGCTTTTCCATGGGTATTATTATACCAAAAATATGATTAAAAATCTCCTTTTGCATACCGAAACGAAAGGAAAAATAGAAAAAGGAGGCTAGGCCTCCTCATCTGATTATTTGCTATTACGAGCTTCTTCCAAAATCTTAGAAATCTTGGTTGTCAAAAGGTCAATAGCGACTGTATTGCTGGCACCTTCAGGAATAATGATATCCGCATAACGCTTGGTTGGCTCGATGAACTGGTGGTACATAGGTTTGACCACACCTAGATATTGATCAATCACACTATCCAAACTACGGCCACGCTCTTCCATGTCTCGCTTAATCCGACGAATAATACGCACATCATCATCCGTATCCACAAAAATCTTGATATCCATCAAATCGCGCAGACGCTTGTCCTCCAAGACCAAAATTCCCTCAACGATAAAGACATCTTGAGGATCTTGACGATAGGTTTTGTTGCTCCGTGTATGTTCAGTATAGTCATAAGTCGGAATATCCACCGGACGCCCTGCCAACAACTCCTTAATTTGCTCGATCATCAGATCTGTATCAAAGGCAAAAGGATGGTCGTAGTTGGTTTTGACACGCTCTTCAAAGGTCAAATGAGATTGGTCCTTGTAGTATGAATCATGCTCAATCATGGCAATCTTTTCATCAAGAAAATGAGATAAAATAGCCTTTGAAACACTGGTCTTACCACCACCAGAACCACCTGTCACTCCGATAATGATTGGTCTATTTTGCATGCTATCCTCCGTTTTTTTATCCGTCGTCTATTCTATCACATTTTTAGCCAAATTTATAGTCTGATTTTGATAGACTATGGCTAACAATTCCATCCCACACTCCAGTTAGACTAGCCAAAAACCTTCCTTGGCTTGTAGAGATTGCCCCGTTTTTCTAGAATAGCTAGCAATTTGTCTCCCTCAAAGGCAGCCAATTCTTGGTCTGTTTGGTCTAACTCGATAAAACGGCCAAAGCGCACTTCTGTAGCCTCTTCTGGACTTAGAAAAACTTTGACAAGATCCCCCGTTCCAATCTCTAGAGGATGGAGAAAGTCCAGCTGACCAGCCTCCACTTTTTCAGCAATTTCGTCCAAGGTAAGAGCATCTTCCAGTTGTAAACCTGCAGCACTCGTCCGTATCAAATGGGACATATGAGCTGCATAGCCCAGCTTCTCTCCCAAGTCAACAGACAAGGTACGGATATAGGTTCCCTTACTGCATTTTACACGAAAAGTAAATCGTGCAAGATTGTTTTCATAAGAGATGGGACTGGTCCGCTCAAAATGATAAATGGTTACCTGTCGTTCTGGACGCTCCACCTCCTGACCAGCACGCGCATACTCATAGAGCTTGCGACCATCAACCTTGACAGCCGAATACATAGGCGGAATCTGAGTAATAGACCCAGTCAGACTGACAATCGCTTCATCGACAAGCTTTTCATCCAAGGGCGACAAAACAGGAGTCTCTGCGACCACTTCCCCACTAGCATCCTCGGTCGTTGTTGAATATCCTAGGGTGATTTCCCCCTCATAGACCTTGCCCTCATCCTGCATAAACTCTACCATGCGTGTCGCCTTGCCAACCGCAATCGGCAAAACACCCACCACATCCGGATCCAGCGTCCCACCATGACCAATCTTCTTGGTTCCCAAAATCTTACGCAGCTTAAAAACCGCATCATGCGAGGTCATCCCCGCTTCTTTTCTTAAGTTGATAATACCGTTCATGTGTTGCTTTCTACTCCCCCTTCAACGCTTCAAACTTTGCCTTCATGGTTGGATTTTTCCGGGTCAATTTTTTAACTGAAACATCTTCCAATTTGTTATTAGCGAGGCGGAGTTGGTTTTCAGATGTGGTTAGGAACTTTTTGACTTCCTCCATCCGTTTGATGGCCTTGTCGATTTCATCGATGGCTTTACCAAAATTGGTCGAAGCTGAGTTGTAGTTCTTGGCAAAAGCTACTTTGAAGGCATCCAAGTCTTCCTCAAAATGTGTAATATCGATATTTTGCTCTCGAACCAAGGCCAACTCTTGTTTGTATTTTAGGGAATTGAGCGCCGCATTTCGTAAGAGACCAATTAACTGGATAAAGAACTGAGGACGAACCACATACATCTTTTCATACTCGTGGCTGACGTCAACAATCCCAGTATTAAAGTAGTCATTGTCTGCCTCAAGCATGGTCACTAAAACTGCATATTCACAATTTTTCTCCCGACGGTCCTTGTCCAATTCCTTGTAAAAATCTGCATTCTTATGCTTCTTTTCTGTGCCGTCCGCTTCGTTTTTCATTTCAAACATAATGGAAATAATTTCCACTCCATTTTCATCACATTCACGGAAGATAAAGTCTCCCTTAGATCCACGCGCAGAGACCTTGTTATCCTTCTCAAAGTAAGCATTTGGAAAGGCAAAACTACGAACCTTGTTAAACTCACTCTCTGCATACTGTTCCAAACTTTCCCCGATAGCTTTTGTGGATTGTTGAGCTTTGAAATTCTTATAAAATTCGACTTGTTCACTCGCTGCCTTAAGCTGGGCTTCGTAATTTTGCTTGAGGGAAGCTAGAGATAACTTATTTTCCTTTTCTTGCAAGAGGAGCTGATTTTTGACCTGATCGCGCTCTTTTTCTAGGTCATAAAGGGTCTTTTGCAGTTGATTTTCATGCTCCAAACGCAAGGTCGCCAGCTGATTCTCAAGTTGCTGAACTTCTTTTTCCTTCTCTAGTAGACTTTGACTAGCAGTTTGTTCTACTTCCTTTTTTGCCAATTCTTTTTCAGTATCAAAATTTTGGATTTGACTCTGCAATTGCGCAATTTCTTGATCCTTTTGAGCCAGTTTAGACTGTTGCTCATTCATAGCCTTTTGCTCAGCCAAGGCCAGCTCCTGCTTCATTCGCTCGTGCAATTCCTTATCAAACTCAACAGTTCTCACTTGGGATAAAAGTTCGGCATACTGACTCTCATTTACTGTAAAGACTTCCCCACAGTTGGGACATTTAATTTCGTTCATAACTTTCCTCTTTCTAGACTTCTGTAACCATTATATCATGCCTGAGGGAAAATCAAAAACAGCGAGTCGAAACCCACTGTTTATATCTATTACTTTAAATTTTTTCCAAGGCCAAACGCAAATCTTCAATCAAATCCTCTACATTTTCAAGACCAATCGACAAGCGAATTTGGTTTGGTGTTACACCTGCTGCTTCTAGATCTTTTTCTGACAACTGACCGTGAGTGGTTGTCGCAGGATGGACCACAAGGGACTTAGCATCTGCCACGTTTGCAAGGTCAGAGAAGATTTCCAAATTATCAATTACCTTGCGAGCTTCCGCCTCTCCGCCTTTAACATGGAAGGTAAAGATTGAACCAACACCTTTTGGCAAATATTTCTCAGCCAAGGCATGATAAGGACTGTCAGCTAGTTTTGGATAATTTACCTTTTCTACCTTAGTATGGTTGACAAGGAAATCAACAATTTTCTCTGCATTTTGCACATGACGTTCAACACGAAGAGAGAGAGTTTCAAGCCCTTGGAGCAAGAGAAAGGCATTAAATGGCGACAAGGCAGCACCTGTATCACGGAGCAATTGAACACGAACAGCGATAATAAAGGCTGCTGCACCCACATCACGAGTATAGCTCAAGTTATGGTAACTTGGGTCTTCCTCAACAAATTGAGGGAACTTCCCTGAAGCCTCCCAGTCAAAACGACCACTATCGACAATCACTCCACCAATAGTCGTACCATGCCCACCGATAAACTTAGTTGCTGAGTGAATGGAAATATCTACACCGTGAGAGAAGACGTTAATCAAATATGGTGTGGCAAAAGTGTTGTCCGAAACGAGAGGAATCTTGTGTTTATGCGCAATCTCAGCCAATTTTTCTAAGTCAGGAATGTTAATCAAGGGATTCCCCAAGGTTTCAATCAAGACAAGCTTTGTATTGTCATTGATAGCTGCTTCTACTTCTTCCAAATTATCCACATCGACAAAGGTTGTTGTGATCCCATAACGAGGAAGGGTTTCTTTCAAGAGGTTGAAGGTCCCACCGTAAATAGTTGACGCAGCCACCACATGGTCACCGGCGTGAGCAAGCGCCAAAATAGTGTAGGTTACAGCAGCCATCCCTGATGCTGTCGCTAGTGCTCCAACACCACCTTCAAGAGCAGCGATTCTTTCTTCAAAGGCTGCTGTTGTAGGATTTGTGATACGAGTATAGATATTGCCAGGTTTTCTCAAGGCAAACAAATCGGCACCTTCTTGCGTGTCATCAAAAACGAAGGATGTTGTTTGATAAATCGGTACTGCACGAGACTTAGTTGCTGGATCAACTACTTGCCCAGCATGTAATTGTAGGGTTTCAAATTTAAAATCACGAGTCATATGACGACCTCCAAATAGCTTCATTAGGGATATTGTATCATCTTGGACTAGTCTTTTCCAATACTGATTTTCTATATTTTGATATAAGGAACAACTATGACTAGTCATACACATCAAACAAAAAAGCACGATTCACTCGTGCTCATTTCTTTAATCGACATAAGTATCTTCGTTTTTATTAAGGAAGGCGTAAGGCAAGCCCATCAAGAGACCTCCTCCGATAAAGTTTCCGACAAAGGTTACACCCCAGTGACGAAGAATATTAGGTATGTCAAAGTTAGCAATTGAATCAGCAGCAACACTGAACTTAACAATCGCAAAAGAAGCAAAGTTCGCAGCAATGTGTTCGTTTGTTAAGAATACAAACATGTAAATTGCCGACAAAACGAGCCAAAGTTTGGCCCCACCGTCTTTCACCAAAACAAAGGAAAGAATGGCAATGTTTACAAAGATATTGGCTAAAATACCTTCAAGCAAGACTAGCTCATTGGAACGGCCTAACTTCATCTCTACAACCCCTGAAATGAAGCTATCATGTGTTAGATTTGCATAGGCTGCTGAGTGGGCAAAGCCCCAACCTGCTATCAAAGCTCCGATAAGGTTGAACAAGGTACAGTAAAGTAAAATCTCAGCTGTTTTTCTCCATGAAATTTTTTTCAAGAAACTACCAGCTGTCAAAAACATCATATTTGAAGTTACCAGCTCAGCATTCAAGAAAACAATGTAGGCCAATCCCCAAGCAAAAACGAATGGGAAGAGGAAGCGACCACTGCCTGGAGCAATCTTATTAATCAAGTCAGCCCCAACTGCACCCGCAGCCGTACTAAATGTTAAAAAGGCACCTGCAAACATGGAACGAATCGCATACTTAAACTTACTTTGACTATAAAGACTTTCTTTCTTCTTGCAAGCAAATTCAATCTTTGAAATAAATTCTGATGAGACCATAGAAAACTCCTAAAACTTTTATTTGTGATAATTATAACATAATTCTTGTTTTCTAGAAAGCGTTTTCTGTAAAATTCTATAATATTTATCTTAAAAATCTTTATCCTAAGCCTTCCTATCCTTTTTCATAAGAACTATTTTTATTCTATTTGTTCATATAAAAAACCAGTGAAATAGCACTTCACTGGTTCATTCATTCTTAATAACGTTGTTTATATGGTTTATTAAAGGCTTTCAAAATATCTTCAGATGTATCCGAATAAGCTTTTGATTCTTTAAAAATACCTTTCACAATAATTCGTTCGGTTTCATCGTAGTCTACACAGGTTACCAAGGTAATTTCTTTCACTCCATCACGGTCTTCGACTTCATCCACTCGGTCTGGTGTGACACGTTTAACTTCCGTAATCTCGTAGGTATAAACCTTGTCCTTATCCGTCAGATAAATCTTCATACCTGCCTTGGCATTGACCAATGGCGAGAAGAGCATCTGGCTCGCATTTTCAGCAGTAAAGACATGGTGACTGGCTAGAGAATAGTTGCCTTCTCCCATTTTTTGATCGCGTTTCATGGTCCCTGCTCCGTAGAACAAGTTTACATTGTCCAATCCTTTAAAAATAGGCAGGTTGATTTCTACTTCAGGAATAGCAATACCTCCAATAACGGGAAGTTTCTGAGCATCCCATTGTGAAGCCAATACAGCTTCAGATGAAATAGACTTAACAGAGTCAAAATCAAAATTCCCTTCGGTTTTTAGATTTTCATCTATATTTTCCTTAGTGACTTGATTGACTTGGTATTTATTGGTATTCCAGACCAAAAAGAGATCACGAATCTTTGAATTAAAAATTAAAGCTAGCGATAAAAGAATTAAGAAACCTGCTAAAATATTAATAAATAGATTTCTGCGTTTATTCTTCTTATTTTTCGTTTTTTTATGAGACATTATGCTTCACCTTCTGTTTCAATTTCAGTCCCAACTTCTTCTTTCTCTGCCGCAGCAACCGTTGTAAATGTCACAATCTTAGCATCCTGATCTAGACGCATCACCTTAACTCCCATAGTTGAGCGTCCAGTTTGTGAAATATTGGCAACATTTGTACGGATCATGACACCTGTATCTGTGATAATCATCAAGTCTTCATCTCCCTTAACAGTGAGGAGACCTGCCAGAGGACCATTCTTCTCAGCAACATTTGCTGTCTTCATCCCTTTACCACCACGGCCTTTAGTAGGATATTCAGTAGCAAGAGTACGTTTACCGTAACCTTTTTCAGTGATGATAAGAACTTCGTCTTGGTTTGTAATCACGCTAGCGCCAACTACTGTGTCACCCTCACGAAGATTGACTCCTCGAACACCAGTCGCGATACGGCTCATGCCACGAACAGCTGATTGATTAAAGCGAACAGCATAACCAAACTTGGTACCAATGATAATATCCGTATCTTCTTCTGTCAGCAAGACATTAATTAATTCGTCTTCATCCTTGAGATTCAAGGCTTTCAGTCCATTTTGACGAATATTAGCAAACTCTTTGACACTGGTTCTCTTCACGACACCGTAACGAGTTGTGAAGAAGAGATAAGCATCATCACTTCGTTCAGAATCAACATTGATGATGGTCTGAATGCTTTCGCCTTCGTCTAACTTCAAAAGATTGACAACTGGCAAGCCCTTGGCTGTACGACCATATTCTGGGATTTCATAACCTTTAAGGCGATAGACACGTCCTTTATTAGTAAAGAAAAGCAGATGATCATGGGTGCTAGTTGAAACCAACTCACGCACAAAGTCATCATCCTTAACCCCGGTACCTTGAACTCCACGGCCTCCACGTTTTTGAGCAGTAAACTCACCTTGGTCCAAACGTTTGATATAGCCCTTGTTAGATAGGGTAATCAAAACATCCGTTTCTTCAATCAAATCTTCGTCCTCAAGTGTCAAGACTTCACCGACCATCAACTCCGTACGACGTTTGTCACCAAACTTGCGTTTGACTTCGTCCAACTCGTCTTTGATGATTTGCGCCACACGTTCTGGTTTGGCAAGAATATCAGCCAAATCTGCAATCAAGGCAATCAATTCATCATATTCAGACTGAATCTTATCACGTTCCAATCCTGTCAAACGACGAAGACGCATATCAAGGATAGCTTGACTTTGACGTTCAGAAAGCTTGAACTTGCTCATCAACTCAGCTTGCGCTTCCGCATCTGTTTCACTGGCACGAATGATACGAATCACTTCGTCGATATGGTCAAGTGCAATTAAAAGACCTTCTAAGATGTGCGCACGCGCCTCCGCCTTTTCCTTGTCAAAACGAGTACGGCGAACAACCACTTCTTTTTGGTGCTCGATATAAGCATCCAAAATTTGACGAAGGGACAAGATTTTTGGCACGCCATTTTCAATCGCCAACATGTTGAAACCAAAGTTGGTTTGCATCTGGGTCATCTTGAAGAGGTTGTTAAGGATAACGTTGGCAGACGCGTCGCGTTTAACCTCGATTACAAAGCGAACTCCTTCACGGTTGGACTCATCACGTACGGCTGTAATGCCCTCAATTCGTTTTTCCTGAACCAAGCGAACAATATGCTCATGTACCTTGGTTTTATTAACCATATAAGGGAATTCCGTTACAACGATACGCTCACGACCCGTCTTAGTGGTTTCAATCTCTGTACGAGAACGAAGGACAATGGAACCTTTACCAGTCTCATAAGCCTTATGAATTCCTGATTTCCCCATGACAAGAGCGCCAGTCGGAAAATCTGGACCAGGCAAGACTTCCATCAAGTCCTTAGTCGTCACTTCAGGATTATCCATAACCAACTTCACTGCATCAATGGTTTCACCCAAGTTGTGAGGTGGAATATTGGTTGCCATCCCAACAGCGATACCAGTTGCTCCATTGACCAAAAGGTTTGGAAAACGAGCAGGCAAAACCAAGGGTTCACGTTCGTTAGCATCGTAGTTGTCTACGAAATCAACTGTGTTTTTATTGATGTCACGAAGCATTTCCAGAGCAATCTTGCTCATACGTGCCTCAGTATAACGCTGTGCGGCAGCACCGTCCCCGTCCATAGAGCCAAAGTTTCCATGTCCATCAACGAGCATGTAACGATAGCTCCACCACTGGGCCATACGAACCATAGCCTCATAAATAGACGAGTCTCCGTGAGGGTGGTATTTACCCATGACATCCCCTGTAATACGGGCCGACTTTTTATGAGGTTTGTCTGGTGTAACACCTAGTTCATTCATTCCATAAAGAATACGACGGTGAACAGGTTTTAAGCCATCTCGAACATCAGGAAGGGCCCGCGCAACGATAACGCTCATGGCGTAGTCGATAAAGCTGGTCTTCATCTCCTTTGTCAGATTTACATTCACTAAATTTCTATCCTGCATTCATAAATGCCTCATTTCACTATTAGTAATTAAATATATTATACCATAAAGTGTAGATCATTTCAGTCTTTGGAAATCACTAAAACGTTTACATCAAGAACAAGAGGGCATTTCCGTGACAAAGCTTTTTAAAAGTGATAGAATGAAAATATCTGGGGAATTCCCTAAAAAAATTGAAGGAGATGTTTAGAAAATGACTTCTACTAAACAACACAAAAAAGTGATCCTTGTCGGTGACGGTGCCGTAGGTTCATCTTATGCTTTCGCGCTTGTTACCCAAGGAATTGCACAAGAGCTTGGAATCATTGAAATTCCTCAATTGTTTGAAAAAGCGGTTGGTGACGCAGAAGACCTTAGCCATGCCCTTGCCTTCACTTCACCTAAAAAAATCTACGCTGCAAAATACGAAGACTGTGCTGACGCTGACCTTGTTGTTATCACAGCTGGTGCTCCTCAAAAACCAGGTGAAACTCGTCTTGACCTCGTAGGTAAAAACCTTGCAATCAACAAATCAATCGTTGAGCAAGTTGTTGCTTCTGGTTTCGATGGTATCTTCCTTGTAGCAGCTAACCCAGTTGACGTTTTGACTTACTCAACTTGGAAATTCTCTGGATTCCCTAAAGAACGCGTTATCGGTTCTGGTACTTCTCTTGACTCAGCTCGTTTCCGTCAAGCACTTGCTGAAACAATCGGTGTTGATGCTCGTTCAGTCCATGCCTACATCATGGGTGAACACGGTGACTCAGAATTCGCTGTTTGGTCTCACGCTAACGTTGCTGGTGTTAAATTGGAACAATGGTTGCAAGCAAACCGCGACTTGAACGAAGCTGATCTTGTTGAACTTTTCATCTCAGTTCGTGACGCTGCCTACTCAATCATCAACAAGAAAGGTGCTACATACTACGGTATCGCCGTTGCCCTTGCTCGTATCACTCGTGCTATCCTTGACGATGAAAATGCGGTGCTACCACTTTCTGTATTCCAAGAAGGACAATACGGTGTTGAGAACGTCTTTATCGGTCAACCAGCTATCGTTGGTGCACACGGTATCGTTCGTCCAGTAAACATCCCATTGAATGACGCTGAAACACAAAAAATGCAAGCATCTGCAAAAGAATTGCAAGCAATTATTAATGAAGCATGGAAAAACCCTGAATTCCAAGCAGCTTCTAAAAACTAATGAAAAGAAGGTTCTCATCCATGGGAACCTTTTTCTTTTATAATACATACTAAAATTATAGATTTCTAACAAGAAAAAAGCCTATTGACCAAGCTAGAAAGCTTGATACAATAGACTTTTTGAAAATTCATTATTTAACAGCGTCTTTAAGAGCTTTACCAGCTTTGAATGCTGGAACTTTAGAAGCTGCGATCTTGATTTCTTTACCAGTTTGTGGGTTGCGACCTTTACGTGCAGCACGCTCACGAACTTCAAAGTTACCAAAACCGATCAATTGAACTTTTTCACCAGCTGCAAGGTATTCAGTTACTGCTGCGAATACAGCGTCAACTGCTGCTGCTGAATCTTTCTTAGTCAATTCTGTAGCTTCTGCTACTTTAGCGATCAAATCTTGTTTGTTTGCCATGTTAATAAATCCTCCAAATAATTTCTAATTAACAAATATAATCATATCCTAAAATTGGCTATAGGTCAAGTCAAAAACACTATTTCTAACGATTTTTCTCTATTTTTTTAGGAATTGTAACGAATTAAAATGGCCCATGCATTTTCTCCCGTATGTGTTTGAATAATAGACCCTGTTTCCAATACAGAGATTGGCTTCTCTACATAAGTTTGCAACAAGTTCTTCATCTCATTTGCCCATTCATTTGTACCTGCATATGAAATTCCAATCTCTGCCACTGATTGATGTGAGAGCGTCTCAGTCAATTCATCGAGCCATTTTTTGAATGTCTTAGCACCTCGTCCCTTAACGATAGGCTGGAGTTCATGATTCTTCATCTGCATCACAACTCGGATGTTCAACAGAGAGCTTAATAATCCTGTCACACGTCCGATGCGTCCGCCCTTAACTAGATTTTCTAATGTTGAAACACCGATATAGAGTTCAGTATGATTCTTAACGTCTTCTACATGAGCTAGGATGGTTTCTAAATCTTTCCCTTCTTGGGCAAGTTTAGCTGCTTCAACTACTTGAAACTTCATAGCTTGGTCTGTAAAAGAACTATCAATAACCGTTACATCAGCAGTTGAGAGACTGGCTCCTTGGCGAGCAGCTTCCACAGTTCCAGACAAGGCATGGGACATGTGAATTGCGATAATTTGACTACCATCTTTACCTAGTTCTTCAAAGACCTCAGCAAACACTCCCACTGGAGGCTGACTGGTTTTCGGCAGATTCTTACTTTGTTGCATAAGATGAAGGAACTCACCTTCTTTCAAATCTGCGTCTGAATAAAGCACACTATCGATCATGACGGATAGTGGTACAACCGTAATATTTAACTCTTTAACTACTTCTGGTTCGATGGTAACAGAAGAATCTGTTACAATTTTTACTTGTGTCATAATTTCAATCTTTCTATTCTTTTCAATAAGATAGGGATTTATCACTTTTATTATATCAAAAAATTGTTAAAAAATCATAAGAGATCCAATTAAAACGCCTGAAAATTTGGTATAATCTATCTATAGAAAAAGCGAGGGAGAATCATGATTCGAAAAGTTCAGCCTATTATCACTATCATACTTGGGGCAGCTATTTATGCCTTTGGTCTCACCTACTTTGTAGTTCCCTATCATCTATTTGAGGGTGGTGCGACAGGTATTACACTCATTACCTTCTACCTCTTTAAAATTCCAGTCTCATTGATGAACCTTTTGATCAATATTCCTTTATTTATCCTAGCCTGGAAAATATTTGGTCCTAAAACTCTCTACACCAGTCTCTTGGGAACTATCTCCCTCTCTGTCTGGCTTGCTGTCTTTGAAAAAATTCCTTTACAGTTTGACTTACAAGGGGATCTCATTATCGTTTCCCTAGTTTCTGGTGTTTTACTGGGAGTCGGTTTAGGAGTTATTTTTAATGCTGGTGGGACTACTGGTGGTTCAGATATTGTTGCCCGTATCCTCAATAAATACACCAATATCTCAATTGGTAAATTGCTCTTTGGGATTGACTTTTTTATCCTAATGTTGATTTTAATTATCTTCCAAGATCTTCGTCTCGTTACCTATACTCTCTTGTTTGACTTTATCATCGCTCGTGTTATTGACTTGATCGGTGAAGGGGGCTATGCTGGTAAAGGATTTATGATTATCACTCAGTATCCTGAGCAATTGGCTGATAAAATCAATGAAGAACTAGGACGTGGCGTGACCTATATCTCTGGTCAAGGCTACTACAGTAAGAAAGATTTGAAAATCATTTATTGTATTGTCGGTCGAAACGAAATCGTTAAAATGAAGGATATGATTCACCATATAGACCCTCAAGCCTTTATTACCATCACTGAAGCTCATGAAATCCTTGGGGAAGGATTTACCTACATAAAAGAATAAAATAAAAAAGCTGGGAAATCCCAGCTTTTATTTTTGTTCAGAAAGTGTAGAATGACGATAGCCATAAGTAAAGTAAATCACTAGTCCAACCAACAAAGCAAGCCCAAAGGCAATCCATGTTTCCTTGGTGTACTGAAGCATAAAGGAAAGACAGATAAGAATGGAAAGGATTGGCAAAAGCGGCACTAAAGGAGTTTTGAACTCTCCTTCTTTTGGCATCCCCTTGTCTTTTCTGAGCTTGATAATGCCATAGGCAAGTAAGATGAGATAGGCTAGTGTACAGATATTTAGAAAGGCTGCGATACTTGCCAAGGGGAAGATGCCCGCTGCAATGGCTGACGCAAACCCTGTTAATATGGTTGCATTCTTTGGAACTCGACTGCTTTTGCTTAGTTGTTTGAAGCTTTGAGGCAAAAGTCCATCACGAGCTAAGCTGTAAATCATTCGAGAAAGAGCGTAGGTCATGGAAATACACACAGTAATCAAGGTTAGAATGGCTACAAGCGAAACATAATTGGCTGCCCAGCCAATCCCGATACTACGCAAAGAGAATGCTACCGCATCGTCCACATTGAGTTGGCTATAGTGAACAACCCCAGTTAATACTAAGGTTACCAAAGCATAGAGAATAGTGACGATTGACAGAGAAAGGACAATTCCTCGAGGAACATTCTTTTGCGGACTTTGAATCTCATCAACTGCCATGGAAATTGACTCAAAACCAAGGAAACCAAAGAACATCAAAGAGGCTCCTGCCATTATTCCAGTACTTCCACCATATAGTTGACCAAAGCCAAAGGGAGCAAAATTTGACCAATTTTCAGGTTTAATGTACCAAATACCAACTAGGATAAACAGGGCGAGAGCAGAGAATTTCAAGACTACTAAAAGCGAATTAAATCGCAAGGCTGCCTTGGAATTCAATAAGACTACTCCTGTTACCAAAGCAAGCACCAAAATAGGTAAAAGGTCGATATAGGTGCCTTGTTCGGGGTTAAAAGTGCCATTTAAGGCTTGGGGCATGGAGATACCATAATTACTGAGTAAGCCCTTAAAGTAAGCTGCCCAACCAGACGCAACACCCGATATAGCTGTCATGAATTCCATGATGGTCAACCAACCGGCAATCCAGGCTGGCAATTCGCCTAAGATTGCATAAAGGTAACTATAAGCACCTCCTGTTGCAGGCACACGAGAGGCAAATTCCGCAAAAAAGAGGGCTGATAAAGAAACGCATAGGGCAGAAATCACTATGGAAACAACTAGTGAAGGACCAGCTAGGGTAGCTGCTGCTGTTCCTGTAATGGTGAAAATTCCCGTTCCCACCATGGCACCAATTCCTAGTAAAATCAAATCCCATAATTTCAAATGGCGACGCATTTCCGTTCGTCCTAGACTAACATCCTTGGTTCTAAAAATATTCATACTTAATCTCCACTAAATGTAATTGTTTTATTTTACCACATAAAAGCATTCTTGTGAATATTTATTAGGTCCTTTTTTGAAAAAATTCTGAACAGGAAGACTTCCTGTTCAGAACTTGCATATTCTTACCCAACAGAACCTTCCATTTCATAACTAATCAAGCGGTTCAGCTCAACTGCATATTCCATTGGAAGTTCTTTTGTGAAGGGCTCTACAAATCCCATAACGATCATCTCAGTTGCCTCAGATTCTGACAAACCACGGCTCATGAGGTAGTAGAGTTGTTCCTCTGAAATCTTAGATACCTTGGCTTCGTGTTCCAAAGCAACTTGCGAGTTATGGATTTCATTAAATGGAATGGTATCTGAAGCTGATAAGTCATCCATGATAATGGTATCACACTCGATGTGGGAAACAGATTTCTTAGAGTTCTTGTTAAAGGTTACTTGTCCACGGTAGTCCACCTTTCCTCCGCCTTTAGCGATGGATTTAGAAACGATAGACGAACTTGTGTGTGGAGCGTTGTGGATCATCTTGGCACCCGTATCTTGGTGTTGCCCTGCGTTAGCAAAGGCGATGGAAAGCATAGTACCACGCGCCCCTTCTCCATCAAGGTAAACAGATGGGTATTTCATGGTTGTTTTGGCACCCAAGTTTCCATCGATCCACTCAACAGTCGCATCTTTCAATGCTTTGGCACGTTTGGTTACCAGGTTATAGACGTTATCAGACCAGTTTTGGATGGTTGTATAACGCATATAAGCTCCGTCCAAAGCAAAGATTTCTACAATGGCTGCGTGCAAACTGTTACTTGAATAAGTTGGTGCTGTACATCCTTCCACGTAGTGGACACTTGCTCCCTCATCAACGATAATCAAGGTACGTTCAAACTGACCAGTATTTTCGTTGTTGATACGGAAGTAAGTTTGAAGTGGGATATCTACCTTAACACCTTTTGGTACGTAGATAAATGTTCCACCTGACCATACTGCTGAGTTGAGGGCAGCCAACTTGTTATCTGTCGGTGGTACCAACTTCGCAAAGTATTGTTTAAACAAGTCTGGGTATTCCTTGAGGGCAGAATCTGTATCTGTAAAGATAATCCCCAATTTCTGGAACTCTTCCTTCATGTTGTGGTAAACCACTTCTGACTCGTACTGGGCAGAGGCACCTGCTAGATAAGCACGTTCAGCTTCTGGAATCCCGATACGTTCAAAGGTTTCTTTAATCTTTTCAGGTACATCATCCCAAGAACGGGCTGGTTTATCAGACGGTTTTTGGTAATAGATCAAGTCATCAAAGTCAATCTCTGACAAGTCTGCTCCCCAGGTTTGCATGGGCATTTTTTTGAAGGTTTCATAAGACTTCAAACGGAATTCTAACATCCACTCAGGTTCTCCCTTAGCAGCTGATAATTCGCGAATGACTTCTTCGTTCAATCCTTTTCCTGTCGATAGGACAGGCTCTACATCGTCATGGAAACCAAATTTATATTCACCAAGGTCAATTGGTTTTGGTTCTACTCTTTCTTCAGCCATAATATCCTTTCTTTCATTCTATATTACTAATGATTCATAAGACAAAAGAAACTTGTCTTACTGTTTTTCTTGATCTTCAATTGTTTTCTTAAGTGCATTCCAAGCTAGAGTTGCACACTTAATCCGTTGCGGGAATTTGGCAACACCTGACAAGAAGGCTGCATCCCCGAGTTGGTTTTGGCGATCATCCTTTTGACCTTGAACCATTTCAGAAAAGATGGTTGCAAGTTCTAGAATTTCTTGCTTGGTTTTTCCTAAAACAGCATCTGTCATCATACTAGCAGAGGCAGTTGAAATCGTGCATCCTGAATTTAGAAAAGCAATATCTTCCAAGCGGTCCTCAGCGTCAAACTTGACAGAGAGGTTGATAACATCCCCACAGGTTGGATTATTGAGGCTGATTTGCTCAGCGTCTTCTAACTTCCCTTGGTGATGTGGATTTTTCGAATGGTCTGCCACCACTGCCATATAAAGGCTATCTAGTTTAGAAAGTGCCATTGAAAAACTCCTTTGTCTTTTGTAGGGCATCGACCAACTTGTCACAATCTGCCTTGGTATTGTAGATATAAAAACTTGCACGAGCTGTTGCTGGGACTTCCAAATACTGGAGCAAAGGTTGGGCGCAATGGTGACCAGCACGAACAGCCACTCCTTCATAATCCAGAGCCGTCGCAAGATCGTGGGGATGAAGTTCCCCTAAGTTAAAAGCAATGACACCTGAACGTTGAGCCAAATCTTGCGAACCATAAATAGTCAATCCTTCAATTGCCTGCAGTTTTGGATAGACATATGAAATCAATTCCTGTTCATGAGCTTCAATGGCATCCATACCAATCTTTTCTAGATAATCCACTGCTGCAGCAAGTCCGATAGCACCTGCCATATTTGGCGTTCCAGCCTCAAATTTCCAAGGCAATTCCTTCCAACTAGCAGATTGCTCATAGACGAAATCAATCATCTCACCACCAAATTCAACTGGAGACATTTGTTCCAGATACTTTTCTTTGCCATAAAGCACACCGATACCAGTCGGACCAGCCATCTTGTGACCGGAAAAGGCAAAGAAGTCCACATCCAAGTTCTGCACATCAATCTTCATATGAGGCGTAGATTGAGCACCATCCACCACCATAATGGATCCAACTTGGTGAGCCATTTGTGTGATTTCTTTGATTGGATTGACCACACCAAGAACATTTGAGGCGTGAGCTAGGGAGACAAACTTGACTTTATCAGTCAATTTAGCGCGCAAGTCATCCATATCCAGAGCTCCATCCTTGAGATAAACATAGACAAGCTCTGCCCCAGTCTTGCGACAGGCCTCCTGCCATGGAATGATATTGGAATGGTGTTCCATGACAGAAATCAAAACTTGATCTCCCTCAGTCAGGATTTCCTCAGCAAAGCGAGCTACCCAGTTAAGGCTGGTTGTCGTTCCTCTGGTAAAGAGAACTTCCTTTGTCGAACCTGCATTGATAAATTTACGAATGGTTTCACGAGCCGCCTCATAGGAAGCTGTCGCCCGCTCCGCCAAGGTATGAACCCCACGATGAACATTTGCATTGTCCTGCTCATAATAGCGGTTAATCGTTTCCAGAACTGCTAGTGGTTTTTGTGTCGTCGCAGCGTTGTCCAAATAAACCAGAGGTTCGTCATTGACAATCTGGTCTAAAATCGGAAAATCCTTGCGAATCACTCCTGCATCTAACATAGGCTTCCCCTTAGCGTTTTGACAATTTTTCTTCGATCGTCGCAATCATTTCATCACGAACTTCCTTGACAGGGATCTCAACAATTACGGATCCAAGGAAACCACGTACAACCAAGCGTTCCGCAGTCGCTTTATCCAAGCCACGACTCATGAGGTAGTACATATCTTCTGGATCCACTTGACCGATTGAAGCTGCGTGTCCTGCAGTTACGTCATTTTCATCAATCAAAAGAATTGGGTTGGCATCTGAACGTGCTTGGTCTGAAAGCATAAGAACACGACTCTCTTGCTGCGCATCTGCTCCCTTGGCACCCTTGATAATGTGTCCAATACCATTGAAGGTCAAAGTTGCTTTTTCAAGGATAACCCCATGTTGGAGGATATTTCCGATAGAGTTGCAACCATAGTTAGTCACTCGAGTATCAATCCCTTGAACCTGACGGCCACTTGAAAGTGCTACGACCTTGAGATCTGCATGGCTACCATTACCAATCAAGTCACTATCAAAGTCTGCAACAACATTTCCTTCGTTCATGACACCAATCGCCCAGTCAATGCTTGCATCGTTGCCTAGTTTACCACGGCGGCTAATGTAGGCAGTGACATTTTCACCTAAACGGTCAATAGCCGCAAATTTAACTTGCGCACCAGAACGTGCAATCACTTCAACTGTGATATTGGCAGTTGCTTTTGCACTACCTCCACCTCTTGACTCTAGACGTTCAAGATAGCTTATTTTAGAGTTTTTACCAGCAATGATCAGAATATGCTTGTTAAATGGCACATCGCTATCGCTGTCTTGGTAGAAAATTCCTTCGATTGGCTCTGTAATCTCAACGTTATCAGGAATGTAGAGAACAGCACCACTGTTAAAGTAAGCCGTGTGGTAGGCTGCCAACTTGTCATCGTCATACTTAACAGATGACATGAAGAATTCCTCAATAAGCTCTGGAATTTCTTCTAAAGCTGAGTGGAAGTCTGTAAAGACTACCCCTTGTTCAGCCAATTCAACTGGAGTTTGTTCAAAAACAGTCTGCGTTCCTACTTGCACCAACTTCAAGTGATTATCTAGAGCCGTGAAGTCAGGAACATTTGCTGAAGGCTCACTTTCTGTGATGGTTCCATCTCCCAGATTCCAACGGTGAAATTTGACACGCTCAATAACTGGTAATTCCAAACTCTCAATCTTATCAAAAGCTTTTTGACGGAGGTCAGCCAACCAGCTTGGTTCAGCGTGCATTTCTGAAAAAAGTTTAATAGTTTCTTTAGACATTTACTTCTCCTAAAAGATACGAGGGAATTACAATTCTTCCTTGTAGTCGTAGCCAAGTTCTTCAGCTAGTTTTGCGTATCCTTCACGTTCCAAACGGGCAGCCAATTCTGGACCACCAGAAAGAACCACACGACCTTCCATCATCACGTGTACCACGTCTGGTGTGATGTAGTTCAAGAGACGTTGGTAGTGTGTGATGATCATAGCACCAAAACCTTCGCCACGCATAGCATTGACACCTTTCGATACAACTTTAAGAGCGTCAATATCAAGACCTGAGTCAATCTCATCCAAGAGGGCAAAAGTTGGTTCCAACATCAAGAGTTGAAGAATTTCATTACGTTTTTTCTCACCACCAGAGAAACCTTCGTTGAGGTAACGCTCTGCCATTTCTTCTTTCATGTTGAGCAATTCCATTTTCTCGTCTAGTTTAGTGATGAACTCACGAACTGAAATCTTTTCATTATCTTCTTTACCAGCATTCATAGCTGCACGAAGAAACTCTGCGTTGGTAATTCCAGGGATTTCAGATGGGTATTGCATAGCAAGGAAAAGTCCCATACGCGCACGCTCGTCCACTTCCAACTCAAGGATATTTACGCCATCAAACAAGACCTCACCTTTTGTAACTTCATAGTTAGGGTTCCCCATGATAGCGGCAGAAAGAGTCGATTTACCAGTACCATTTGGTCCCATGATAGCAGCGATTTCTCCTGTTTTCAGAGTCAGATTGACCCCTTTCAAAATTTCTTTTCCTTCAATCTCAACGTGAAGATCTTTGATCTCTAATACTGACATGATAGTTCCTTTCTTTTTCTGGCCTACTTCCTTTATCCTTAGCGAAATCACTTACATTTCTCTAAAAATACAAGAAAAGGTCCATAAATATACTCTACTAGTATAACAAAAAAAAGCCTAAAAGGCTTTGATTTTGTTTAGAAGCTAGCGACTAATCCTTGCGGTTTAGGTGCTGATCAATGGCGTCTACTATTTTACCCATTACATAACTTAACCTAAAGTTTCGAAAAAGTAGAATAGCCCAAAATGCTGCCATGAAATAGCGACCAGTCATCCAAGCTTCATTGAAAAAATAAGTCTCAGCAGCAGTAAATAGTGCTATCACGATAAATTGTTGTCTAGTCATAGGATTATTGTACCATGAAATCCACTTTTAGTCTTCTTCGACCATGACTTTATCAGCCAGAAATTCGAATCCTTCTGGAATTAGACTTTCTTCTTCTACCTCTTGATCTGCTTGAGAAGACTTGTTTTTAGCTGAAAATGCTGCTCGAACCTCTTTCCATTCCTCTAGAGAAATAGCGAGAATCTCAGGTGAAAATCCAGCTGCCTGGCTGAGAATATTGCCAAACATAGTATTGAGGTTATCCCGTTTCATGGTTTGACCAGCATTGAAATTAGACTCAAAGGCTAAAATAGCATGGTGTTCATTGGCCGCAACTGGTTGAGAACCTACGAGAAGGGCCTTATCAGGTCCAGCTAAACTTTCAATCACTTCTCCCCACGCATTCTGGAGGCGAATCAAGTTTTGTCGTGCCAAATCAGGATTTTCAACAGCTTCTTGCAGAATAGACTGAACTTTGTTGCGATCTACTCGATAGACAGTCTTGGAAGTGGCTGGACGACTAGGGACTGGCGCAACTTGTTTAGGAGCTGTGCCTACATTAGCAAGCTCTTGTTTGAGACGGGCGACTTCCTGTCTCAGTGCAGAAATTTCACTTTCAACAGCTCCCGAAACCGCAGATTCAGGATTGATTTCCGCTAAACGAATGGTCATCATCTCAGCGTAAATCTTAGGTTGCAAGCTAGCCTTCATATCTGCTAAACTCACTGTTGCTAGACGAATCATTTCAAAGAGACTTTCCTGAGAAAGAGCTAGATTGTCTATAAAAACTGGACTATGATGAGTATTTTCGCCACCTGTCTGAACAACCAGTAGATCCCGCAAATACTGCAAGAGATCTGTCACAAAACGAGTCATGCTCTTGCCATTTTCAAACAAAAGATTCAAAGAATCGAGCGCTTTGGGGACATCCTGTTGGGCCAAGGCGGCCACATAGTCATCTAGAGCTGAAAGACTAATAGTGCCTGTAATCTCCTCAGAGATAGCTGTGGTTAAAGCATTCCCTTGCGTCAAACTCAAGGCTTGATCCAGAATAGACAAGGCATCCCGCATTCCACCTTCAGCCCGTCTAGCAATGATTTCCACAGCCTCTGGTTCAGAACTGATATTCTCTTTTGACAAAATAGTTTGGATATGGTCCTTAATATCTTGCGTTCGAATCGATTTAAACTCAAAACGTTGAACACGGGATAAAATGGTTGCTGGAATCTTGTGCAATTCAGTGGTTGCCAAAATAAAGACGACATTCTGAGTCGGCTCTTCAAGCGTCTTCAAAAGCGCATTAAAGGCTCCCGTGGACAGCATATGAACCTCATCGATAATGTAGACCTTATAACGAGCCAAGCTAGGTGCATAGGTAGATTTATCACGAATTTCACGAATTTCATCGACTCCGTTATTCGAAGCTGCATCCATTTCAATGACATCTTCTAGGCTACCTTCTGTCACTGCCTGGCAGATATAACAGTTATTACATGGTTCACCGTCCACTTGATTGGGACAGTTCATAGCCTTGGCAAAAATCTTGGCTACACTGGTTTTACCAGTTCCACGAGGACCTGAGAAAAGATAAGCGTGACTAATCTTTTCCTGCTCAACCGCTTGTCTTAGAGTTTTTGCCACAACCTCTTGGCCTACCAGTTGTGAAAAAGTCTGGCTTCTATATTTTCGATAAAGTGCTTGATACATTAGGCTTTCTCCTCAAACATTGTAAAGTCCCATTCTGTCTTCTCAAGCAAAATAGCGACAAATTGTTCCAAGTAATCACGGTCAATGGCATTGTAATCATCAATCAGAGAAGAATCTAGATCTAAGACACCTAGCAATCGACCATTCTTGAGCATGGGAACCACGATTTCACTCTTGGCCATACTATCACAAGAAATGTAGTTTGGATAGGTGCTTACATCGCCAACTAAAACAGTCTCCTGAAACTCAGCAGCTTCTCCACACACTCCTTTTCCAAGCGGGATGCGAATGCAAGAAACGCCACCCTGAAAAGGCCCTAAAACCAACTCACTTCCATCAAACAGATAAAAACCTGAAAATACAGTATTGGGGAAGCGAGATTTTAGGAGGGCACTAGCATTTGAAAGATTGGCAAGAACATTGGTCTCACCTTCTAGTAAGTAAGAGAGTTCCTCATTTAACAATTGATATTGTGATTGTTTTTCTGAATCTAACATAGAACTATTATATCAAAAATGAGAAAGAGACAAAAGAAAAATCCCTTGTTTTAAACAAAGGATTTTGTGATTATCAATCTGATTAAAGTTCGATATCACCGAACAAGTCAGCCATTGAGAATCCTGTTTGTGTTTCTGGAAGTTCGAAATCACGTTTTTCTTGACGTTTTGGACGACGTGGACGAGCAGCGCGTTTCTCTTCTTTTTGTCCTTCTTCTTGAGCTGGACGTTCTTCAAGAGCTTTGATAGAAAGTGACACACGTTCTGCGTCAGCGTTAACATCAAGAACTTTAACAGTAACTTCTTGACCAACAGTAAGAGCTTCTTTTGGATTTTCGATACGTTTGTGTGAAATTTGTGATACGTGAACAAGTCCATCGATACCTGGCAATACTTCAACAAATGCACCGAAGTCAGTCAAACGTTTAACTGTTCCTTCTACTACATCACCTTTAGCCAATTTTTGCTCAACGCCATCCCATGGTCCAGGTGTTGTTGCTTTAAGTGAAAGTGATACGCGACCTTCTTCTTCGTTAAGATCAAGGATCTTCACTTCAATTTCTTCACCAACAGTTACAACTGATTTAGGTGATACGTTACGTTCGTGTGACAATTCAGTCAAGTGAACCAATCCATCAACACCACCAAGGTCGATGAAAGCACCAAAGCTAGTGATACGAGCAACTTTACCAGTTACGACATCACCAACAGCCAATTTACCGAATACTTCAGCACGAGCTGCTGCAGTAGCTGCTTCAACAACTTCACGACGTGAAAGGATGAAACGGTTTTCTTTAGGATCAACTTCTTTGATTTTAGCATCAAATTCTTGACCTACAAAACGCTCAGTGTTACGTACGAAACGAGTATCCAACATTGAAGCTGGGATGAATCCACGAACACCTTCAAATTCTACTGAAAGTCCACCTTTAACGGCACGAGTTCCTTTAACAGTAACAACTTCTTCTTCGCGTCCTACAAGTTTGTCCCATGCTTTGCGAGCTTCAAGGCGTTTTTTAGATACAAGGTATGTAACTGTATCAGTATCTTTACCAACTACTTGACGAAGTACAAGAACATCCAATACTTCTCCTACTTTCACAAAGTCATTGATATCTGCATCGCGATCGTTTGTCAATTCGCGAAGAGTCAAGACACCTTCAACACCAGTCCCAGAGATTGCAACGTTAGCTTGAGTCGCATCAACTGTCAATACTTCAGCACTAACAACATCACCAGGCTCAACTTGGCTAACGCTATTTAGCAAATCTTCAAATTCGTTCATCTAAAAAATCCTCCAACAATCAAGTTTTTCCAAACTTGACATACTTATAATTTTTTTCCTAAGCACCCGCAAAGACATGTTCATATCGTTCACGTCTTTCAACTATAAAAATAAAATACCCTAAGATATTTTTCTTTTTATCTTGAATTTATTACCTAAGAACTGGGGTAGCTGGATTCGAACCAACGCATGAGGGAGTCAAAGTCCCTTGCCTTACCGCTTGGCTATACCCCATTGATGAATGGAGAGAGAGGGATTCGAACCCCCGAACCCGAAGGAGCGGATTTACAGTCCGCCGCGTTTAGCCTCTTCGCTATCTCTCCAATGTTTAACGAGAACTATTATATCATGAAATTTTCAATAAAACAAGTATTATTTTGTCAAATTATAGTTTTCAATCAAAATTTCCACAGCTTTTTCAAGTTTTTTATAAAAACTATCGACATTTCCATTCTTTATGATGGCAAATTGGCTATCTAATTCGGCAATTTCCCCAATAACCTTTTTCCCGATCGTCAAAACGTATCCTTCATAGCTGTCTTTTCCAACAGTCACTTTTGCATCCGTTAATTGAATTTCAATTTTCTTATCTTTTTTACTCATACTCTACCTCTTTTCACTTTTTCTATTGTACAAGAAAATGCTCAAACTAGCAAGAAAAAACTCCATTTCAGCCATTACAACTGCTACGGAGTTCTTCTTTACTTCATGTCTTTTAGTCCACTTTGACAATCCATCCTTCAGGCGCTTCTACATCACCAAATTGGATACCAGTCAATTCATCATAGAGTTTACGTGTAACAGGACCTACTTCTGTTTCACTATAGAAAACATGGAAATCATCGCCATGTTGGATACCTCCAATTGGCGAAATAACCGCTGCTGTTCCACAAGCACCTGCCTCTACAAAACGATCCAAGTTATCAATTGGGACATCGCCTTCAATCGGAGTCAAGCCCAAGCGGTGTTCTGCCAAGTAAAGCAAAGAATACTTGGTAATAGATGGCAAGATGGATGGGCTTAATGGCGTAACAAATTCATTGTCTGCCGTGATTCCAAAGAAGTTGGCTGATCCGACTTCTTCAATTTTTGTATGTGTAGATGGGTCTAGGTAGATAACATCTGAAAATTGACGTGACTTGGCCATTTTACCTGGAAGGAGACTGGCAGCATAGTTCCCACCTACCTTAGCCGCACCTGTACCATTTGGAGCTGCCCGGTCGTATTCATCCTGAATCAAGAAGTTAGTTGGGACTAAACCACCTTTAAAGTAGTTGCCAACTGGCATGGCAAAGATAGTGAAAATGTAATCCTCTGCAGGTTTTACCCCAATGATGTCTCCAACACCAATCAAAAGCGGACGAAGATAGAGGGTTCCACCTGTTCCGTATGGTGGTACATAATCTTCATTGGCACGAACAACCGCTTTACAGGCTTCCACAAACATTTCTGTTGGTACTTGAGGCATCAAGAGACGGTCGCAGGTACGTTGCAAACGCTTGGCATTTTCATCTGGACGGAAAAGTTGAATGCTGCCATCCTTCGTACGATAGGCTTTCAAGCCCTCGAATGCTTGCTGACCATAGTGAAGACTTGGAGAAGATTCAGAAATATGGAGAGTCGAGTCCTCCGTTAATACCCCTTGATCCCATTGTCCATTTTTGTAATGAGCGATATAACGGTAAGGTAATTTCATATAAGCAAAGCCAAGGTTTTCCCAATCAATTGCAACTGTCATGTGTTTCTCCTTTATACTATTCAAGCTATGTGTTCTATTCTACACTTTTCTAGTAAAATTTCAAGTAGTATTTGTAATTTTCTGAAAATTTTCTCAACAAAAAGAAATCAGTCACATGGACCGATTCTTTTTTACGAATTTGTTTTGTCCTCTTTCAAGACTTCTTTCAGGTAAGCATCAAAAACTTCTTCATCTGAAATGGTGTCTGATATAAAGCTTCCGTTGCTAGTGCGTTCTGACAGGTTCAAATCTTGCAATCGGCTTTCATAGATTGTTCCCTTGTTCGATTGGACAAGTAACGTTTGGTCGTTTTCTTCTACTTCTGTACTAAAAAGATCACCAACGAAACCTTGCTCTGCAACTGCTCCAGCCAAGAAGACACGATGCGGTTTGTTTTTCAACTCACGCAAGACTTGTAGTCCTCGTTTGGCACGGCTAGTCGCTGGAATTTCCTCACAAGAGACACGTTTCAAGCTTCCACGTTGGGTTAGGAGGTAGAAGGATGAGGTGTTACAGATAAAGGCAGCCTGAAGTGTATCATCTGCTTTCAGGTTCATGGCCTTGACACCCGCAGCCTTGGCACCGACAACTGGAACCTCTTCGATATTGAAACGAAGGGCATAACCGTTTTGGCTAATCAAGAGAACATCATCTAGTTTAATCGGAGCTACTGCTACAATCTGGTCTGTCTCGTCTTTGAGCTTAGCGTACTTGACTGATTTCGACTTATAGGTTCTCCATGGGGTGAATTCTTTACGTTCTACGCGTTTGATTTGACCGAGACGAGTAGCTGCAAAGTAGGTTGTCGCATCATCAAACTGATCTACCACTTCTGCATAAAGGATTTCTTCATTAGTTTCGAAGTTTGTAATGGTCTGGCTCAGATGCTCTCCGATATCCTTCCAACGAATATCTGCCAATTCATGAATTGGTCGATAGATGACATTCCCAAGAGTCGTGAACATCAAGAGGTGATGGGTTGTCTTGGCAGATTGAACAAAGATTAAACGGTCATCATCACGTTTGCCAATTTCTTCTAGAGTGGATGCCGCAAAGGAACGAGGACTGGTACGCTTGATGTAACCTGACTTGGTCACGCTGACATAGGTATCTTCCTCAGCAATCAAACTAGCTGTATCAATCTCAATGACTTTTGCAGTATCTTCTAAAGTACTCAAACGTGGTGTCGC
Organism: bacterium; assembly: GCA_905221255.1. GTDB lineage: Bacteria > Bacillota > Bacilli > Lactobacillales > Streptococcaceae > Streptococcus. Next base: position 619,943 of record CAJNCL010000001.1, read on the forward strand.
AAATTTCTTCTTGACCTCACGAAGCTCTTTCTTCATGAGATTGTACATAGTCCGCTCATCACCGATGATAGCCGCAAGCATGGCAATCTTTTCACGCAATTCTGCTTCTTCTTCCTGCAAGACAACCACGTCTGTATTGGTCAAACGGTACAGTTGCAAGGTAACGATAGCTTCGGCTTGCTCTTCTGTAAAATCATAGCTAACCTTGAGATTTTCCTTGGCGTCAGCCTTATTCTCAGAAGCACGGATAAGGGCAATGACTTCATCCAAAATCGAGATAACGCGAATCAAACCTTCCACGATATGGAGACGTTTTTCAGCCTTTTCCTTGTCAAAGCGAGAACGTGCCAAGATAACTTCACGTCGGTGGGCAATATAACTAGACAAGATTGGCACAATCCCAACCTGGCGAGGCGTAAAATTGTCAATCGCCACCATGTTGAAGTTGTAGTTGATTTGCAAGTCAGTGTATTTGAAAAGGTAGTTGAGAACAAGTTCCGTGTTCGCATCTTTTTTGAGTTCTATAGCGATGCGAAGACCATCACGGTCAGACTCATCACGAACCTCAGCGATACCTGCCACCTTGTTATTGACACGGACTTCATCAATTTTCTTGACCAAGTTAGCCTTATTGATTTCATAAGGAATCTCAGTGATAACGATTTGTTCCTTACCACCTTTAAGCTTCTCAATTTCCGTCCTAGAACGAACAACCACGCGCCCTTTACCAGTTTCATAAGCCTTTTTGATTTCATCACGGCCTTGGATAATGGCACCAGTAGGGAAATCTGGCCCAGGCAAGAATTCCATGAGCTTTTCAACCTTGGCAGTCGGATGATCAATCATGTAGACTGTAGCATCAATGACCTCAGCCAAATTATGCGGTGGAATATCTGTGGCATAACCAGCTGAAATACCTGTTGAACCATTGACTAAGAGGTTTGGAAAAGCGGCTGGCAAGACAGTTGGCTCTTTTTCGGTATCGTCAAAGTTCCAAGCAAAAGGAACTGTCTTTTTCTCGATATCCTGAAGAAGGTAGCCTGCAATCTCAGATAAACGAGCTTCTGTATAACGCATAGCCGCAGGCGGATCCCCGTCCATAGAACCGTTGTTACCGTGCATTTCGACCAGAATCTCACGGTTTTTCCAGTCCTGAGACATACGAACCATGGCATCATAGATAGAAGAATCTCCGTGTGGGTGGAAATTACCCATGATGTTCCCGACAGACTTGGCGGATTTACGGTAACTCTTGTCAAAAGTATTGCCATCCTTATTCATCGAATAAAGAATACGACGTTGAACCGGCTTCAATCCATCACGAATGTCTGGCAAAGCCCGGTCTTGAATGATATATTTGGAGTAGCGACCAAAGCGCTCCCCCATGATGTCCTCCAAGGACATATTTTGGATATTACTCATATAGGATACAAAGCCTGTGAAATACAAAGTGAAAATAGGAAATTCTTGCAGTGAGCGATGCTCACAAGAGAATTTATCTTTTTCACCCAGCATTTAGGGCGTGTTCAACTCCTTTCAAAGAATGTAGAGTAGGTTTTTATAGAATAAGGGATAATTTACAGAAATTAGTCCCGTGTTCAGTTACTATATATAACTAAACTATCTTTTCTGTAGTTTAAAGTTTTAAATTGCGTTCTTTATTGACTTAGTAATTTGACAGTCTCTCCTCAGCATACTGAATCATCTTCTCAGCTACTTCCATATCATAGTCAAATCCCTCTTTTTGAGCAAGGGATTGAGCCTCTTGATGGAAAAGTTCCATGGTAGCAAATAAAGACTGAGTGAGTTTTTCTAAACTTGAGAAATCAAATAGGTTCGAGATTTGTTTCTCTTTCTCAGCAGGTAGATAGTTAAAGAGATATTTATAGTTCTTACCAATATCAATCGTCCCCTTATCAGCTGCAACTTGCCAAGCCACGACCTTCAAGAGTTCTTGCTGACAAATCCCATAGAGATGGTCAGTAGCATAGATGACTTGCTTGCGACAGATTCCTTTGACCACGTAAGCTGACACCCACCAAAATTCATTGCAGGCTTTTTCGAAATCTGTCTGACTAGCTGGATTCGTCCAGTAACGCTGAGTATTTGGAGAATAAGGCGAAAATAAGCCCTTAGGGTCCTCTAGCACCGTGAAATCCGCTTCGCTTTCTACCCACTCCTTGATATACTCTTTAGGACATAGAGTCAAATCAATACGGTTGCCATCTTCAAAGAGCATGAGATAGAGACGACGGTTGCCTAGGATATTATGCTGCTCAATGATACGAGCGCCAAACTGGTCCAACCAAGCAAGATTGCTTGTTAGAGTGTCTAAGTCATCCACAACATAAACCACGTCGTAATCCTGAAATTCATCTTTTGGTGCTTTTGGATTTGTCCGTGAACCAGACATAGCGACAGCCTCGACTTGTAAAAATTTAGCTGTTTGAGAAATCACATCAAGCATTTCTGTTTCTATTCTCATGCTTTCTCCTCTTTTCTATAAGGTAACAGGTTTATTATATCGAACAGTTTTTAAGATTTAAAAAGTTAGAAAAACTATACAAGCTCTATAACACTATATTATCTAGAGATTTTCAATTGTATACAAAAACAAGTAATTCTTCTCTAGCTATCTTTATTCTTAAAAAATCATCAATTATAAAATTAGTACATTGAACATCGTCAAAGTTTGTCGAAAAATATTTTGATAAAGAGTTTACTGCTCTTAATAGTTTGTTAAAATAAGCTAGAGCCAACGGCGGAACTTCTTCAGTATTCAGATGATTAATTTCTGATTCAATTAAATCCTCAATTGCTGCAAATATTTCACCTATTTCATCTTCAATATTAGAAGATAAATTCTTTTTAGAATTAAAATCATTAATAGAATTCAAAAGTTTGTTATATTCCCATTCAAAATCGTCTAGTGCTCTATAGAATATTGGGAAATCACTTTGTAATTTTAATAGATTTGACTTCCTTGATTGTCGAGCCATTTCTTTAAGTTCTCTTAAACTCTCTTCAACCTTTTTTTGAGTTTCAGATAGTTGCTTCTGTTGAGTTGTCAGTTCTACTATATTTTTCGCGATTGAAGATTGAATAATTTCTAGCTTTCGTTGTCGTTCATCAATTTCTTTAGTATCTTTTTTTGAAATCCAAGTTGCGTAAATTATAGGTATTAGAATTGAAAAGCCACCTATACCTATTTGAATCCAATTGGAAATCCAATCAGTCGAATCAATCGCTTTAATCAATTTCTCAAACATTTCAACATTCATTTTATAATCCTTGTTAGTTCCGTGATTAAATTTATTATCAGTGAGTAAATGCAAGATTCATATAGAATTTTATTTAATACGTGAACACTATTATATTTACCTCGTTGATTTATAAAGTTTATAATCATCGTAGTTTTTTAAATCATTTAAGGATTTAAATTCATTTTTTATAATAACTTCTAAAAACTTCTCTGTACTTAATAATTTTTCTCTATACTTTTCTCCACCACAATAATAACATTTCTTTAATTCTTGATAATCTGGAAATTTAAGAAGTAACTGTTCTTGAAAGATAGTTTGTGCTTTTTCATATCTCTTTGAAAGAAAATGTAATTTTAAAATAGTAAAGAAAGTCGTAAGAATAATTACAATAAAAAGGAAAATTCCTATTAGTTTCACTTTGTTAAAATCAGCACTAATAACGAAGGTAGTTATAGTAAGTAAACCAACTATTAAGTCATTTTCTTTCTCCATACTTTCTAGCTCAAATATATCTAAACTTTTTAAAACAAAATAAAAAGATAAACATAGAGCACCAGCCATAACCAAAAATATAAGCCAAAATTGGTATTTACCAAAACCAATTTCTGTTTGTAAATTATATTCTTTAGATAAATTTGTAAAAAAATTTACTATTCTATTAGGAATATTTTGATTTGAAATACTGCGAATTAAAATATCTCCCAAAACAAATGCGTTTACAAATATTAAAACTGAGAAGAAAATTTGTCGGAAGTATCTAAAAAGCGATAATAAAAGCACTATAATAGAATTGTATGCATATGACAGTGATAATAATAAAATAAAAATAAAAAAAATTTCGATTAATAAATTATTAGATCCGTTTAAAAATTTACTTATAAAAAAAAACGAAAGTAACATTCCAACTATGCCATACATAGTATTAATCAAATAAGTTCCCAGTTTAGTGTTAGAACTAACATTTTTCATTATGTAATCTTTATTGGCTAGAACTTTCAAAGCGTCAAATCTTTCTTGTGCCTTTTTCTTTTGATTTTTATCATAGTCTAAATATGAAATATTACATTTTTTTGTGATTCTGTTTAATATGTCTAATAACATCTTAATAATACACATCTTAAAACACTCCACTCTCCTCCAGCGTAAACTTGACATTGTCTTCAATCCACTTGCGGCGTGGTTCGACCTTGTCTCCCATGAGGACATTGACACGGCGTTCGGCGCGTGCTAGATCTTCAATTGTGACACGGATGAGGGTACGCGTTTCTGGGTTCATAGTTGTTTCCCAGAGCTGGTCCGCATTCATCTCACCAAGTCCCTTGTAGCGTTGGAGGGTTGCGCCTTTACCAAACTGCTTACGGAGTTCTTCTAGCTCTCCGTCCGTCCAAGCGTAGGCCACTTCTTCTTTCTTACCTTTCCCTTTGGACATCTTGTAAAGAGGCGGAAGGGCGATATAGACATGGCCTGCCTCAACTAGGGGACGCATGTAACGATAGAAGAATGTTAAGAGAAGAGTCTGGATATGGGCTCCATCGGTATCCGCATCAGTCATGATAATGATCTTGTCATAGTTGGCATCTTCAATAGAAAAATCTGCTCCCACACCCGCACCGATGGTATAAATCATAGTGTTGATTTCTTCATTTTTGAGAATATCTGCCATCTTGGCCTTGGCTGTATTGATGACCTTACCACGAAGGGGCAAAATAGCCTGGAACTTACGGTCACGACCTTGCTTGGCAGAACCACCGGCAGAGTCCCCCTCGACCAGATAGAGTTCATTCTTGGAAGGGTTTTTAGACTGGGCTGGAGTCAATTTTCCAGACAACAAGCCCTTGTCTTTCTTATTCTTTTTGCCATTTCGGCTCTCATCACGCGCCTTACGTGCTGCTTCACGGGCATCACGAGCCTTGATAGCTTTACGAATAAGATTGGAAGCCAATTCACCATTTTCCATAAGGAAGAAGGTCAACTTATCAGCCACAATCCCATCGACAACTGGACGAGCTAGTGGACTCCCCAGTTTATCCTTTGTCTGTCCTTCAAACTGCAAGTGTTCTTCCGGAACTAGAATAGAAAGAACGGCCGCTAGTCCCTCACGATAATCTGAACCTTCTAGGTTTTTATCTTTTTCCTTGAGGAGCCCAGTCTTACGCGCGTATTCATTCATGACCTTAGTAATGGCTGACTTGAGTCCTGTCTCATGGGTTCCACCGTCCTTGGTACGAACGTTATTGACAAAGGATAGAATGTTATCTGAAAATCCATCATTGTACTGGAGGGCAACCTCCACTTGGAAACCATTGTCTTCACCTTCAAAGTATAGGACTGGCGTCAAGGTTTCCTTGTCTTCATTGAGGTAAGAAACAAAGTCCTGAACCCCGTTCTCATAATGGAACTCGATTGCTTCATCTGTTCGCTTATCTGTCAAAGACAAGGTAACATTTTTTAAGAGAAAGGCTGACTCATTGAGTCGTTCTGAAATGGTATTGTATTTGAAGTCAGTCGTAGAGAAAATCGTCGCGTCAGGCATAAAAGTAACCTTGGTACCTGTCTTAGACTTGGGTGCTGTACCAATTTTCTTCAAGGTTGTAACAGGTTTTCCACCATTTTCAAAACGTTGCTTGTAGACTGTACCGTCACGAGTAATTTCAACTTCCAACCAACTTGAGAGTGCATTAACAACCGAAGAACCGACTCCGTGAAGACCTCCAGATGTCTTATAGCCACCTTGACCGAATTTCCCTCCAGCGTGGAGAATGGTAAAGATAACTTCAACAGTTGGAATTCCCATGGCGTGCATCCCGGTCGGCATCCCTCGACCATGGTCTTGAACGGTTAGACTGCCGTCTTTATTGATTGTCACATCAATGCAGTCACCAAATCCAGACAAGGCTTCATCTACTGCATTGTCCACAATTTCCCAGACTAGGTGATGGAGACCAGCACCGTCAGTCGATCCAATATACATCCCCGGACGTTTACGGACCGCATCCAACCCTTCTAGCACCTGAATGGCGTCATCATTGTAGTTATTAATATTGATTTCCTTTTTTGACACAAGGAACCTCCTATTTGTTCATCTTTTCTATTTTACAGGTTTTCTAGCGATTTTGCAAAGCTTTTCCCTTTCAGCTGTCACAATTTCACAGGATATTCTCTGACTTTCTATACCATTTCATGGTATAATAGTTCTATGATGACATTTGTATTATTAATTCTAGCTTATCTGCTAGGTTCGATTCCGTCTGGTCTTTGGATTGGACAAGCTTTCTTTCAAACAAATCTGCGTGAACATGGTTCTGGAAACACCGGAACAACCAATACTTTCCGAATTTTAGGTAAGAAAGCGGGTATGGCAACCTTTGTGATTGACTTCTTTAAAGGAACCTTGGCCACTCTACTTCCTATTCTTTTCCACCTTCAAGGTGTATCGCCTCTTGTCTTTGGACTTTTGGCTGTGATTGGACATACCTTTCCTATCTTTGCAGGGTTTAAAGGGGGCAAGGCTGTCGCAACTAGCGCTGGAGTTGTTTTCGGATTTGCGCCTGCCTTCTGTCTCTATCTGGCAATCGTATTCTTTGGAAGCCTCTATCTAGGTAGTATGATTTCACTGTCTAGCGTTACTGCTTCTATCGCAGCCGTTATCGGAGTTCTCCTATTTCCACTATTTGGATTTATCCTGAGCAGCTATGACCCCCTCTTCATTCTGATTATCCTAGCACTTGCTAGCTTGATTATCATTCGTCACAAGGATAATATCACACGTATCAAAAATAAAACTGAAAATCTTGTCCCTTGGGGGTTGAACCTAACCCATCAAAATCCAAAAAAATAAAACGCCAGTTTGAAACTGACGTTTTTTGTATGCTTATTTTGATTTGATGTAGTTGATACCGTCTGCCTTAGGTGCAACTGCTTTTCCAAAGAAGGCTGCCAAGACAAGAATGGTCAAGACATAAGGCGCGATTTGAAGGTAAACCGCTGGCACTCCTTGTAGGAAAGGTAATTGAGAACCGATAACAGCCAAACTTTGTGAAAGTCCAAAGAAAAGACTAGAAAGCATAGCACCGATTGGGTTCCATTTACCAAAGATCATTGCAGCAAGGGCGATAAATCCAGGACCGACAATAGTTGTCACTGAGAAGTTAACTGAGATTGATTGAGCATAAATCGCTCCCCCAATTCCCCCTAGGAAACCTGATATGATAACTCCAAGATATCGCATCTTGTAGACATTGATCCCCAAGGTATCCGCTGCTTGAGGGTGTTCACCAACAGAGCGAAGACGAAGACCAAAGCGGGTCTTGAAGAGGATAAACCAAGCAAGGAAAGAGAAGGCAATCGCGATATAACCTAGTAGACTGGTTGACTTGAAGAAGATATCTCCAATCACTGGGATATCAGCCAAAACTGGGAAATCAAAACGTCCAAAAGTTTGGCTTAAGTTATCCGTTTGTCCTTTGTTATAAAGAACTTTAACCAAGAAAACCGCTAGGGCAGGCGCCATCAAGTTCAATACTGTACCACTGACAACATGGTCCGCACGGAAATGAACTGTAGCGACTGCATGGATGAGGGAGAAAATAGCTCCCACGATACCAGCAACTAACAAGGAAATCCAAGGAGTCGCTGCTCCAAGTTGTTCTGCAAACTCAAGGTTAAAGACAACCCCAGAAAAGGCTCCCATAACCATAATTCCTTCAAGACCGACGTTAACGACACCACCACGTTCAGAGAAAACGCCTCCGATACTCGTAAAAATAAGTGGTGCTGAGTAAATCAGCATAGAAGAGACCAAGAGGGTGAGTAATGTTGTAATAGACATCCTTACTTACCTCCTTTAACTTGTTTTTTAGGTTTGACAAAGCGTTCGATAATGTAGTGAACGCTGACAAAGAAGATAATAGACGCTGTTACAATGCTAACAAGCTCAGACGGAACTTGCGCTGCGTTCATACCCGGTGCTCCTACTTGCAAAACTCCAAATAAGAAGGCTGCAAAGAGAATTCCAATTGGTGAATTTCCAGCAAGCAAACTAACTGCCATCCCGTTAAATCCGATAGCCAATGATGATCCCTGAACGTAAACGTTTTGGAAAGTTCCAAGACCTTCGACCGCTCCACCAAGACCAGCCAAAGCACCAGAGATAATCATTGATAGAATGATTGTACGTTTTGCTGAAATTCCAGCGTACTCTGAAGCATGGGGATTGAGACCAACTGCGCGAATTTCAAAACCGAGAGTCGTTTTCTTGAGCAAGAACCAAATCACGCCAACAGCAATGATGGCAAAGAAGATTCCGATATTCATACGGGAATTTCCAGTCAACTCTGATAACCATGGTGTCTGGTATGTGGCGTTGGCACTAACACGAATCGTTGAGTCTGTACTTTGCATAATATCTTTAGGAAAGGCATGAATAAAGGCATTTCCCACATACAATACAATGTAGTTCATCATGATGGTCACAATGACCTCTGACGTACCGAGATAAGCTCTGAGGATCCCTGGAATCGCACCAACAATTCCACCTGCGATCAAAGCAATGATCACTGTCAATGGAATCAACACGAGACGAGGCATATCTGGATTTGACAAAGCAAACCAACCACTGAGAATCCAGCCTGCAAGTGCTTGACCAGGAAGTCCAACGTTAAAGAAACCTGCTCGACTGGCAACTGCGAAACCAAGACCTATCAAGACAAGAGGACCCATGGCACGGAAAATTTCTCCAATCCCACGTAGGCTACCAAAAGCTGTATAGAACAACTCCTCATAACCCCAGATAGCATCATATCCGAAGATCCACATGACAATGGCTCCGAGCAAGATTCCTAAGAATACGGAAATCAAGGGAACCGAAATTTGTTGTAATTTTTTAGACATCACTCTTCTCCTTTCCCAAGTTTCCACCAGCCATCAAGACACCAAGTTCTTGTTTGTTAGTTGTTTCTGGCGATACAATACCTTGAATCTTACCATCGTGAATAACAGCAATTCGGTCTGAGACATTTAAAATCTCATCCAATTCAAAGCTGACAACAAGGACAGCCTTCCCGTTATCACGTTCTTCAATCAAACGTTTGTGGATATATTCAATGGCACCGACATCCAAACCACGAGTTGGCTGGCTGACGATAAGGAGATCAGGATCACGATCAATCTCACGAGCGATAATCGCTTTTTGTTGATTCCCTCCCGAAAGAGCTGCTGCTGGAACAAATTCGCTTGCCGCACGGACGTCAAATTCTTCCATCAATTTCTTGGCATGTGAAGTGATATTGGCATAGTTCAAGATACCATTCTTGCTGAGTGGCTCTTTGTAGTAGGTTTGAAGAGCGATATTTTCTGAAATCATCATCTCCAAAATCAAGCCATCACGGTGACGATCCTCAGGAACGTGCCCCACGCTTAGTTCTGTAATTTGTCGAGGATGCATCCCCACGATTGATTTGCCTTTTAATTCAACGCTACCTGACTCAATCTTACGAAGACCTGTAATGGCTTGAATGAGTTCAGATTGACCATTGCCATCAATACCTGCAATACCAACAATTTCACCAGCACGAACATCCAAAGAAAGATTCTTCACAGCTGGTACACCGCGGTTTTCATTAACAACCAAGTCTTTGATAGACAAGACCACTTCTTTGGGTTGCGGTGCTTGTTTTTCCGTTTTAAAGGAGACTGAGCGTCCAACCATCATTTCTGCCAAGTCCGCATTGGTTGCCCCTGCGATTTCAACTGTCTGGATTGATTTCCCGCGACGAATAACTGTCACTCGATTCGATACCGCACGAATCTCATCTAACTTGTGAGTAATCAAAATGATGGACTTCCCTTCTTTGACAAGGTTTTTCATGATTGCCATCAACTCATCAATCTCTGAAGGAGTCAATACGGCTGTAGGTTCGTCAAAGATAAGGATATCAGCACCACGATAGAGTGTTTTCAAGATCTCTACACGTTGTTGGGCACCAACGGAAATATCCGCCACCTTAGCAGCTGGATCCACTGCCAAACCATAACGTTCAGAAAGAGCCTTGATTTCTTTAGTAGCACCAGCTATATCTAGAACACCATTTTTAGTGATTTCACTCCCTAAAATGATATTCTCAGCTACTGTAAAAGCTTCAACCAACATAAAATGTTGGTGAACCATCCCAATTCCAAGACCAGCGGCTTTAGATGGTGAGTCTAGTTTTACAACCTGACCATTCACCACAATTTCACCACTCGTTGGTTCAAGAAGTCCTGCCAGCATATTCATCAGAGTGGATTTACCCGCTCCATTTTCTCCTAAAAGTGCATGGATTTCACCTTTTCGCAGTTGCAAGTTGATTTTGTCGTTTGCTACAAATTCACCAAACACCTTGGTAATATCCCGCATCTCAATGACATTTTCGTGTGCCATATGCTCTTCCTTTCAGAGGTTTATTTTATTTCAATAAAACCTGCTAATCACATTAACAAGCTCTATTGAGACAAAAATTGCCTCAATTCTTAAAGAAGCGACCAATGGCCGCTTCCTAAGAAATGACTTTTATCCATTATTTTTCAGGAACTTTTACGCTTCCGTCAAGGATCTTAGCTTTTGCATCTTCAACAGCTTTTTTACCTTCTTCTGAAAGGTTTGTTACTGCTAGCTCAACCCCTTTATCTTTCAATGAGTAAACAATCACTTGTCCACCAGGGAATTCACCTTTTTCTGTTTTGTTGGCAATATCTTTTACAGTTGTACCAACTTGTTTCAATGTAGATACAAGAACGAAGTTAGATTCTTTACCATCTTTAGAAGTGTATTTACCTTCTGCTGCTTGGTCACGGTCTACACCGATAACCCAAACTTTTTCGTTTTCATTTTTGTTTTCGTTCAATGATTTTGCTTCAGCAAAGACACCAGCACCTGTACCACCAGCTGCTTGGTAGACAACGTCTGCACCGGCAGCATATTGAGCTGCTGCAATTGTTTTACCTTTAGCAGCATCACCAAATGAACCAGCATAGTCAACTTGGACTTTGATAGATGGGTCTACTGATTCAACACCAGCTTTGAATCCAGCTGCAAAACGTGAAATAACTTCAGATTCGATACCACCTACAAAACCAACTTGTTTTGTTTTTGTAGTTTTTGCTGCTGCAACACCAGCAAGGTAAGCTGCTTCGTTATCCGCAAATCTTACGCTCGCAACATTCTTTTGACCTTCAATCACATCATCAATCAAGACATAGTTTAGGTCAGAGTGGTCTTTTGCTGCTTCCTCAACTGCATTGTGAAGGGCAAAACCAACACCGAAGATCAGGTTGTAACTTCCAGCCGCTTGTTGCAAGTTGTTAGCATAGTCTGCTTCGCTTGTTGATTGGAAGTAAGTGTAACCTTTATCTTTAGAAAGATTGTGTTCTTTACCCCAGTCTTGCAAACCTTCCCAAGCTGATTGGTTAAATGATTTATCATCAACACCACCAGTATCTGTTACGATTGCTGCTTTGGTCTTCATTTCTGATGAAGATGAAGCTGCGTTACGAGAAGAGCGGTTACCACATGCAGCAAGTCCAACTGCTGCTACTGCAACTAGACCAAGGCCTAGCCATTGTTTCTTGTTCATTACTGAACCTCCTAAATAAGATGTGCAACGATGTTGCAAGTATGGATTGGTTGGCCACAAGGACCGCATCACTCAGAGAGTGACTCAGACTAGTTTAAGTCTGTAAATGAGTATGGAAGTAACTCCCCGACCGTCATCTCGACCGTCGATTTATCTTTAGCGACTAAGGTCACTTTTAGATCTTGTTCAAAAAATTCAACCATGACCTGGCGGCAAGCACCACATGGTGAGATGGGTTTTTCAGTTTGTCCGTAGACAATCAATTCTGAAAACTCTCGCTGCCCCTCCGAAACTGCTTTAAAAATAGCAGTACGTTCTCCACAATTAGTCAAGGGATAGCTAGCATTCTCGATGTTTACGCCCGTATAAATACTACCATCCTTGGCTACTAAAACAGCACCTATGGGAAAATGAGAATAGGGGACATAGGCTTGTTTGCTTGTTTCAATTGCTAGTTCAATTAACTCAGTAGTCGCCATCTGCCAATTCTCCTTTTAAAATCGCTACACCAGCAGATGTTCCGATACGGGTAGCGCCTGCTTCCACAAAAGCGACAGCATCTGCATATGAACGAGCTCCACCAGCTGCCTTAACTCCCATATCTGGCCCGACTGTTTCACGCATCAACTGAACATCCTCAATAGTGGCACCACCAGTTGAAAATCCAGTTGATGTTTTGACAAAGTCAGCGCCTGCTTTCTGGGATAATTGGCAGGCCACAACCTTTTCTTCGTCAGTCAATAAGCAAGCTTCAATAATAACTTTCACTAGCTTGTCGCCACTTGCTTCTACGACAGCACGAATGTCCGATTCAACTAAATCCAGATTGCCTGATTTGAGGGCACCGACATTGATAACCATATCAATCTCATCTGCACCATTTTGAACAGCTTCTTTTGTTTCAAAAGCTTTGACAGCTGAAGTTGTTGCTCCCAAAGGAAAACCAACTACTGTACAAACCTTTACATCTGAACCTTCAAGCCCCGCCTTTGAATAAGCAACCCAAGTCGGGTTAACACAGACACTGGCGAAATCATACTCACGCGCTTCAGATAGCAAACGATCAATTTGTTCTTGACTTGCATCTTGTTTTAAAAGCGTATGATCGATATATTTATTTAACTTCATATTCGGATTCTCCCTGGTTTTATGAGATAATTTCTATAATTTCTCGTAAACTTTGCACTCCATCATTTATTTTAACATATTTTTGAAATTCTGTAACTAGTTCAGAAGAAATTTTTCCATTTGTATAAACTTTTGCAACAATTTCCCCTTTTTGAACGGAATCTCCAACTTTCTTTTCAAAAACAATCCCTGTTTCATAGTCCAAGTCATCAGACTTGACTGCACGACCAGCTCCTAGTCTCATGGCATAGAGCCCAAATTCCATTGCAGGAAGAGCTGAAATAACACCTGTATCTTGAGCTGGAATTTCCACCACATGGGCAACTTTGACGGGGCGATAGAGATCTTCTAAATCGCCGCCTTGTGCTGCTACCATTTCTTCAAACTTAGCCAGCGCTTGGCCATTCTCAAGATGTTGACGGATTTCCTCGATCGTTTTCTCAACATCAGCCAAACCAAGCATAATCTGAGCCAATTCGCAGATAAAGTGACTAATATCTTCTCGGCCTTTTCCTTGAAGAATCTCGATTGCCTCAAGGATTTCGAGACGATTGCCAATGGCTCTTCCCAAAGGTTGGCTCATATCGGTAATGACTGCTACCGTCTTTCGACCAACAGCCTTACCAAGATCCACCATGGTTTGAGCCAATTCGCGCGCCTCATCAACAGTCTTCATGAAGGCACCCTCACCGACCGTTACGTCTAGCAAAATGGCATCCGCTCCTGCAGCAATTTTCTTGCTCATCACCGAACTCGCAATCAAAGGAATCGTGTCGACAGTTGCGGTCACATCTCGGAGGGCATAGAGAAGTTTGTCTGCTTTAACCAGCTGATCGGACTGCCCAATGACAGATACACCAATATCCTGTACCTGACGAATGAAATTCTCTTGACTTCGCTCGACTTGGTAGCCCTTAATGGACTCCAATTTATCAATTGTCCCACCAGTATGGCCGAGACCTCGACCACTCATCTTAGCAACAGGCACGCCGAAACTCGCAACAAGGGGAGCCAAGATTAAGGTCACCTTATCACCTACACCACCAGTCGAATGCTTGTCAACTTTAACCCCATCAATAGCTGACAAATCAAACTCTTGCCCCGTCTTAACCATATTCATCGTCAGGTCAGAAATCTCACGTGTGGTCATCCCTTTGAAATAAACTGCCATAGCAAAGGCAGACATTTGATAGTCGGGGACTGTTCCAGCCACATAGCCTTCTACCAACCACTTGATTTCACTTGAAGACAGTTCTTGACCATCTCGTTTCTTTTGGATTAAATCAACTGCTCTCATGATCTCACACTCCTAAGGATATAATACCCCTTGTCCTTCTTTATGATTTCACAATTTCCAAAAACGTCTTCCATCTTACTTTTAGCACTTGGAGCTCCTTGTTTTTTCTGAATGACAATGGTTAAATCTCCTCTGTCTTTCAAGAAATCTCTGCTCTTTTCGATAATCTCATGAACAACTTGCTTGCCCGCACGAATCGGCGGATTGGAGATGACATGGTCAAATTTCCCTTCAACTTGCTCATAGATGTTGGATTGGAAAATAGTTGCTGAAACTTGATTTCTCTCAGCATTTTTTCGCGCCAAGTCCAAAGCACGATTATTGATATCGACCATGGTTGCTTGGACTCCGTAAGCCTTGACCAAAGAAATCCCCAAGGGACCGTACCCACAGCCGACATCTAGCACTCGCTCGCCTTTTTCAACCTCTAGACACTTTAGTAAAAGCTGACTACCAAAGTCAATCATCTTTTTACTAAAGACACCTGCGTCCGTTAAAAAGGTCAATTTATGTCCCAGCAACTCTACTCTCAAGTCATGAATATCGTGAGCTGCATCAGGATTTTCTGCATAATACATTTTACTCATAAATTTATTTTACCATATTTTAAGGAAATATAAAATCGTTTACAAAGCTAAAATTCAACAAACAAACTAAATCTGTTATGATAATAATTAAAGAATTCCAGTATTCTTTTCTCTATTTTTGACCTTTTAGAGCAACTTATAGCAACTTTCAAGAATCAGAATGAGAGATATCGAATTTCATTCTCTCTTTAGATGAAAAATATGATATACTAAGATATCGAACGAGGAAAGAATATGACCAACGAATTTTTACATTTTGAAAAAATCAGCCGTGAAACCTGGCAGTCCTTGCACCGCAAGTCAACTCCTCCCTTGACGGAAGAAGAACTAGACTCAATCAAGAGTTTTAACGACCAAATCAGCCTACAAGATGTGACAGATATTTATTTACCATTGGCTCATCTCATCCAAATTTACAAACGCACCAAAGAGGATTTAGCCTTCTCTAAGGGAATTTTTCTCCAAAGAGAGAGTAAATCTCAGCCCTTCATCATCGGAGTTTCGGGAAGTGTTGCCGTTGGCAAATCAACAACTAGCCGACTTCTGCAAATCCTTCTGTCTCGTACAGTTACTGACGCCACTGTGGAGTTAGTGACAACTGATGGTTTTCTCTATCCCAATCAAACGTTAATTGATCAAGGTATCTTAAATCGCAAAGGTTTTCCAGAGAGTTATGACATGGAGGCCTTACTGAATTTCCTTGACCGCCTAAAAAATGGCCAGGATGTCGATATCCCCGTTTATTCTCATGAGGTTTATGATATTGTTCCTGGTGAGAAACAACGTGTTAAGGCTGCAGATTTTGTGATTGTTGAAGGAATCAATGTCTTTCAGAATCCTCAAAATGAGCGTCTTTACATCACCGACTTCTTTGATTTTTCCATCTACGTAGACGCCGCTGTCGAGGACATTGAAAGCTGGTATTTAGACCGCTTTTTGAAACTTCTCAGCTTTGCCCAAAACGATCCAGACAGCTACTACCACCACTTTACGCAAATGCCAATAGGGGAAGTAGAGTCTTTTGCCCACCAAGTATGGAGTGATATCAACCTTACAAATCTACAAAACTATATTGAACCAACAAGGAATCGGGCAGAGGTTATTCTCCACAAGGCTAAAAACCATGAAATCGATGAAATTTACCTAAAAAAATAATTTCCCCTTGTCAAAACATAAGTTTTCAGATATAATAGTATAGTTAGTAAATATGGAGGTAAGAATATTGGCAAACATTAAATCAGCTATCAAACGCGCTGAATTGAACGTTAAACAAAACGAAAAAAACTCAGCTCAAAAATCAGCTATGCGTACTGCTATCAAAGCTTTCGAAGCAAACCCTTCTGAAGAACTTTTCCGTGCTGCTAGCTCAGCTATCGACAAAGCAGAAACTAAAGGTTTGATTCATAAAAACAAAGCAAGCCGCGATAAAGCTCGTCTTTCAGCTAAACTTGCTAAATAAGAAACAGTCCACAGAGGCTGTTTTTTTGTCCTCAATTACGAAAAGGTAAAAAATGAAAATCGCAATTATCGGCTATTCTGGAGCTGGTAAGTCAACTCTAGCAGAAAAGTTATCTAACTACTACTCCATACCCAAACTGCATATGGATACACTCCAATTTCAACCTGGTTGGCAAGACAGTGACCGCGAATGGATGTTGGGCGAGATGAAAAACTTTCTCACAAAGCATGAAGCTTGGGTCATCGATGGCAACTACTCTTGGTGCTATTATGAGAAAAGAATGCAAGAAGCTGACCAAATCATCTTTCTCAATTTTTCACCTTGGACTTGCTTACTGAGGGCCTTTAAGCGTTATCTCAAATACAGAGGTCAAGTTCGAGAAAGCATGGCTGCTGGTTGTCCTGAACGCTTTGACTGGGAGTTTATCCGATGGATTCTCTGGGATGGGCGGACAAAGAATGCTAAAGAACGCTATCAACGGGTTCAAGAAACCTACCCTGAGAAAGTAATTGTCCTCAAGTCGCAAAAGGAGATGGATTCCTTCTTAGAAAATCTCGCGCATAACAAGAAAAACCAACGTGCCTAACGTTGGTTTTTTGCTTTTACCCAATCACACTTCCATTTGGTACAGCTGGATCAACTGTGAGAAGGGTTAATTTCCCATCATGTTCAGCTGAGAGGATCATCCCTTGGCTGACATATTTTTTCATCATTTTACGTGGTTTAAGGTTGGCAACGATTTGTACTTTCTTGCCGACCAATTCTTGTTCGTTTGGATAGTACTTAGCAATTCCTGAGAGGATTTGACGGTCTTCACCATCTCCAGCATCCAAGCGGAATTGAAGCAACTTATCAGAACCTTCTACTTTAGAAACTTCTTTTACTTCAGCAACACGGATTTCAACCTTGTCAAAGTCTTCAAACTTGATTTCTTCCTTGTTGAGTTTGAGTTCAACTTCATCTGGATTCCATTCTTTTTCGACGGCTGGTTTGTTACCTTCCATTTGTTCCTTGATATAGACAATCTCTTCTTCCATGTCCAGACGTGGGAAGATTGGTGTTCCTTTAGCAACTACTGTTACACCTGCAGGGAAATCAGCCAAGCTCAAGTTCTCAAGGCTAGAAACTTCTGCTAGACCAAGTTGTGCCAATACGGCGCGACTGGTTTCCATCATAAACGGCTCAATCAAGTGGGCTACGACACGAAGGCTTGCTGCCAAGTGACTCATAACACTTGCCAATTGGTCACGGAGAGCTTCATCCTTGGCCAAGACCCATGGAGCAGTCTCATCAATGTATTTGTTGGTACGAGAGATAAGAGTCCAGACTGCTTCAAGAGCACGTGGGTAGTCTACTGCTTCCATGTAGGTGTGGTAGTCAGCGATTGATTGTTCTGCAACGGCAGCAAGAGCATTATCAAACTCAGTTACACCCTCTACATAGGCAGGGATTTGACCATCAAAGTACTTGTTAATCATAGAAACTGTACGGTTGAGAAGGTTCCCAAGGTCGTTTGCCAATTCATAGTTGATACGTCCTACATAGTCTTCTGGAGTGAAGGTTCCGTCTGAACCGACTGGAAGGCTACGCATGAGGTAGTATCGAAGTGGATCAAGTCCATAACGTTCTACTAACATTTCAGGGTATACGACATTCCCTTTAGACTTAGACATTTTACCGTCTTTCATGACAAACCAACCATGGGCAATCAAGCGATCAGGCAATTTCATATCCAACATCATGAGAAGGATTGGCCAGTAGATTGAGTGGAAACGAAGGATGTCTTTTCCGACCATATGGAAGACTGTTCCATTCCAGAACTTGTCGTAGTTAGCATGATCCTCTTGACCGTAACCAAGAGCAGTCGCATAGTTAAGAAGGGCATCAATCCAAACGTAGACAACGTGTTTTGGGTTGGAAGGGACTGGCACACCCCAGGTAAAGGTTGTACGAGAAACCGCTAAGTCTTCCAAACCTGGCTCGATGAAGTTACGCAACATTTCATTAAGACGACCATCTGGAGTGATGAAGTCAGGGTGCGATTTGAAAAATTCTACCAAACGATCTTGGTATTTGCTGAGGCGAAGGAAGTAAGACTCTTCTGAAACCCATTCCACTTCGTGACCTGATGGAGCGATACCGCCCGTCACATTTCCAGCTTCATCACGGAAAACTTCCGCAAGCTGGCTTTCTGTAAAGAATTCCTCATCTGAAACTGAATACCAACCAGAGTATTCACCCAAGTAGATATCATCTTGAGCAAGCAAGCGTTCAAAGACCTGAGCCACTACTTTTTCATGATAGTCATCCGTTGTACGGATAAATTTATCGTATGAGATATCGAGTAATTTCCAGAGTTCTTTGACGCCAATCGCCATCCCATCAACATAGGCTTGAGGTGTGATACCAGCTTCTTCTGCTTTTTGTTGAATCTTTTGACCATGCTCATCAAGACCTGTCAGATAAAAGACATCGTAGCCCATGAGGCGTTTGTAGCGAGCTAGGACATCACAAGCGATGGTTGTGTAGGCAGAACCGATATGAAGTTTACCAGATGGATAGTAAATCGGTGTTGTAATATAAAAATTCTTTTCAGACATAATTTTTCCTTTCCAGGCAAATGAAACCTGTTTTTCTAACACTTCATTATATCATATTTTTAGTGATTTTCGATAGGAAAATCCATACAAAAACAAGACAGATAAATATCCATCTTGTTTTTTTCTGCTCTATATCTTATTCATAACGAAGAGCTTCAATCGGATCAAGCTTAGACGCTTTATTGGCTGGCAAGACTCCAAAAATCATACCAACGCTGGCTGACACAGCCAAGCTAAAGAGAGCGATTGGGAGGGAAACCCCAACTTCGATACCTGCAATCATATTTTGAAGCAATACTCCAGCTAACATGGTCATTCCAGCAGCAATCCCAAGACCGATGACACCACCTAGCAAGGTTAAAATCATGGATTCAATCAGAAACTGTACCAAGATATTAGCCCGAGTAGCTCCGAGAGCTTTCCGCAGACCAATCTCCCGCGTGCGTTCTGTCACCGAAACCAGCATGATATTCATAACACCGGTTCCCCCGACAAAGAGAGAGATTCCTGCGATGGCACTGATAATGGTGGTCATAAAACCAAATAGTTGTTGTACCTCTTGGAAGGCGGCAGTTGCGTCCGCAACTTGGTACTCTCCTTGCTGAAGACCAGCAATCTCGGTCAGTTTTCGAGCCAACTCCGGACCTAAGGTCTGCGTTAAACTAGTATCATTGACACGAAAGACGATGTTCGAGATTTCATCAGTATTAAAATTGGCTGCGAGAGAGATATTGGTCGTAATTGGAAGACCACCAATCCCAAAGGCTTTAGCAGTTTTGGCTTCATTGCTTGTATAAACGCCAATCACACGGTAACTAAATTCATTGACAGAGATGACTTGATTAACCGCAGCTTCTGGACTATCAAACAAACTCTTGGCTAGTTCTTCGTCCAGCAAAATCACACTGGCAAATTCCTTGTAGTCTTGCGGTCTTAGACTTCTACCCGCAACGATTTCATTTTCAACTGCGTTCATGTAGGTGCTATTTCCGCCTGTCAGAGTTGCTCGTTCAACCTTCTTATCCTTATAAGATAGGGTAACGTTGGTCGAGTTGGTGACATAGTAACTGTCTACTCCTTTAAGTTTGGCAGCTTCCTTGACCCAGGATTCTAGTGGTTTTGGTGGTTCAATATGAACATCCTCTTCTTTCCCGCTGACTGTCAAAGCGGATTGTTTCTGCGTAAAGGAACCGTCCTTGCTCTTGATAGGTGAGAAAAAGACATGGATATCCTTCTGTGATTTGGTCATGTTTTTATTGACCTGACGAGACATAGAGTCGCCAAGAGCCATGATGACGACGACGGACGAAACTCCGATGATAATCCCAATCATAGTCAGGAAGGAACGCATCTTATGGGCCATGATGGATGAAAAGGCAAATTTCAGATTCTGCATCTTAGTTTTCCTCCTTTTCTACCTGAGCACTGTCAGACGAGATGACACCATCACGAATGACAATTTGGCGTTTGGCATAGGCAGCAATCTCAGGCTCATGCGTGACCATGATAATGGTTTTCCCTTCCTTGTTTAACTCCACCAACAGTTGCATAATTTGATTTCCCGTCTTGGTATCCAAAGCTCCTGTCGGTTCGTCAGCTAGGATGATAGAAGGATTATTTACCAAAGCACGCGCAATCGCTACACGTTGCTTTTGACCACCAGATAATTCTGAAGGCAAATGGTGACTGCGTTCTGTCAATTCAACCTTATCTAAATATTCCTCAGCTAACTTGCGACGTTTTGAAGCTGAAACTCCAGCGTAAATCAAAGGCAATTCAACGTTTTGAAGCGCATTGAGTTTGGACAAGAGAAAGAACTGCTGAAAGACAAAGCCGATTTGCTGGTTGCGGACCTTTGCCAGTTGTTTCTCTCCAAGGCCTGCAACTTCTTGACCTTCAAGGTAGTACTCTCCACTGGTTGGTGTATCCAACATTCCGATGGTATTCATCAAGGTAGATTTACCAGAACCAGATGGTCCCATAATGGCAACAAACTCACCTTCATGAACTTCTAGACTGATATTTTTAAGGACCTGCAGTTCTTGGTCACCATTTCGATAACTCCTACAGATATTTTTGAGACTAATTAGTTTCTTCATCAGCCTTCACCTCTTTTCCTTCTTCCAAGGAAGATGTTGGATTACTGATGACCTTGGCACCGTCTGTCAAACCTGAAGTAATTTCTTGGTTGTCTGCATCCGCATTCCCCAAAGTAACTTCTACCTTCTTCACTTTTTTCTGGTCGTCAACGATCCAAACATAGTTTTTGTCATTTTCGGTAACAACACTTGTTAAAGGAACAAGGATGGCCTTACTCTTGTTTTTGACTTCCACACTGACTGAGAAGCCTTGTTTCAACTCACCGATATCGCTAGTCACATCAACAGTATAAGGGTACTTAGAGCCAGTATTTCCTCCAAGGGCTGCATTTGCTGCTTCTCCGTTGTTTTTAGGATAATCAGAAATATAGCTGATTTTTCCTGTCCAGCTCTTATCTTGGTAAACCTTCGAAGTAAAGGTAACTTCTTGCCCAACAGAAAGGTTAGCAAGGTTGTATTCAGACAACTCCCCTTTGACCTGCAAGTTTTCATTACTTACGACATGTACTACCACTTGGCTATTACCTGTTGGCGATTTGGAAACATTACGATTAACTTCAACTACAGTCCCTTCTAGTGTACTGAGGACAGTTGCAGCATCTAGCTGAGCTTGGGCCTTGTTGAGTTGGGCAACAGCATCTGCACGGTTATCCTTGGCATCACTGATTTGAGAGTCGATAGAGGATACTGAAGAAGTCGCTGCTTGCGCTTGTTCTGGGAGTCCAGCTTCTGTTGGAACTTGTGGAGAAGCTGGTGCAGCTGATGCATTCTCACGAGCTTTGTTTAACTCCTCGATATGACGGTCTGCCTTTGCAACTGCACGATCGGCTGCATCATAGGCAGCTTGAGCATCTGCACTGCTGTATTTGACCAACGCTTGCCCTTCTTCGACCTTGTCTCCAACCGAAACGAGAATTTCATCTAAATCTCCCTTACTAGCATCAAAATAAACGTATTGTTCATTTTTTGCTGTAACCGTACCTGACAAGAGAACCGATGAAGCAACCGAACCTTCCTTAGCAGTAACGATATGAGAGGTTTCCTCCTTGACTGCTGACTGGGAAGGTTGTCTAAAAATCAAAATCCCCGCAGCACCGATAACAATAGCGCTGGCAACACCAATCGCTGTGTATAATTGCCATTTTTTTGCCTTCTTATTTCTTTTCATTTTTAAGCTCCTTTATTCTTTTGCCTTACAAAAACCATTATATCAGAAATACCAAGCCCAAACAATGACAGTTCAGATGGAAACAATGACAATTCAGGATCATTATTTCGTTCGGTATTCGTTTATTGGATTATTGTGCTAGATATATAATACAATATCTTTGAAAAAATGGCAAGTGTTTTTCTAATTTTTTTTAACGTAGCAGATTTTTGCATTCAAAAAATAAAAACGATAGAATATGACTATCAAAGCTATAAGGAGTTTTCTATGAGAGAATATGATATCATCGCCATCGGTGGAGGAAGCGGCGGCATTGCCACTATGAACCGCGCTGGCGAACACGGTGCTAAAGCTGCTGTTATCGAGGAGAAAAAATTAGGTGGAACCTGCGTCAATGTCGGCTGCGTTCCTAAAAAAATCATGTGGTATGGAGCGCAAATCGCTGAAAGCTTCCACCACTACGGCCCTGACTATGGTTTTACAAGTTCAGATGTTCAATTTGATTTTGCTAAACTTCGTCAAAACCGTGAAGCCTACATCGATCGTGCCCGCTCGTCTTATGATGGAAGTTTCAAGCGCAACGGTGTTGATTTGATTGAGGGTCGTGCTCATTTTGTTGATGCTCATACGGTCAGCGTTAATGGTGAATTGATTCGTGCCAAACATATCGTGATTGCGACTGGCGCTCGTCCAAGCATTCCAACTATCCCTGGAGCTGAACTCGGTGGCAGCTCAGACGATGTCTTTGCTTGGGAGCAACTTCCTGACTCCGTTGCGATTCTTGGAGCTGGTTATATCGCCGTTGAATTAGCAGGTGTTCTCCACGCGCTAGGAGTAAAAACGGATTTGTTTGTCCGTCGCGATCGTCCCTTGCGTGGTTTTGACAGCTACATCGTTGAAGGACTTGTCAATGAAATGGAAAAAACAGGTCTACCTTTGCACACACACAAGGTACCCGTCAAGCTCGAAGAAACGGAGCAAGGTATTACCATTTATTTTGAAGACGGTTCTAGTCACACTGCCAGCCAAGTTATCTGGGCTACCGGTCGCCGTCCAAATGTAGACGGTCTGGAGTTAGAAAAGGCTGGCGTCACACTCAACCAACGTGGATTTATCCAAGTAGATGAATACCAAAATACAGTTGTAGATGGCATCTATGCTCTTGGAGATGTTACTGGTGAGAAAGAACTGACCCCAGTAGCCATCAAGGCCGGACGTACCTTATCTGAACGCCTCTTCAACGGGAAAACAAATGCCAAGATGGACTACACGACTATCCCTACTGTTGTCTTCTCACACCCAGCAATCGGAACGGTTGGTTTAACCGAGGATCAAGCTATCAAAGAATACGGCCAAGATAACATCAAAGTCTACAAGTCAAGTTTTGCATCTATGTACTCTGCTGTTACAAACCACCGTCAAGAATCACGCTTCAAACTCATCACCGCTGGTGCTGATGAAAAAGTTGTTGGACTACACGGACTTGGTTACGGAGTGGATGAGATGATTCAAGGATTCGCTGTTGCCATCAAGATGGGTGCAACCAAGGCGGACTTTGATGCTACAGTAGCTATCCACCCAACCGCTTCAGAAGAATTTGTGACCATGCGCTAGTTATCGCAAGAGACCACATGTGGTCTCTTTTTACTTGCAAAATCGGCTGTTACAAAATTGTTACCTTGATTTCAAAAATAGGTTGACTTTTCTTTCTAAATTAGTATAATAGTTACTATAATTTTGAAAAGAGGTTAACAGTTTTGAAAAAAGCTCATATCTATGCCATTCCTGCTATCGGTGCTGCTCTCATCGCCGTATTGGCACAAATCAGTCTCCCTATCGGTCCTGTGCCCTTCACTTTGCAAAACTTTGCAATCGGTCTGATTGCTACTGTTTTTAGACCTAGGGAAGCTGTTTTATCTGTAGCTCTCTATCTCCTGCTGGGTGCCATTGGTTTACCTGTTTTTGCAGGGGGAGGAGCTGGATTTCACGTTTTAGTCGGTCCAAGCGCAGGCTATCTTTGGTTCGACCTTGTCTATGCTGGACTTACATCTTATCTCATCCATCAAAATAGTGGCTACATTCGCATTTTCCTAGCCAACCTCTTGGGTGACTCCCTCGTCTTTGTCGGAGGTATTCTCAGCCTCCACTTCCTTGCTGGGATGCCATTTGATAAGGCACTAGCAGTCGGTGTCCTTCCCTTTATCCTCCCTGATCTTGGTAAAATCATTGCCATTAGTTTTATTGGTCGTCCCCTACTAGAACGATTGAAAAGCATTGCTTATTTTTCAAGATAAAAAATAGTCCAGAACAAATGTTCTGGACTATTTCCTTTCCAATTACTTCCTAAGAACTAACTGAAAATTAACTCTAATATAGAGATTATTTATTTTTACGGCTTACAAAGTACAATCCACCAGTCACTGCCATCAAAGCAAGTCCTGCAACTACTGCTGCATTAGATGCTTTTTCACCAGTGTTAGGAAGTTGAGGTTTTGGACCTGGTTTTCCTGGTTCATTTGGTTTACCTGGTGTTGGTTTTTCTGGAGTGTGTGTATTTGTGATATTGAAGCCTTCTACTTTAGATTCATAACCTTCAACTGGAACTTCTACTACAGAGTACTTGAATTCTGTACCATTAGTATCTTTATAACGCTCAAGACCTGTAAACTCATAAGTCCAACCAGTTGCTTCTGAAGCTGTAGCTACTTTATCAGTTTCTTTACCATCAATAAAAAGTTTTACTGTGATAGATGCTGGACGGATACCGTCTTTGTTATCTTCATCTTTCCAGATCTTCTTACCTTTTACAGATGTTTTCTCTGGTGTGTATTCATTGGTAACTGTGTACTTACCATCTTTGTCCGTAGTAACTGTTGAGGTATATTCTTTCACAGCCACTTCTTTGACAGTGTACTTGATTTCTGTACCATTTTCATACTTAGGAAGTGCTTTTGATTCGAACTTCCAACCAGTTGCTTCTGAAACTTCAATTTCTTGAACAACTTTGTCGCCGTTAAGAATTTGAACTTTCACCGATTTCGTACGTTTGCCGCTTTGGTTGTTGTTATCTTTCCAAACCTTAGTTCCTGAAAGGATAACTGTATCTGGATTGTGAGTGTTTGTCACTACTTGACCAGTTACAGAGGCTTCATAGCCAGCTGGTACATCCACTTCCTTAATTGAGTAAGTGATTTCTTTACCAGCTTCGTATTGTGGAAGATTTGTGAAGGATGCTACCCAAGTGTTAGCGTCTATCTTATCCTTAGCTGTCAAGGTCAATTTCTTACCTTCAACGGCTACTGGATCAGCATCTCCTACTTTTTTGTAAAGT